>DASPMO010000015.1:0-87765 GCA_035627015.1 Thermoanaerobaculia bacterium | reverse complement strand
GGATCAGCGCCTCCATGCGGTCGAGATAGTGGCCCAGCGCCTTGCGGCCGGCGCTGGTGAGCTTGTAAGCGGTTTTCGGGAGTCGTCCCTCGAACGATTTGGTGCATTGGATGTAGCCGGCTTCCTCGAGCTTGCGCGCGTGCACGCTCAGGTTTCCGTCGGTGGTGGCGAGCATGGAGCGGAGATCGGTGAACGTCAGCGATTCGTTCACCGCGAGCGCGGAGACGATGCCGAGACGGAGCCGTTCGTGGATCAGCCGGTCGAGCTGATGCGTCGCGCCGCCGATCGCTTCGAGCCGCGGGGCTGTGTCGGCTGCCTGAGCCTTCCTGAGCGGCTTAGCCACCGTACCTCCGGATGATCACCACTCCGCCGGCGATCTGGACGAGCCCGAAGCCGACGCCGAGCAGCAGGTTCGCCGCGGCGAACGGCACCAGCAGCGCCGCGACGCCGGTCACGAGCAGCGCCAGCCCCATGAAGGGAATGACGCGCACCGAGAGGGCGCCTCCGGCCGAGACGGCGACGCCGTAGAGCAGGAGCCAGAGGGGCGGGAGCAGGTCGAGCTCGGCGCGGCTGGCCAGGACGACCGTCAGCGCGGCGGCCGCCGCGATGGCGGGCACGAAGGCCAGCGCGAATCGCCGCGCGGGCGCGGAGACGAGCGAGACCCCGGCGCGCCGGCTCTTCCAGGCCATGAAGAAGATGCCGAGGCTGGTGGCCACGACCGCCGCGCTCAGCCAGATGGCCAGCCAGCGCGTGGGGACGCTGGTCTGTGTGGCCGCCGCGACGGCAGCCAGGAGCCCCGTGACTCCCATGGCCACACCGCCCCGTCCAGAGACGGCGGTGAACTGACCGGCGTTCTCCACGGTGGAGCGGATGTAACGGATGTCATCGAGCGCCTGCTCGTGAATGGAGTGCGGGACAGGGGAGGGTCGACTCATGGTTAGTAAGGTACCACGGAGTACTTTGTGCAACAAAGCTGCCGAAGTGAAACTGCGCTCACGAGACGCGCGCTTCGGGCGACAGGCGTGCGGAACGGCTAGGCAGAAGCATAGGCGGACCGCCGGCGTCCCGCCGGCTGTCTGTGGCGGCGTCCCGCCGCCACTGTGCGGGCGAGACGCCCGCACAGACAGCCGGCGAGGACGCCGGCGGTCCGCTGTGCTTCCGTTGGCGAAGCCAGCGCTGCCGCCCGTGCCGGCTACTCCGCGCAGCGGGCGCGTTCCATCTCGGCGCGTTGCTGGGCCTCGCGCGCTTTCCGGCCGTCGATCTCGGCGCGGAGGCGGTTGCTGTCGGCGCGACGCAGGGCGCTCTCGGCGATGGCCACCTCCTGCTCCGCCTTGATCTTCTGGGCGAAGGCGTACGACCCGAGCGCGAACGTCAGCACCGAGGCGATGGCCAGCATCAGGACGAGCATGCGGGCGTGTTTCAGTTCGCGGCGGCGGCGCTCCTCGGCCTCGCGGATCTCCCGGTCGCGCTCGGCCCTGCTGGCGTCGAGGAAGGCCATGGCCTGTCCGAACGACGGGTCGTAGCGCGCGGCCCAGTGTTCCGTGGGCCATTCCCGGTCGCGCCACTCGAGGGCGAGCTGCAGCTCCGGATCGCGCCAGAGCGCGGCCGCGCCCTCCGCATGGCGCCGCGCCGCCTGGGCGAGATGGAGATAGAGCTGCGCGGACCGCGACTCCTCGTCCGCCCAGACCGAGAGCCGCTCCCAGATGCGCATCAGGCTCTCGTGCGAGAGATCGATGATCGATTCCGGCTGCAGCGAAACGTCCGCCGGCGGCATGAGGAACGAGCGTCCCGGCTTGCGGAAGGCCTCCACCACGCGGGTCACTTCGTCCATGCCCCAGCCGGTGCGGGCGCAGAGCTCGCGGAGCGTCGCCGGCCGGCGGACGCCGCGTGCGTCGGCGCCCTTGTCGGTCAGGGCCTTGAACATCTTCGCCGCGATCTGCTGCTGCCGGGCGTCCAGCTCGCCGAATGCTTCTTCGGCGTGCCGCGAGAGGGCGGCTTTCATCGTGCCGATGGCCTCGTAGTGCTGGAGATCGAGCGGCCGGTGCGGCTGCAGGTCCTGCTCCCACCGCTCCCAGGTGCGCATCAGCGCGTGCTGCAGGATGGGAAGCTGGTCGGGGTCGTCGCCGACGTCGTTCAGGAGGCGCGACACGAGCCGCGGCGCGATCGTGGCGCGGCCCACCGTCACCGGGCCGGTGATGGCCAGCTTCAGCTCCTCGCGGCTCATGCGCGGCACGAGGTAGATGCCGTCGTTGATGGCCTCCGGCAATCTGCCGAACTCCATGCAGTCCCCGATGAAGTCGGAGCGCATGGTGATGGCGATGTAGCACGGCACTTCGCTGTCGTGCGCCTCGAGCAGGAGCTTGACGAAGGCCACGGCCTCGTCGTGCCCGGCGTTGCGGCGGCTGCGCTTGTAGCGGAAGAGCTCCTCGAACTGGTCGACCAGCACCAGGACGTTGGAGCCGGGACCGATGCGCGCGTGCTGGATGCACTCGACCAGGCCGCGCTGGCTGGCGCGCAGCGTGGTCTCGAAAAAGGCGCGGGTCAGGCCGGAGTCGGCGGTCTCGGCCGGAAATCCCTCCGGCCCGAGGACTCCCGGCTCGCTCAGCGCCTGGGCGAGATTCCCCAGCGGATTCTCGCCGGGCCGCATGATGGCCACCCTCCAGCGCGAGCCGGCCATCGTCATGCCGCCGCCGTAGAGCGAGGGGATCAGGCCGGAACGGACGAGCGACGACTTCCCGCTGCCGGACTGCCCGAGGATGGAGAGGAAGCGCGTCGTGCGCAGCTTCCGCATCAACTCGTCGGTCTGCTTCTCCCGTCCGAAGAAGATGTAGTCCTCTTCCGGCTCGAACGGACGCAGGCCGGGGAAGGGATTGAAGGCACGGGCGGCGGCGATGCGGATGTGCGGCGAGCTCATGGCGTACTTTTTCTGGCCGTCTCGATGGCGTCGAGGAACGGCTGCAGGACCGAAGGGTCGAATCCGGTCTCGGGCTCGTGGAGGAGCAGCGCTTCCAGGGTGCGGAAGCGTTGCTTCTGGGGCGTGGAGGGAGGGCCGATGTAGATGGCGCTGGCCAGCCACGGTTTCTCGCGGCCGAGGGCCGCGCTTTTCTGGAGCTCGCGCTGCTTGCGCCGGAGCCAGAGCTCTCCCCCCGCGCCGTAATAGATGAGGATCGCGTCGGACGACTGCAGGCTCTCCTCGTGCTCGAGCCGCGCCTGCGTCTCGTCCTCGTCGAAGATGGGGCGGATCACTTCGAAGCGGCGGTCGAAGAGGAAGTCCTCCAGCGGCTGGATGGCCTCGGTGTCGTCGCGGTCGCAGAGCAGATAGACGCGCGTCACTTCCTGCGTCTGCGCTTCCGCCGCCCGCGGCTGCTGCTTCGCCGGAGGCGGCGGCGTGAGCTTGATGTGGATCAGGGTCTTGAGGTCTTCGAACGGGACTTCCAGCAGCTCGGCGGTGGCGTGGACCCGCGGGTCGGTATGGAGATCCTGGAGGAACTGGCGCTGCCGCGCGTCCTCGACCTCCAGTCCGGGCGGCAGCCAGATCAGCCGGGAGAGGCCGGTCTCCAGGCCGATCTCCGCCGCCAGGAGCTGTTGCCGCTCGGCCATCGAATGCACGGCGCCTTCCGGGACGACGCCGTAGTTCCTGCCGACGAGATGAATGGACAGCCTGCTGCGCTGCAACTGTTCGCGCACGACGGCATCCAGCTCTTCGGCCACGAGCGGCAGCGGACGATCGGGGAGGACCTGGCAGCCGTTCCGGAGCAGGTCGCGCTTGATGGCCTCCCGCTCGTCGCGCAGCTCGAGGCTCGTTTCGGCGAGAAACACGGTGATGCCGGTCGGCGCGCGCGCGGGCTCCGTGGCGCCGTTGCGATGGAGAGCCTCGAGCAGCCGGGCGATGTCGTAGGCCAGGTCGTCGAGCCTGGTCAGGAAGGCCCGGTCGGCGTCCGGCCCGTACTCCGCCGCCAGTTCCCGCGGGCGACCGGACTCGGGGTCGTAGATGAAGAACTCGTAGCCGAGCATGGGCTGGACTTCTTCCGGCAGCTTCTCGGCCTGGACCGGTGTCTTGACGACCTTGAAGATGCGCGCTTTGTCGGCGATTCTCACGCCGCCCGACTGTTCCGCCGCGCGGACGAATTCTTTCAGCTCGCGGTTGCACCACTCGGATTGCACGTAGCGCGGGGAGACGACGGAGACGAGCGCGGCGACGCGGGGGAGGCGCTCCAGGATGGTGTCGGCGAAGAAGTCGTTTCCGTGCAGCTTGGGATCGCGCCAGATGCGGGGAGTCTGGCCGAGGAGCTGGCCCACACGAATCTCCAGCAACCGGTGCAGGCGCGACACCCATCCACTCTCGCCTGCTACGAGCGCCTGGTCATCGATATGTGCGTAGCTGATGAGGAAATCGTGCTCGAATTCCACCCAGCCATATTGTAGTCGCGGAAGTCGTGCGTCGCGCGGGCGCAGAGGACGACCGGGGGGCCTCCGGCGGGCCGGCCCGGCCGGCAGCGCTTGTTATGGCGCGGGACGCGGGTCGCGCGAGAAACGTGTTCAGTGCGCGAAGGCAACATCAGCGCTGCCGGCCGGGCCGGCCCGCCGGAGGCCTCCCGTCGTTCCCTCGTGCCTACGCCGAACGCGCGTCTTCCGCGATCACATCGGCGGCTTTCTCGCTGATCATGTAGATCGGCGTCACGATGAAAAAGCCGGGGATGCGGGGGAACACCGAGGCGTCGACGATGCGCAGCCCCTTCGTGCCGATCACGCGGAAGCGGCTGTCCACCACCGCCAGCGGATCGTCGGGCGGGCCCATTCTGCAACTGCACGAGGCGTGATGGCCCCAGGCCTGGTTGCGGACCCATTCGGGAATGCGCTCCTCCGGATACTCCTCGCGGTTCGGGATCACCTCGCGGGCGATGTGCGGATTGAGGTCGTTCATCCGGCGCACCAGCTTCACCGCCTTCACCACCGCGGCGAGGTCTTCCCCTTTCGTGTCCGTCCCTTCCTCGAAATAGTGGAAGCGCACGTCCGGCGTCTCGAACGGATTGCTGCTGCGCAGCCGCACCGTGCCGCCGGTGTTGTTCGTGTGCGCCTTGAGGATCGCCCAGGTGAGGTGGTCCTTCCGCCTCTCGACTTCCTCCGAGTACTTCGGGAAGTAGCCGTGGAAATCGCCGGGAAGGCTGAAGATGAAGAGGTCGGGGTCCTTCTTCGACGAATCCGACTTCAGGATCAGCGCGGCCATGGCCCCGTTCGAGGTGTACAGCCCGCCGCCTTTGCGCCACTCCTCGAAGACAGGATCGGGAGGGATACCCTCGACCGGCGCCTTGAACGTGGCGTCTTTCAGCAGCGAGAACGGCCTATCCATCTGCGAGACGATGCCCACCTCGTAGCGGTCCTGCAGGTTGCGGCCGACGCCCTGCCGGTCGACGCGGCAGGGGATGCCGATCTTCGGATCCTCGAGATGCTCCTTCGGACCGATGCCGGAGAGCATCAGGAGCTGGGGGGTGTTGAACGCGCCGCCGGCGAGGATGACCTCGCGCGTGCAGCGGTACTCTCCCTCTTCTCCGGGCGGTGCGGAGGTGGCCCTTGGATCGGCGCGATAGAGACTTTGCCCTTCGCGGTACTTCACGCCCACGGCGCGGTTGTCGGCGTCGAGGACCACCCGCGTGACGAAGGTGTTCATGCGCACCGTCAGCCGGTCGGGATGCTGCTGCTGCACGCGGCGGATGAACTCGCGCGCGCCGTTGCGTTTCCCGCCCACCGTGGCCAGCGGGACGGTGGTGGTCATCCCCTCGAAGGCGGCGCGGTTGCGCTTGTCGTTCGGGTCGTCGCCACCGGTGATGAAGAACCGGAAGATGCGCCGGATCAGGCCGCGGTACCAGAAGCGACGCGCCGCCCAGCGCAGCGTCGACACGATGGTGGCGATGACCTCCCGGTCGCCCATGGCGATCAGCGGGTCGACGCGGCTCGTGGACAGCCAGCCGTCGAAGCCGTGGCCGCTGCGGTTCGCCTCGCCCGGCTGCGGCCGGTCGCGGTAGAGGCAGCGCTCCACGCGCTCGAAGTACTGCCACATGTTCTTCGCGCGCCACGAATCGTCTTTGGTCAGCTCGGCGATGGCCTCCCAGTCGCTGTCGTGCGGCACGATGGTGATCATCGCGTTGTGCGCGGTGCAGCCGCCGAGGGTCCCGGCGCGGGGGTAGAGGACGCCGCCCTGCTTTTCGCGGTACTTCGGGTCGCGCGCCTCGTCGGTGTCGTAGTGATGGACGAAGAAGTTCCACGACATCTCTTCGTCCTCGCTGCAGAGGGCGTGGAAGCAGGGGACCTGATAGTGCCAGTTCTCGGGATCGGAGCCCGCCTCGAGCAGGAGCACACGGAAGCCCCTGGCGGCGAGATTCGCCGCCAGGGGGCCGCCCCCGGCTCCCGAGCCGACGACAATGTAATCGTGCAGTGCTTCAGAAATGGCAGTGTCCTCAGAACGTCTTCAGCAACTCGATCAGCGCCCGCTTGTCCGAGAGCGGCAGGTTCCGGCCGAACTCGTGCCCCTTGTCGACGTAGAAATCGGGGCACTTGTTCACGGCCAGGAACCGCGGCACGAGCTCCCGCGACATCAGCTCCTTCACCTGCGCGTCATTGAGATTATCCTTCTTGATCCTGGCCAGAGTATCGAGGATCGCGGCGAACAGCTCGGCGCGCCGCACTCCGACCGCCAGCCCCGGATCGAGGTTCGTGTTGGCGATGAGATTGATCGGCGTCCCCTCGGGAATGGGGCCGACCTTGAGGCTCTGCGTCTTCGGGTCGATGAGATGCGGGTGGCGCTTGACCGCGTCCTGCAGGATGTCGGGGAGATAGGGGAGCGGAATGTTGATGAACGACTTCTGGGTCGTTTTGTAGATCAACTTGCCGCGGTCCTGGATCCAGAGCATCTTCTCGATGCCGTCCTGGAAAGCGCGCATGCGCGCGTCGACGCTCACGTCGGCCTGCCCGGCTTTTCGCCAGGCGGCCGTCGGATCGTAGCCGACCGTGTTGTTGTGAAGGTACGGCGCGCTGGACCAGAGGCTGATCAGCGACGGCGGGCGATAGTAGCCCGGTCCGTTCGGCTCGCCCGGCAGCGGGATGCTGACCGTGCTCTTCCCGTTCGGCGCGTACGGGTTGTCGACCTCGAACTTCCCGATGGGCGGCAGGTTCTTGTACGTCTCGGAGGAGAAGTTGTCCCAGATGTGATTGCGCGTGGCGTTGGTGGCGGCGGCGCGCGCCGAGTTCGTGCCGATCTGCGTGACCGGATGCCGGCGCTCGTCGCTGAGGAAGTTGTCGGTGAAGAACTCCGGCTTCATGACCTCGGTGCGGAACCAGGTCTTGGCCGGCTCGGAGATGGCTCCCTGGGCGGTGAACGGATCGAACCCGGGCTGGCGGCTGGAGTGGCATGCGGCGCAGTTCTCCGCGAACACCACTTTCCCGCGGTTGAGCACCGCCTGGTCCGTGGTGAGGTGCCGTGCGCCGCCCGGCGCGTCCTTCAGCAGCAGCGGCTTGGCGTAGTTGACGAAGTAGGTCGCCAGCGCCTGCGAGCGGTCCTCGCTCCAGTTCCAGGAGGCGGAGTTCATCTGCAGCGCCTTCACCGGGACCGGCGACTGCGACGCGAATTTCGGGTTGGCCGGCAGCGGCCCGCCGACGAGCGGGCGGAAGTGCTTCCGCCACTCCGGCCAGGCGTGGCCGATGTTCACGTAGACGCGGCTCAGCGCTCCCTCGAA
The DNA here is from genome assembly GCA_035627015.1 of Thermoanaerobaculia bacterium. Taxonomy (GTDB): domain Bacteria; phylum Acidobacteriota; class Thermoanaerobaculia; order Gp7-AA8; family Gp7-AA8; genus QHVT01. The sequence continues at coordinate 80,035 of DASPMO010000015.1, read as the reverse complement.
GCCGACCGAGTCATCGCCCTGCTTGAGCACGCGCGGGATCTTCTGGCCGTTGTCGAGCGTCAGCCACTTCAGGTCGAGCGAGCCGCCGGCCATCTGCTCGACCATCGGGTCGTACTTGCCCGGGGCCTTCGTCACGCCGTTGGCGGCGCGGCTGAGGCGCTGCGCGACATTGAAGACGCCGTTCATCGTGCCGGGGTTGTTGATGTAGTCGGTGGCGATGAACGACGTGTCGAGCGCGCCCGGGACGCTGGTGTGGATGAGCTGCCAGACGAAGCTCTCCTTGTCCGCCTCCGAGATGTTCACCGCCTGGCCGTTCATGCCGCCGGTGATGATGCGCGGCACGAAGAACTCCGTCACGTCGAAGTACTGTGCGCCGATGTAGTCGTTGAGGTTCTCCCACTTCGGCTTGTTCACGTCGGCCGGCGGGCGCACCGGATCGAAGCTGACGTGGCAGAGCGCGCATGACATGCCGACGATGTAGGGGCGCACCAGCTTCGGGTTGTTGAAGTACGACGGATCTTCGTAATAGCGCTTCGCGTAGCCGCCGGTCTTCGCGATCTCGTCCATCCAGGCCTGCTTCGCGGCGCCGGTGAACTGGGGGTTGTCGGAGATGCGCAGTCCGATGACGCCGGTGGAGCGGCCGTAGGTGGCGTAGTCGACCTTCTGGTCGAACTGTCCTTCGGGATCGGCCGGGTCGGGGACGTCGATGAAGAGGCCGTACTGGTCGGGCTTCGTGGCCTGCACGAAGCCGGGCTGGTTGATGATGCCGATGTCGCGGAAGCGGGTGTCGTGGCGGCGGGAGTCGACGGTCTTGATGAGGTCCGCCGTGCCGAAGCCGTGCTGGGCGAGCCAGTCCCACATCAGGCCGCTGTCGCCGACCCAGAGGTTCCAGACGATGCGCCCGGGCAACGCGGGATCGTTCGGCGCGAGGGTGACGCCGTTCATCCCCGGAAAGACGTCGACGTTCGTCTCTTTCCAGTTCGCGGGGATGGCCTTGTACCGCGGCGCCGCGGTACCGCCCGGTGTCTGCTCGGCCGTCTCCTTTTCTTTGCAGGTCGTGACGACGAGGAGGGCGAACAAAGCGACGACGAGAAATCCGGGACGGACTCGGGCCATGGATTCTCCTTCTACCGATGTGGGCGGATTGTCTATATGGGAGTGTACCAAGCGGCGGGTTTCCCTACCCGGGAAGCTGTTGTTGGTTGCTGGTTGCTGGTTGCTGGTTCGTGGTGGTGTCGCGCATGGTTGGTGGCGTGGCGTGGCTTCAGGCCATCGGTAGAGATCCCGCGAATGAGCCATCGCCGCTCGCGGCTTTTCGTTTTCTAAATGACCGTGGATCACCTTCTAAATGACCGTGGATCACCTTCCAAATGACCGCGGAGCACCTTCATCGCGCCCGCGGGAGCGTCGATCCCATCGTGGATCATTTTTGAGTGTCGACCGAGGGGCAGTTGCATGGCCTCTGCAATCATTTGCAAGATGAGCGCGGATCACGCGGAAAGTCATCGCGGAGCACTTTCAAGTGACCTGCGGTCATTTTTCAGATGATCCGCGGTCATTTTTCAGATGATCTGCGGTCATTTTTGGATCTGCACCGGTGCATTTACGCGAGTGCTGTCCGGAGATGCGTGGACGCCGATGGCTGATGGAAGCTCACCCCGTCGCAGGAGCCCCCGGGGGGGCTCATAGGTACACAGGCTCAAGAGGGTGTCCTATGAGCCTGTGAGCCTATGGACCTGTGAGCCTCTCCTCACATCCCCTCCTCCGCCAACGCGTGCATGGCCATGAAGTGCTCGCCGCCGGCCGGCGCGACGAGGAGCGCACGGAGCGGGTCGGCGACGGCCGATTGCACGAACGCGTTCGTGCGGCTCTGGCGGTCGGCGCTGTTGAAGTTCTTGACGATGCGGTACTTCACGTCCGGCACTGTCAGGTCGACGACCAGCGTCGCGCCGCCGCGGAACTTCGGCACGGCCGACCCCGCGGTTCCGGTGCCGATGGTCTTCGACTGCGTCAGCACGACCACCACCTGCGGAATCACTTTGCCGTTCGGGCCGACGTGCATGGCCGTGCGGAGCGAGTGCACCTCGAACCGGTCTTCCTTCGGATCGAACTCCGCGCCGATGTCCAGCCCCAGCTCGCCGGCGAACGCGGGGTTGGCCGTGAATGCCTCCTTCAGCATCTCGTGCAGGTTGCGGCGGTGCTCGCGCGTGCGGTGGAACAGCACCTCGCGGTCGTTCAGGTAGAGCGCCTCCTGCGAGTACGTCTTCAGGCTCTCGACGATTTTCCCGTACTGCGTTTTCTGCTCGTCGCTCAGCATGGCCGTGTTCAGTCCCCCCTTCCAGCGGAGCGTGTCGACGGAGAGCGTGCGCGGCGTCTCGTCGATGCTCTGCGGGTAGATCCCGCGGCGGCGGAAGGCTTCCACGAACGCCACGCGGTACTCGTGCCCCTCGGGATTGAGATCGGAGTCGGCGGTGATCAGCGCGCGCAGGTATTCGAAGAACGTCACGTCGATGGGCGGGAGGTAGTCGAGCGCGCGGATGCACATCTCCAGCACGTGGCCGGCCGCGGCCCCCGCCTCGGCCGCGAGTCGCCGGACCATGTCCGGATGGATCGCGCCGTTCGGCAGCACGCCCGTGCCGCCGGTGTAGATGCGCAGCAGGTCGGCCGTGCGCATTTTGTAGATGGCCAGGAAGGCGTCGAACACCGCCGCCACGAGGATCGCGCCGCGCCCGTGCGGGGTGAGGCGCTTGGGCAGCTCCGCCGGATCGGGCGCGTTGCGCACCCAGACGCCGTTCTCGTCGAGGCGGCCGATGGCGTTGCGCAGCGCCCCGCGCCCGCCGGAGGCCTGCCCGAACTGGACGGCCAGCATGCCCAGGGTCGACTCGGTCTCGATGTCGCCGCGCGTGCGGGCGATCTCGCTCTCCAGCAGCTCGGGAATGGTGAAGTGCTGCATCAGCGCCACGATGTCCGCGAAAGCCTCGTGGAACGCCAGCACGTCGGGATTCGTGGCCTCGTTGAAGCGGCGGTGCATGCCGTCGAGGATGGCGTGCGTGGTCTCGTGGGCGATGATGTCGTGCGAGAGGCACGTGTACACGCGGCTGCCCGGCATGTGCTCGCCGGGATGGTCGGCCGAGGCCTCGAAATAACCGAACTTCAGCGCGATCTCGCGCGGGCTGTAGAAGGCGTTGGCCTGCCGCAGCGCGTGCGGCTTGACGGTGAGCTGGCCGGCGAAGCCGCTGTCATCGTGCTCGTTGTCCGGATTCACGAGCGGACGCCAGAGCACCGGCCGGCCGAGGGCCTTCTCGAAGTGCGCGATGGTCTTCATGGCCACCGCGTAGACCATCTGCTGGTGGAACTGCGCGTTCCCTTCCGCGGGCGCCCAGCCGTCCTGCGCCAGCAGCTCCGGCGCGTTCAGGTTCACCGACTCGTACTTTTTCCCGGTCACGTCGACATCGTCGAAGGCGAAGTACTCGCCCCTGCCGCCGGCGTACTTGGCGTCCCACGGGACCTGCAGAGTGACCTCGTTGATGGAGGCCGTGGCCAGGCGGGTGGAGAGGCTCGGGTCGAGGGCGTAGACGCGCAGGCGGCGGTGCGCGGGCGGGCGCGGCACGGGCTGCGCGTCGCAGGCGGCCAGCAGGTCCGGCACGATGCCGCGCCGGTTGTCGTTGTACGGCGCCGGCGTGCCGGCGACCGCGGGATAGCGCGCGGCGACGTGCTGCCGCAGGGCCCGCGAGGCCTGCTTGTCCTCGATGATGGCTTCCATGACTTTGCGCATCTGCGCGTCGTCGAGGCGGTCGAGCGCCTCGGGGTCGGGGACGAGCTCCTGCAGCTCCTCGTTCTTCAGCCAGCGCTGGCCGAGCTCGAGGTTGAACATCTCCTCGCGCGGCGTCGGCTCGGCGATCCCGAGGCCGGTCAGGAGACGGAGCACGCTGAAGGAGTTCTTCGACTTTGCGCTCATCGGGCGGTTGAGGTCCGGCGCGATGTCGAGCGCGGCGCGGGCGCGCAGGATGCCGTTGCCGAAATGCTCCGGGTCGACCTTGCGCGCGGAGTCGAAGAGCGCCTTGCGCACGGCCTCGACGCGGCGGAAGTTGCGCGGCAGCACGGCCTTGTACTTTTCGATCCAGAGCGCGGCCGCGGCGGCGACCTGCGGCGTGGCCGAGGACGTCCCTTCGCCGTTCAGGCGGACCACCGTCGGGCAGCCGAAGCGCGCCCACGGGATGTTCGGCGTGTACGCGGCCAGCGCTTTCTCCATGGCGCTGCCGGGCCCGAAGCACCCCTCCAGCGCCCTCTGCAGGTTCTTGTACGGCTCGTGGTTGGCCATGGCCCCGACGACCGCGATCACGCGCGGGTAGCGCGCGGGATAGACGAGCACGGGCGGGGGCGCGGGGCGCGTGCGGTTGCCCGCGGCGGCGCAGTAGACGATGCCCGCCTCGTACAGCCGGTCCACCGCCTCGGCCCACGCCTGCGACGGCACGCCGCCCATGCTCATGGTGATGACGTCGCACTGCTGGGCGACGGCGTAGTCGAGCGCGCGGGCCAGGGCGCTGGTGCGGAGGAGCACGACGCTGTCGGCCACGCGCAGCGGCACGATGTCGGCGTCGGGCGCGCCGCCGAGGGGAATGTTGAACGGCGCGAAGGCCCGGCCGGCGAGGATGCTCAGCGTCCCGGTGCCGTGGCCGGAGTTGTCGAGGATGCGCCGTTCGTTGTTCGGGTCGACGGCGCTGTTGGGATTGCCGTCGCCCTCGACGAAGCTGCGCTGCAGGTCGACGCGCAGGCGCGCGGGCGTGGTGACGTGGCCGGGGAAGTAGCCGGTGTCGATGTGGGCGATGCGCGTGCGCGGCTCGGTGAACCGCACCAGGGCGCGGGCGCTGCCGAGCTGCGTGTGATCGTCGTCGAGGTGCCAGATCGCATTGCCCCCGACGACCTTGCCGCGCGTGTTGTCCTGCGGGTTCTGCACGCACTCGATCTTCGTCGCGCCGAAGGCCTCCCCCTCGGCCATTTCCTCGCTGTCGTCGCGATAGATGTCGTGCAGGAGATCGGGCTCGGCGAAGACGACGTCCGACTCGGCCACGCCGAGCTGGTCGGCCACGCGCCCGTGCGCAAAGTCCCACGCACTGTCGGCGCCTTCCTCGAGCTCGGCGATGAACCACTCGGGATTTCCGGAGAGGCCGAACGCGGCCGCGGCGCGCGTGCTGTCGTACAGGGGCCGCAGATTCACGCGCGATTCCGCCGCTTTGAGCGCGTTGGAGGGGTGCATCTTCACCAGCACCCGGTTCGTTTCCGTGGGCATTACCGGCCTCCGTTCCGTGATCCGCAATCTCCAGTCGCGATCAGGTCACACTGCTCTGGCGTATGAGAAGTTCGCCGCCGGCGCGGCGCTGGTGTCGAACCTCCGGCTCGCCGTGCGACTGGATGTACTCGCGGTAGAAGAAGGGGAAGTAGTAGGCGTCCTTCTTCGGCAGCAGTCCGCCGCTCCACTCGAGAAAGCGCGTCACCGCGCGCGCCGTGGCCGCGCCGCGGCTGAAACCGAAGATGAACACCTCGTCGCCGGGGAGATAGTTGAGGCTGAGGAAGTGCAGCGCGTCCTCGACGTTCCCCTCGAAGCCGGCGCCCCACACACCGCCCAGGAGCCGGTCGGCCTTGAACAGCAGCTTGTTGGCCCGGCCGGAGTACTGCGCCAGCGAGCCGACACCGTTGTCGTAGTAGGTGATCTGCATCCGATCCGCCGTCGTCAGCACGGCGCGGCAGATCTTCAGCGCGTTGGTGGGACGGAAGACTTTGCTGTGGTCCTCGCGCTCCCGCTCGTTGGCGGTGCTGTTCCAGGTGCCGTCGAGGCACAGGATCAGGCGGCGGCCCGGGGTGGTGGTGGTCATGGAACCCGGGTAGAGGTTAGCACGCATGTGGAGTGCGGTAGCGCCAGCTACCGCTTTCCATGCCGCAGCGCCAGCTGCGGCCGCGGCGACTGGCGTCGCCGCGATCCAGAGCGGTAGCTGGCGCTACCGCACTCCAGATTACGCCGCCGCTTCGTTGCGCGTGTCGCTCGTGATGCGTCCGTCGCGGATCTCCACGATCCGCGACGCGCGCTTGGCCAGGGCCGGGTCGTGGGTGATGATCACCAGCGTGCGGCCGCTCTTCCACAGCTCCTGGAAGAGGCCCATGACGTCGGTGCCGGAAGTGGTGTCGAGGTTGCCGGTGGGCTCGTCGGCGAGGACGATGTCGGGGTTCATGGCCAGGGCGCGGGCCACGGCCACGCGCTGCATCTGGCCGCCGGAGAGCTCGGTCGGCTTGTGATCGATGCGGTCGCCGAGGCCGACGCGCGCGAGCAGCTCCGTGGCGCGCTTTTTCCGTTCTTTCGGGTTGATGCCGCCGAAGAGCATCGGCAGCTCGACGTTCTCCTGCGCGGTGATGTGCGGGAGGAGGTTGAAGTTCTGGAAGACGAATCCGACGCGGCGGTTGCGGATCTCGGCCAGCTCGTCGCGAGTCACGCCGGCCACGTTGTCGCCGCCGATCTCGTACTGGCCGTCGGACGGTGTGTCGAGGCAGCCGAGGAGGTTCATGAGCGTCGATTTGCCGGAGCCGGAGGGGCCGACGATGGCCACGAACTCGCCCGCGTAGATGTCCAGGTCGATGCCTTTCAGCGCCTCGACCTTCACCTTGCCGGTGTCGTAGACCTTGCGAATGCCGGACATCCGGATGATCGACTGGTTCTTGCTCATGGTTGCCTCATTCATAGCGGAGAGTCGCCGCGGGATCGATGCGTGCCGCGCGGCGCGCGGGGAAGTAGCCGGCCACGAGACCGATCATGCCCAGGATGACCGAGGTGGCCATGCCGATCTGCGGGGAGAGCGTGGGGTGGCCGAGGAACGACATGACGTCGCTGTCGAGCGGGATGAACGACATGGCCGCGACGAGCAGCGTGGCGATGATGATCCCCAGCGCGCCGCCGATGAAGGTGTACACGAGCGCCTCGAGCACGAACGGCCAGATGATCCACGACGCCTTCGCGCCGAGGGCCATCTTCACGCCGATCTCGCGGGTGCGCTCCTTGATCACGGCGAACATGATGTTGGCCACCCCGACGCCGCCGATGAGCAGCGTCAGCGCGCCGACGATTCCGAGGAACATCTGGATGCCGCCGGTGATCATGCGGTTCACCTTGGCGCTCTTGACCGTGTCCCACGTGCCGAAGGCGCCCTCGTCGGTCGGGTCGTAGCCGAGCTTTGGTCCCATGACCTCGTTGTATTTCTTCAGCGCGCCAGCCATCTGCTCCGGCGTGTGAGTCTCGATGAGGACGTTGTTCAGCCGCTCGCGGCCGAACTGGGCGCGGAAGGTGGTGATGGGAATCGTGGCGTGGTTGGCGTCCGGGCCGCCGTAGGTGCCCATCTGCGTCTTGTGCTGCATCACCCCGACCACGAGGTACGGCGCGTTGCTGACCAGGACGACCTTGCCGACCGGGTCTTCTTTTCCGAACAGGTCGGTGGCCACTTCGTCGCCGAGAAAGATCACCCGGCGGCGTTGCTGCTCGTCCTCGGGCGAGAGCCAGCGGCCGCCGGCGACGGGGTAATGCTTGCGCGCCTCGCCGTACTGCCAGCTCACGCCGATCACGCGGCTGTTGATGGTCTTGCCGGCGTAGGCCAGCGGCGTGCGCCACGACACGATCTCCCCGATCACCGACTTGAGCTCGGGCAGGCGGCCGCGCATGAACTCGAGGTCGTCCATGCGCGGGCGGATGGGGCGTCCCGGGGGGAGGCCGCGATAGCCCTTGGTGGTCTCGCCCGGCCAGAGCACGGAGATGTTCTCGCCCATGGCCCGGCGGTTCTTGTCGAGCTGCCGCTTGAGCCCTTCTCCGAACGCCAGCAGGAGCAGGATGGCCACCGTGCCCCACGCGATCGCGGCGATGGTGAGGAAGGCGCGCTTCTTCTGGAGCTGGCTCGCGCTCGCGAAGAGGGAGAGGATGACGTGCAGGCTGCGTCTCATAGTTTCATCGCCACGACGGGATCGAGTTTCGATGCGTCACGCGCGGGAAAGTAGCCCGCGATCAGTCCGACCGCGCCCAGCGCCACCGCGGTCAGCACCGACACGAGCGGGGAGAGCTCGGGCGCGCCGACGTATTCGATGGCGCCGGCCGTGAGCGGATTCCGCGGAAAGATCCAGCAGATCCCGTAGGTGATGGCGAAGCCGAGGGCGCCGCCCAGGGCCGTGACGAGCATGGTCTCGATGAGGAACTGGGAGAGGATGAAGCCCTGCTTCGCGCCGAGGGCCATCTTGATGCCGATCTCCCGGGTGCGCTCCTCGACGATCACGTTCATGATGTTCGACACGCCGATCCCGCCGACGATCAGCGTCAGCACGCCGATGATGCCGAGGAAGGCGTTGAACGAGAGCATGAAGATGTCGAAGAACCTGAACTGCTCGGTGGTGTCCCAGATCGACAGCGCTTCCTTGTCGTCCTTGGCGAAGCGCAGGCGGCGGCCGAACGCGGTGCGCAGGCGCTCGATGAGCTGCTCCGACTCGGCCGCGTTCATTCCCTGCAGGACGATGTTGTCGACGTACTTGTCGCCGCTGAGGGCGCGGAAGGTGGACGAGGGGATGAAGGCTTTGTCTTTGTCCCGGCCGCTGTAGCTCGAGTCCTGCGGCTTTTTCTTCAGCACGCCGACCACGGTGAAGGGCGACTGGTTCAGGAGGACGATCTTGCCGATGGCGTCGGACTCGCCGAAGACACTCGTCTTCAGCTCGTCCCCCAGGAAGATCACGCGGCGCTGATTTTCATCGTCGATGGGATTGAGGAAGCGGCCGCCGGACTCGGGGATGAGGTTGCGCATCTCCCCGAACTCGGCGATGACGCCGGAGATGTCGACGGACAGCGTCTTGGTGCCGTAGTCGAGGCGCATGGAGTTCATGTACTCGCCGGACGCGCGCTTGAGGCCCGGCACCTCCTTGCGGATGGCCTCGATGTCGTCCTCCGTGACGCGCAGCCGCCGCCCCTTGCCCAGACCCTCGTGCGGGATGGAGGTCAGCCCGGGCCAGATGATCATGATGCGGTCGCCCAGTCCGGCCGTGTTCTTGACGAGCTGCTTGTGCAGCCCCGTTCCGAAGGCGAGCATCAGCGAGATCGCCACCGTCCCCCAGACGATGCCGAAGATCGTCAGGAACGTGCGCAGCTTCTCGTTGCGCAGGTCGCGGTAAAGCTGGCGGAGGATGTCTTTCATGGTTGATGTGTTGCTGGTTGCTGGTTCGTTGCGGTTTCTCGCATGCCGGTCCCGTTGAGCCGATTGCCCACAAGGAACCAGCAACCAGCAACGCGGGCGAGCCGCGTGTTAGGAGATTTCCTTGGGCGGTCTCTCGACCACTTTGGCCCCCTTGGCGAGCCCGCTCACGATCTCCACGTTCAGGCCGTCGGAGATGCCGGTCTTGATCTCTTTCCTGGTCGGTTCTTTCTTCGGGTCGGCGTTCGGCAACTCGACGAAGGTCTTCTTGCCGCCGTCCTCGAAGAGCACCAGGCGCTCGGGGAGGACCAGGACGTCTTTCTTCTCGCGGATGATGACGTCGGCGTTGGCGGAGTAGCCGGCGCGGAGGGTGATCTTCTGGCCGGGATCGAGCTCGATCTCGACGTCGAAGAGCGTGGCCCCTTCTTTCTGCTGTGCCTGCGGCGCGATGCGCTGCACGCGGCCGGTGACGACGTCGGTCGGAAGCGCGCCGACTTTGATGCGCGCGACCATGCCCATGGAGAGCTTGCCGACGTCGATCTCATCGACCGTGCCCTTGAAGATGAGGTCGGACATGTCGGCGATGGTGGCCATCTCGGTGCCGGGCTGGTAGGAGGTCAGCGGCACGATGGGATCGCCTTCGTTGACGGTGCGGGTGAGGATGGTGCCGGCGGCCGGCGCGCGGATGATCGATTCCTGGGCGCTGGTGGAGGAGAGGTTGCCGCGGCGGGTGAGCTCGCGGTCCTGCCGCGCCTTGTTCAGCGCGACCTGGGTCAGCTCGAACGATTCTTTCTTGGCTTCGACTTCGGACTTCGGCAGGACGCCGCTGCTCGAGAGCTCCAGGGCGCGCTGGTAGTCGCCCTGCGCGCGCCGGAACGACGCCTCGGCCGACTCGACGCGGCGATCGACCTCGGTGACCTCGAGCGGCGTGGGCGTCGGCGCGATCTCGAAGAGCGGATCGCCCGCCTTGACCGTGTCTCCGACCTGCACCATCGCCCGGCGGACGATGCCCGAGATCTTCGACTTCACCTGGAACTTCTGGCGGGGCTGGATCTGCCCGACGGCGACCGCCTTCTCGACGATCGTCCCCTGCGTGACTTCGACTTCCTTGAGTCCGCCGTCCTTCTTCTGCCCGTTGCGCACGACCGCGTACACACCGACCGTCCCGAGGGCGAGGACGATCAGAAAAAGAAGGATTTTCCCGAGTCTGGACATGGCGTAGCTCTCCTGTCGAAGCTTATGTACGCCTCGTCTACGTAAAAGTTGCGGGATTGGTTAACAGGCGCCACACTCATCGCCATGCCTGAAGTGGTGTACACGATCGGTGGGCTGATCACCATCCTCGCCTCGGTGCTCGGCCTCTGGTCGGCGTGGCGGCGGAGGCAGATCATGAATCGTTTGCTGAAGTCGCTGGATGAGCAGCAGCGCCGGGCACTCGGCCTCGACGACCCGCCGAAGAACTAGAGCGGTGTGAGCGCCCGCGTCTCGTCGATGTGCACCACCGCGTCGAACTGCTCCCGCAGCGTGGCCGTGTAGTAGTGCGCGTCCAGCTCCGCGTGGGGCAGGTAGACCACGCCGACGGCGCGCTGTTGCCGCGGCGTGCGCACGGCTCGGGCTTCGATCTCGCCGAGGAGGACCAGGAAGCGGGGGAGGCCGACCTCGTGGAAGAGGGCGCCGTGGCTGCCGCGCAGCGAGGGACGCAACTGCTGGATGCGCGGCGGGGAGTCCCACGCATCCGCCGCCATGACCGTGCCGGTGTTGGTCATGAAGCCGACCGTGAAGCTCGCGCCGGCCGGCCAGTGCTCGCGGACGAGCTGGCCCATGTTCCATTCGCCGAAGCGCGCCCGGGCGGTGGCGCGGGCGTCGCCGACGTGGCTGTTGTGGGCCCAGACGGCGATGTTGTCGTGACCGTTGCGCTGGAGCAGATAGCGCTGCAGCTCGTCCATCGTGGCCACCATGTGCTTGTCGCGCAGGTTCCACGTCGAGACGTGGCCGCGGCTCTGCTCGCGGTAGTACTCCTCGGCATTGCGCACCACCCGCGCGTTCTGCTCGGCGGAGAAGAGCTCGTCCAGCATGCGCTTGTCCGTGGCCTTCAGGCGGCGCGCGCGGATGGCCTCCACCTGCTGCGGCACCTTCATGGTCTTCACCTGCGCGGCGAGCTGCGGATCGATCGCGGTGAGGTGGCGCTGCACCGCCTCGCGCGACTCCTCGAGACCGTAGAGGTCGAGGCCGTACACCCCGACCTTGATCGCGTTCGCCGGCAGCGACTGGTTGTGCTGGCGGATCCATTCGACCAGCGACGCGAACTCTTCGTTGCGCCACATCCACCGCGGAAAGTCCTCGAACCCGCCCAGCGCCTCGGCCGCCGTGCGGTCGGACGATTGTCCCTTCACGTAGCGGTCGACGCGCGCCGCGTCGGCCCACTCCGCCTCCAGCGCCAGCGCGGTGAAGCGCTTCTCGCGGATGAGCCGCTGCGTGATGCGCATGCGCTCGACGTAGAACTCGTGCGTCCCATGCGTCGCCTCGCCGAGGAGGACGAGATGCGCGCCGCCGATCGCCTGCAACAGCGGGTCATAGTCGTTTGCCTCTCCCGTGAGCGGATGCGGATGCAGATCGACCGGCTCGGGAGCGGTGGCGGTGTTGCAGGCGAGCGCGAGGAGGAGCGCGAAGGAGAGGGAGCGCATATGCAAAACGTAGGGCGGGCTTCAGCCCGCCCACCCACGGGGAGGCGGGCTGAAGCCCGCCCTACGTTCGTTAGATCGGGGGGCCGGGCGGCACCGCGGGGAGCGTCGGCGGCTGCCACGTCTCGGGTCTGGCGAGGAATCGCTCGATGTCATCGCGCGTGGCGCGGCGGTGCGTGTTCTCCGCGACGTCGTTCACGGCCACGAGACCAGCCGACAGGCGCCGCAGCGCGTCGAACGCCTCGGCGCGGGCCTGCGGGTCGGCATCGCGGTCGTTCGCCAGCCCCGCGAGGCGCACGAGCAGCACGGTGCGCGTGGCGCGGGGCATGGCCCCGGAGCGTGAGGCCACGTCGATGAGCGCGTCCGTGACGTCGCGCAGGGTGAAGTCCTGCTGCTGCGCCAGGCGCGCCGCGCGTGCGGGGTCGAGCAGCGCGGAGATGGTGATGTCCGCGGACGTCATGGCCGCGGCCATCGGGTCGAAGGTCGGGTCGGTGCGGCGGGGGAAGAGCTCCGTGTTCGCGTCGCCCCACGCGTACGACGGCGGCGGGATGAGGTCGCGGATGCGTTTCGGGATCTCCAGGAACGACGGCTCGAGCGTGGCCAGCACCGCCTCCAGCGCCTCGCGCTGGCGCGCGGCGGGCACGGGCCGCGGCGGCTCGGTCACGCCGTACGAGTAGTACACGCCGCCGATCGACTTGGCCGCGGCCTCGGTCTGATAGCGGTGGTGGAGATAGAGCGGCACGAGCTGCTCTTCGAGGTGTGACGTCGGGTAGCCCTGCGGCAGGTTGCGCGCGCCGAACTGGTTCAGCGCGATGCGGCGGACGTCGATCTCGTGGCGCAGCATGGCCACCGGATCGCCCCCGTTGTCCCACACCGAGCCGAGGGGATGCGCGGCGCCGGCCGGGCGCGAATGCGGATCGGAGATGAACGCCGGCGTGGCCCGCGCCAGCGCGTCCAGCTCCGTGTCGCTCGACACCTTCTGGTACGCGTAGCGGATGGCGGCCACGTCGTACGGGCCGACGCCGTTGGTATACGCCTCGGAGAGATCGAGCCGGCCGCCGACGATCTTCACGTACGGCGCCGGATAGTCCATCACCGAGGCGCGGCCGAAGGAGGAGGCGGCCATGTTGTGATCCAGGCCGAGGGTGTGCCCGACCTCGTGCGCCGACAACTGCCGGATGCGCTGCAGCGCCATGATCGACGGCGACGTGGCCGGATCGAGCTCGTCGTACTGCGACATCAGGCCGCGCGCGAGCATCACGTCCTGCCGGATGCGCAGCGAGCCGAGGAGCACGTGCCCCTTGAGGATCTCCCCCGTGCGCGGGTCGGTGATGCTCGAGCCGTACGACCAGCCGCGCGTGGAGCGGTGTACCCAGTTGATGACGTTGTAGCGGACGTCGAGCGGATCGGCGTCGGGCGGCAGCACTTTCACCTGGAAGCCGTTCGGGAAGCCGGCCGCGGCGAAGGCCTCGGCCCACCACGCCGCCCCTTCCACCAGCGCGGTGCGGATCGGCTCGGGGATGCCGTTGTCGACGTAATAGATGATGGGCTTGCCCGGCTCGAGCCGGTGCCGCGCGATCCAGCGCTTCGTGATCGGCTCGGTGAAGGGCGACGCGTAGTCGTAGAACTCGACCCCGAAGATGCCCACGCGCGGGTCCTGCCGCCGCGGCTCGTAGCCCGGCTCGGGCAGCGCCACGAAGGAGTGATGCTCGCGGACGCTGATCACATCGGCGGTCGGCGTCACGCCGCGCACGAGATTGCCGGGGCGGTCGCTGGTCGTGAAGGTGAGCGTGGCCTCGACCTCGGTGTTGCGGGGGAAGGCTTTCGTGCGGGGGAGATAAATCGCGCTGCGATTGCGGTCGAGCGAGTAGTTGCCCTGCTGCGTCTCGCGCAGGCGGCGCGTGACGCCGTGCGCGTCGGAGAGGAAGAACTCCGTGGCGTCGACCAGCACACCGTTCAGCGTCGTCGACTCGACCTTGAAGCCGGCCAGGATGGAGGTGGCGAAGGACTGCTCGACCGCGCGGCGCTCCGCGGCGTCGTTGCTCAGCGCACGGTACGCGTAGTTCGGCTCCACCATCAGCACGCGCGGCCCGACGCGCTCGAAGCGGATGAGGTGCGTCGCGCCGAGCTGGCCGCGATCGAGGCCGATGGGGTTCGAGCCCACCCCGGCCGCCAGCGAGACCTGCCAGATCAACTCTTCGTTGAAGCGCGTGATCTCCATCAGCAGCTTGCCGTTAGCTTCGTCCCACTGGAGAGGGATGAACCCGTCGAGACGTAGGACGGGCTTCAGCCCGTCCGGGCGGGCTGAAGCCCGCCCTACGTCTTCCGGGCGGGCTGAAGCCCGCCCTACGTTGGGGTCCGTCGTCGTGCAGGCGGTGAGGAGCAGTGCGGCCGCGAGCAGCTTCTTCACGCTACTCCCCCAGCGCCGCGTAGCGCACGATGCGCCAGCGTGCGCCCTGCGCGTCGCGGATGCGGGCGGCCAGTTTCTCGTGCAGCTCCGGCGTCCACGCCGTCCATTTGTCGAAGAACGCGGCCGCGGCGGCCTTGTCGCCCTCGTGCTGGAGCTTCAGCACCTCGGTCAGCAGCGAATTCACCGCCTCGGGGTACTTGTCGTAGTGGATCTTCAGCCGCGCGCTTTTCGGGTCCGCTTCGAGCAGTCCCTTGTCGAGGAACCAGTTGAACTGGATGAGCTGCATCGTCTGGTAGGGCTGGTCGCGGCGCGGCTTCACGTTCTGCAGCGTGCGGCGGATGCCGCTGGCCTGGATGGCGCGCAGCGACGGGTGATTCATGCGGTGCAGGGCGAAGAGGGAGACCAGGTCGGACTTCATCTCCTCGAGCGAGTCGGCGTAGTCCTCGAGGGCCACGTCCAGCGTGCGTCCCTGCTTGTCGCGGTCGACGCCGAGGTAGTGCCCGATCTCGTGCCACAGCGTGCGCTGGAAGTTCCCCTCGGAGGCGAGGTCTTTCGCGTGCGTATCGACCGTCGCCGCGCGGAAGGCGCGCTCGTCCGAGGCGAAGATCTCCGGGTTCTTCATGATGTTCTCGCGCAGCAGGATGGTGCGGCCGTAGCGGCGTGAGAAGAGCGGATCGTTGGGAAGGATCGTGGCCGTGTTCGTGCCGCGGGCCTGGCCGAAGTCGACGATCACGTCGTACACGCCGACCGAAATGTCTTCCTTCACGCGCTTGTGGTGCTCGTACGGCAGCGCGTCCTCGATGGCCTGCAGGCTGCCCAGCGCCTTGCGCAGCTCCGTGGTGGCCTTCTCGTTCACCAGCAGGAGGCTCATGCTGTGGAACGCCTTGGCGCCGTACAGCGCGTCGTCGTACGTCTCGTACGCCCCGATCTGCGCGTTGAGGCGCTTGTAGCGTCCCGTCACCCACGAGGCGTCGCCGCTCTCGTAGTCGTTGCTCAGGAAGTCGCGGGCGCGGTTGCGGAGATAGCGCGCGAATTCCGAGTCGCTGGCCTCGAGCTTCGACGCGGCCTGGCTGAGCAGGCGGAAGACGGGCACGAGCTGGTCGGCGTACGCGATCGAATACGGCACGGCGTAGAAGAACTGCGGCGCGGCGTTGGTCTGCATGCCGCGCAGGCGCGCCTCCAGGCCGGGGTGCAGCGCCCGCAGCTCCGCGTACACCTTGAGGATCTGGATGTCGCGGTCGAGGTTCGTCTTCGTGGCGCGGCGGACCACCGTGCGCTCGTCGAGGATCTCCGCGCGGAAGGCCGGATTGGCCTCCATGAACGCGTCGATCTCCGCCTTCGTGGCATCGACCGGGTACATGTTGCGTCCCGGGATGGCGGGGGAGACGGGGGCGATCGGCACGCGCTCGTTGTCGAGCGTGGCCACGATCGGGCCGGAGTGGAGGCGATAGAGCTGCAGCAGGTTCTGCGACGCTTTCGACCCGCCGGTCTGCACGTCCAGGACGCGCAGGCGGTCGAGGGCGTAGGCAGCCTGATGGTGCTTCTGCTCTTCGTAGAGCTTCTGCAGGATCTGGCCGGCCTCGATGAGGTCCTTCAGCGCCGACTGCTCGTCCGCGGTGAGGGCGGAGAGGTCGGGCGCGAGGCGGATGGTCTCGGTCCTGGCGAGGACTTTCTCCGACTCGGCGAGCGGCCAGTAGCCTTCGGGGAGCACGGTTTTCTGCTGCGTCTGGGCGGCCGCGCTGACGGTCACGGCCAGCGTGAGGGCAAGGATCGTTCTCATGGCGCGGAAGGTATCACTGTGTTTCCGCGAGCGCACCAGCCGTTACCCGATGGTTGCTGGTTGCTGGTTGTTGTGTTCGTTGCGGTGCTGTTCCTGATGGCCACCCAGCAACCCAGCAACACTTCGATTACCCTACGCGCCGCCGCATGTGCCTGATCGCCCTCGCGCACCGCATCTCCGAAGACTATCCGCTCGTCGTCGCCGCCAACCGCGACGAGGACTACGACCGCCCGACGCACGACGCGCATCACTGGGCGGGGATGGAGGAGATCGTCGGCGGACGCGATGCGCTGTACGGCGGCGCCTGGCTGGCGGTGCGGCGCGGCGGACGCCTCGCGGCGGTGACGAACCTGCGCGGCGCGGAGCGGCGCAAGCGCTCGCGCGGTTTTCTCGTGCGGGATTACGTGGCCGGTGCCATGGACGCCGGGTCGTACGCCGCGGCCATCGCCCGCGACGCGGACGAGTACGCCGGCTTTCACCTGATCGCCGGCGAGGCGGCGGGGGAGCTCCTGTACATTACCCCCGAGGTGCAGAAGCCGCTCGCGCCGGGGCTGCACGCGTTCAGCAATGCGCCGGCGGGGGAGGAGTGGCCGAAGACCGCCTACGCGGTCGAGCGGCTGCGCAACGCGCTCGTCGTCACGAACCTGGACGCGCTGATCGATGAGCTGATGCGCTTCCTCAACACCCCGCGCGGCATCGGCGAGGTGGAGAGCGAGGCGTTCATCGCCGGAGAGCGATACGGCACGCGCTCGTCCACGGTCGTCGTGGCCACGCGCACGGAGATCCTCTTCGCCGAGCAGAGCTACGCGCGCGGAGGCGTCCCGCACGGCGAGCGCCGCCTCTTCTGCCTCGTGCGGTGATTGGTGGACCGCCGGCGTCCCGCCGGCTGTTTGTGCGGGCGTCCCGCCCGCCCTCCCGGGTGGCGGCGGGACGCCGCCACAGACAGCCGGCGGGACGCCGGCGGTCCACAGCGATTCACTCCCTGGCTTTGCCGAGGCGCGTCTCGCGGTCGCCGATCGTGAGGCGGTTGTGCACGTCGTGCACGCCTCCGCACGACCAGGCGATGTCTTCGGCGATGCGTTTCTCGCGGCGGCTCGTCACCAGGCCGGTGAGCGTCACTTCCGCGTCCTGCACCGTCACCTCGATGTCCGTCGCGTCGACGTCGTCGTGATCGGTGAGGCGCTCGTTGATCGTCTCCCGGATGCGCTCGTCGGAGCGGCGCCAGTTCTTCGGGCCGCGTCCGCGATGCGACTCGCGCGTGTAATTGTCGTGGCGTCCTGCGCCGCTCCAGCCGCCGTCGCGCGCGTAGTCATCGCCGAGGCCGCCGCGATGCGTGTCGCGGGCATAGGGACCGGCGAAGCCGTGGCGCGAATCGCGGTCGTCTTGATACGCCATAGATCCTCCTTCGCCAAGGAGACTCTGCAAGAATAGGGCGCGGTGACCGTTGACGACCTCGCGCCGCCGCGCTACGAGCTCCTGCGCGAGATGACCCACCTGCAGCTCGGCGAATTCGTGCTGGAGTACTTTTTCCGCCGCCTGAGCTGGCTGGTCTGGGCGCACCACGCCATCTCGCTCGCGACCCTCGGCGCGATCGTGGCCCTCGCCATCGCCCGGCAGCGCCCCTTCGTCCGCTGCCTCCTCGACTTCGTGCTGGCCCTGCTGACGCTGGTCGTGGTCATCCTCCCGCTGCACGAGCTCCTGCACGCCGCGGCCTACCGGCTCGTGGGGGCGCGAGACATCCGGTGGGAGTGGTCGGGGCGGATGCTGGCGGTGTGGGTGATCGCACATCGCTTCGTGGCCGGGACGCGGGCTTTCCTGGTCGTGGCGCTGGCGCCGTTCGTGGTGCTGAACGCGCTGCTCGTCGCGGGCGCCATCGCCTTCCCGCAGCTCGCCGTCTACTTTCTCTGCGTGCTGCTGTGGCACGTCCACGGCTCGGCGGGCGACTGGGCGCTGCTGAACTTCGTCTGGGTGCACCGCCGGCGCGGCTTCTGGACCTTCGACGACGCCGAGGCCGGCAAGTCGTACTTTTTCGGACGGGCGGCGTGAGGCGCTCGGCGGGACTGCCGCTCAGCGTCGGCCGCGCGTCGGTGGCCACGCGCGTCTTTCTGGCGGTGGTCTTCCTCGCCGCCGCGGCGCTCTGCATCGGCGGCGGTGTGTTGATCTCCCGCGCCGGGCCCGCGCCACGCGTGGTGGCTGTCGTGCTGATCGTCCCCCTCGGCCTGATCGGCGCCATCGCCGCGGCGTTCATCCTCGCCCCCTGGTCACGCTTCGGCGTCTGGCTGGACGCGTTCGTGCCGCGCCTCCGCGAGCCATGGGTGGGGGTGGGGACGGCGCTTACGCTTTGGACGGTCGCCTGGCTCCTGACCTGATCTGGAGTGCGGCAGCGCCAGCTGCCGCTCTCGATGCGGGAGGCGCCAGCCTCCCGCCCACCCCGCCGCAGCTGGCGCTGCGGCATCGAAAGCGGCAGCTGGCGCTGCCGCACTCCATAATGTCGGCGTGACCACCTGCCGCAGCGGCTGCGGGGCGTGCTGCATCGCGCCCTCCATCTCCTCGCCCATCCCGGGCATGCCCGACGGCAAGCCGGCGGGGGTGCGCTGCATCCATCTCACCGGCGACTTCCGCTGCGCGATCTTCGGGCATCCGGAGCGGCCGGCGGTGTGTGGCAGTCTCCGCCCCACGGTCGAGATGTGCGGCACGACGGCGCGCGAGGCGTTCGCGCATCTGTCACGCCTCGAACGGGCGACGCGGGTGTAGCATCGGAGCCAACACCGCATGTCCACCTTTCTCGAGGCGATGCTCCTCCTCCTGCCGCCGGATGCCGGCGGGCGGAGCGCGCCCGTGGCGCCGCGGGAGGGGTCGTACCGCCCGTTCGCCCGTCATGGCCCGCGCGTCGTCCGCGCCCGTCTGTTCGAGGGACCGCCACTCCTCGGTCCCGGCGAAGAAGACCGGGTGGTGCTCGAGCTGGAATCGGACATCGACAACGTCCGCCGCGGCGTCGAACTGCAGATCCTCGAATCCGAGGAGCGCGTCGTCGGCGTGGCCACGGTCCTGCGGGTCTGCACGGGATGAAAACGACAGCGCTGCTGTTCTCGCTCCTCTTCCTTCTCGCCGCCTGCAAGTCGCCGACGGCGGTCATGGACAAGCGCAGGCTGGGCTGCGAGCCGGGACACGACGTCAGCCTCGCCGCCGCCTACGACACGGGATCGCATCCCGGCGAACTGGCCGAGAAGTTTTTCATGGTCGAGGTGTCGAACAACTCGGATCACGACGTGACGGTGAAGTCGGTGCGCGTCGAGCCGAGCGAGCGCAGTCGCGGCTGGCGCGTGGTCCAGGAGGACACCGACGTCACCATTGAAAGTGGAGAGGATCACGTGTTCCGCCTCACGGCTACTCCCCCTTTGTGGATGCGCGACTCCGCGATCGAGGCGCCGCAGGGGAGGCCTTCGCAGTACCTGACTTTCTTCGTGTCGGTGGGGTTGTCGAACGGGGATACCTATCAGTGCGAGTTCCGCTCGGAGGTGAAATGACCGGCGCCTCGACCTGGCCGAGGTAGGTGACCCGGAGGTTCGACTCCGGCTCGATCCCGAACGCCGTGGCCCGGGCGTAGCCGCGCATCACCAGCTCGCGGTTGACGAACAGCGCATCGGGCGAGCGGTAGACCAGGCAGCCGCCGCCGGGGTGCTGTTCCGCCAGCACCCACGCGCTGCCGACCGTCCAGCGCAGGAGCTGCGCGGCCTCGTGGGGGTGGAGGATCTCCACGCCGGCGAGCTGGATCTGCTCGCGTTTGCCGCCGTGCTCGACCGTGAGCGTGCGGGGGTCGTCCACCGAGACGACGCGCACCATCCGCGCCTGCGCGCACACCGCCAGCGTGAGGGAGAGAATGAGGGGGATTTGTTTCATCTGCGTCTTCGTGGTGCGGAGGACACAGCCATCGCGCGACCGCAGGACGCGGACTCGGGTGTGGAGGCGCGAGGATAGCACGGAACGGCACGCCTCCCGCAATTCGGGCGCGCATGCCCATCCGCATCCGCACCTCCGGCTGTCTCTTCAGCATCATCGCCTCGCTCCTGCTGACGCTGCTGCTGAACCTGGCTTTGCGCGCGTGCCAGTGATCGCCTATCTTTCTGATACGGCAGAGGTTAAATGGCATCCTCCTCGCACTTTGAAGACCATCAGGAGGACCGAAAATGGATACGACTCGTGATCTGCAGTTGCCGAGTGGGTGTGAGGTGGGAGCGGCGACGCTGCATCCTCACGTGCATGAGCACATTCATGACGTGGGGACGGGCGTGACGTTGCCGGAACGCTCCGGGATGCGCGGGAAACTCGACTCGATCAAGTCTCGCGGTCTGTCGAAAGTGCACGACATCCAGCGCGTGGCCAGGGATCGCGGCATGGCGATGAAGGGATCGCTCGTGACCGCGCAGACCTCCATGCGCGACGGGGCCAGAACGCAAGTGACGAAGATGAACGACTCGATGAAGACAAACCCGATGAAGTGGGCCGGCATCGCTGCCGGCGCCGGCTTCGGACTCGGCCTCATCGGCCGTGTCGCTCACTGGCGCAGCAAGCAGCGCGGCAGGATGCCCGATCTGGTGATCATCGAATCGGGCTGCTAAGGCGTTGTCGGGTTGTCGGTTGTCGGTTGTCCGTGAGTGGCTGGGTTTTCAGGACATCGCAGACAACTGACAACCGACAACCGACAACCGTGGGGCGGGCTGAAGCCCGCCCTACGTTTTTTACCGGTGTGGGGTCACGGTGGTGACTTGCTGCGTGGCGTTGTTGGTGATGGACACGAACGCCCATTGGCGCGTTGCGGCTTCGATGTGAATCCGGACCCGTGAGTGCCCCGAGGCGCGCACCGCTTCCGTGATCGGATCGAGGCGGCCGAACGCGGAGACGAACGGGAACTCCGGATCGTCGTACATCCCCACGCCGCGCTCCACGTACACGGTCCGCCGCTCCAGCGGCTCGTCGCCGGACATCGGATAGACCGTCACGGTCACGAAGCGCTCCTCGGCCGAGTCGCCGTAGATGCGCAGCAGCGCGCGGTAGCGCGGATCGGTCGGCACGTCCAGCAGCCGGATCGTCTCCTTGAGCTCGTCCAGCCGCACCACCGGCACCTCCGTGCCGAATCCCTCATCGGCCTTCGACACATCGCGCACCCGCATCTTCGCGTCGATGCCTTCCGCCAGTTCCTCGGGCACATACAGGAACGTCCCCTCGAGGTGCGCGAGCCCCGGCGCGATCGGCAGGTCGAGCGACTGGCCGGGGCGCACCGGGATGAAGGAGTGCGCGCAGAACGGCGTCCGGATCGGGACGTCGCAGTTGTTCGCGAGCAGCAGCGCGTCCGCGAGGCTGCCGTTGTGCACCGAGAGCTCCGTGCGCCAGAGCGAGCCGTTCGCCCCTCCGCGGTCGCCCGCGCGCAGCGGCAGGAGGAAGACCCGGTAGTCGTCGCGCCGCACGTATACGTCCCCGAACTCGAACGCATCGTCGAGCGTGAGCCGCGTCCCGTTGGCGAGCTCCACGTGCACGTCCGCCCTCCCGGGCCGCGAGTGATGCGGCGCGAGCACCGTCAACTGGTTTGGCGTCGCGCGGAGCACCGTCGCCGGCACGTCGTCGAAGAGCACGCGCACCGGTCCCGGCGTCAGCTCCACGCCGTAGATCTGCACCGTGACCTGCATGAACGTGACGCCGCGGGTGGGGAAGACGCGCTGCAGCGCGGGCGCCGCGTCCGCGCTGACGGCCAGCGCCGCCAGGAGGAGAAGAACTGTACGCATGAGTCCATCATAAGTTATTTGCCCGCAAACAGGTTCACCGCTCATTCGCAAACCCCCGCGCGCCGCCGAGACTGTGTCCCGTGAAGATCAGCGTCGCCTTCTTGTCGGCCACCCCGGTTGCCGAAGGCAAACCGGTCGTGGATCTTCTATCGCGGTGCGGACAAGAAGAAGGCCGGCACGGCACTGCTCGAGCTGGCGAAGAAGCAGACCGGCAAGGGAAGCTGGCCGAGCTCGCGGCGTACCATCTGCTCAAAGGCGACCGCGCCAAGGCGGAGGAGCTCATCGACAAGTCGTTCTCGATCGAGTCGGGCGAGGTGTGGAACACCTCGATGATCGCGGGCGGGCACCTCGGCGTGAAGCCGCAGGAGTAACAACGTAGGGCGGGCTTCAGCCCGCCTCGAGTGCACGCGAGCGTTCACTCGAAGGCTTACGAGCCTTCACTGAAGGCCAATGTGCCCTCGCGGAACGCGCAAAAGCCTCCCACTCGAGGCTCTCGTTCCCTTTGGCAACGCGATCACAGGAGTAGACTGGCCTCCGTCCGATTCCTATGGCCACCGTGTTCATCAGCTACGCGCACGCGGACGCCGAATTTGCGCGCTACGTGACGCGCTGCCTGCGCGCCGCCGGACACCAGCCGTGGCTGGACGAGGAGAACCTCGTCGCCGGGGAGAACCTCGAGACCGCGCTCGCGGAAGCCGCCCGCGCCGCCGACTGCGGCGTCTTCCTCATCGGCTGGGACTGGATCAAGAGCTTCTATTCACGCAAGGAGATCAAGGTCTTCGCGCATCTCGACAAAGCGGGGGAGGAGATCCGGCGCATCGGCATCCTCCGCTCGCCGCGCCGGGAGCTGGAAGTCGAGCTGCCCGCGGAGCTCGCGTTCTTCGTCACCGAGGAGTGGATCGACGGGGAGACCGACCCGGACGTGGCCGCGTGGCGGCTGCACTGCGCCGTCGCGAACGAGAAACCGGGTCCGCGCGAGACGTGGAAAGAGCGCGGCCGGCAGTTCACCTCCGGGCCGCCGCCGGAGGCGCCCATCCCGGTCACCGACCCGCGCTCGCCGCAAGGGACGCTCCTGGCGGGCCTCGACCTGCCGTCGCTCTTCTGCGACCGCGCCGAGCAGTGGAACCGCGTGGAGACGGTGTACGCCGAGCCGGTCCATCACCTGCTGCTCATCGCCGGGCCGCGGTGGGAAGCGCACGACTCCTTCGTGGCGCGCATCGACCAGCACCTGAAGAAAGAGCCGGCGCACGAGCGCGTGCGGATCACCTGGCCGGTCCGGCCGCTGTCGCGCGAGTCGTTCTTCGAGCGCATCGCCATCGCCCTGGGGTGCCGCACCGATGCGCTCGCGCGCACGCTGCGCCAGCGCATGGCCAGCCGCAATCTCATCCTCATCCATCCGCAGGTGGACGACCAGTTCGACGATGAAGACCTGGTCGCCTACTACGTGCAGTGGCTGCCGGAGCTCCTGGCGGAGGCCAATCCGGCCATGCGGCTCAAGTCGATCCAGCCCGTGGTCTGGAGCGGCACGGAAGGGCTGGCAAAGTGGCTCACCTTCGGCAAATCGGAAGAAGAGAAGGCGGCGCAGTCCTTCATCGCCAGCGTGAAGGCGGCCGCACCGCCGCTGCTCACCGCCACGCGCATCGACCTCGGGCCGATCACCGAAATGCACGTGCAGACGTTCTGCGAAGACAAGCGCCTCACCGACCGCGAGCGGGAGTGGCTCCTGGCGCGCATCCGCCGGCGGAAGCGGGCCACCTCGCGCGACATCCTCACGGAGATCGACGACTTCATGCGCCGGCGGGCGGCGAGCGGGTAAGGAGAGGGAATGCAGCCTGACACGGGGTGGTACCGCTACAAGGGAGACGGCTCGACGCCGCCGGGGGCGCCGTACGACTCGCGCGGCGAGCGGGGACGCTACCTGGCCTCGCCCGAGCTGGTTACGGCGGTCAATACCGCGCTCACGGTCGAGCAGCCGCTGCTCGTGGTCGGCGAGAGCGGCACGGGCAAGACCATGCTGGCCTGGTCGGTGGCCTCCGAGCTCGGCCTGCTGCCCGTGCTGCACTTCCACACGCGCACCGACCACCGCGCGCGCGACGTGCTGTTCACCATCGACAACCTGGCCCGCTTCTACGACGCCCAGATCGGCGACGCGAAGGCGAAGGAGCTCGGGAACTACACCACCTACGGCCCCCTTGGCGAGGCCATCCTCGACGACAGGCCGCGGGTCGTGCTCATCGACGAGATCGACAAGGCCCCGCGCGACTTCCCGAACGATCTCCTCGACGAGATCGACCAGATGGAGTTCAGCCCGCCCGACCGCTCCGGGCGCGTGCGCGCCAAGCACCGCCCCATCGTGATCATCACCAGCAACAACGAGCGCCAGCTCCCCGACCCCTTCCTCCGCCGCTGCATCTTTCATTACATCGAGTTCCCGGAGCGCGAGGCGCTGCAGCGCATCCTGCACGAGCGGCTGGCGCACCTCGACGTCGAGCACGCGCTGGTCGACGCCGCGACGCAGCGCTTCCTCGACCTCCGCGACCGGAAGCTGAACCTGGAGAAGCAGCCCGCCACCGGGGAGCTGCTGGTGTGGGTGAAGATGCTGCTGCGGGCCGGAGTCGATCCGCAAAAGCTTCGTGAGTCCCCGTTGGCGGAGATCCCGTACATCGGCGCGCTGCTGAAGAACAAGAGTGACCTCGATACCGTCCGGAAGAGTGCCGCCTGAAGCGATTCCGTTCGCCGGCCTGCTCGCCGAGCTCCGCTCGGGCGGCTTCGGCGTCGGCATGCACGAGTACCAGGACCTGGTGCTGCTCGCGTCGCGCTGGAAGGGGACGGATCCGATTGCCTTCCGGGACGCCGTCGCCGCTCTGATCGCGCGCAACCGCGACGACGTCGAGGCCATCCGCGAGCTGTTCGACGAGTGGCTGGCGCGTGAAGAGGCTCCCGCGCCCGCGCCGCCGCCGCCCTCGGAACCGGAGCGCGTGCGCTGGAAAGTGTGGCACGTCGCGGCGATCGTGCTCGCCGCGGCGGTGGCGATCGGCGCCCTGGCCTGGTGGTCGATCGACCGCTCGCGGGACGACGCTGCGGCGGCGACCGACACGACGATCACCGTCACGTCATCCGAGTCCACGCGGCCGCCGCCACCGCCGCTGCCGCCCGAGCCGCGCGAGGAGGCCGCCGAGCGTCCGTGGATCCTGGCCGCGGTGCTGCTGGTCGCGGCGCTCGTGGCCTCGGCGGTGCCGGAGACGCGCAAACGGCAGCGGCAGTGGGCGCGGAAGTACTGGAGGAGCGTGCTCGCCGCCAAGCCGGGACCGCACGCGTACGAGCAACGCGTCATGCCGTCCGAGGCGCCGCTGCCGCGCCACGTGGTCGAGGACGTGGCCACCATCCTCGGCCGCGCCGTCGAGCCGGAGGCGGTCGGGGAAAGGCTCGACGTGGAGGAGAGCCTGCGCGTCACCCTGCGCGAGGGACTCCGCCCGCACCTCATCTTCGAGCCGCCGCCGCGCAACGTGCCGGTGCTCGTCCTGATCGACGCGGCGTGGCAGATGCGCCCGTGGCGCCGCAAAGTCGATTCCTTCGTGGCCGGGCTGGCGCGGCAGGGCGTCGTGCTCGACCGCTGGTACTTCGACGGCGATCCGCTGCGCGTCTCGCGGACGCCGCACGACCTGCTGGTGCCGCTCGAGCAGCTCGCCGCGACGCGCGGCGAGTCGCCGCTGCTGGTCCTCGGCTCCGGCCAGACACTCACCGCCGAATCGATCGAGGGCCTGCAGCGCGTGCTGAAGAAATGGACGTTCCGCACCTGGGTGCATCCGGCCGGCAATCCGCAGTACTGGCGGCGCGAGCTGGCGCGGCTGCCGCTGCGCATGTGGCCGATGACCGCCGCGGGGCTGCGCGCGGCCGCGGTGGAGATCGCGCGGCACCTCGACTCCGGCGAGACGCCCCTCGGCGTGGCCGCGCCGCGCGCCGTGACCCGCGACGACGTGCGGCGGATGAAGGAGCTGATCGCGCACGTGCCGCATCCGTCGCTGGAGCTGGCCGAGGAGCTGCGGCGGAAGTTCGCCCGCGACATCCCCGAGGAAGTGCTGCTGTTCCTCGGCGCCGAAGGAATCTTCTACGGCGATGCCATCCGCCTCCCGCCCGAGGAACTGCAGCAACTGATGGCGTCCGCCGATCCGGAGCGCGAGCGCGAGGTGCGCCGCTACCTGCTCGAAGTGCTGCGCGACTCCGAGCCGGCGAAAGGATCGGTGGCGCACCTGCGCTGGCAACTCGACGAGGCACTGCACCGCCTCCGTCTCGACGATCCGGGTGCGGTGAAGACGCTGCAATCGCTGGCCGAAGGACCGCTGCAGGAGGAAGTCCGCGCCGCGCTGGCCGTAGTGCAGGACCCGCGTATCGCACCCGTGGCCGCGCGAAGCGTTCCTACCTCGCTGCCGGAGCGTCCACCCGCGACCCTCGGCCGCCGCCCGCCCCTCTGGGCCTGGCCGCGCTGGCAGGTCGCCCTTCCCGCCGCCGCGCTGGCACTGGTGACCGCGCTGCTCCTCGGGCGGTGGGCGGGGGAGGGGAAGGGCGCGGTCATCCCGCACGAGCGCGATGCGTACACGCTGACCTGGGTCGAGCCGAAACTGCACGTCAAGCACGCCATGACGACCTTCGAGAACGCGAGCCTCTACCGCAACGGCACAGCCGTCTGGCAGTTCCAGAAGGGGACCACCGAGGCGGACTACGAAGTGAGCGCCGAGGATCGCGGCGCGTGGTACGACGTGCGCGCCCCGCTGCAGCGCGGCAACCTGGCCGTGAGCGAGCCGGTGTGGGTGCCGTCCGCGAAGCCGGGGGAGCCGGTCGCGTTGCGGTGGATTGATGACGCGATCTCGTACCGAGTGTTGCTCACGTGCAGTTGGTTCTCCAACGACAACCCGGCCGAGGAGCCGGTGGCCGGCGTGGTTGATCCGGTACGCTTCTGGCCCGAGTTCGGAGGCTATTGGCCCGACGAGGCGAAAACCCTCGGCCAGCTCGCGCAGATCCTGCGCGAGCGGTTTCCAAACGGTCCAGCCATCGTTATCCTTACCGGATCGAGAGGCCGCTACATGCTCACGCAGCCGAGGGCGGGCGGCATCTCGGGCGTGTTTGATCAAGCGCTGCGAGTTCCCGCCGGGACGTACACGATCGACGTGAACGGCGAGACGATCACGCTGCGCCCGAACGAGCTGCTGCGCAAGACCGTGTCACTGCAGGAACGAGACTCCACGGCGCTCGTCCGCGTTACGCTGTCCTTCGACGCCGGCGCGAACGCACCGCCGATGAGCGTGTACGAGTACATCCTCGAAGGGAGCGGCGGCACCTTCAAAGGGAGAGGCGGTGAGCCGCTCGCCGTTCCAGCGGGCCAGTACCGTTTGACGGTGCCCAACGCGGGCCACACGCAGACCATCACCATCCCGTCCACGCCGTCCTACAGCCTGAGCATCGATTTCACGAAACCGCCCGACCCGGTTGCTGCCGAGGCGATCAAGAACATCGAGTGGAGCATCGCGGATACGGGCGATGTGGACTGCCCGGAGCAGTACGTGGCACCTTACACCGGCTGTGCCGGCCCCGGTGGACGCGCATGCCTGATGAAGTTCGCGATCTCGAACGCGAAGTCCGAGGGATGGTGCTCCGTGGCCTTCGACGCCGTCCTGGTCACGCAGTGCCACAACCCGGCCGCGCAGGAGTCCATCCGCCGCTGGGGCGCCGACAACGTCTGCGCCTATCTCAAGACGAAATGACTCGCCGTGGAAATCAGCTCCGCCGCGCTGAGTTTTACTCTCTCGATGGTTTTCCAGCTCCGGCAATGCTGGAAGAACCATCAGCCGAGCCGAAATCAACGCGGGCGGAGTAATCGTATCACTCGGCAATGGGAAGTCCGCTCCGTCAGATCACCCGCCGCACGGCCCGGATGTCCCCATCCAATGGCCGGTCGTAGACCACCGGCCGCGCGGCTTCGCGCACCTTCAAATACAGCTCGCGCGTGCCGCGCCCGAGCTGGGTGGCGATGTTGTTGGCCTTGCCGTCGACGGCTTCCTCGAACTGGCGCGCCTGCGCCTCGGCGTGGGCGACGTCGAGGAGGCGGGGGGCGGGCTGGTTGGGGTCGTAGTTGAAGACGGCGCGCCATTCGACGGCCTGGGCGGCGGTGAGGAGCTCGATGGCCAGCACGCTGCGCACGTTGGCGAGCACGCTGCGCAGCTTGCGCGCGGCGTGCGTGGACATGGAGACGTGGTCCTCGGCGTTCGCGCCGGTGGGGATCGAGTCGACCGAGGCGGGGTGGGAGAGCACCTTGTTCTCGGAGACGATGGACGCGGCGGTGTACTGCAGGATCATCAGTCCCGAGTTCACGCCGGGGCGGGTGGTGAGGTTCGGCGGCAGGCCGCGGTTGTGGTGGCCGTCGAGCATCATCTGCGTGCGGCGCTCGGAGATGTTCCCGAGCTCGTGCACGGCGATCGTCAGGAAGTCGGCGGCCAGGGCCAGCGGCTGGCCGTGGAAGTTGCCGGCGGAGTAGGCGAGGCGCGTCTCGCCGTGGTACCACTCGGGCCAGTTGGCGCGGAACTGCAGGTCGACGGGGTCGCCCTCATCCGGGAAGAAGAGGGGATTGTCGGTGGCGGCATTGAGCTCGTGCTCGGCGGTGGTGCGGACGAAGCGGATGGTGTCGCGCGTGGCGCCGTGCACCTGCGGGGCGCAGCGGAGGGAGTAGGCGTCCTGCACCGCGCCGGCGCGCTCGACGAGGCGCGAGCCGGCGAGCAGCTCGCGGATCCGGGCGGCCGAGGCGATCTGGCCGGGGTGGCCGCGCTCCTCGTGCACCTTCGGGTCGAACGCGCGCATGCTGCCGGCCATGGCCTCGAGCGACAACGCCGCCGCGGCGTCGGCGGCATCAGCCAGGCGCTCCGCGTCGTGGACCGCCAGCGCCAGCATGGCCGCGGAGAAGTTCGCGCCGTTGACCAGGCCGAGGCCTTCCTTGAACGTCGGCTTCATCTCCTCGGCCGTGAAGCCGAGGACCGACGGCAGCTCGGTTGCCGGACGTAGGACGGGCTTCAGCCCGTCCTCGAGCATGTAGAAGCGTCCCTCGCCGAGGAGTGTCACGAAGAGGTGCGAGAGGGGGCAGAGATCGCCGCTGGCGCCGACGGAGCCGCGCAGCGGGACGAGGGGGATCACGCCGCGGTTGAGCATCGCCTCGACGATCTCGACCAGTTTCGCGCGCACGCCGGAGTGGCCGCGCAGGAAGGCGTTCAGCCGGGTGGCCAGCGCGCCGCGCACGACCTCGGGCGGGTAGTAGTTGGTAAGGTCGTCGGGATCGGAGTTGTCGCCGACGCCGACCGAGTGCGAGAGCAGCAGGTTGCGCTGGAGCTGTTCGAGGTCGTCCGGCGCGATCGGCTTGTCCTTGAACTCGCCGAAGCCGGTGGTGACGCCGTACTCGCTCGGCGCCGCCTTCCCTTCCGCGTAGGCGCGGCGGTAGTTCTCGACCACCTGCGCGATGAGCGCCTCGCTGCGCGCCACGGCCGCGTGCGTGGACGGATCGCGCTCCACGGGCGCGTTCTCGCGCGCGATCTGCACGAGTTGTTCGATGGTGAGGGAGTTGCCGTCGAGGAGGATCATGCTGTCATCCTGAGCTGCGCAGACAGCGAAGGACCCCCTGCGTACGGAGCGGGCATGGGGTTCCAGCAGGGAGGTCCTTCGCCGTCTGCGCGGCTCAGGATGACAGTCACTGCGACACCTCCTGGAGCATCTTCGTGATCGTCTCCACCAGCTCCGTCCGCGGCACCGACAGCTGCCCGGCGCGTTGCGCCAGGTACTCCTTGCGGTCGGCGGTCGGCTTCATCCGCTCGCGGCCGGCGACGAGGTCTTTGATGGTCACGGTGCCCTGCTCTTTTTCCTGGGAGCCGTAGAGGATGGCCAGGGGGATGTGGTACTGGTCGGCGTACTTGAGCTGCTTGCCCGGACCTTTCGCGCTGCCGAGGTAGAGCTCCGTGGGGATGCCGGCGCGGCGCAGCTCCCAGGTCATGGCGATGTAGTCGTCGCGGAGGGCGCGGTCCATGTCGGTGATGAGCACGCGGGCGGTCGCCTTCTGCTGGCCGATGCGGCCGAGGGAGGTCAGCGCGGCCAGGAGCCGGTCGACGCCGATCGAGGCACCGACGGCGGGGATGCGCTCGTTGAGGAAGCGCATGACCAGGTCGTCGTAGCGGCCGCCGCCGAAGACGGAGCCGAACTGCGGCGCGTCGAGGAGGATGGCCTCGAACACGGGGCCGGTGTAGTAGGCGAGGCCGCGGGCGATGGAGACGTCGAGCGAGACCCGGTCGTCGCCGTAGCCGAGGGAGTAGAGGTGATTCGAGATGCGCTCGACGACGTCGAGCTGTTCGGGCGCGCCGGCGACGCCGCCGAAGAGGTCGCGCACCTGGGTGAGCACGTCCTTCCGTGAGCCGCGCACGCCGAGGAACGTCTCGATCTTCGTCACCTGCTCGCGCGCCAGGCCGACGCCGCGGATCGTGTCGCCCGACTCGTCCTTGTAGCCTTCCATCAGCTCGAGCTTGATCTTCTCGAGGCCGACCTTGTCCAGCTTGTCGAGGACGCGGAAGACTTCCACCCCCTGCTCGGTGCCGATGCCGGCGTAGGCGAGGAGGAGGTTGAGGATCTGCCGGCTGGAGAAGCGGACCAGGTACGGGCCGACCTGCAGCGCGGAGAGGGTGTCGCACATCCCGGCGATGATCTCGGTGTCGGCCACCTCGCTCTCGACGCCGACGGAGTCGAGGTCGAACTGGGTGAACTCGCGGTAGCGTCCCTTGTCCGGCTTGTCGGCGCGCCACACGGAGGCGACCTGGTAGCGGCGGAAGGGGCGGGGGAGCGCCTGGCGGTGCTCGGCGATGAGGCGCGCCAGCGGCACGGTCAGGTCGAAGCGGAGGCCGAGCTCTTCCTTCTCCGGGTTCGTGACGCGGAAGATCGACCGCTGCGCCTCGGCACCGGCGCTGCCGGAGAGGACGTCGAGGTACTCGACCGCGGGGGTGGAGATGGGGACGAAGCCGTAGTTCTCGTAGACGCCGCGGATCGTATCGACCATCTGCTGGCGGGCCAGCATCTGGTCGGGCAGGAGGTCGCGGAATCCGCGGCTGAGCCGCGGCTGGACGGTGTCAGTCATGGTGGATCGGCTCGCGAGGAGGTCTTCAGAATTGAAAATTGAAAATGGAAAAAAAAAGCCGCTCGCGCGAGGGGCGGGCGGCCATTTTCAATTTTTCATTTTCAATTTTCAATTTTCAATTTCCCCCGCAGGGGGCTTGGTACCGAGGGGCGGGCTCGAACCGCCGACCCCCAGATCCACAATCTGGTGCTCTAACCAACTGAGCTACCCCGGCACAAGGGAGCGCGATGATACTGCGGGCGCGGCCCGCCGTCTAGAACGCCTCAGTCGAAAACGTATTCCTTTGGCGGACGGGAGTCTTCCTGCGAGAGGGAGAGGCTGGGGAAGAGGCGCGTGCGGTTGCCGCCGTCGGTGGCGCGGACGCTGTAGGTGGCCCTGGCGGTGAGGAAGCCGTCCGGCGGGGCGGCCTGGGGAAGCACGACCACCCGCCCGTTGCGGATGGCGCCGCGACCGGCGCGCCACTCCGCATGCGTCTGTTCCTGTACCACGACCACGTCGTGCAACCGAGTGGCTGGCGACGCGTGGTCCGTCATGAGGGGGGAGGGTTGGCGCTCTCCGAAGAGCGAGTCCTGCGAGCGCGAAGAATAGAGGGAAGACTGACGGAGTGCCGTTCAATAGAGGACGTGGAAGAAGGAAAATTGTTGCTGGTTGTTGGTTGCTGGTTCGTGGTGGTTCGTCGCCAGAAGCTGCCACGAACCAGCAACCAGCAACACAGCAACCGGGGCTCAGTCCTCTTCCACGAACGTGCGCATCTTGGCGTGGTGCACCAGCGTCGCCCGGCCGGCTTTCTCGATCAGGCCGAGCTTGCGGAACTTCTGCATGAAGGCGGTGATTCGAGGGCGGGTGGTGCCGACGATCTGGGAGAGCTCCTCGTGCGAGATCTTCGGGTCGACGCGGAGCCAGACGCCGTCGCGGAGGCCGAGCTTCTCCGCGGTGTCGAGGAGCGCCTTCGCCAGCCGCCGCTCCGACGGCATGGTGATCAGGTCGAACACCGCCGCCTGCCGCTCGGAGATGCGGGTGGCCAGGTGCCGCAGCAGCGTCTCGGTCGTCTTCAGCCGCTCGACCTCGGCCAGGAAGTCGCGCCGCGACATCTTCCGCACCACCGTCGGCTGCATCGCCGTGGCCGTTTCGAACCGCTTCGGCGCGGCCGTGAAGCACGACTCGCCGAACATCTCTCCCTTCGTATAGATCGCGATCAGGCAATCCTTCCCCGCGGCCGAAGCCATGGAAAGCTTCACCTGACCCGACTCGATCAGGTAAAGAGACTCGTCTTCGTCCCCGCTCGCGTAAATCGACTCCTGCGCATTGATGCGCATGCGCGCCTCCGTCAGGGAAGCGCGGTCGAATACGTCGCGAAGGGACGCTACGAGTGAATGGGCGCGTCCATCGTTGGTGGGCATTTGCTGTACAGCGTTGGGATCGTAGGTGCCGTTCATTGCCGCGTCTGTTCACAATTGGACACCTGTAGGTTCCTGTGTTTCTAAGGAACTACCGCTGGCAGAAAGACGCGAACTTTGGTGCGCAGCGCGCGTGCGCAATCGGGAGCCGCGCGTTTTGGTCCGAGGCGTGCGCGCGGTGCTCGATGGTGCACCGCCGAGGGGTGGAACGACTTCGATCGTGACCGCGCAGACCTATCCTGCGCATGCGCAAACGGCGCAGGGTGCGCGGGCCGGTCTACGGAAAGGAGACTACTCCGCGAGCATCAGCACATCGGCGAACCAGCGCCGCGCGTCGGTCCACGTCTGCGCGATGGTGAAGCCCGACGACGCCGCGAGCGCGGCCAGCGTCGACGCGTCGTGCTTGTACGAGCTCTCGGTGTGGATGCGCTCTCCCTCGTCGAACGCGATCTCGAGCTCCAGCGCGTCGATGCGCACGCGCTGCGCGCGCCTGCTGACGAGGTGCATCTCGATGCGTCCGTGCTCCTGGTCATAGAACGCCAGGTGCTGGAAGGCCTTCAGGTCGAACGCGCCGCCGAGCTCGCGGTTGATGCGCCCCAGCACGTTGAGGTTGAACGCCGCGGTCACGCCCAGCGGGTCGTCGTAGGCCGGCTCGAGCACGCCGCGCGACTTGCGCAGGTCCGCGCCGAGGAACAGCGCGTCGCCGGGGGCGAGCGAGGCCCGCAGATCGCGCAGCATCGTCGTCGCCTCGGCCGGGCTGAGATTGCCGATGGTCGAGCCGAGAAAGAGCACCACCGTGCGCGCGCGGGTGCGGGGGAGGAGCGAGAGCGGGACGGACGGACGCGAAAAGTCCGAGCGCACGGCGATCACGCGCAGCGCGTCGTACTCGCGCAGCAGGTCGCGGCCCACGCGCTCGAGCATCGACGCGTCGACGTCGACCGGCACGTACTCGAGATGGGGCGGCAGCTCGTCGAGGAGGATGCGCGTCTTGCGCGCCGCGCCGCTGCCCAGCTCCACCAGGCGGATATTCGCACCGAGCGCCGCCGCGATCGCGGCCCGGTGCGCGGTCAGCACCTCCGCCTCCGCGCGCATGACGTAGTACTCGGGGAGGAAGCAGATCGTGTCGAACAGGGACGATCCGAGCTCGTCGTAAAACCAGCGCGGAGGGATCCATTTCCGCGCCGCCGTCAGGCCGACGCGGACGTCGTGTGCGAAATCGTCGTCCGGCGCCGGCGCGCGCAGAAGGACGAATCGCGGGTCGTGAGCTGCCGGGACTGCCGCGGCCACCATCGCGTCACGAAATTGTATCTCTACAAACTCTGGAACCTTCCCCTCGTACAATCGTCAGACCACACGGACATGTCCCGCCAACATTTCTGCGCACTTCTGATGCTGCTGCCGCTCGCCGGCTGTCTGTCCGGCTACTCCGACGATGCGCCCGACGAGCAGCTCCGCGTCCGCCGCGGCGCGTTCGTGCACGAGGTCTTCCTCTCCGGCGAGCTCGAGGCGGGGCGCGGCGAGCTGCTGGCCGTTCCGCCGCTGCCGTCGTGGCAGACCGCCATCAAGTGGATCGCCGACGACGGCGCCGCGGTGAAGACCAACGACCCCGTCGTGGAGCTCGACAACACCGCCCTGACCACGGACCTCGACAGCAAGCGCCAGGCGGCCATGCAGGCCGCACAGGAGCTGCAGCAGAAGGAGTCGGAGTGGAAGGCGGACCTCGAGCAGAAAGAGCTCGAAGTGGAGAAGAAGAAGTCCGATCTCGACAAGGCGCTGCTCGAGGCGAAGGTGCCGAAGGAGCTCCTCTCCGGCCGCGCGTTCGAGGAGAAGCAGACCGCGCTGCGCCGCGCCGTGACGGAGCACGAGAAGGCGGTCGACACGCTGCGCGCGCGCCGCACGGCCGTGACGTCGGAGCGGCAGAACCTCCTCCTGAACATCGACAAGACGCAGCGCGAGATCTTCATCGCCGAGCGCGCCATCGAGGCGCTCGTGCTGCGCGCGCCGCGCGACGGCATCGTGGTGATCAAGGACCATCCGTGGGAAGGGCGCAAGCTGCAGAGCGGCGACCAGGTGTGGGTCGGCTTCCCGATCGCGCTGCTGCCGGACCTCAGCACGCTGCGCGTCAACGCCGCGCTGGCCGACGTCGACGACGGCAAGATTGCCCCGGGCATGCCCGTCACCGTGACCCTGGACGGCTATCCCGACCAGCAGTTCTCCGGACGCATCGCCGCCATCTCGGCGGTGGCGCAGGAGAGCCGACGCCAGTCGCTGCGGCGCCACTTCGAGGTGCTGGTGGCGCTCGACAAGCTCGATCCGTCGCGCATGCGGCCGGGGCTCTCGGCGCGCATCGTCGTCCGCCGCGAGACCCGGCCCTCCGCGCTGCTCGCGCCGCGCGCGGCGCTCGATCTGTCGGGCAAGACTCCCCGCGCCAAAGTGGGCGATGAGCTCCGGGACGTGAAGCTCGGCCCGTGCAACGCGCTCGACTGCGTGGTGGTGAGCGGACTGGAAGAAGGGGCGCGCCTGGCGCCGGTGGTGAAGCGCGATGCCTAAACGCCTGCGGATCATCCTTCCTCTCGCCGCCGTGGCGCTCTTCCTCTTCGGCGGCTGGACGCTGCGCAACAAACTCGCCGCCGACCGTCAGGGGGAATGGGTGCGCGCCCATCGCGGCGACCTGGTGACCGGCTTCGAAGTGACGGGCGCGCTGGCGTCGCTCTCGTCGGAGTCGCTCGGCCCGCCGCCGCTGCCCGACGTGTGGGACTTCAAGATCGCCATGCTCGCCCCCGAGGGGGCGGAGGTGAAGCGCGGCCAGCCGGTGCTCGGCTTCGACACGAGCGAGCTGCAGCGCAAGCTCGACGAGAAGACCGCCGAGGCCGACCAGGCGCGCAAGCAGATCGAGAAAGAGCGCGCCGACCTCTCGCTGCGTACCAAGGACGAGCGCCTCGCGCTCGCCAACGCCGAGGCGCGGCTGAAGAAGACCGGCCTGAAGCTCGACGCGCCGCCCGACATCCTCGGCATCAACGAGCGCAAGACCGCGGAGATCGAGCACGACCTGGCCAGGCGCGAGACCGCCGCCGCGAAGGCGCGCCTCTCGGCCCTCGAGGCCGCGGCGCGCGCGCGCATCGACCTGCTGCAGTCGAAGTTCCAGGAGGCCTCGTCCGTCGTGGCGCAGACGCAGGACTCGATCCGCCAGATGATGCGCACCGCGCCGCGCGACGGCACCGTGGTCTACGCCACGAACTGGCGCGGCGAGAAGAAGAAGATCGGCGACAGTTGCTGGAAGAACGAGCGCGTCGTGGAGATCCCCGACCTCAACCGCATGAAGGCCGAGGGAGAAGTGGACGAGGTGGATGCGGGACGCGTGGCCGTCGGCCAGCGCGTCACGCTGCGCCTCGACGCCCACCCCGACGACGAGCTGCACGGCACCATCACCATGGCCGCCCGCACCGTGCAGCGCAAGCGCGGCACGCAGGACCCGGTGAAGGTGCTGCGCGTCGACATCGCCCTGGACAAGACCGACCCCGCGAAGATGCGCCCCGGCATGCGCTTCCAGGGGACGATCGAGCTGGGACGCGTGAAGAACGCGGTGCTCATCCCCCGCGAGTCGGTCTATGTCTCCAGCAAGGGACCGTTCGTCTACCGCCGCGACGCGCTGAATGTCGAGACCGTCCCGGTCCAGCTCGGCCGCCAGAACGACAAGTCGGTGGAAGTGCTGAAGGGCCTCGCCGCCGGAGACCGCGTGCTCGTGCCGAAGGAGAAGGAAGAGGAGGAGAAGTCGTGAGGGGGCCCGCTGTCATCCTGAGCCGCGCAGACGGCGAAGGACCCCCCTCCGACGGAGCGATCCTCGTGCAGCCGCAGGGGGTCCTTCGACCGTCCTCCGTCCCTGCGGGACTCCGGCGGCTCAGGACGACAGTGAGCTCGCTCCTCCTCCTCGCCGCCTGCTCCAGGCCCGCCGACGACATCGCCACCTTCAAGGTCGAGCCGATCACGTTCGCCCGTCGCGTCACCGCCGAGGGGACACTCAAGGCCACCAGGGCCACGCCGGTCACGGCGCCGCAGAACGCGACCTCGCCGCTGAAAGTCTCCTGGATCGCCGACGACGGCTCGCTGCTGCGCAAGGGCGACGTCATCGTCCGCTTCGACGCCACGGACTTCGAGAACCTGCTCCTCGCCGGTAATGAGGCGCGCAAGAACGCGAACAACCGGCTCACGAAGGAGACCGCCGAGTCGGGCGCGACGCGCAAGAACCTCGGCCGCGACGCCCGCCTGGCGCAGAGCGAGCTGGAGGCGGCCAAACGTTTCAAGTTCGACGACGCGGAGATCTTCTCCCGCTACGCGCGCATCGAGAACGAGGTCGACCAGGACCTGGCCTCCAGCAAGAAGCGGCACGCCGAGGAAGTGCTCGGCGTCCGCGGCAGCCTGGCCGCGGTCGAGCGCGACCTCATCGCCATCGACGACCGCAAGGCGGGGATGAAGATCAAGCAGGCCGAGGAAGGGCTGCAGGCGCTGCAGGTCGTCGCGCCGCACGACGGCATCCTCGTCCTGCAGCGCAACTGGCGCGGCGACATGCCGCGCGTCGGCGACTCGATGTGGCGCGGCCAGCCGATCGGCGAGATCCCGGAGCTGCAGACCATGAAGGCCGAGGTCTTCGTGCTCGAGGCCGATGCCGCGGGACTGGCCGTCGATCAGAAGGCCACGGTCTCCCTGGAAGCCGACGCCAGCGCGACCTTCGCCGGGAAAGTGACGAACGTCGACAAGGTGGCCCGGCCGCGCATCCCGCGCCAGCCGGTGCAGTACTTCGGCGTGACCGTGGAGCTCGACCGCACCGACCCGAAGCTGATGAAGCCGGGCGCGCGCGTCCGCGCGGTGCTGGAGGTCGAGAACCAGGCCAACGCCTTCGCCATCCCGCGCCAGGCGCTGTTCGAGAAGAACGGGAAGAAGCTCGCCTACGTGAGGCGCGGCGACCGATTCGAGCCGGTGGAAGTGACGATCGGCTCCTCGAGCGCGGGACGGGTGGTCGTGGCGAAGGGGCTGAAGCGCGGGGATGAGATTGCGCTCGAGGATCCGACAAAGAACGAGGAGGCTCAAAGGACCACAGGCACATAGGCTCAGAGAGGCCTATGAACCGATGAGCCGATGAGCCTGTGAGCCTGTGAGCCTATGGACCGCACCGAAACCTTCACCAGCGCCCTGACCAACCTCAACCGCCACAAACTGCGCACCTCGCTGACCATGCTGGGGATGATCTTCGGCGTCGGCGCGGTGATCGCCATGCTGTCGATCGGCGCGGGGGCGGAGAAGAAGGCGCTGGAGGCGATCGGCCGCCTCGGCCTGCGCAACATCATCGTGCGGGCCAAGGAAGTGAAGCCGGAGGACCGGCAGGAGCTGCGCAAGAAGTCGCTCGGCGTGTCGCTCCGCGACGCGGAGGCGATCGTCGAGGCGGTGCCGAACGTCGAGCGCGTGCTGCCGCGCATCGAGGTCAAGCCGTACCAGATCATGGCCCCCGGCGCGAAGACGAAGGGGAAAGTGTTCGGCGTGGCGTGGCGCTACCGCGAGGTCGCGGACGTCGGCCTCTCGCACGGCCGCTTCTTCGACGCGCGCGACGAGCACGAGCACGCCCAGGTCTGCGTCATCGGCGAGGAAGTGCGCCGCAATCTCTTCGGCTACGGCGACGTCCTCGGCAAGCAGCTCAAGGTCAACGACGTCTGGCTGGAGGTCGTAGGCGTGCTGGCCAGCGATCCGGAGGGGGCCACGCAGTCGACGACGAAAGAGATCTGGATCCCGGTCTCGACGGCCATGCGCAAGTTCGACCGCGATCCGCTCGACGCGCCGGTCGACGAGCTGCTGGTCACGGTCAAGGAAGGCGTCTCGACGCGGCGTACGTCGCAGGTCATCGAGCCGCTGCTGCAGCGGCTGCACGGCGGCGCGGACGACTACGAGGTCGTCGTCCCGGAGGCGCTGCTCGAGCAGAGCCGGCAGACGCAGCGGATCTTCAACATCGTCATGGGCTCGATCGCCGGCATCTCGCTCCTGGTCGGCGGCATCGGCATCATGAACATCATGCTGGCCAGCGTGCTGGAACGGACGCGCGAGATCGGCGTGCGCCGGGCCATCGGTGCCACGCGCAAGGACATCCGCTCGCAGTTCGTGATCGAGTCGTTCACGATCTCCCTGATCGGCGGCATCGCCGGGATCATCATCGGCATCGTGCTGGCACGCCTCGTGGCGGCGTACGCGGGATGGCCGACGGTGATCACCATCAGCTCGCTGCTCCTGTCGACCGGCGTGTCGATCAGCGTGGGCCTGGTGAGCGGGATCTATCCGGCCGCGCGCGCCGCGGAGCTGAACCCGGTCGAGGCGCTGCGCTACGAGTAACAAAGTGGACCGCCGGCGTCCTCGCCGGCTGTCTGTGGCGGCGTCCCGCCGCCACCCCGCCCGGAGCGCAGGCGGGACGCCTGCGTAGACAGCCGGCGGGACGCCGGCGGTCCACTACACGACGCCCCGCCCTGTCTGTGTTGCGAATCAGCAGATCCCGCCGCCGCACGGCTCCCACGGCTCGCGGATGACGCACTCCGGCTCCCCGCCGTCGAAGAGCCCCTCGACCAGTCTCCCGAACTCGATCGACTCCTCGAACGCGCGGATGGTGTGCTTGCGCTTCATCGTGCAGGCGTCGTTCGACCAGAAACAATGCCCGGCGGCATCCGGCTCGCGCTGCAGGAAGGCGCGGTAGAGGTCGGTGACGAACGACTCCAGGTGCGCGCGGTCCTCGAGGTGCGCCGGGTTGCGCGACTCGTACGCGGTGGTCTGCTGATACGTCGTCAGGTCGTTCGTGTTGTACGACGTCGCGGTCATGAACCGCGTGGCCACGTAACGCTTCGCCGTGGCGAGCAGCGTGCCGTTGGCGGCGGCGTTCCTGAGCTGGCTGTGCCCGAGGCGGCGCTCGGTGCAGGTCGGGAACCGTCCGTAGGCGCCGATGTACACCTGGACGACGAAGTCCTCGTACGAGCGCTGCACGGGGAACTGCGGCGGCAGGCCCGGAAGGCCGTCGCAGTTCAGCGTAGTACAGCTCTGCGCCATGGCCGATGACGGAACGACAGAAACGGTGAGAACAGCGATCACTGCTGCCAACATCACTCTTTTCATGGTGGTCTCCTTGGATCTGATGGTCTGCGACATCAGTATCGAGATCCATCCAGGCGGTGAGAATGGAAATAAGTGGAGGTCTCGTGTAGGAAATCCGGCGAGCCGTGTCAGCTAACCATCGCGTTTCGGCGACGTCTCAGAGAGCATGCACATCCTTGCTCTGCTGCTCCTGTTCGCGACGTACGAGAACGTGATCATCCGCGACGGAAACCACTCCTTCGTCCACACGCGTAGCGATAACTTCGACGTCGACGGCCTCGGCCGCCGCTACGCCTATTTCGAGAAGGACGGCGTGGCGTACGCGATCCGCGACGAGGCCACGCTGCGCCGCCTCGACCGCGTGCTGGAGCCGATGAACCGCATCGGCGAAGAGCAGGGACGGATCGGGGAGGAGCAGGGGCGCATCGGCGAAAAGCAGGGCCGGATCGGCGAGGAGCAGGGACGCATCGGCGTCGAGCAGATCCACGCGCGCGGCGCCCGCGCACGCGAGCTGCAGCGCCGCCAGCACGAGCTCGCCGAGCAGCAGCGCGAGCTGGCCCGGCAGCAGCAGCCGCTGGCCGAGCAGCAGCGCAAGCTCGCCGAGCGCCAGCGCGAAGCCACGCGCATCGCCCGCGCCCGGATGGAAGAGATCTTCGACGAGTCCATCCGCACCGGCACCGCCAAACGGCGCTAGTTCTGGAGTGCGGCAGCGCCAGCTGCCGCTTTCTATGCGGCAGCCGCAGCTGCCGCGGGAGGGCGGAGGCTGGCGCCTCCGCATAGAAAGCGGCAGCTGGCCGCCGCCGCACTCCAAAAGTTTGCGAAACGTGCCTCATCCGCATCGCGCGGCCCGCTATCATCCCGCCCCATGCGAGCTGCACGTTTCGTCATTCTGCTGTTGATCGCCACCGCGGCCTCCGCCGCGACGACGATCCCTCCCATCAACTACAAACACCGCGTCCTCCCGAACGGCCTCGAGGTCTATTCGGTGCAGGACCGTTCCACGCCCACCGTCGCGATCCACGTCTGGTATCGCGTCGGCTCGAAGCACGATCCGCAGGGGCGCAGCGGCTTCGCCCATCTCTTCGAGCACATCATGTTCAAGTCGACGAAGAACATGCCCTCGGAGATGATGGACCGGCTGACCGAGGACGTGGGCGGCTTCAACAACGCCACCACCTTCGACGACTCCACCGCGTACTACGAGGTCGTGCCGTCGAACTACCTCGAGACGCTGCTGTGGGCGGAGGCGGAGCGCCTCGGCGCGCTGACCGTCGACGACGCGGCCTTCAAGTCCGAGCGCGACGTCGTGAAAGAGGAGTATCGCTACCGCGTCCTCGCGCCGCCCTACGGAAAGCTCTTCAACGCGCTGGTCGTGCATTCGTTCGTCGCCCATCCGTACATGCGCCCGGGCATCGGCAACATCCAGGAGCTCGACGCCGCGACCATCGACGACGTGCGCTCCTTCCACGCCACCTTCTATCGTCCCGACAACGCCATCCTCATCGTCGCGGGCGACTTCGAGCAGCAGCAGCTCGACGGCTGGATTGACAAGTACTTCACCCCCATCCCCAAGCCGGCCGCGGAGATCCCGCGCGTGACGGTCAAGGAGCCGGCCCGCAAGGAAGAGAAGCGGGTCAACGAATACGCCGAGAACGTGCCGCTCCCGGCCCTCGGCATGACTTGGCTGACGCCGCCCGCCGCGCACGCCGACTCGGTCCCGCTCTTCGTCGCCTCGACCATCCTTTCCGATGGCGAGTCGTCCCGCCTGCGCGAGAAGCTCATCCGCGGCGAGATCGCGCAGGAAGTCTTCTCCGACGCCGAGATGCGCGAGGACGTCGGCCTGTTCGGCATTCTGGCCATCATGGGCAGCGAGAAGCAGCCCGCCGACGCGGAGAAGGTCATCCGCGCGGAGCTGCAGTCGCTGGCCACCAAGCCGGTCACCGCCGCGGAGCTGGAGAAGGCCAAGAACCTGATCCTCACCAGCGCGCTGCGCGAGCGCGAGACGTCGAACGGCAAGGCCTTCTCGCTCGGCGAGGCGCTCATCCTCCAGCACGACGCCAGCGTCGTGAACAGCGGCCTGGCGAAGGTGCAGGCCGTCACCGCCGCCGACATCCAGCGCGTCGTGAAGCAATATCTGATCGAAGGGAAACCGGTGGTCATCAACTATCAGGATCAGTCCAAACAGGGAGGTGCGCAGTGAAGCGCCTCCTGCTCTCTCTTTTCGTCGCTCTCCCTCTGGCCGCGCAGCAGGTGGCGCCGCCGCCGCCCGCCGCCCCGCGCGAGGCGAAGCTCCCGCAGCCTGTCGAGAAGACGCTGGCCAACGGACTGCGGGTGATCGTCGTGCCGAAGCACGACATCCCGCTCGTGGCCGCGCAGCTGCTGGTCAAGACCGGCGCCGCCGCCGATCCCGCCGGGCGCGATGGCCTGGCCGAGCTGACCGCGACGGTGCTCACGCAGGGAACGAAGACGCGCACCGCCGAGCAGATCGCCCGCGGCGTGGAAGCCCTCGGCGCGACGCTCACTGCCGGCGCGGGGTGGGACTCGTCGACGATCGACCTGTCGGTCATGTCGTCGAACCTGCCGAAGGCGCTCAAGTACATGGCCGACGTGGCCCGCAACGCCACCTTCGCGAAGGACGAGCTGGAGCGCGAGCGCGCCCAGGCCATCGACGCGCTGCAGGTCGAGCTCACCGAGCCGCGTCCGCTGGCCACCGTGGTCGCCAACCGCCTCGTCTTCGGCGATACCCCATACGG
This sequence comes from Thermoanaerobaculia bacterium, assembly GCA_035627015.1. Classification (GTDB taxonomy): domain Bacteria; phylum Acidobacteriota; class Thermoanaerobaculia; order Gp7-AA8; family Gp7-AA8; genus QHVT01. Next base: position 37,755 of record DASPMO010000015.1, on the reverse strand, counting down.
CCACAACCTCAGCGGCCTCCCGTCGACCCTGTCGAAGATCACCCGCGCGGATCTCGTGAAGTTCCACGCGAGCCACTACCGCCCCGACAACTCCGTGCTGGTGCTCGCCGGCGACGTCAAAGCCGAGGATGCCTTCCGCCTCGCCGAAGCCCAATTCGGCAAGTGGGAAAACGTAGGGCGGGCTTCAGCCCGCCCCGCCGCGAGCAATGGACGGGCTGAAGCCCGTCCTACGCGCATCGTCGTCATCGACATGCCCGAGTCCGGCCAGGCCGCGGTCGTCGTCGCGCGCCGCGGCATCCGCCGCTCCGACCCCGCCTACATGCAGGCCCTCGTCGCCAACTCCATCCTCGGTGGCGGCTACTCCTCGCGCCTGAATCAGGAGATCCGCATCAAGCGCGGTCTCAGCTACGGCGCCGGCAGCAGCTTCGCGCCGCGCGCGGACGTCGGCCCCTTCACCGCCTCGACGCAGACCAAGCACGAGTCGGCGGCCGAAGTGGCCGGCATCATCACCGGCGAGATGGGCCGCCTCGGCAGCGCCGACGTGCTCGAGGCCGAGCTCACGCCGCGCAAGGCCGCACTCACCGGCGAGTTCGCGCAGTCGCTGGAGACCTCCAGCGGCATCGTCAACCGCGTCTCCGCGCTGGCGCTGCACGACCTGCCGCTTTCCGACATCAACCGCTACATCAGCGGCGTGCAGGCCGTGACCGCCGCCGATGTCCGCAAGTTCGCCGGCACGAACCTCGGCAGCAAGGACGTGAATGTGGTCATCGCCGGCGACGCGAAGCAGTTCCTCGAGCCGCTGCGCAAGCAGTTCGGCGACGACGTGGAGGTGATCCCCGTCGCCGAGCTGGACCTGGCCTCGCCGACGCTCAGGGTGCGGAAGGCGAAGCGGTGATGTTGTTGTCGGTTGTCGGTTGTCAGTTGTCTGTGACTCTCGCCTCGGCTCACAGACAACTGAGAACCGACAACCGGCAACAACTCACCGCACACCTCTCCTCGTCACCAGGTACGTGGCGAAGCTTCCGAGCCAGTGACCTCCTTCGTAGTGCTCGCCGGTGACGGATTGCAGACCGGCCTCGGCGTGCGCCTGCGACGCGGCGCGCAGCGTCTTCACGCGCGGATCGCTCGACGGCAGCCCCGAGGCGATGCCGTCGAGCATCCAGGCGCGGCTGAGATTCAGCCCGTCGAGATGCGCGAGCTTCGGGTCGCTGGGGTCGGTGACGACGGCCGGCGTGAGGGTCATGCGCGGCATGAACTTCGTCAACCATTCGGCGTACGCCTTCGGCGGGAGCACGCGGCGCACGAGGTCCGCCTCCGCCAGACAGGGTGAGAGGAAGTCCTCGCCCGACGGCTCGTAGGCGAGGGGACAGTTGCGGTCCGTGGCGTAGAACGCGCGCGCCCTTGCTTTCACGAGCTCGCGGAACTTTGCGTCACCCGCGTTCGAATCGAGGACCAGGCCGAGGGCGAACGCCGTCTGGCTGTGCTCCCCGGAGCGCACCGGGTGGGAGAGCTTCGGCAGCCACGTGCGCAGCCGCTCGACCGTCGCATCCTCGAGCGGCTTGATGGTGGCGTAGAGCGGATCGTTCGCCTCGCGCAGCTCGCCCGTGAGCTGCAGCAGCCACGCGAGCCCGTACGGCCGTTCGAAGCTGGCCCGCCCCGCCCCGTTCAGGTACTTCACCTCGGCCGCGATGTTCTCCGGTGTGATCGAGCGCGCCAGCGCCGCCCGCGCCTTGGCCGCAAACGGCGCCTCCGGCTGCAGCCGCACCAGCCGCGCCAGCAGCCAGTGCCCGTGCACCGAGGAGTGCCAGTCGTAGCAGCCGTAGAAGGAGGGAGTGAGCGTGCGCGGCGGAAGCGCATCCGCATCCGACTGCAGCACGTGCGCGATCTTGTTCGGATACTCCTTGTGCACGCACGCCAGCGCGAGATTCGCGAAGCGTTCGGCAGACTGCGGCGTGAGCGCGATCGTGGCGGCGAGAACCGCGGTGGCGAGCATGCGCGCGAGGTTAGCGCATCTGCATCACGATCCACACCACCAGCGCCAGGGCGATCACCACCACGATGCCGATGGTGATGGCGCTGCTTTTGGTCGAGCTCGAGCTCACGGTCTCGTAGACCACTTTCCGCTCGACGTGCTGTTCGTGCTCTTCGGGTTCCGGCATGTCCGGCGTTCTCAGCAACAGGCGTGCCGCGCGATAATCCCCCTCATGAGACATGTGTGGGTCATGCTTCTCGCCGCATTCGCTTTCGGTCTGGACGCGCAGACGATCGTCGCCAAGGGGAAAGACTCCTCGGCCGTGTTGAAAGATGGGAACCAGGAGTGGGAGACGCTCGACGGTACGCTCGGCAGCGCTCCCGACGCCTGCCGCGCGCCGAACGGCGACCTGTTCATCGTCATGCGCGGCACGGATGACGGCGGCTGGATCAAGCGGCGGCAGAACGGCCAGTGGTCGCCGTGGATCAACCTCGGCGGGCGCCTCAAGTCCGACCTTTCGGTCCTCTGCATGCCCGACGGCACCCCGCGCGCCTTCGCCCGCAACTTCGACGACACGCTGGCCATCCACACCACCAATCCGCGCGAGGGATGGGAGTCGCTCGGCGGCCGCCTCGACGGCACCCCCGAGGTCTCGATCAACAGCAAGAACGTGATCGACGTCGTCGTGCGCGGCTCGGACGAGATGGTGTGGCACGCCCGCTTCACCGGTACGGCCTGGCTGCCGTGGCGCTCCCTCGGCGTGCGCACGACGACCGATCCGTCCATCGTGCGCGTCACCGACGACCGCGCGGACCTCGTCGTCACGCAGGGCACAGGCGTGCCGCATCACGGGACGCTCACCGACTCCGGCCCGGTGACCGTCACGTCGCTGGGCGGCACGATCCTCGGCCCGGTCGATGCGTCCTCCCGCGGCGACGGCCGCATCGACGTCGTCGGCCGCGGCCCGGACGACACCGTGCTGCACAACGCGTACGACGGCAAGAAGTGGAGCGGGTGGAAGAACGTGGGAGGCAACGTGGCCGGCGATCCGAGCGTGGCCTCGTCGCCGCAGGAGACGCCGCGCAAGCGGGTGGCGAAGTCTTAGCGTCCGTTGTGGTTGCGGCTGTAGCTGACGTATGCTCGCATCGAGAGCATCCAGACCATGCCGGATATCCACTCGATCATTCATTCCGATCCTGAGATTCACAGTGGCGATCCCGTCTTCGTCGGGACCCGGGTGCCGGTCCGGACGCTGCTGGACTACATCGAAGGCGGCGACAGTCTCGACGTGTTCCTCGATAACTTCCCCAGTGTGACTCGGGAACAAGCCGTGGCCTTCCTGGAAGAGGCGGCGCGTAGCGCGTTGGCGCAGATCGCGTGAAGCGGGTCCTGTTCGACGAGGACGTGCCGCGTCAGCTACGGCGAGATCTTCCTGAGTTCGAAATCCGCACCGTTCAGGAAGAGGGTTGGTCGTCGACGAAGAACGGAGACTTGCTGCGGATCAGCTCCGCGACTTTCCAGGTATTCGTTACAGCGGATAAGCGTCTCCAGCATCAGCAGAATATTGCCCGTCACAACATCGGTGTGGTCGTGCTTGCGACACGAGACACACGATTGCCCAGACTTCAACAAGCGCTGGATGAACTTCGCGCTGCCATTCGGGACGTGATACCGGGAACGGTCATCGTCGTCACGGGCGGCGAATAACGTTCGGCGTGCGGCGCGGCTTTGCCGCGCCGTTTGAAAGCGGCAGCTGCCGCTGCCGCACTCCAGACAGGCGGCGTGAGGTCACGAGGAAGATGGGGATCGAGAGGCAGGCGATGCCGGCGGCGATGGTGAAGGCGGTGCCGAGGCCGGCGCGCTGGCCGATGGCGCCGATGACCATGGAGCCGACGCCGATGCCGGTGTCGAAGCCGAGGATGATGCTGCCGAAGGTGCGGGCGCGGCGGTCGTCGGGGGTGTGGGCCATGACGAAGGTCATGAAGGCGGGGAAGGCGAGGCCGAGGCCCATGCCGAAGAGGGCGCCGGCGACGCTCATCGTGACGCGGTTCTCCGCGCGGGCGAGGATGGCGAAGGCGATGGGCATGGCCACGAACGACGGGTAGAGCAACACCTTCGGTCCGTAGCGGTCGCCGAGGCGCGCGGTGAAGACGCGCACGCAGATCGTGCCGAGGGCGAAGGCGGTGAAGAAGAGCGACTCCGGCTGGATGCCGCGCTCGCGCGACAGCAGGGCCACGTAGCTCGTCGTGCCGCCGTAGCCGAACGCGACGACGGCGAGCGACAGCGTGGCCGCCAGCACCTTGAAGTCCCAGAACTCGTGCGGGCGCGGGAACGGCCGCGCGGCGTCGCGCTTCTCGGCGCCGGGGAGGCGCGAGCCCCAGACGGCGGTGAGTGCGGAGAGCGTGGCGATCTCGGCGCAGAGCGCGAGCCAGCCGAACCAGCGGTTCACGTACATGCCGATGGCGGGCGCGAGGGCGATGGCCGCCGTCGGCGCGAGGCCCCAGTACGCGAGCCCTTCCGTGCGCCGCGAAGGCGGGATGAAGTCGGTCATGATCGCCCCCGCGGCGGAGAGGATCGACGACCAGAGCGCGCCGTGCACGACGGCGATCAGCAGGACCAGCGGCAGCCACGGCACGACGCCGTACGCCAGCGAGAAGACGACGAACAGCAGGGAAGCCGTGACGAGCATCCGCTTGCGGCCGACGTGGTCAGCGACCGTCCCCATGATCGGCGCGGCGAAGGCGCTGGAGAGCGTGTAGACGAAGAGGAACGTCCCGGCGGTGCTCTTGTCGCCGCCCAGGGCCACGATGCGCAGCGGGATGACGGGCAGGAGCTGGAAGGCGGAGAAAAACGTGGCGCACTGAAAGAACCAGAGCGCGAGGAAACGCCTGGTGAAGAGCGGCTCCGGCACGGGTGGGGGATTGTAGCGGCTCGATGCTACTGTTTCGCACGCTGATGAAAGTGAAACGCGCAGCCAAATACGGCTTCTGTTCCGGCGTCCGCATCGCCGACCTGAAGGTGAAGCGCTTCGCCGCCGGCGGCGGCCGCGGCGCGATCCTCGGCCAGGTGGTCCACAACGAGCGCGTGGTCGAGGAGATGGAGCGCCTCGGCGTGCGCACCGTGAATGAGATCGCCACCGTCGAGGAGCCGACCATCGTCTTCTCCGCCCACGGCGTCCCGCCGTCGTTCCACGACGCGGCCCGCGAGCGCGGCCTGCAGATCCTCGACACGACCTGCAAGTTCGTCTACGACATCCATCGCGAGGCGAAGCAGGCCCTGGCGGCCGGCTACCACCTCGTCTTCATCGGCGACCCGAACCATCGCGAGGTCATCGGTTACACGAACGACCTCGACCCGGCCCTCTTTCACATCGTCTCGAAGATCGACGAGGCGGAGACGATCGACTGGGCGGCGTACCCGAAGATCAAGATCTTCTACCAGACCACCCTGAACGCCGAGGATTTCGAGGACGTGGTGAGGGCCATCGAGCGGCGCGCGGCGCAGGTCGAGCGCGGCGACACGATCTGCTACGCCACCAAGGAGAACCAGGACGCGGCGCGGGTGCTGGCCGGCGATCCCGAGGTGGACGTCATCATCGTCATCGGCGGCAAGAAGAGCGCGAATACGAAGCACCTGTGGGAGATCTGCGCGGAGGCGAAGCCGTCGTACCTGATCCAGGGAGCGGACGACCTCGACCGCGCCTGGCTGGCAAACGCGAGCGTGGTCGGCCTCACGGCCGGCTCGTCGACGCCCGATTACGTCATTGATGAGGTCGAGCAGGCACTGGAGCGGCTCGGCTGACACTGGTTGTCGGTTTTCCACCAGCCGCACACCCGTTGCTTTGTTCAGGGCGCTGCATGGATGAGCAACGGGTGCGCGGGGGGCGGAAAACCGATAACCAGCAACCGCGCGCGCAGACGCGCGAATGTAACCTCAGCGGTGAATAACCGTCCCACTACCAGTGTTTGAAGGCGCAACCATGAAAATTATTCAGACGATCGTGACTGCCGCTCTGACCATGGCCGTGTCCGCCTCGGCGTTTGCTGCCTCGCCGGACATGGAGCAGTTCCGCTATTCGTGGCGGTTGCGTGGTGGCGTGCGTCTGCTGGCGGGGCTGATGTTCCCGACCAGCGGCGTGGCGAACCTGCAGACGACGTTCGGCGACACGATCCACAGCGAGCTGCTCATCACTGCTCCGAACGGCAAGCAGGGCGGCTTCTACGCGTACGAGTCGGACATGGACGACCGCGGCGCGAAGACGCTGATGACCTACCACGGCTACGCCTGGGGGAAAAAGGCGCGCAACGAGCGCACGGTCTTCGATCACGTCAAGGGACTGGCGCGCATCCAGAAGCAGACCACCGAGGAGACCGAGAACCGGGTGAAGAAGCTGCCGGACTCGAGCGACGAGGTGCGCGACGTCCTCACGGCCATCGTCTTCCTGCGCCAGAACGCGACGTCGCTGTCGAAGCCGATCACGACGACGATCTACTCGGACGGCAAGGAGTACCCGGTCATCTTCAAGCCGGGTGCGGTGAAGGCGTTCACGGTGGAAGGGCAGCGCGTCACGGCGCGGGCGTTCCACATCGTCGACGCGCCGGGCGGGAAGAAGTGGTCGGGCGGCGTGACGGTGTGGCTGACCAGCGACGACCGCCGCATCCCGGTACGCATCGAGATCCAGCAGAGCATGGCCTCGCTGCAGCTCGACCTGCTGAAGATCGAAGCGTCGACGATGATGGCGCGTTTGTAGCTGTCAGCTGGCTGTCAGCTAAATCGATCGCCCGATCGGCGTACTGAGGCCGCAAAACAGCCCGACCATGTCCAGCAGCTCGGCAATGTCCACGGGCTTTCCCAGCACGACCGAAGGCTGAAGCTCCTCGTCCTGCGGCTCGAGCTGATAGCCGGAGATGATGATGACCGGCGAGTCCTTCACCCGGCCGCGGAACCAGCGGAGCCACTGACGCCCGTCCATCTTCGGCATGGAGAGGTCGAGGATGACGAGCTGGATGTCGGGGTTCGTCTCGACGAGAGGAATGGCCTGCTCGCCGTTGTGTGCGGTCAGCACCTCGAACCCGTACGGCATGAGCAGCTCGCGGTATTGCATGACGAGCTGTTCGTCATCGTCGATGACCAGAAGCTTACGTAACTTGTACGGTGTGCGGCGAGCTCGAATCAAAAACGTTTCCCCTTGTTGGCTTCCGAGGCGGGCACTGCAAGTGCCAAGCCCGGTCAGCGGCTCTCGCGCATCGGCGGGACGACGTCCGTCGGAATGGTCGGCGGCAGCGCCTCCCGCTCCCTCGGCAGCAGGAGAAACCGCGCCGGGTCGTAGCGCATCGCCAGCAGGCGCCCCTTGTGGATCGGGGTGTCGAAGGGGAGCTCGACCCGCAGGGTCACGCCGCCGCTGAGCATCCCTCGCGCGATCCAGCGCCCGCCGGCGAAGCCTGCCTCCTCCACGCCGAAGACGAAGTCGGAGTCCTCGCCGCGGGCCGCCGGTGCAAAATCTCCCGGCCGGACGACGGCCACGCCGTCTCCCTGGAACGGCGCCGGGTCGACGCGCCACGAGCCGATGACCGACTCGACCTCGTTCCCGCGAATGGTGACGGGGATCGCGTCCGCCTCGCCGGTGGCGATCGCGGAGGCGTCATCGGCCGGGCGCAGGAACACTTCCGCGGGCGAGCCGCTCTGGCCGTTGCTGAGGACGAGCACGGAGTCGTGAAAGGCAAGCTCCTCGCGCGTCGAGACCGCGGAGATGACGGTCGTGCCGTGGACGCGCAGCGTGCGGTGCAGCGCATCCGCGAGCGTGCCGCGGGCGGAGGCGCTGACGCGCTCGAACAGCCGGTCGGCGACGACGATGGCCGGGCGCAGCAGCTCGAGGCGCGCGCACTGCACGCGCGCGGCCTCGGTGGCCGAGAGCGTGGCCAGGCGGCGCTCGAGCAGTGGCACGAGCTCCCACTTTTCGGCGGCCAGGGAGTATTCGAGGTGGCGGTCTTCCCGGTCGAGCGTGCGGGTGCGGACGGCGGCGACGAGCGCGTGCTGCACGCTCCAGCGCGCAGGCGCTTCCTCCCGCGCGTCGAGCAGCGGGCGCTTCGCGGCCTTGACGTCATTGACGCGGCGCTGGCCGAAGATCACGTCGCCGGCGTCGGGCTGCAGTGTGCCGGCGATGAGGCGCAGCAGCGTCGACACGCCGCAGGCCGGCGGGCCGATGACCGCCGTGTGGGTGTTGCGGACGAAGGTGTGCGTGATCCCGCGCAGCGTGAAGCCGTCGCGATGACGGAAGGTGACGTTGCGGAGGACGACGTCGAGCATGTAGGGCGGGCTTCAGCCCGCCCTCATCTTACTGCGCGGGGAGGCGGGCTGAAGCCCGCCCTACATTTACTGTCTCCGGCGCGGCTGCTGGCGCATCGGCGGGCCCTCGCGGCGTTCCTGTATGCGGTCGAGGAAGGTGCGGATGCGGGTCCACTGCTGGTCCGTGAGCACGGAGCGCATGTCGACGAGCATCATCAGCTCGCGCTCGAAGAGGCGGCCGCGGGCGGCGCTGAGCTGTCCGGCCAGGCGCTGCAGCTCGCCCCTGCGGAGCTGCGGGCGATCGAGCTCGCCGCGGATGGCCACGTGCAGCTTGTCGATGTCGGCTTTGGTGTCGATCAGCTCGTTCGCCGCGCCGCGGAACACCTCGTCGAGGCGCTCCTGCTGGTCCGCGGTGAGCTGCAGTTGCTGGATGAGCTCCGGGCGCCGCCACCACTTGCCGGGAGGAAGCTGCTGGGCCTGGGCGAGAGCGGCGCACGCGAGCAGCGCGACCGCGAAGACGAGGCGTCTGGTCAAGATTGGTCTCCGTTCTCCACCCACGATTCCCACGCCACCATGGAGGAGTATTCGTTCAGTTCTTCGGACTGCCAGGGGTCGAGGGCCGGATCGGTCGACACGTCTTCGACCACCGCGGTCTGTGGCACGGGCACCGGCGTCTCCTCGACGCGGTCCCAGGTCAGCAGCCCGCCCAGGACGAGGATCAGCATCGCCGCCGCGGCCACGCGTGCGACGCGCGTGAACGTATGGCGGCGCTCGTGGCGCTGGTCGATCTTGCGCATGATGGAGATGCGCTGGCGGGCCCAGAAGGTCTCCGGCTTCTCGTCGCGGTGGCAGGAGCGGAGGCTGCGCATCTTCCCCTCGAGGCGCTCGTAGCGCGCCGCGCAGTCGCTGCACTCGGACAGGTGCATCATCACCGGGAGGGACTCTCCCGGCTTCGTGTAATAGGTCTCGAGCAGGTCGGCTTCAGTGAAGTGCGGCTTCATGTTCAATCCCCGGAACGCCTTTGGCCGTGCGCCATTCCGCCAGCTCCTTGCGGATCTTGTGAATGGCGCGGAAGAGGTGAGCGCGCACCGTACCGGAGCGCAGCCCGAGGTGATCGGCGATCTCCTCGAGCGAAAGGTTCTCGTAGTGACGGAGGCGGAAGATGGTCTTCTGTTGCGACGACAGGCCGCGCTCGGCTTTGACGATGGCGTTGCGCAGCTCCGAGCCCAGCATCTGGCGCTCGGGATCGGGACGCTCGTCCAGCGGCTCGATGATCGGCTCCGACTCGCCGGCGTCGTTCAGCGTGAAGAGGCTGATGAAGCGGCGGCGGCGGAGCGAGTCGCGCGACTTGTTGATGGCGATGCGCGTGAGCCACGTCTCCAGCTCGGCGCGCCCTTCGAAGCTGGCGAGATGCGTGTACGCCTGCACGAAGGTGTCCTGGGTGATGGAGTCGGCCTCGGCGTCATCGCGGACGATGGCCCGGGCGGTGCGGAAGATCTTCCGCTGGAAGCGCTCCACGATCATGCCGAAGGCGTGGCCGTCGCCCGCGAGGGTTCTCTCGATGAGGTCGCGGTCGGTGGGGAGGCTTTCGACGTCGCTCATGCGGAACGCTGCCACATTGCTTCTCACGCTGCTTGGACGGGCGAAAAACGGATTCGTTTACATCTTACGGCCAGCCAGCCACACACCGGCGAAGATCATGGCCGCCGCGACCGCCACGATGCCGCGGATCTGCTCGCTGAAGACGACCCAGCCGAGGAGCGAGGCCAGCACCGGCTGGATGCAGCCACGCGAACGACAGCGGCGCAAACTCTCTCATCCCCAGCTTGGAGATGATGTAGTTCAGCGAGAACAGCACCGCGACGGAGAAGAGTGCGAGGTACGCGCTTCGACTCGTTCCTCGTCCCTCGTCCCTCGTCACTCCGACTCGACCCAGATGTCGTGGTAGCGCACCGGCGGCGGCACGAGCGACGTCCGCACGCCGCGCACTTCCGGCTTGTGCACCACGAAGAGGCGCTCGTGGAACATCGGCACGATCGGCGCCTCGCGGATGACCATCTCGTTCAGCGAGCGGTAGATCGCGGCGCGGTGCTCGACGTCGTTCGAGCGGCGGGCCTCGAGGATCTGCGCGTCGAGCTCGGGGCTGTTGTAGTAGAGGCCGCGGATCGACGTGGCGTTGCTGTGGAAGAAGATGTAGAAGAAGTTGTCCGGGTCGGGGAAGTCGGCGTACCAGTTGGCCATGTAGAGCAGGCCGTGCCCGCGCTGCTGCCGCGGCGCCGAGGCCTCGGTCGCGGAATGGCGCGTGACGTTCACGCGGATGCCGATGGCCGCCAGGTCCTCCACCAGCAGCGGGATCATCCCCGAGTTGTTGAACTCGTCCGTGTCCCAGGTGCGGTACTCGACGGCGAAGCCCTGGTCGTAGCCGCCGCGGGCCATCAGCTCGCGTGCCCTGGCCGGGTCGTAGTCGAAGCCGCGGAGGTTCTCGTCGTAGCCGAGGAGGCCCGGCGGGAGGAGCGACTGCGCGATCATCTGCTGCCCGGCGAAGACCTGGTCGTTGATGCGCTGGCGGTTGATGGCGTGGTTGATGGCCCGGCGCACCTCGACGCGGTTGAACGGCGGCGCCGAGGCGTTCCAGGCCACGTACGACGTGTGGAGCTGGATCGTCGTCAGGAGGTACGCGGCGAAACGCGGGTCATTGCGCAGCTCGCTCACCACCGCCGGCGGGATGCCGTGGGCGATGTCGAGCTCTCCGCGGAAGAACGCGTCGGCCACGTCGCGGAAGCTGCGCAGGTCGAGGCGGAACGACAGCTCGTCCACGAACGGTTCGCCGGCGACGAAGTAGTGGGGGTTCTTCACCAGCCGCACGTGGTCGCCCTCGACGGCCTCTTCCACCATGTACGGTCCCGCGCCGATGCCGCGCAGGCGGTAGCGCTCCGGATCGCCTCCTTCCTCGGCCGGGATGATGGCCGTCTCCGGCGTGGTCATCAGCGAGAGGAAGAAGGCCAGCGGCTCGGTGAGCTGGATGTCCAGCGTGTACTGGTCGCGGATGATCACGCCCGCCAGAGCGCGCGCACGTCCTTCCAGCACATCCTCCGCGCCGCGCACGTTGCGCAGGATCCACGACCCGGTGGACTTGAGCTCGGGGAGCAGGAGCCGGAGGAAGCTCTCGTAGACGTCGCGGGCCTCGACGGTGCGCCCGTTGTGGAAGCGCACGCCCCGGCGAAGGTGGAAGCGGTAGACGTGTCCCTGCTCGAGCACTTCCCAGCGCTCGGCCAGGTCGGGGATCAGCTCCGCCCCGGCGCCGTAGCGGATGAGATTCCCATGGATGGCCTTGGACATGAACACCAGCGCCGAGGCCGAGGTGTAGGCGGGGTCGAAGGTGAGGCGCTGCCAGAGCACCGTGGCCGTGGTGACCTTGCCGCCGACGTTCGGCTCGGGGAGCTGGAAGCGTCCGAGCTCCTGGCGCAGCAGCGTCGACTCGTGACTGAGCGTGCCCGCCATCTGGTTGAGGTCGGCCACGCCGAAGTTGGACTCGCGCGAGCTCTGCTTGATCACCGCCATCGACTTGACGATGGCCGAGCTCTCCGCGGCCAGCACCGAGGTGGACTCGAGCACGTTCTGCACGAGCCCCATGATGTTCTCCATGGCCCGGCTGATGGCGCGGCTGCCGGTCTCCTGCTCGCCCATGGCCCGCTTGAGGTGCTTGGTGTAGTCGCGCACGAGCGAGGCCTGCTCGCCGATCTTGCGCGAGGTCAGCGACTGCTGCTGCGTGGCGGCGGCGGTCTGCTGGACCATCTTGGTCACTTCTTCGATGGCCGACGTGGCGGCGGCGCTGCCGCGGGCCTGCTCCTCGGTGGCGCGGGCGATCTCGGAGATGGAGTTGGTGGAGCGGTCGGTGAGCTCGAGGATCTTGTCGAGGACCTGCACGGCGCGGGCGGTCAGGCCGACGCCGTCGGCGACGCGGTCGGCGCCCACGGTCATCTGGTCGGCCGCGCGCCCGACGCCGCGCTGCACGTTGGAGATGAGCGTGCGGATCTCCTCGGTGGAGACGCTGGTGCGCTCGGAGAGGTCGCGGATCTCGTCGGCCACGACGGCGAAGCCGCGCCCGCGCTCGCCCGCCTGCGCGGCGATGATGGCCGCGTTGAGGGCCAGCAGGTTGGTCTGGCCGGCGATGTCGTCGATGACGCGCACGATGTCGCCGATCTCCTGGGAGCGCTCGGCGAGCTCGCTCAGCGCGACCTTGGCCTCGTCGACGGCGAGCTGGATCTTGCGCATGCCGTCGACGGTCCCTTCGACGGCGGAGCGCCCCTCGTTGGCCGCGTCCTTGACGTAGCGCGCCAGCTCCGACGATTGCCGCGCCGAGTTCCGGATCTCCTCGGTGGTGGCGTTCATCTCCACCATCGACGACGCGGTCTGGGTGGCGAAGGAGGAGAAGCTCTCCGTGTTCGTGGCCACCTCGTTGATCGAGGCGATCATCTCTTCGATGGCCGAGCCGGTCTGCTCGACGAATTCGGCCAGCGTGTCGGCGATGCGGCTCACTTCCTCGATGGAGGCCGACATCTCCAGGATGGAGGTGGAGGTCTCTTCCGCGTTCGCCGAGAGCTCTTCCATGCTGCGGCGGACGTTGTTGATGGACTGGTCGATCTGCGTGACCGAGGCCGAGGTGGTCTCGGTGGAGGAGAGCTGCTCGGTGGCGCTGCCGGCCAGGACGCGCGAGCGGCCCGCGATCTGGTCGCTGGCGCGGGCCACGTCGCCGGCCAGCTGGCCGAAGCGGCGGATGGTGCGCTCGAGGTTGACGACCAGCCCGCGCAGCGCCGCGGCGGTGCGCTGCGACTGCGTCTGCACGGCGATCTCGCTCGCTTTCAGCGAGAGGTCTCCCGCGGTCACGCGGTCGATCAGCGCGATGATCCCCTCGCGCCGGGTGACGATGCGCCTGAGCCACCATTGGAAGAGAGCGATGGCGATGCTGCTGGCCACGAGCGCCGCCGCCATCTCCCTCCACCAGAGGGAGAAGGTCATCCCCGGGATCAGGAGCTGGAGGACGCTGAAGATGACGAGGCAGGCGATGATGAGGACCCACATCTGCTGAGTCCGGCCGAAGTGGCTCATGCGCATAGAGTTCTCGGGTTGGGATGCTAACACGGGTACAATCCGCCCGCCCCCGGTACAGACGACGATGCATCACGAACGATTGGCCGAGCTCGGACGGCAGGTCGCGGAGCTCATTCGCGGCAATGTGCCGGTGGCCGCGCGCGCGGACGGCGCGCCGGTGGTCACCGCCGACGGCACGCCGGCCGGACGGGCGATCCGCCTGGTCCTGAGCGAGCTTCGCAGGGACGTGCCGTACGACAGCTGCTCGGTGCAGGAGCTGCGCGGCGGACGGCTGGTGATCATCGGCGGTGTGGGCTTCGCCGACCTGGATGTGATCCTCGGCGAGTCGTTCCCGGTCGACAGCGTGGAGATCCCGAATGGGGAGGTGCTGCACCGCCGCCGCCCGCTGATCGTCGGCGATACGGAGCAATACCGCGCTTTCCGCCGCGGCCTGCACGTGGGCCATGGCATCCGCTCGTGGCTGGGCGTGCCGGTGTCGTACGGGGAGCAGCTCCTCGGCGTCCTGGCCCTCGACAAGTCGGAGACGGACTTTTACACGGTCGCGCACGCGGAGACGGCGCAGGCGTACGCGTCGCTGGTGGCCATGGCGATGGTGGATGGGGACGCGCGCGCGGCTTACGCGTAGCGCTCCACCCCCCGCCGCGGCATTGGAGAGCGGCAACTAAGCAGACCGCACTGGGTTCGCCAACGGATGCGGACCGCCGGCGTCCTCGCCGGCTGTCGTGGCGGCGTCCCGCGCCGCCACTCCCGCCCAGGGCGCAGGCGGGACGCCTGCGCGACAGCCGGCGAGGACGCCGGCGGTCCGCTGTGTTTCCGTTGGCCGAGCCAGTGCGTCCTGCTTAGCGTTGCCGCAGTCCAGACTCTTCGAGTATCGGGGGTGGCCCGGGGTGCTCGAGCAGGGCCAGTGCCTCCTCGATCACCTTGCGCTGCGTGGCCGGGTCACGGCCCAGCGGATAGCCGAGGGGGAAGGGGACGCTCAGCGCGCGCGGCGGGCGCATGCGTTCGGCAATTTCGCGGAGCAGGATCACGCACACGGTGGCGATGCCGCGACGCTCGAGCTCGGCGGCGATCAGGCTCACGGCCTGATTGCACATCGGTCATATGGGGATCAGCAGTACGGCGTCGACGCCGTCCGCGACGAGCTTCTCCGCGGCCTCGGGTGCAGTCTCCCGCACGAGCCGGCCCGGCGCGGTGAGGGAGCCCATGAAGGAGAAGTGGCGCGCGTTGGTGCGCAGCCCCAGCTCGTGCAGGCGGTCGAGCGGAAAGCCGACGTTCGGGTCGGCCTGCACGCCGGAGTGGTCGTACGTCCCGCTCCGGTGGCTGTCGATGAGGGTCGAGACGTCGGCGTCGTCGGGGATCTCGCGGTACGAGTAGTCGCCGCCGCGCACGCGCTCGTCGAACGGTGCCTGGCCGGGGAGGACCAGTCCGGCCGTGGAGACGAGGGCGAGCCGGGCCTCGGGGAGCGGTTTCCGGAGGGGGCTCCACGGGAGGGGATCGATGCGCCGCCACGGGTAGGCCTTGAGGAAGAGACGGCTGGCCAGCGGCAGGTCCGAGATTTCGGCCATGGGTCATCATAAGTAACCGAGGCGTAATCTGACGTCCGTAATGTGATGGGTGGAGGATGACGGTGAACGCTCTCTCACAACTCAAATTCACAGTGGAAACTCTTTCCTGCGACGACCTTCCCCAGCAGAAGCTGGAGCTGCTGAATCTCGTCGAGACGTTGATGCTGCTCTACCCGGATACCGCCGGCAACGGCAACGGTAATGGCCACCACCAGCGCCTCTCGCCGCGCGAGCGCGAGGTGATGAACATGATTCTCTCGGGCCGCCGCCTGAAGGAGATCGCGGCGACGCTGGACATCAGCGTGAAGACGGTGACGACGCACCGCTCGCGCCTGCTGCGCAAGCTCGGTGTGGAAGACAACCTGGGCCTTTACCGCTACGGCGTACGGAATGGGCTGATCTCGGTTTAACGCGTGCCACCCGCCCGGGAGCACGACCGGGAGCGCCTCCGGCGCTCTCGTCGTCCCCCGGTGGGCGGCATGCGTTTGACGCGACCGCGCCGCCGCGCGTACATTTCCGCGCCGATGGGGATCTTGAGGAGCGCCCTCGTCTTCACCATGCTGATGCTGCTCAAGTACGTGAGCAGGATCTTCTACCGGCACGACTTCGCCTTCATCGGGCCGACGCCGGCCGATCCGTGGGCGAACCTGCGGCTGGTTGCCTTTCTGAATCACACCAGCCTGTTCGAGCCTGTCTTCCTCGGAGCGGTGCCGAATCGCTTCATCTGGCGTCTGGCCGCGCACGGCGTCGTGCCCGCGGCCGACAAGACCACCGACCGCCCGCTGGTCGGCATCGTCTTCAAATTCGTCGCGCACCACGTCATCGCCATCTCCCGGCAGCGCGACGACACCTGGTTCCAGGTCCTGAGCAAGATCGACCCCGACTCCATGGTCGTCATCGCTCCCGAGGGGCGGATGAAACGGGAGAACGGCCTGGACCTGCACGGGCGGCCCATGACCGTCCGCGGCGGCATCGCCGACATCCTGCACGCCGTGAAAGAAGGGCGCATGCTCGTCGCGTACAGCGGCGGCCTGCACCACGTGCAGATCCCCGGCAAGTTCCCGCGCATCTTCAAGACCGTGCGCCTGCGCGTCGAGAACCTCGACATCGCCGACTACATCGCCGAGATGATGAAGCGCGGCGGCGAGGAAGAGTTCAAGCGCAACGTCATGAAAGACCTCGACTGGCGCCGCGACCAGTACGCGCCGGAAGAAGGGAAAGTGACGGCGAAGGTCGCCTGAGGATGTTGCTGGTTGCTGGTTGCTGGTTGCTGGTTCCTTGGGGTGTCCGGTGCAGGTCACCGCAAGTGAGAAGGCCAACAGCCAACCACCACGAACCAGCAACCAGCAACCAGCAACCGCTATCATCCGTGCCGTGTCGCGTCGCAGGCTCGTGCAGCTCGCTCTGCTCATCGGCGCGGCCGGCTATTTCACGCTCCTTCTCGCCAACGCCTGTTTCTTCGCCTACGGTCCCGATCCCTCGGGATACCTCAACGAGGCGCGCATGCTCGCGGCGGGGCGTACCTCGCTGCCGATCGCGCCGGTGCTGCAGCTCGGGCTCGACCCCGCGCTCGGGTCCATCTTCACCCCCTTCGGCTTCGCGGCGCGGCCGGACGGGACGATGGTCCCGACCTATCCCGTCGGCACGCCGGTGCATCTCGCGCTGGCGGCGGCGGTGGGCGGCTGGAGTATCGCCCCGTACCTGATCAGTCCTCTGGCCGCCATCGGCTGCCTCGTCCTGATGGCCGCGGTGGCGCGGCAGTTCGGGCTGTCGCCGGGATGGAGCATCGTCGCGGCGGTGCTGCTGGCGGCCGTGCCGGTCTTCATCTCCCACGCCCTGCAGCCGGTGAGCGACGTGCTGGCCGTGTTCTGGGCGCTGCTCGCGGTCTGGGCCGCCAACCGCGCGGAAGAGCGCCGCGCGTTCGCCGTGCTGGCGGGACTCGCGTTAGCCATCGGCGTGGCCGTGCGGCCGACCAACCTGCTCATGGCGCTGCCGCTGCTGCTGGCGATGCGCGGGCGCGTCTGGATCGCCGCGGTGTCGTCGCTGCCGGTCGCCCTCGCGCTGATGTGGTACAGCAACACCCTCTACGGCAGCCCGTTCGTGACCGGGTACGGTTCGGCGGGGGAGATGCTGAAGGGGAGCGTCTTCGCCAAGTGCGCGTCGTTCCACGTGCGCACGCTCTCCGTGCTGATGATCCCCGCCATCGCGCCGGCCGGGCTCCTGGTCGCCTTCGTGCGGCGCCTCGCCGCGCGGCAGCGCGTGCTGCTCGTGGCGTGGGTGCTGGTCTTCTTCGCCTTCTACTCGCTGTACGACATCTGCGACAGCGTGGAGTCGAGCCGCTTCATGCTCCCCGCCGTGCCGCCGCTGATCGTCGGCTTCCTGCACCTGCTGCCGCGGCGCCTGGCGGCGGTGTGTGTGCTGCTCGTGCTGGCCGTGCAGGTGCGCAACGTGGGACGGCTGCACGTGCTGCACGCCAACGAGTCGGAGTCGGTCTATCCGGAGACCGTCCGCTGGTCGCAGCGCGTGCTGCCGCGGGATGCGGTCGTGGCCACGGGCCTCATCAGCGGCGCGTATTTTCACGACACCGGCCGCGTCACCATCCGCTGGGACCAGGTCCATCCCGAGAGCGCCGCGGTGCTGCAGCGCGCCTTTCCGGCGGACGCGCCGTGGTACGCGCTGCTCTCGCGAGTGGAAGGGGACGCGGACGACCTCGCGCGTCACATGCCCGGTCAGTGGGAGGCGGTGGGGAGCAATCGCGACATCACGCTCTGGCGGCTGCGCCGGTGAGCTCGGCGAACTCCCCGGCCGGCATCGGCTTGCTGAACAGGAAGCCCTGAATCAGCGGGCAGCCGAGGCCGCGGAGGAGCTCGAGCTGCTCCCGCGTCTCCACTTCCTCGGCGATGACCTGCAGCTCCAGCTCCCGCGCCAGCGACATCAGCGAGCGGACGATGGCCGCGCAGCGCGCGTCGTCGGGGAGCGGGCGCACGAACGCGCCGGGGAGCTTGATGCCGTCGACGGGAAAGTGCTGCAGGTGCGTGAGGGAGGAGTGGCCGGTGCCGAAGTCGTCGAGCCAGAGGCCGACGCCGAGCTTCTTGATGGCCATCAGTACCTCCATCGTCTCCTCCGGCTGCTCGATGTAGCTCGTCTCCGTGATCTCCAGGTGCACCTTGCTCGTGTCGACACCGCACGAGGTGACGAGCGACGTCAGGCGATCGAGCACGTTTCCTTCCTGGAACTCGCGCGGGGAGAGATTCACGTGCAGGCGGATGCCGTCCCACCCCGCGGCGGCGGTGTAGGCCTGTTTGACGAGGATGGAGTCGAGCTGGAAGAGCTCCGGTCCGCGGCTCTCCTCGGCGGCCTCGGTGATGATGGAGGCCTCGCGCAGCCTGCCGTCGCGGCGCCGCTGGCGCAGCAACGCCTCGGCGCCCCAGACCGCGCCACTGTTCGCGTCGTGGATGGCCTGATAGACGAGCGTCAGATCGGCGTCGCCGTCGATGGCCCGCGCCAGCTCGGTCTGTCCGCGATCGTCGCCGCTCACGAACGTCGGGCGAACTGCCACGTCGCCAGCAGGACGCCGAGGACCGCCAGCACGACCAGCACGCGATTGCGCTGGAGCTGGTTCCAGAAGGAGGCCTCCGCCTTCTTCTTCTGCTCGATGACCTGCATGCGCATCACTTCGCGGCGGCGCACGGTGTCGCGCACGGACCCTTCGAACTCGCGCAGCTTGCGCGGCCCCTCGGCCTGCACCGCCGTGCCGCGGCCGGTGTCGACCAGCACGGCCGCCGAGACGGCGGGCTCGACGATGCGGTCGCCGCGCTCGTCCTTGCGCACTCTGTAGTCGCCCTGCTCGAGGTAGAGCACCGTCGGCCCGGCCTGGCTGTTGCGCACGAAGACCACGTGCTCTTCACCCTCGCGGAACTTCGGCACGCCGACCACGTCCTGGGTCAGGTTGCCGACTGTGCCGCCCGGCGTGACGAGCGTGATCTGCTGCGTCGGCTGCCCCTTCAGCGTCTTCTCGACGGTGAAGGTGGAGTAGGTGAGGATCCAGTTCTTCGTCGCGTCCCAGCGCGATTCCTGGGCCACGCATTTGCCCATGACGATGGACGCCGCGTGCTCGACTTTCTCTTCGAAGTCGACCGCGCGCGAGATCGTCGCGCTCGCGGAAACGGGCAGGAGGAGCAGGAGGGCGGCGAAGGCCAGGTTCCGGGTCATGTGATGACATTCCGAAGCAATCGCTCTGCCATTTAAAATCCCGCATCGTGCAGAAAGCAAACGTCCTCAGCTGCCTGATGTTGATTGCGGCCTCGGCTGTTGCGTTTCGCCATTCGGACGTTTCATGATGAGATTCGCGGTGGGTCGAATGGGGGAGAAACGCCGATGAAGAAGGTGTTGATGTTGCTTGCCGCTGCGCTGGCGCTCGCCGGCATCGCCGCGATCGTGTCGTCGACGGCCGCGCAGCGGAATGCCTCGCGCGCGAACGACTGGGACCAGAAGCGCGGCACCGTCGAGCGCGTCGAAGGGGCGAACGTCGCGTACCGCTACGAGGCCGGCGGCGCGACGCAGCGCGGCTCGGCGCCCGCGCGTCCGCGCGTCACGTACACCGCGGGGCGGCCGGTGCTGGTCTACGTCAATCCCGCCAATCCCGCGGAGTCGCTGCTCGAGCTCCCGCCCCTCCCTCCCACCTGGCCCCTCGCGGCCGGCAGCGTGCTCCTGCTCGTCGCCGCCGTGCTCGCGTTTTTCGCGCTGCAGGAAGGACGGAAGACGGTGGCCGCGGCGAAGCCGGCGCCGTCGAAGGTCGGGGGCGACACGACCGAGCGACGCAGGGCGGCGGCGCCGCCGATGTCGCGCCTCAAGCCGCCTCCGCCGCCGGCGTGGAAGCGCGGCGAGGGGGAGGATGGGGAGGAGTAGCCGCAGGTCTGGACTGCGCGAGCGGCCAGCTCGCGCTCTCCAGGCGCCAGCCGCAGCTGGCGCTGCGGCTTTGAGAGCGGCAGCTGGTCGCTGCCGCAGTCCAGACGCTTCGCGTCAGCCGGCGTGGCGGGCCAGGAACTCCTTTACCACCGCCACTTCCTCCATCACGATCTGATGGCTCATCGGGTACTCGTGGTACTCGACGTCGAAGCCGGCGTCCTCGAGGATGGCGCGGGCGCGGCGGCCGTAGTTCACCGGCACGATGTCGTCGGCCGAGCCGTGGGCGATGAGCACGGGGATGGAGTTGCGGGGACGGAGGTCGGGGAGCTCTTCGTCGTACAGGCCGCCGCTCATGGAGACGAGGGCGGCGATGTCGCGGGTGGCGTGCAGGCCGGCGTCGAGCGCCATCATGGCGCCCTGCGAGAAGCCGGAGACGATGAGGGAGGTGGTGGGGTAGCGCCCGGTGATCTCGTCGAGGAAGCGCAGCACGGTCTCGCGCGACGCCTTCAGCGAATCGCCCTGCGGCGGCCAGCCGTCGAACCACGTCCAGCCGAAGGTCATCCCCGGGAAGGACTCGAACTCCCGCGGGGCGTTGGGAAAGACGAAGCGCGCGCCGCCGGGCGTGTCGAGCAGGGGAGCGAGGTCGGCCAGGTCGTTCATGTCCGCGCCACGGCCGTGGATCATGACCACCATGGGCATCGGATCGGTGTCGGGACGGCCGGAGGGGACTTCCAGTCGGTAACGAAGGCTCACGCGGCGACTCTATACTGAACGCCCCATGCATACAGAGCAGATCGAAGCCGTGCTCGCGGCGGTGCGTACGCAGACCGCCGCGCAGCTCAAGGAGCTCCTGCGCCACGCCCCCCCCGCGACGCTGCAGAAGATCGCCGTCGACATCGTCCCGCAGCTCATGCGCGTGGGCTCGTACTTCGGCCAGCCGCTCGGCACCGGCGAGAACTGGGCCGAGGCCGTGGCCCGCTCCCGCGTCGCGGGGCTGCCGCCCGTCCTCGTGCGCCTCCACCGCGGCCCGTTCGACGCCGAGGACGGCATGAACGTCATCGCCTCGCTCAACGATGCGGAGTCGTCGCAGGTGGCCATCGCCTTTCTCAACGACCGGCCGGTGAACGTGGAGCCGTTCATCGGTGCGCGGTCACACTGGACGCTGGATCTCGATGGGCTGGTGAATCTGATGATCAACGCGGGGGTGGGGGTGTCGCAGCAGACGTTCGAGGCGAAGTTCGTGGAGGCAGGCTACTTTCGGTGAGTACACCCCAGGAGTTGCCGCCCGGCGTGAAGCTGCTTCGCACGATCGAAGGGCACGAAGACGCGATTTACAGTATCGCGTTTGATGCCCGCGGCGGGACGTTGGCCAGCGGAAGTGCTGACACGCAGGTGAAGCTCTGGGATCTCCAGACCGGCAGGCTGCTCCAGACACTATGGCATCAGAGCGTTGTCAGGAGCGTGGTGTTTGCTCCGAAGAGCGGGACATTGGCCAGCGCCAGTCGCGACGGCGTGAAATTATGGGAGGCACAAAGCGCTAGGCTGCTCAGAACGTTTGGAGTACCCAAAAGTATAGAGCGGACTGTAGCTTTCGACGAACAGGGCCGGACGCTGGCCAGCGGAGGGCATGAACCTTCGGTGAAGATCTGGGACACGCGAAGCGGCAAGCTGCTCCGCGCGATCCAAGCCAGCGGCGACCGAGTGTTGAGCGTTGTATTTCAGTCGTCGGGCTTCACGCTGGCCGTCGGAAGCTTTGGCACCGCCACCCTCTGGAATGCACAAACTGCCGATCTACTTGGCACGTACGAATCGCGGGGCTTAGCCCATAGCGTTGCTTTCCATCCACAGGGCTCCACGCTGGCTGTAGGGTGGTCCGACAAGATTGTGACGTTGTTGGATGCACGAAGCGCGAGGCTCCTTCACGTGCTCGAAGGGCATACCGGCCCCGTCGACAGGGTCGTTTTCTCACCCGACGGTCGCCTGTTAGCTTCGAAAAGCGAAGATCAGACGATCCGCTTGTGGAGTTGCGAAACCTGGGAAACCGTCGCGGTCATCTCGGCGCCAACACACGAGATCCACGTGGTTTCAGCGCTTGTCTTTCATCCCACGCTGCCGTTGCTGGCGACTGCCGGCTCGGCGCCGGACGCGTCCGAAAAGGAGCGATCCCGGCAGATCCATCTCTTTGACCTCAACTACGACCTCCTGCTGAGCCAGCGCGCCGCGCAGCCGGCGGCCTCGCGCGCCATTCATCACACGACGGGCAAGATCGTGCTCGTTGGGGACCACAGCGTGGGCAAGTCGGCACTCGGACATCGCCTGATCCATGGCCGATTTGAAACGCAGGAGTCGACGCACGGACAACAGTTCTGGGTCTTTCCCGCCCTCGGCAAGCATCGCGCGGACGGCACCGAGTGCGAGGCCATCCTCTGGGACTTTGCAGGGCAGCCCGACTACCGGCTGGTCCACGCGCTCTTCGTGGACAACGCTGACCTGGCGCTGGTGTTGTTCGATGCATCGGACCTCCGCGACCCGCTGCATGGCGTGGACTTCTGGCTCAAGCAACTCCGGACGGAGCAGAGCCGCTGTCCCATCATCCTCGTGGCCGCGCAGACGGATCGCGGGACCTCCCCGTTGACGGCGGAGGAGCTGGAGGCGTTCTGCAAAAGACATGAAATCGTCGGCCCCATCGTCACCAGCGCCGCGACAGGGGCCGGCATCGAGGAACTGGTCGAGCGCATGAAATCTCTGATCGGCTGGGAAGAGAAGCCTGCGACGGTCACGACCGCGACCTTCAAGCGGATCAAAGACTATGTCCTCGGCCTGAAGGAAGCGAAAGCGGCGGAGACCATCGTCACGCCGGAAGGGCTGCGCCGCCTTCTGGAAGCCGCGGACGCCCGCTGGCAGTTCACCGAGGCCGAAATGCTCACCGCCGTGGGCTATCTGGAAAACTACGGCTATGTGAAACGCCTGAAGACCTCCAGGGGCGAGTTGCGCATCCTGCTCCAGCCGGAGCGGCTCAACAACCTCGCCTCGTCGTTCGTGCTCGAGGCGCGGCGCAATCCGAAAGGGCTCGGTGCGCTGGAAGAGAAACGGCTGCTGGCCGGCGGCTACGATTTCCCCGAGCTGAAGGACCTCGACGGCGCTGAGCGGGACGTGCTCTTGGATTCGGCGGCCTTGCTGTTCCTGGAACACAACGTCTGTTTTCGGGAAACCGATCCGCTGCGCATGGAGCCATATCTCGTCTTCCCGGAGCTGATCAATCTGAAGAAGCCGCCGGGAGAAGACGCGGCGACGGAAGACGGCGTCTCCTATACGGTGAGCGGGCCGACGGAGAACGTATTCGCCTCGCTCGTGGTGTTGCTCGGCTACACCCACACGTTTACCCGCACGGCACAGTGGCACAACAACGCGCGCTACGAGGTCGGCGACGGACTGGTGTGCGGATTCCGACAGGAGGCCGAACGCGATGGCCAGTTAGGTTTTGTGTTCTGTTTCGCGCCGCGTGTCGGTGGATCGGTACGAACACTCTTTCAGGGATTGTTCGAGAGCTTTCTGGCGCGGACGAACCTGACCGTGACGCGCTACGAACCGGTGCTCTGCACGCACGGACATCTGCTGAATCGCGCCGTCGTCCGCGATGCGATGCGGAGAGGCGAAAAAAACAGGTTCTGCTCGGATTGCGGCGAGAACGTGACGCTACCGAAGGTGACGGAACCGATCCAGCTCACGCGTGAAGTGAAAGAGGAAGTGGATTCGCAGCGCCGGATCGCCGAGCAGCGGACGCGATTTGAGCAGGCCGTCTTCCGCGTCCGCGCCTTCGTGGCCGAGCAGAAGATCACGCCGCCGGAATGCTTCATCAGCTACGCGTGGGGTGAGGCGGAGCACGAGCGCTGGGTCGAGAAACGCCTCGCCACGGACCTGCAGAAGGCCGGAATCGCCGTGGTGCTGGACCGATGGGATGCTCAGATCGGTACCGATATCGGGCGTTTCATCGCGCGCATCGAGAAGATTGACCGGATCGCGATGGTCGGCACGCCCCTTTACCGCCACAAGTACGAGAACAAGGACACCAGCACCGGTTACGTCGTGGCGGCCGAGGTCGATCTGATCAACAACCGCCTCATGTTCGGCACCGAAGAGCAGAAGAAGAATGTGCTCCCACTGTTGTTGGCCGGCGAGACCAAAGATGCATTGCCACCCCTACTCCACGGACGCGTGCACGCCGACTTCCGCAACGAGCTCGCGTACTTTGCAACCGCGTTTGACCTGATCCTCAGTCTTTATCACCTGCCGCCGAACCATTCCGCCGTTGCCGACCTGCGTGAATCGCTTCGCGAGCAGGGAATCCGGTAAGCGCGGAAGAACGTGGCTCTGGCGCTCAGAGCCCGAGGTCTGGCGCGCAGAGCCTGCAGTCTTCCACCGTAAGCGTGCACGCTTCCGTTGCCAGCGTGCAGCTCTGGCGCGCAGAGCCTGGATCTTCCAAAGGAAGCGTTTACGCTTCCCGTGCAAGCAGTTACCTTTCGGCGTGCAGGCGCGTCGAACGGGAATCGAGGGAGAACATCTATGGACGAAGAGACGCAGCTCGTCGCCTCGGAGGGCGAGGCTTCAACTCTCCTGCCGGCCGAGGAGCTGGCGGCGAATGTCGTGAAAGCCCTGGAGGTCATCGCCACGTGGCTGGCGCTCGAATCGCCGCATCCGGCCACCGCGCATCGCGTGCGGAGCGCGCGGACCGTCCCGCGGGAGTTCATCGTGGCCATGACCGCCGCGGTCGAGGCCTTGCCGGAGCTGCAGCGGTTGCAGACCTTCGACAGCGCCGAAGCGCGCGACGTCCTGCAGGCCGGCGACTCGATGAAAGTCATCTCCGACCGCGCGGCCATGTTCCTGGCCAGCATCAACTACACCATCGAGGCGCGCTGGGCGCGCGTGGCCCGCCAGGCCATGGACACCTACCGGCTCGCCAGCGCCCTGGTCACCGCCACCGACAATCCCGAGCTGGCCGCCCACGTGGCCACCCTCCGCCGCCACCTCGGCCGCTCGAACGGGCGGAAGAAAAAGAAGAAGCCCGACACGGGCGAGGGGGAGTGACCGGATCGCCGCGCAGATCGCGGCCGCCACTTTCTCCGCCAGCGACGCCACGTCGCTCGCCGACCCTTCGATGGTGAGTGATGCGATCGGCTGCTCCTTCCGGCTGAGGGCCAGGCGGACGACCACGCGCGTCCCGTCCACCGTGTACGTCCCCTCGGGGCGGAGGGCCTCCGCGTCATCGTCCCCCTCGAAGAAACGGATGTCGCACTCCGCGTGGCTGGCCTCGCGGAGCGCGCCGGTCAGGGCGCCGGTCAAGGCGAGCACGTCGCGTCCGGCGCCGCTCTCGATGAGGATCGGCCGGAGCACGGTGGGGCGGAGCGGCGGGACCGGAATCTCCGCACGCGCGGCCGGCGTGAGGCGTCCGAAGGAAAAGGTCACGCCGCGCGGCGCCGCGATCCGCGGAAACTGCTCTTTGTCGAGCCTCCTCGCCAGCAGCGGCACTTCCCGGGCGGCGTGCTGGAAGAGCCGCGACACATCGACGTCCGTTCCATTCAGCAGCGCGGCCCCCTTCATTCCCTCCAGCAGCGTGTAGGTCAGCAGCCCCTGGCCGAGGCGATGGTCCTCGAAGCTCGATGCATTGGCGGCGCTTCCCATCAGGATGTGGAAGCCGGTGCGCTCGCTGAGCTCCTGGAGCAGCCTGGCGATCTCGCTTCGCTCGCTGCGCTCGTCCGGGTGCAGCTGCGCGCCGAGCGCGCCCGAGGCACACGTATCGACGACCATCACCTGTTTGCGTGCGTGGATCCGCTTGGTCCACTCGAGCAGTTGCGTGCCCGTCACGGCGGCGCGGTTCCGGGTCAGGGAATCCGGCATGTCGATCGCCGTGGCCTGCGAGGTCGGGTAGACGTAGTCCTTTCCGGCGGTGGTGCCGTGCCCCGCGAGATAGACGAACAACACGTCCTCTTCCTCCGCGCGCCGTGCCGCGAGGACGAACGCCGCCTCGATGTTGTCCCTCGTGGGCGGCGGGACGCCCGGGTCGCCGGTGACGAGCCGTGTCAGGTGCACGCGCCCGTCGCCGAAGAGCCCGCGGCCGGCGAGCTCGATCGCCCTGGCCATGCGGTTGGCGTCGGGGGCCGCATAGCTCAGTTTCAGGTGGGGCACCGCGTAGTCGGTGATGCCGACGACGATCGCGTGGAGCTCGGGGAGGCGCGCTTCCCCGGCCCCCACGGGGGGACGCCGGACCACGCCGCGCTCGTGGACCGTGCCGTCGCGGTTCCACGCCACGACCTCGATCGTGTTCTCCTCGCTGCGCGAAAAGCGCGCGGCCGCGAGGTCGACCACACAAGAGACGCTCTTCTTCGGCGGGCCCGCGCGCGTGCCACACGCGTCGTCGGCCACTTCCTTGAGGTTCACGAGCACGCGCACGTTGCCGATGCCGTCGCCGCGATCGCGCAGGGTGACGGCGATCTTCGTCGATCCTGCCGCCGGCCCGTCGACGATCACCTCCGGACCTTCGGGCAATCGATCCAGCCCCTCGACGTCGATCAGTCCCACCTTGCCGCCGAGGAGCTTCGCCAGGAGCTCCGGGTCGTAGTAGCGCTGCCCGAGCTGGCCGAGCGCGGTGGCGCGGTCGCCGGTGACCCAGTGCAGCCCCTCGACCTTCGTGCCGCTCGCGGCGTCGAAGCGTCCGTCGCGGTCGACCACCGCCCACTCCTCGTTTTCGAACGCGATCACCGTCGCCATGGCCTGGCTGGAATCGAGCTCCCACAGCCGTGCCGTCCCGTCGCCGCTGGCGGTCAGGACGAGCTTCGCGTCGCAGGAGAAGACCGCCGCGTTCACCGGGCCGGTATGGCCGGCGAACGTGCGCACCTCCGCGCCGGTGGAGGCGTTCCAGAGCTTCGCCGTGCCGTCGCCGCCGGCGGTGAGGATGAAGCGGCCGTCGCGGGAGAAGATGGCGTCGAGGACCTGCCCGGCGTGCGCGCTCAGGGTGCGCAGCGCGGCGCCGCTCTTCACGTTCCAGAGCTTGACCGTGCCGTCGCCGCTGGCCGTCAGCAGCACGCGCCCGTCCGGGGAGAAGGCCACGGCGCGCAGCTCGAAGCCGATCGTGTGCGGGCCGATCACGCGCACCTGCTGCCACGTGGCCGTGTCCCAGACGCGCGCGCCCGCGTTCCACCCCGTCACGAGGAACCGCCCGTCCGGCGAGAAGGCGAGCGAGTCGACCGGTTTCTCCTTCGGCGCGAAGGCCCGGACCTCCGCTCCCGTGGAGACGTCCCACACCTTCGCGCTCTGATCCCACCCGCGCGTGGCCAGCAGCCGGCCGTCGGGGGAGAAGACCAGCGCCGTCACCGCCTCCTCGTGGCCGGCGAACGTGCGCAGCAGGGTGCCGGTGGGAACGCTCCAGAGCCTGACCGTCTTGTCCCAGCTCGCGGTGGCGAGCGACCGGCCGTCCGGCGCGAACGCGAGCGCCATCACCCAGTGCTCGTGCCCTTTCAGCGACCGGATGGGTTGGCCGGAGGAGACGTCCCACAACGTGGCGATGCCATCGCGGCCGGCGGTGGCGAAGAGGCGGCAGTCGCGGGAGTACGCCGCCGCCTCGAGGCTGCTGCTGTGCGAGGCGAAGAACAGCGGAGACGCGTCGCCGCGCGAGTCCCAGCGCCGTGTGGTCCTGTCGTGGCTGCCGGTGAGGAGATAGCGGCCGTCCGGCGAGAAGGCGACGGAGGAGACCCAGTCCGTGTGTCCGGTCGCCACGCCCAGGGCCTTGCCGCTCGCGGTGTCCCACAGGACCGCGGTCAGGTCGCGGGCGCCGCTGAGGAGACGCCGGCCGTCAGGCGAGAACGCGAGCGACAGGACTCCGTCCGTGTGCCGCGTCAGCGTCCGCACGCTGCTGCCGCTCCCCGCGTCCCACAACCGGATCGTGCGGTCCCAGCTCGCCGTCGCCACGAAGCGGGAGTCGGGGGAGAAGGCGACAGCGGTGATCGTGTCCGTGTGGCCGGCCAGCGTGCGCAACGCGCCGCCGCTCGCGGCGTCCCACAGCCGCGCCGTGCGGTCGGAGCTGCCGGTGACCACCTTGCGGCCGTCGGGGGAGACGGCGATCGAGGTCACCCCCTTCTCGAATCCGGACAGGCTCCGCAGCGGCTCGCCCGTGGCCGTGTCCCAGAACGTGACCGAGGAGTCCCAGCCGCCGGTCAGGACCTGCCTGCTGTCGGGCGTGAAGGCGACGGCCCGGATGTCGCCGTTGCCGTGGGGCAGCGTGCGCACTTCCTCGCCGGTGGCCACGTCCCACAGCTTGGCGGTCAGGTCGCGGCTGCCGGTGGCGACGAACCGCCCGTCGGGCGAGAAGGCGAGGGCGTCGATCTCCTTCGTGTGGCCGGCCAGCGTGCGCAGATGGTGCCCGCTCTCGGCGTTCCACACCACCGCCGTGGCGTCGGCGCCCGCCGTCACGACCAGCCGCCCGCCAGGCGACCAGGCCACCGCGTGTACCGGCTTGCTGTGGCCGAGCTGGGCCACGATGTGCGAGCGCGGCTGCGCGAGGAGCGCCATTGCTGCGATGAGCGTGAACATGGCTCCTGCCAAGACACGGAACGCGCGGGCAGAGTGGCGACCCCTCTCCTTCGCGTAGAATGGAAAACTCAACGTCCTTCGAGGTGACGCAGTGCACATCAATGACTTGCTGAAAATTGCCGCGGAGCGGCGCGCGTCCGACCTGCACATCAAAGTCGGGTCGCATCCCGTCATCCGCGTGGACGGCGAGCTGGTGCCGCTCGTCGAGCTCAAGCGCCTGATGCAGGAGGACACGATCGCCATGGCGTTCTCGATCATGTCCTCGCGCCAGAAGGAAAAGTTCAAGAACAACTACGAGATCGACATCGCCTACTCGGTCCCCGGCCTCGGACGCTTCCGCTGCAACATCTTCCAGCAGCGCGGCACGGTCGGCCTGGTCCTGCGCGTCATCCCGGTCAAGATCCTCTCCATTCGCGAGCTGATGCTGCCGACGGTGCTCGAGAAGATCGCCGAGGAGCGGCGCGGGCTGATCCTCTGCACCGGGACCACCGGCTCCGGCAAGTCGACCACCCTGGCGGCGATGATCGACTACATCAACGCCCACCGCACCGAGCACATCATGACGGTCGAGGACCCCATCGAGTTCCTCCACCGCGACAAGAAGTCGATCGTCAACCAGCGCGAAGTCGAGGTCGACACCAAGTCGTTCTCGCAGGCGCTGCGCAGCGCGCTGCGCCAAGACCCCGACGTGATCCTGGTCGGCGAGATGCGCGACTACGAGACCATCGAGACCGCGCTCACGGCGGCGGAGACGGGCCATCTGGTCCTCTCCACGCTGCACACCATGGACGCCACGGAGACGGTCAACCGCATCATCTCCGTCTTCCCGCCACACCAGCAGAAGCAGATCCGCCTGCAGCTCGCGGCGGTGCTGAAGGCGGTCATCTCGCTGCGCCTCCTGCCGCGCGCGGACGGCCTCGGGCGCGTGCCCGCGACCGAGGTGCTGATCTCGACCGCGTACATCCGCGACTGCATCGAGAACAAAGAGAAGACCAAGCTGATCAAGGACGCCATCGCCCAGGGCACCTCGCAGTACGGCATGCAGACCTTCGATCAGTCGCTGTACATGCTCTACAAGAACGGCCTGATCACGCTCGACGAGGCGCTGCGCCGGGCCTCGAACCCCGACGAGTTCCGCCTCAAGCTCAGCGGCATCCAGTCGACCGCGGACATGTCCAAGGAGGAGATGGAAGGGAAGCTCACCATCTCCGGCCAGACCGCCGAGGACCCGTTCGGGGACGACTCGCCGTTCGACTTCTCCAACACGCTGTAGGAGGCGTTGCTGAAATAAGTCCTTTGCCCTACGATCTCCGCGGGTTCGACAAACAACACCGCAGAGCAGGAGGGCAGAACGATGTCCGACGTACCGTATGGTCCGTCTCAGCGTCCCTGGAGCAGTCAGGTTCCGGAGGGTGCGGCGGTCTCCGGTCCACTCGAAAATCCGGAGACCGTCTATCCGCAGATCCCGCCGTCCAGCGTCACCGATCCGTCGTTGCCGCGCATCGACTACCGGCTGTTCGAGATCCCGCCGGAGGGGCTGACGGGGCCGCAGCGCGCGAACGCGTACGCCTCGCTGGTCGATTACCTCGGCACGCAGCACGCGCGCTTCACCGGCTTCCAGGCGAACGAGGACGAGAGCTACTCCGGCCGCCTCTCGTGGCTGCTGGACATGCACGTCAACAACATCGGCGATCCGTTCGCGCAGGGCGATTTCACGCTCAACTCGAAGTTCTGCGAGCGCGCGGTGCTCGACACCTTCGCCGCGCTCTGGAACGCCGACTGGCCGAATCGTTACGACGCCGAGGCGGGGGAGGGCGGCACGCCGGTGCGGAAATACCCCGAGCGTTACTGGGGGTACGTGCTGACGATGGGATGTACGGAGGCGAACTATTACGGTCTCTTCAACGCCCGCGACTATCTCAAGGGACGGCAACTGATCGAGGAGCCGTCGAACGGCGCGAGAAGCCGCGGCCTCGTGTACGTCGATCCGATCGACGGCGACGAAAATCCCAACAAGTACCGCCCGGTCATCTTCTACTCCGAGGACACCCACTACTCGGTCATCAAAGCCGTACGCGTGCTGGAGCTGACGACGTTCTACGAGGAAGGGCAGCGCCGCTACCCGAACCAGTGCCCCATCACGCCGGACGGCCAATGGCCGCAGGAAGTGCCGTCGCATAACGCCAACGACGCGCCGGACTCCGGCACCGTCCGCGTCGACCAGCTCGAGAAGCTCGTGCG
The DNA here is from genome assembly GCA_035627015.1 of Thermoanaerobaculia bacterium. Taxonomy (GTDB): domain Bacteria; phylum Acidobacteriota; class Thermoanaerobaculia; order Gp7-AA8; family Gp7-AA8; genus QHVT01. The sequence continues at coordinate 7,089 of DASPMO010000015.1, read as the reverse complement.
GTTCTTCGTCGAGCGCGGGCACCCGCCCATCATCGTGGCGAACATGGGGACGACCTGGAAGGGCGCGTACGACGACGTCCCCGCCATCAATGCCATGCTGGAGCGTCTGGGACAGGAGCTCCCGTGGCTGTGGGAGCGCCAGGTGCGCTGGTCGCCGGACCACACCGATGTCCGCCGCGGGTTCTGGCTCCACGTCGACGGCGCCCTTGGCGCGCCGTTCCTGCCGTTCATCGAGATGGCGCACAACCGCGGCCTCATCGACAGGCGCGGCCCGATCTTCGATTTCCGCAATCCCGCCGTGATGAGCATCGGCTGCTCGATGCACAAATGGATCGGCGGTCCCTGGCCGTCGGGCATCTACATGACGCGGACGAAATACCAGCTCGAGCCGCCGGAGACGGTCGGCTACATCGGCTCGCCCGACACGACGTTCGGCGGCTCGCGCTCCGGCTTCTCGCCGCTCATCCTGTGGGACTACTTCTCGCGCATGAGCTACGAGGACAACATGCGCAAGGCGCTGGAAACGGAGTCCGTCGCCGCGTATGCGGAGTCGCGCCTGCGCGAGCTCGAGGCGGAGCTGAAGGCGAAGTTCGGGCCGGAGGTCGATCTCTGGATCGCGCGCTCCGCGCTCTCGCTCACCGTCCGCTTCCGGCAGACCAACAGCACGCTCAACTACAAATGGACCATCGACACCGAGACGCTCGACGTGCCGGTGTCGGACACGGAGAGCGAGCAGCGGGCCTTCGCGCACGTCTTCGTCATGCATTCGCTGACCAGGGAGCGCGTGGACGAGCTGATCGCCGACATCGCCCTGGCCGCGAAGGACGGCTGGCACGACGCCTTCCCCGCGGTCATCGACGGGCAGCCGAATCCGTCGCCCGTGCCGCCGGCGCCGCCGCGCCTCGAGGCAGCGACGCAACATCGCGTCTTCGTCCCGACGCGCGGCCGCGGCTGGAGCTGATGCCATGGTGTAATGTGGGACGGGCTGCGGCCCGTCTCACATGACCGACTGCTACACAGCCGCGCTGCGCATCCTCCGCTATCGCTTCAACAGCGAGGTGGAGCTGCGCCGCAAGCTGCGCGCGAAAAAGTTCGAGAAGGAAGAGATCGACCTGGCCGTGGCGCGGCTGCACCGCGAGCAGTGGCTCGACGACGCGCGCTTCGCCGGCGCCTTCGTCCGCACGCGCGCGAACAAGCGCGTGGGACGCCTGCGCATCCGCCGCGAGCTGCAGGCCGCGGGCGTCGGCGACGACGAGGCCGCGAAGGCGCTGCGCGACAACGTCGACGCCGAGCGGGAGGGGGAGGCGCTGCGCGAGCTGTGCGCCCGCCGGGCCCGCATCCTGGTGCGCCGCCACGGCGAGGACTACCTCGGCACGGAGGAAGGGCGGACGAAGCTGGCCGCGTATCTGGGCGCGAAAGGCTATGATTCCGCGCTCGTGTGGGAAGTCGTGCGCGAGATTTCCCGAACGCAGGACGGGCTTCAGCCCACGTAGGACGGGCTTCAGCCCGTCCAGGCGGGCTGAAGCCCGCCCTACGTCACCAAGCGCATCGAACATGATCAACGTCCTCGCAGCGATGCTCCTCGCGGCCGCCGCCGCACAGCCACCGAAGAACGTCATCCTCCTCATCGCCGACGGCGCGGGGACGGGCCACTTCACCGTCGCCAGGAACCTGCGCGGCGAGAACTTCCGCATCGGGACGATGCCCGTCACCGGACTGCACACGACGCAGTGCGCCGACCGCGCCGTCACCGACTCCGCCGCCGCCGCCACCGCCCTCGCCACCGGCTTCAAGACCAACTACGAGATGGTCAGCGTCGATCCGAAGACGCTCGCGCCCTATCCGACCGTGCTCGAGCAGGCCGAGAAGCGCGGCAAGGCCACGGGCCTCGTCACCACGGCGAACTTCTGGGACGCCACCCCGGCTGCGTTCGCCGCGCACGCGAAGCATCGCCGCGACAAAGGGGTCGACCTGCAGATGCTGCGCAGCGGCGCGGAGGTCCTCGCCGGCACCGGCGAGGAAGACTTCTCGCGCGAGCTGAGCCCCGAGGCGGCGCAGGTGGCCAAGGAGAACGGCTACACCGTCGTCAACACGCGGGCGCAGCTCGATACCGCGAAGGGGGCGAAGCTGCTCGCGTATTTCCCATATCAGGAGCGGAACCTCGACGTGCCGGAGGCGCCGCTGCCGGTGCTGGCGAAGTGGGCCCTCGACCGGCTCGACGACGATCCCGACGGCTTCTTCCTCATGATCGAGCACGAGGGGACCGACTCGTCCAGCCATCAGAATCACCACGTCGACCTGCGCAAGGCGCTGACCTCGTTCGACGAAGCCGTCGGCGTGGCACTGGACTTCGCCATGAAGCGCGGCGACACGCTGGTCCTCGTCACCTCCGACCACGAGACCGGTGGCCTGCGCGTCTCCGAGACCAAGACCACCTCGCGCTGGCGCATCGAGTGGTCGACCGGCGATCACACCGCTACCGCCGTGCCCATCTTTGCCTACGGTCCCGGCGCTGGTGCGTTCGCGGGATTCCAGGACAACACGGACGTTGGGAAGAAGTTGCTCGCGGCTGTTGGAAAGCGGAATTGAAAATTGAAAATTGAAAATTGAAAAAGCGTGACGCTCGCGCTCGTCGTGTTCGCGCCGCTTTTTCAATTTTCAATTTTCAATTCCGAATTTCCCGCCCGCGGGAACCAACCTCAACGCGACACTGTTACCAACCACGAAGGAGCCCGATTGCTCACTACCACTGAAATTCGCGAGGCTTTCCTCGGCTATTTCGAGAAGAACGGCCACCGCCGCGTGGCCAGCTCGTCGCTCGTCCCCGCGGGCGACCCGACGCTGCTCTTCACGAACGCCGGGATGAATCAGTTCAAGGACACGTTCCTCGGCCGCGAGCAGCGCGACTACGCGCGCGCCACGACCTCGCAGAAATGCGTCCGCGCCGGCGGCAAGCACAACGACCTCGAGAACGTCGGCCGCACCGCCCGCCACCACACCTTCTTCGAGATGCTGGGGAACTTCTCCTTCGGCGACTACTTCAAGGAAGACGCGATCCGCTTCGCCTGGGAGCTGATGGTCGACGTCTACGGTCTGGAGAAGGAGCGCCTCTGGTTCTCCGTCTTCGAGGGGGACGACAAAGTCCCGGCGGACGAGGAAGCGGCGGCGCTGTGGGTCAAGGCGGGCGCCGACCCGTCGCGCGTCCTGCGCTTCGGCAAGAAGGACAACTTCTGGCAGATGGGCGACACCGGTCCGTGCGGCCCGTGCTCGGAGATCCACTACTTCCGCGGCGACGACCTGTCGAAGAACGTGCCGGAGCTGGTCAACGGCCCCGGCGACGACACGATGGAGGTCTGGAACCTCGTCTTCATGCAGTACGACCGCGACGAGGAAGGGGTGCTCCATCCGCTCCCGGCCCCGTCGGTCGACACCGGCATGGGGCTGGAGCGCATCTCCCTGGTCCTGCAGAAGGCGGGGACGAACTACGACACCGATCTCTTCGCCCCGATCATCCGCCGCATCGAGGAAGTCTCCGGCTATCGCTACGCCGGGGCGATGGAGAGCGAGCACGACACGGCCGTGCGCGTGCTGGCCGATCACGCCCGCGCGTCGACGTTCCTCATCGGCGACGGCGTCATCCCGTCGAACGAGGGACGCGGCTACGTGCTGCGCCGCATCATCCGCCGCGCCATCCGCTTCGGCCGCAAGCTGCCGGGCGCGGTGCTGCTCACGCAGCTCGTCGACTCGGTGATCGCGGCGATGGGCGACGCCTATCCCGAGCTCCACGAGCGCCGCGAGGCCATCCTCAAGACGCTCGAATCCGAGGAAGAACGCTTCTCCCGCACGCTGACCACGGGCATGGAGCGCGTCGGCCAGGTGCTCGACGATGTCCGCCGCAGCGGCGACACGACCCTCGGCGGCGCGGAGATCTTCCGCCTCTACGACACCTACGGCATCCCCATCGACCTCATCGCCGAGATGGCGGAGGAGGAGGGGGTGACCCTCGACCGCGCCGGCTTCGAGCAGAACATGGCCGACGCGCGGGCGAAGGCGAAGGCGGCCTCGAAGTTCGCGCTGAGCGCGGACGCGGCCACGTTCGCCGCGATCGCCGAGAAGGTCGGCGTGGTGGAGTTCGTCGGCTACGAGCAGTACGAGAACGTCGATGCCGAGGTGAAGTCGATCGTCATCGGCGGCGAGGAGCGCGACGCGCTCCATCACGGCAGCGAAGGAGAAGTCGTCCTCTCGCCGACGCCGTTCTACGCCGAGTCGGGCGGCCAGATCGGCGACGTGGGCACGCTGGAATGGCTCGGCGAAGCCGGTCAACGCATCGGGCGCGCCACGGTGCTCGACACGCAGAAGCCATTCGGCGAGCTGCCGGTGTCGCGCGTGCGTGTCGACGAAGGCTCACTCACCGTCGGCTCTCACGTCCGCGCCTCGGTGCCCGCGCCGACGCGTCTCGACACCACCGCCAACCACACCGCCACGCACCTCCTGCACAAGGCGCTGAAGGACATCCTCGGCCCGACGGTGCAGCAGGCCGGCTCGCTCGTCGCGCCGGACCGCCTCCGCTTCGACTACACGCATCACCAGCCGCTCACCGACGAGCAGCTCCGCGCGATCGAAGATGCCGTCAACGACCGCGTCCGCGCGAACCTCGAGGTGACCAAGACCGTCATGCCGCTCGAGGAGGCGAAGAAGAGCGGCGCCGTGGCCATGTTCGGCGAAAAGTACGGTGAGATGGTGCGCATCGTCGCCGCGGGCGATTTCTCCCGCGAGTTCTGCGGCGGCTGCCACGTCAACCGCACCGGCGACATCGGCATCTTCAAGATCGTCTCCGACCGCTCGCTCGCCGCGGGCGTGCGGCGCATGGAAGCGGTCACCGGCCGCGGCGCGCTGGCGCTCTTCCAGAAGCTCGACGACACCGCGAACAGCGTCGCCTCGCAGGCGCACGTGCCTTTCGAAGAGCTGCCCGCGTACGTCCGCTCGCTGCAGGAGAAGCAGAAGCAGCTCGAGAAAGAGCTCAAGCAGCTGAAGCTGCGCGCGGCCAGTGGAGGGGCGGGGCTGCAGTCCGCCGACGAGTCGCAGGACGTCGACGGCGTGAAGCTGATCGCCAGGCGCGTCGATGACCTCAGCGGCGGCGACCTCCGCAACTTCGCCGACGAGCTGCGCTCGAAGCTCAAGAGCGGCGTGGTGGTCCTCGGCAGCGCCACCGACGGCAAGGTCACGCTGCTGACGGCGGTCACGAAAGACCTGCTCGACCGCGTGCAGGCCAACACGCTCATCGGCAGGCTGGCCCCGATCGTCGGCGGCAAGGGGGGCGGCAAGCCCGATCTCGCGCAGGCCGGCGGCAAGGACGCGGAGAAGCTGAACGAGGCGCTTCGCGAGGCGCCGGCGGCATTGCGGGCGCTCCTCGGCTGAATGTGGGGCGGGCTTCAGCCCGCCCCTTCATTCGCTTACGGATTCGCGGCGCGCACGACCTGGCTGTCGAACGTGCCGCAGGCGTTGCGGACGCGCACCCAGTAATTCGCCGAGTCGTTCGGCACCGTGAGGTTCGCGCCCGTGGTCGCGATCGGATCGCGGGTCATGCCGCGGAAGCCGCGGTACCACTGATAGGTGAACGGTCCGGAGCCGCTGGCCTTGGTCTGCAACTGCACGTTTCCGCCCGTCGCCGCCACGCTCCTCGGCTGGTCGATGCCGAGGATGAAGGGGGGCGTGCACTGGACGTCGACGAGGAACGAGGAGTTGTTGAAGACCGTGCCGTCGCTGGCGATGACCGTCACCGTGTAGGTGCGCGGGAAGGTCATCGGGCCCGTGGTGATCTTGATCTGTCCCTCGGCGGCGCCCGGCGCGGCGATGACCGAGGGGGTGATCTCCGCGTGGAACTCGTCCGTCGGCAGGGCGTTGGTGATGACGGAGAGATTGAGGTCGGAGATGACCGTGCCGTCGACGGCCGTGTTGAACGCGATCGTCCGCGTCTCGCTGTTCGTCATCTCGACGGGCGCGGTCCAGACCTCGGAGGGGAACGTCACCTGGAAGGGGGGAGGAGGCGCGGGCTCTTCCTCGTCTTCGCCGTCGTCGTCCCCGTCACCCTCGCCGTCTCCATCTCCGTCACCGTCATCACCGCAGATCGTGCCGGTGGACGGGGCGTTGTAGATGATCGAGCCGCGGGCGAATGGCCGTCCGCCTTCGCAGTGCTGCTCGAAGGTCCCGGCAAAGTGCGTGAGGTGCAGCTGCGTGGTCGTGGTGTCGGGGATGCAGTCGAACTCGAATGCCGTGACCTCGAACCGGCCGGTGATCGTGTTGCAGCCGCGGCCGTCGCCGGTGACGGAGAGGCCGGGGTGACCCGAATCGGTGAAGGGGGCGCGCTGCGCGCCGACGTAGGTGCCTTCGCCGAAGACCGCGCCCGGGATGTCGACGACGTGGAACTCGAGGAACCACGACGAGCCGGTGATCTCGTTGTTGAAATCGTTCGAGCTGAAAGAGATTCGCACGCCGAGGGGCGTGCCGTCGTCCGTGCGGTGCGTCACGAAGCCGAACCAGCGTCCGTGCTGCGGACCGACCCGGTATTCGCGGTTGCCCGTGATGTAATCGCCGGGCGTGCCCGCCATCTGCAGCTGGCCGGCGCCGACATGCGGATTCTGCGGATCCCACGTTGTCGTGGTCTGTGCCGTCCCCTGCAAGGCGACGAGGCACAAAGCAACACAAAAAACCACTCCACGCATCACCTTCACCATGTTGCCCCCGTTTGAGATGTCAATTGTGGAACCTTCATTATATACACCGCACATGAGTTCACCAGAGACCGCCACCCACGCCTGGGGCACGCAGCCGGAGATGTTCGGGCCGCGCCACGAGCATCGCCTGGGGATGATCCTGCGCGAGGTGGATCGTCTTCCTCCGGGCCGCGTGCTGGACGGGGCGGTGGGACTGGGACAGCTCGCGGTGCGCATGCAGCAGCGCGGACACCGCGTCTTCGGCATCGACTACGCGTTCGAGGCCGCCCTGCACGTGCGCCGCAATACGAGCGTGCCGGTGGTGGTCGGCGACATGACGAAGATGCCGTTCCGCACGGGCGCGTTCGACGGCGTG
>DASPMO010000014.1:0-52781 GCA_035627015.1 Thermoanaerobaculia bacterium | reverse complement strand
CACGGCACGCACGTGGCCAGCATCGCCGCCGGACGCGCGTCCGGTCCTTTCGCGGGAGGGGTGGCGCCGGACGCGAAGCTGTTGATCGTCATCTCGGCGGGGAGCGGTCCGATCGGCTATTCGGCGAGCCACATCGAGGCGCTGGCGTTCATCGATGCATTCGCCCGCGAGCGCAAACTGCCGGTCGTGGTGAACGTCAGCCAGGGGATGAATGCCGGCGCGCACGACGGCAAGTCGTCGCTGGAAGTGGCGTTCGACGCCTTCTCCGGCTCCGGCACGAAGCCGGGCCGCGTGGTGGTGAAGTCGGCTGGGAACGAGCGCGGGAAGAACGGCCACGCGTACGTCACCCTGCTCCCGAACTCCGCCGAGGAGCTGCTCTGGGAGCGGGTCGAAGGGGCGGACCGCACCGAGCGCATCGAGCTGTGGTGGAACAGCGCGGCCGAGGTCGAGTTCCGGCTGGGCGACCCGAAGAAAGAATGGTCGCAGGTGGTGGGGACCGCGGCGCCGGAGGCCGCCGGGACGTTCGCCGAGGGAGGACCGTATCGTCTCCTCTTCACCAAACGCCACGTCGACAACGGCGACAGCCTGTTGGCGATCGAGCTCGGAAGTGTGCTCGGCGGAGCGGCAGCGCTCGGCGAATGGAGCCTGGAGATCACCAGCAAGGCCACGCAGGAAGACTGTCACATTCACGCCTGGCTCGAGCGTCGCGGCGGCACGCCGACCCGCTTCCTCAATCACATCAGCGAGGAGATGACGCTCAGCATCCCCGGCACCGCGTCGAGCGTGATCGCGGTCGGCGCCGTCGACGCCTGCAACCCCATCCGCGTCGGCCGCTTCTCCTCGTACGGTCCGACGCGCGACGACCAGAAGAAGCCGCTCGTCTGCGCGCCGGGGGTGAACGTGAAGGCCGCCAAAGGGGGGACGGACAACGACGTGCTCGCCGACAGCGGCACCAGCATGGCCGCGCCGCACGTGGCCGGCGCCATCGCCCTGCTCCTGTCGCGGAAGGCGAAGACGGGCCCCCTGAAAACGGTCCCGGCCGGCAATCAGATCATGTCGGCACTGCGCCAGAAGACCCAGAACTACAACGGACGGTGGGATCGCGGGCAGGGGTACGGCGTCATCGACGTGGCCGCGCTGCTGGCCGCGTTCTGACGCAGGGCGGGCTTCATCCCGCCTCCCCCGGGGGCGGCGGGCTGAAGCCCGCCCTACGTTCACGAGCGGAGTTTCTTTTTCCGCCCTTCCTGCATCCAAGGGAGCATGCAGCCCTCAGCACGCTCTCTCTCGCTCACCGCTGCCCTCCTCGCCGCTACGATCCTGGCGCTGCTCATCGGCGCCGCGCCGCAGGAAACGAAGACGCCGCCGCGGCCGCTGCTCGACGCCACGCCGCGGCTCGTCGACACGCCGAAGCCCCGCGAGGCCGCGCCGGCGCCTCCCATCCCGCCCATCACCTTCGCCGATCCCGACGGGCAGGAGCTGATCCTCGAAGAGCTCTCCGTGCGCACGGCCATCCACGGGATGCTGTCGCTGACGGAGATGGAGCTGCGCTTCCGCAATCCGCAGGAGCGCCGCATCGAGGGACGCTTCACCTGCACGCTCCCGCAGAACGCCGCCATCAGCCGCTTCGCCAAGGACGTGAACGGCCACCTGATGGAAGGGGAGGTGGTGGAGCGTCTCCGCGCCAATCAGGTGTACGAGTCGTACCTGCACCAGATGCGCGACCCGGCCCTGCTCGAGCAGGACCAGGGCAACCGCTTCTCGGCGCGCATCTTCCCGATCGAGGCGAAGGCGCCGGTGCACCTGGTGGTCTCGTGGACGCAGTTGCTCCCGCTGGAGAACGGCGCCCGGACGTACGCCCTCCCGCTGCGCGGCCTGGATAAGGTCAAGAAGTTGACGTTCAAGGCCTTCGTCACCCCGATCCCGGGGCAGGGCAGCGCCGGAAAGATGACCACCAGCACCGCCCAGGTCACCAGCTTCGAGGAAACGGACTGGACCCCCGACAAGGACATCATCCTGACCTGGCCGGAAGACGCGAGCGCCCCGCGCATCCTGCGCGCCGGCGACTTCTATCTCGCCGCGATGCGCCCCAACGTCCAACCCGCCAACCGCCAGCCGCCAGCCGCCAACTGGACCCTCTACGTCGACACGAGCGCCTCCAGCGCCGAGGGCGCGCCGCACCGCATCCGCTCCATCGAAGAGCTGCTGGGCGCGTTCCCGGGCGGCACGCGCGTGCAGCTCGTGGCGTTCGACCAGGACATCGTCCCGCTCGCGAGCGGCACGGCCTCCGAGCTCTCCCGCCGCGCCGGGGCGCTGCTGCGCGAGCGTCTCTTCCTCGGCGGCACCGACATCGGCGCGCTGGTCCGCGACGTGACGCGCACGCTCCGCGAGGAGCCGTCCCGCGGCATCATCCTGGCCAGCGATCTCGTGCCGACGGTGGGCACGGTCGCGCCGCACGAGCTGAAATCGGCGATCGACACGCTGCCGTCCCGCGCCACGATCCACGCGCTGATCCTCGGCAGCCGCGAAGACAACGCCACCGCCAAGGCGATCACCGCCGGACGCGGACGCATCGTGCGCGTGCCGTTCAGCGAGTCGCTGGCCACGCGCGCCCGCGAGGCCGCCGCGGATCTGCGCCGCCCCCTCGGCGGCACGGTGGACATCGCCGACGCCAGCGCGGAATGGCTCTACCCGTCGCACTTCGACGACGTGCAGCCCGGCGACGAGGTGATCGTCCTCGGCAGGCTGAAGGCCGGCCGCGAGCCGAATCTCGGCAACGCCTCGGCGCTGGAGTCGAAGACCTTCGCGCCGCTCCTCGAGCGCGAGGCCTACCGCGCCTATCTCGAATACCTCGCCCAGCGCGAGGCCAGCGAGCCCTCCGAGGCCGTGCGCCGCGCGCTGGCCACCGAGCAGGTGCGCATCAGCACCGCGCAGCGCGTGGTCATCCCGCGCACGACCATGCTCGTGCTCGAGAATGAATGGGAGTACCAGCGCTGGGGCCTCGACCGCCGCGCGCTGGCCGCGATCCTGACCATCGAGGCGGGCGGCATCGGCCGCATCGACCGCCGCAACGAGCAGTGGGCCGACCGGCCGGTGCCGCCGATGCCGGTGGCGGTGCCGCGTCCCGAGCGCCGCGAGCGCGCCGACATGCCAAAGTCCGTGCCGCCGTCCGTGGCCTCGGCGCCGGTCGTGGCGCAGAGCGCCGCGCCGCAGGATGTCGTGGCCGAGGAGATGGCGATGGACCTCGCGGTGTCCGAGGAGAGCGATGTCGAGGGCGGCGTGGAAGGCGGTGTCGTCGGCGGTGTCCTCGGCGGTGTGGCCGGAGGAGTGGTGGGCGGCGTCCCGGGAGGCATCGTTTCCACCGACGCGGCTCCCGCACCCGTCGAGGTTCCCGCGCCGATGCGCGTCGGGGCCGCGGCGCGGCGGCCGGCGCCGCCGGAGCCGCAGAGCCGGAAGCGCGCCACGGTGGACTGGACGCGCCGCAGGACTCCGTCACGCGATGACGTGGCGAAGCTCGAACGGCAGCTCCGCGAGAGCCCGCACGACCGCGAGCTGTACAACCAGCTCAGCGAGACGCTGGCCGCCCTCGGCGAATGGTCCGACCTGCGCGCGCTCGCGCTGCGCTGGCAGCCGTACGATCCGGAGAACCCGCAGGTCTACGAGGTGCTCGGCGTGGCCGGCACGGAGCTCGGCCGTGAGACCGAGGCCGCGCGCGCGTTCGCCTCGCTGATCGAGGTGGCGCCGAACAAGCCGGAGCTGCTGCAGCGCGCCGGACTGCTGCTCCTGCGCACGCATCGCGCCTCCCTGGCCGAGGCGCCGCTGCGCCGCGCGCTGGAACTGCGTCCCGACCGCGCCAACGCCTATCGCCACCTCGCGCTGCTGCTGTGGCGCGACGGGCGGATCGAAGAGGCCGCGCGCGTGCTGGAGACGGCCACGCGCCAGGACTTCCCCGGCTGGTACGGCGGCGTGAAGCGCGTCGTGCGCGAGGAGCTCGGCTACGTCTATCGCGCCTGGCTGAAGAAGGAGCCGGACATGCGCCGCGACATCGAGCAGCGCGCCCGCGAGCACGAGGTCGACCTCGACCGCGTCGACGCCATGCGCATCACCCTGGCGTGGGAGACCGACGCCAACGACGTCGACCTGCACGTGGTCGACCCGAGCGGGGAAGAGGTGTACTACTCGAACAAGGAGAGCGACTCCGGCCTGCAGCTCTACGAGGACATCACCCAGGGCCTCGGCCCCGAGGTCGTCCGCGCACGGCGTACCGCGCGCGGCACCTACCACGTCGGCGTGCGCTACTTCGCCGCGGGACCGATGGGGATCAGCCGCGGCGTGGTGATCGTCATGCGCGAGGACGACGTGGACATCCACCCGTTCCGCCTGGGCAAGGAAGGGGAGGCGATCCGCTACGTGGCGGCGATCAAGACGGAATAGAAAAACGTAGGGCGGGCTTCAGCCCGCCACCCCGGGGGGAGGCGGGCTGAAGCCCGCCCTACGTTTCAGTTCCGCATCTTCTTCAAGTAGTTCGCATCCACCTTGTGAATGCGCATCTCGACGAGCTTCCGCGGCGGCACGTTCTCGTAACCTGCCGCCGCGAGCTCGCGGATGAACTCCGGCGTCACGCGGTGGATGCGCATGGCCACCAGGTCGTCCGCCTTGACCTTGTCGTAGCCGAGCTTGCGCAGCTCCTCGATGAACTCCGGCGTCACGCGGTGAATGCGGAACGACACCAGGTCGTCGTGATCGAGGTTGCCGTAGCCGAGCTTGCGCATCTCCTCCGCGAAGGCCGGCGTGGCGCCGTGGATCGCGGACGACTGCAGCTCCTCGAGCGACAGGTCCCACCCCGCGGCGCGCATGTCGCGCACGAACTGCGGCGTGACCTTGTGGATCTTCGTGGCCACCAGCTCCTCGGCGTCGATCTCCTTGAAGCCCAGCGAGCGCATCTCGCGGATGTACTCGGGCGTGATGTTGAAGATGCGCATGGTGAGGTATTTCTCGAGCGACACGCGGTACCCCTCGGCGATCATGCTCTTGATGAAGGCCGTGGAGACGTCGTGCAGCGCGAGGGAGAAGAGGTCTTCCTCATCGGTGCGGTTGCGGCGGCGATGCGGCTTGTCGAGCTCGAACTCCAGGCCGAGGGCGCGGACCTTGTCGATGTAGCTGCGGTCCTGGGCGAAGGTGAACTGTCCCGCGCCTTTGCCGTTGCGGAACGTCCCCTCGAAACTGACCGTGCCCGCCTCGCGGCGCATCTCGAAGTTGACCGGCGTCGTGGACGACGCGCGGATCTGCGCGTCGGTCAGCCCGCTGAAGCTCGCGAGCTGGAAGGTGGATCCCATGTTGTGGCTCCGCCCCTGGGTCAGGTTCAGGTAGAGGGAGCCGGGACGCTTCTCGTCGAGCGCGGCGGTCCAGGCGCCGTCGAGTGCGAAGGCCGAGGTCGCGAGCAGGCAGACGAACAGCGTGAGCGTGGCAATACGCTTCATGATTCAGTTCTCCTGTAAGGGTGGAAATGTAGGGCGGGCTTCAGCCCGCCTCCCCCGGGGTGGCGGGCCGAAGCCCGCCCTACATTCAGGTCAGTTCTTCTTGCGGTACTGCTCCATCTCGCGGATGAAGTCGTCGTCGATTCCGGCCGCGGCCATGCGCGCGAGCTCGCGGGCGGTGAGGTTCGTGTAGCCGGCCTTGGCCAGGCGCTGCACGAACTCCGGCGTGACGCCGACCGCCTTCATGCTCTGCGCGTCCCTGGCGCTGGTGATGTTCACACCGGCCGCCTTCATGCCGCGCACCCAGGCGGAGGTGACGCCCACCGCCGCCAGTCCCGAGGCGTCCTTCGCGCTCGTGACGGCGAAGCCGGCGTCGCGCATCTCGCTGATGAACTCAGGGGTCACGCCGACGGCCTTGAGGCTGGTCGCCTCCTTGGCCGTCTTCACGTCGAAGCCGGCGCTGCGCATCTGCTGCACGTACTCAGGGGTGACGCCGACGGCGGCGAGGCTGGTGGCCTCGCGGGCGGTCTTCACCTCGAAGCCGGCGCTGCGCATCTGGCGGATGAATTCCGTGGACACGCCGACGGCCTTCATGCTGGTGACGCCGCGCAGCGTGAGTCCCGGGAAGAGCTCGCGCATCGTGTTGACGTACTCCGGCGTGACGCCGACCGCGCGCAGCGAGATCAGCTCGTCGACGGTGAGCTTGCCGCCCTCGCCGATGGGACGGTCGCTCTTCTTGTCGTCGCCGTGCTCGTATTCGTACTCGTATTCGAGCTCGTCGTCGGCGCGATTGCGGTCGAGCATGGCCAGCATCGCCGGCGGTGCGGGCGGCGCGGGATGTCCGGGACGCGCGAACGGGGCGGGGTAGACATGCGGTGCCGGCGCGGGGGCCGGGACGCCGGGGATGGCGGGATTGGGGGGCAGTGGCGCGAGGCCGTGCAGCGCGATCTCGGGCGGCTCCGGCGGTTCCGGCGCCTCGGGAGCGTCGATGCCGTAGTCGTAGTCGTAGTCATCGTCATCGTCGTCAGCCATGTCGACGATGGCCAGTCTCGCTTCCGGCGAGACCTCGACGACGTCGATCTTCGACGATGCCGGCTGCGACTTCGCGGCGCTCTTCTTCTTCTCTTCGTTTCTGTCCGCGAAGGCGGGGAGGGAGGGCACGGCCACGGCGATGACGAGCACCGCCAGCAGGGCCAGCGCCGCCGCCCAGCGCGCGGTGGAGACGGTTCCCTCGGCGCGGTCCGCGGCGATGCGGCGGATGCGCTCGAGGAGCGAGCCGCCGTTCGCGGCCACGACCACGGTCATGGTCGAGGCGCGCAGCTCTTCGAGCCGCGTCAGCGCCCGCGCGTACTGGATCGGGTTGCCGCACACGGCCACGGCCAGGTCGTCGCAGCAGTTCTCGCGCTCGATGCGCACGCGGCGCGACATCCACCAGACCGCCGGGTGATAGAACATCAGCGTCTCGACGACCGCCTGCAGGAGGTTGACGAGGAAGTCGTGACGGCGGATGTGCGCGAGCTCGTGCGCCAGCACCATCTCGATCTGCTCGGGCGTGAGGCCGGTCAGGGCGCTGGCCGGGATGAGCACGACCGGTCGGAGCGAGCCGATGACGGACGGCACTTCGACCGCCGCCGACTGGAGCAGCTTCACCGCGCCGCGCAGGCCGAGGGCGTCGGAGAGGCGGATGGCCATGAGCTGCAGCTCGGGAGCCGCGGGGCGGGCGGCGCGGCGCACCAGACGCCGCGCGCGGACCCAGCTCACGAGCAGGCGCGCCGACAGCAGCACGACGCCCGCGAGCCAGAGACCGACGACGGACGGCAACATGCCGCGCGCCGAGGAGAATGCGCTCAGGGCGCGATCCTTCAGGCCGGCGGCCGCGGTCTGCGCCACCAGGACCGGGATGTCGGTCAGGGAGATCTTGATCGTTTCGGTGGTGGCGGCGCTCGCCGCGACCGGCGCGGCGGCCGGATCGTAGGCGCGCACGGCGGTGGCCACGAACATGGAGAAGACCAGGGCCAGCGCGCCGCAGGAAACGATGTAGCGCGCGTTGGCGCTCTGGCGCGACATCAGCGAGAGCACGGCTGCCAGGATGCCGGCCACGATCGTGGCCTGCCAGAGCAGGTGCAGCAGGGCCCAGCCGATGGCCTGGGCGACGGGTCCGGTGAGAAGCTGCAGCTCGTTCATGCCTTCTCTTCCTCCATCTTGTCGAGATACTGGCGGATGGCGTTGAGCTCCTCGGCCGAGGCGCGAGAGGCTGACAGCGCCTGCATGACCAGCTTTGCCGGCGACCCGCCGAAGGCGCGGTCCATCAGGTCGCCGAGCAGCTGCCGCTGCGTCTTCTGCTCCCCTTCACGGGAAGAATAGACGTGCGCGCGCTGCGACTCGTCGCGGGTGACGAGGCCCTTGTCGGTCATGATCTGCATGAGCTTGAGGACGGTGGTGTAACCGCTGTCGTGCGTGGCGCTCAGCGCGTCGTGCACTTCGCGGACGGTACTCGGTCCCCGTTCCCAGAGCACGCGAAGAATCGCGAGCTCGGCATCGGTGGGTCGTGGTGTCGGTTTGTCGCCCATTCCATTGCCTCCGTTTGACTGTACGAGAGGCTATACGAAAGGTTTCGTACGGTCAACGAAATCTTTCGTAGTTCGTCGCACGAAATGTAGGGCGGGCTTCAGCCCGCCTCCCCCGGGGGAGGCGGGCTGAAGCCCGCCCTACGTTCGTGACGGCGCCTGTGGAGCGGAGGATAGCGGACCGCCGGCGTCCTCGCCGGCTGTCTCCGGCGGCGTCCCGCCGCCGCCCCGGGGGCGCAGGCGGGACGCCTGCGCAGACAGCCGGCGGGACGCCGGCGGTCCACCTGATCAGGTTGCGGGAAGGACGAACGTCGTGCGGGCCAGGTCGGAGCTCAGCGTCTCGCGGGAGTAGTAGCGTTCGAGCACGGGGCCGAAGAGGTCTTCGTTGGCGGCGGCAAAGTCTTCGAAGGTCACGTGGGGGTCGTGCTGCATGCGCTCGTGGATGAGGAAGAGGTAGGCCCAGGTGATGGTCTCGTGGTACTTGCCGGCGGCGCCGAGGCTGGCGGCGTAGCGTTTGATGCCCTCGCTGTAGCGGGTCAGGGTCTCGAGGAGCGTGCCTTCGCGCAGGTAGAGCCAGGCCAGGCGCACGTGGGCGCGGTGGGAGAAGAGGTCGGGCGGGAGGGTGCAGGCCTCGAAGGCCTCGACGAATTCACGATCGTGCACGGCTTTTCTTTGCCTCCGTCAGTTGGTGACTGGAGCTGGCATCGAGCGTCAGGCCGTAGATCTTCTTGAGGTCGGCGATCTTCTGCAGCGACTCTTTGCTGAACGGCGCCTTCCCCTCGAACGCGTGCAGGACGATGCCCTCCAGCAGGTCGCCGAGGGTCATGTCGTGATACTCGGCCAGCCCCTTGAGGACCTTGACCAGCCGCTTCTCCATGCGGATGCCGGTCTGGATGCGCTCCACGGTGATGTTGGACATGGGTGATATGGTACATATGTACCAACGCACCGTCAACCGATGGTACGGAGGACCTCCGCGGCCAGCCTCTCCAGGTCCACCGGCTTGGCCAGCCAGGAACGGAAGCCGGCCGCCAGGGCGCGCTCGCGCTCGGTGGGGCTGGCGTAGGCGGTGAGGGCGATGGCCGGGGTGTGGTCCCCCGCGGCGCGGATGCGCTGCAGCAGCGCGCAGCCGTCCTGGCCGGGGAGGCCGATGTCGCTGACCACGACGTCGAAGCGCGTCCCCTGCAGCGTCTCCACCGCCTCCTCGGCCGTGCCGGCCGCGGTCACCGTGGCGCCGAAGCGGCGCAGGGCCATCTCCAGCATGGCCCGCGTCGACGGGTCGTCTTCCACGAGGAGCAGCGAGACGCCGTGCAGCGGCTGCGGCGGGGAGTCGACCGCTCGCACCGAGGCCACGTCGCCTTCGGAGGCGCCGATCGGCAGGAGCACGGTGAACTCCGCACCCTGGCCGCGGCCCGCGCTGGCGGCGGTGAGTGTGCCTCCGTGCAGCTCGACGAGATTGCGGGCGATGGAGAGTCCGAGGCCGAGGCCGCCGAACTTGCGGCTCGCCCCGCTCTCCCCCTGGCGGAAGCGGTCGAAGATGTAGGGGAGCAGCTCGGCGTCGATCCCTTCGCCGTTGTCGTGCACCACCACGCGCGCCGAGTCGGCGTCGGACGTCACGGAGATCGACACCCTTCCGCCGCGCGGCGTGAACTTCACCGCGTTCGAGAGCAGGTTCCAGAAGACCTGCTGCAGGCGCGCGGGATCGCCGTGCAGGCGGATGCCGGCGTCGCGATGAATCTCCATCGCGATCTGCTTCGCCTCCGCGGCGGGGCGCACCGTCTCGATGGCGGCGTCGATGGCGTCGGCCAGGAGGATCGGGCGGACGGCGAGCTGCATCTTGCCGGAGACGATGCGGGAGATGTCGAGCAGGTCGTCGATGAGGTGCGCCTGCGCGCGCGTGGCCTGCACGATGGCGTCGGCGGCGGTGCGCGTGCCGGCGGCATCGAGACCGCCCTGCAGCATCGTGCCCCAGCCGAGGGTGGCCGTCATGGGGGTGCGCAGCTCGTGGGAGAGCATGGCCAGGAACTCGTCCTTGGCGCGGTTGGCGCGTTCCAGCTCGCCGTACAGCCGCGCGTTGTCGAGGGCCAGGCCGGCGCGGCGCCCGAGGTCTTCCGCCAGCCGCACGTCCTCCTCAGTGAACTTGCGCTCCGACTCCGACAGCGCGAAGGCGAGCGCGCCGAGGGTACGCCCGCGCGCGGCGAGCGGCACGACCAGGCCGGCGTGGAAGTGCAGCGCCTCGAGCAGCCGGCGATGCTCCTCGCCCTTCGCGTGCGCGGCCAGCAGGGCGGAGTCGATGTCGTACGACTGCGTGACGCCGGTGCGGATCGTGTGCGGCGGGCCGACCGGTGTCTCGGGAGGCGTCGGGTAGCGGCGCTCCATCCCGATGCAGAGCTCGACCTGCCTCGGGTCGCTGTGCTGCACGGCCACGCGCTCGACATGGCCGGCCGCGTCGACGATGTCGACGAAGCACCAGTCGGCGAAGCGCGGCACGGCCGCGGCGGCCACCGAGGCCAGCGTCTCCTCGTAATCGAGCGACGAACCGAGGACGGCGGTGACGTCGGCGAGAAACTCGAGGCGCTCCACGAGCGCGGCGCGCTCGCGCTCGGTCGTGCGCTGCCCGGTGATGTCGCGCTGCGTGCCCCAGGCGCGCAGGACCGCGCCGTTCTCGACGACGCCGATCAGATTGTTGACGAAATGCTTCTCGTTTCCCTCGCGGTCCACCTCATGCGACTCGGCGTCGAGGAGACGGTAGCCGCTGGCGATGAAGGCGCGGAGGTACTCGATGTTGTTCGGGTCTTCGCGTACGACCAGGTCGCCGAGGCGCGCGCCGACGATCTCCGCGCTGGTGGAGAAGCCGTACATCGCGGCCATGACTTCATTGCACTCCGCGAGATAGCCGTAGCGGTAATAGCGGTCGATCTGCTCGTCGGGCTCGAGGGCGGTCGGCACCGGCTCCTCCAGCTCGATGCGCCAGATGGCCTCGCTGCTGTTGGCGACGAAGGCGCGGTAGCGCTCCTCGCTCTCGCGCAGCGCGCGCTGCGCCTCTTCGCGCGGGGAGAGGTCGCGGGCGATGCAGAAGTGGAGGCCGGGAAGGAAGTTCGAGCGCGAGCGCCACTCGAGATTGAGGATGCGGCCGTCGGTGCGGCGGATCGGGAACTCGACCGCCAGCGCCCCTTCGCTCTGCAGCGCGGCAAAGGCGGCGAACGCTTCCTCGAGCCGGTCCGGCGGCATGAAGTCGCGGAAGTGGCGGCCGATCAGCTCCTCGTACGTGCCGCCGAGCATCGCGCACATGGCCTGATTGAGGTCGACGTAGGTTCCCGCGTCGTCCACGACCATGATGCCGTCGGGAGTGGTCTCGAAGAGAGCGCGGTAGCGCGCACCTGCGGCATCCGCGATCCGGGTCATGAACGCGATTCTATGAGAATCCGGCTGATCTCCTCGTCCTTCTCCTGCCAGATTTTCTCGACCCACGCTTTGAACGCCTCGCGCGCAGGGCCGCGCTCGGTAATGGCGGACGTGACGTGCTCGGGCGGAATGTCCAGTCGCCGCGCGTGCAGGGTGATCCACGGCACGCGGTTGGTGACGAAGTCCCAGATGGTGACGTCGCGGTGGGGGTAGACGATGGTCACGTCGACCATCGAGTCGAGCTGCTCGCCGAGGGAGGCGATGACGAAGCCGATGCCGCCGATGCGCGGGCGGAGGAGGTGGCGATAGGGCGACTGCTGGTCCTCGTGCTTCTCCCGGGTGAAGCGCGTCCCCTCGACGTAGTTGAGGACGGAGACGGGGAGGTGGCGATAGCGGCGGCAGGCCCTGCGCGTGGTCTCGAGGTCGCGGCCCCGCTTTTCCGGATGTTGCTTGAGGTACTCCGGCGAATAGCGGCGCATGAAAGGGAACTCCATCGCCCAGCAGGCCTGGCCGAGGATGGGGAACCAGATCAGCGTGTGCTTGAGGAAGAAGCGCAGGAACGGCGCGTGGCCGTGCAGGGCGCGGAAGACGGCCAGGATGTCGATCCAGGAGATGTGGTTGCTGATGACCAGGTAGTGCGCATCGCGGCGGAGGTCGTCGAAGCCCTGGAAGCGCCACTCGGTGTCGAGGAAGGTGTCGAAGATCCAGTCGTTGCACTGCACCCAGCGCTCGCCGAACCAGGTCAGGCCGAGGATCACTCTCCGCCGCGCCTCCCGGAAGGTCAACAGCTTGACGATCCCGCCGAGGAAGACCAGCGAGCCCCAGAGCAGGAGGTTGAGGACGAGCAGGAGGATGATGACGGAGGCGCGGACCACGGCGCGAGTCTGAATTGAAAATTGAAAATTGAGAATTGAAAATTGGGCGCGAGGCACGGGCCCCGCCGTTTTTCAATTTTCAATTTTCAATTTTCAATTCCTACTCCCGCTGCCCGCACGATCGCCCGCAACGCCTCCAGATCCACCCCCCGCGCATTCGTCACCGTCTCGATCACCCGCAACCCCTCCTCCAGCCGTTCCCGCGCCGCGCGGCGCTGGCCGCGGGAGAGGTGATGCATCCCGGTGCTCACCTGCAGCAGCGCGCGCACGAGCGGCACCTCGTCGCGTACGGCCTCGAAGAAGAGCTCCTCGAACAGATCGCTCGCCTCCAGCCAGTCTTCACTCGCAAAAAAAGCCAGCGCGGCGTGGAAGCGGGGATCGTCCTCGAGATCAGGAAGCATGTGGGCGCGCCTCGCGCCAATTTTCAATTTTCAATTCTCAATTTTCAATTTCGACCCCGCGCGCACCACGCCCACCCCCGCCACCGCCCCGAAAAACGCAAACGCCCCCGCCCGCCAGTCCGGCTCGTTCCACCCTCCAAAGTCGAGGGCGGTGGCGAGGACGCCGAGCAGCAGGGCGATGACCAGGGCCGCGGCCAGCTCGCCCCACCCCCTCGGGCGGCGCCGGAGCGGAATGATCCTCGCAAGAATCCACGCGGCGAGGCCGCTTCCGAGCCACAGTACGCTGCCCAAGCGCGGCGGATTATCCCTCGGAACGGGTGACTCAGCAGTTTGCACGGGATTCGCAAGAGTCCGGCGGGAGGAGACCACATCGATGCAGGAAGCTCGCACCACCACCAACAGTAAGGGCCACCCGAACAGCAAGATCCTGGCGATCGAAGACGACCCCGAGGTGCTCTCCCTCTACAAGTCCTACCTGCAGAAGCGGGGGTACGACGTGCTCTCCGCCACCGGCGCCGTGGAGGGGATGAACCTGCTGGCCGCCAATCCCGACACGAAGCTCATCCTCCTCGACCTCAACCTCCCCGGCATGAGCGGCGAGGAGTGGATCGCCTGGTACGTGCAGCAGGGGAAACAGACCCCGGTGGTCGTGGCCTCGGGAAAGGGCGACATCCTCACCATCACCAAGGGCAACAACATGACCGCCGCGCTCACCAAACCCTTCCACATGGAGGAGTTGCAGGAGCTGATCGAGGTCTTACTGGCCGATGACTGGCACGAACAGGTGTCGGTCGACAAGAAGCTGCATTAACCGTCGTTGCCGATGGCTTCGACCGGACAGTTGTCCATCGCATCCTTCGACAGCATCTCTTCCTCGGGAGTCTCGGGCTGCTTGTAGACGTACGAGAACGCCTGCTCTTCATTGCGCGTGAAATTTGCTGGCGACGTCTCGCGGCAGAGGTCGCAGTCGATGCACTGCGAATCCACGTAATAGCGGCCCGCTGCCTGTCCCGGGACTTTGTCGTTGGGATCTGCCATTGGTGCCGCCCTCAACCAGGAGGTCACATGAAAAGATTTCTCTCCGCCACGTTCCTGCTCCTCGCCGCGACCGTCGCCGTCGCGCAGCAAGCCCCGCCGCCGCAGATCGTCGATACGGTGACGGTCCTCGGCACGGGCCGCTCGAACGTGAAGCCCGACCGCTTCGTCTTCAACGTCGGCGTGCAGACCGTCGGCCCCACCGTGGAAGACGCCGTGGCCGAGAACAACCGCCGCGTGGCCGCGGTCATCGCCGCGCTGAAGAAGGCGGGGGCGCAGGACAAGGACATCCAGACGTCGCAGTTCACGATCTATCCGCAGCAGGACTATCAGGAGGGACGCCTGCCGCGCATCCTCGGGTATCAGGTGTCGAACACCGTCACCGTGCGCAGCGAGAAGGTCGGCGACGCCGGACGCTTCCTCGGCGTGGCCGTCGGCGCGGGGGTGAATCACTCCTCCGGCATCAACTTCGAGGTCTCGGACCCCGCGCGCGGACGCGAGCAGGGGATGCGCGCCGCGTTCGAGGATGCCCGCGCCAAGGCGGCGCTGCTGGCGCAGGCCGCCGGCCGGACGCTCGGCACCGCGCTGATGATCTCCGAGGGGACCCAGCACCAGCAGCCGCCGCAACCGATGCCGATGCAGCGCGCCATGGCCATGGAAGCGCGGGTCGGCGGCGACGTACCGGTCGAATCGGGGACGCAGGAGCTGAGCTACCACGTCACGGTCACGTTCGCCTTGCGCTGATGATTCCGAGGCACCTCGGTTGCACTTTCCTGAAGCGAAAGGAGACTTCATGGAAAATCGCGAAAGGGATCGCGTCAGCCAGCGAGATACCCCCACCGAGGCCGGCCAGATCAATCGTCAGGTCGAGGAAGAGAAGGGCCGCCAGCATCACAGCGACACGACCGCCGAGTTCGGCCAGAACATCGGTGAGTCGGAGTTTCCCAGCGATGCGGGCTCATCGAACGAGCTCGGCTCCTCGGGCAGCAGGAAGAACGACCGCGGCAGCACGGGCGAGGTCGGGAGCACCGGCAGTTCCGAGGGACGGCACTGACAGAAACACAGCGGACCGCCGGCGTCCTCGCCGGCTGTCTGTGCGGGCGTCTCGCCCGCACGTGGCGGCGGGACGCCGCCACAGACAGCCGGCGGGACGCCGGCGGTCCGCGTCTACGTTATGATCGCGCCCGCTTGGGCGACATCACCATCACTCCCGCGCGCGCCGAGGATCTCGACGGGATCAAGGCGCTCCTCGTCGCGAACGACCTTCCCACCGCGGGGGTTGACGAGCACTGGAAGACATTCCTCATCGCCCGCGACGGCGACCGCATGGTCGGCTGCTGCGGCGCGGAGGCGTATCAGTTCGCGGCGCTCCTCCGGTCGGTGGCGGTCGATCCCGAATACCGCAGTCACGGCATCGGACGGCGGCTCGTCCGCCAGCTCCTCGACCGGCTGGCCTCGCGCGGGCTGCGCGAGTTCTACCTGCTGACCACCACCGCCGAGGAGTACTTCAGGAAGCGCGGGTTCAAGCCGATCGATCGCGACGAGGTGCATCCGCAGCTCCTGTCGTCCCGCGAGTTCCAGGACGCCTGCCCGAGCACGGCGGTCTGCATGCGGCTGGTGATGCTGGCGTGATCTTCGACGTCCACATCCACGTCCAGCCGTGGCACATGGTCAAGCCGGAGGCGCTGGCGCTGATCGACGACGCCGCGCACGCGGACGCGAAGGAGATCCTCGCCTCGCCGGAGAACGTGCTGCGCCACCTCGACGAGCAGGGCGTCGACCGCGCCTGCTGCATCAACTACGTCTCGCCGGACGTGATGGGCTTCCGCCGCGAGGTCAACGACTGGATCGCCCATTTCACGAAAGACCACCGCGACCGCCTGATCCCGGTCGGCTCGGTGAACCCGCTGCACGAGATGAACGTCCGTGACGAGATCCGCCGCGTGCTGGACCTCGGCATCGGGATGATCAAGATCCACCCGCCGCACCAGCTCTTCACGCCGAACGCGTACCGCGGCGAGCTGTGGCAGCTCTCCGAGATCTACAGCGAATGCGAGGCCCGCGGCGTGCCGGTGATGTTCCACACCGGGACGTCCATCTTCCCGAGAGCGCGCAACGTCTTCGCCGACCCGATGCCGATCGACGACGTGGCCGTCGACTTCCCGAAGCTGAACATCATCCTCGCCCACGCGGGACGGCCGCTGTACGGCGAGACGGCGTTCTTCCTGGCGCGGCGGCACCCCAATGTGAACCTGGACGTGTCGGGGATTCCGCCGAAGGCGCTCTTGCGGTTCCTCCCGCGCGTGGCGGACATCGCCGACAAGGTGCTGTGGGGGACGGACTGGCCGTCGCCGGGCGTGGTGTCGATGCGGAAGAACGTGGAGGATTTTCGTTCCCTCGGTCTCGGGGAGACTGTCGAGCGCAAAATCCTCTGGGAAAATGCGACACGGTTGTTTGGAGTGCGGCAGCGCTAGCTGCCGCTCTCAACGCGGCAGCCGCAGCTGCCGCGGGCGGGCGGAGGCTGGCGCCTCCGCATTGAAAGCGGCAGCTGGCGCTGCCGCACTCCAGATCAGACGTTGACGCCCACTTTTCGTAGCGCTTCGAACGACCCCACATCCGACCACTCAAAATCCCCGCGGATGGTGGCCACGCGCGGCGCCTTCTCCATCAGCGCGTAGTCGATCGAGATCGACGGCATCTCTTCATAGGTCGAGAGCGAGACGCCGGCAATCTCCGGCGCGGCCGCCTCCAACTCCCGCCGGAAGACCGACGTCCGCCAGACGAACATGCCCGCGTTCCAGACGTAGTTGCCCGCCGCGAGGTACTCCTCGGCGCGCGCGAGGTCGGGCTTCTCGACGAACTGCTCCACGCGCACGACTTCATCCTCCAGAGGCTCGCCCAGGCGGAGGTAGCCGTAGCCGGTGTTCGGCTCGTCGGGCTCGATGCCGATGGTCATCAGCGTGTCGTGCGACTCCGCGTAGTCGCAGGCCCGCGAGAGCACGCGCACGAACTCCGGCTCGTTGCCGATGTAGTGATCGGAGGCGAGGAACGACACCGTGCACGGCCCCAGGCGCTCTTCCAGCGCGAACGTGCAGAGCGCGATGGCCGGCGCGGTGTTGCGGCGCGCGGGCTCGGTGAGCACATTCTCCGCGGGCATCTCCGGGAGGTGCTCGCGCGACTTGCCGGCGTACTGGACGTTCGTCGACACGTAGATGGCCTCGGGCGGCAGGATGCGCCGCAGGCGGTTCCAGGTGAGCTGGATGAGGGACAGCCCGTCGAACAGCTTCAGGAACTGCTTCGGGTTCTCGTCGGAGCTGAGCGGGCGCAGGCGCGTGCCCGCGCCGCCGGCGAGGATGACCGCGGCGCGCGTCATTTTTTCTTGCCCACGGCGACGAGACTCAGCCCGCTGGAGGGGTTGTCGCCTTCCATGGCCCGGAACAGCGGCACGAAACGGTCGAAAACGCGCGACTGGCCGCTCGGCAGCGCCTTGCGCCCGAGGACCTTCGCGTTCAGCCACCAGGCCATCCTGGCGATGCGATTCTGAAAGCTCACGTGCTCCACCTCGAAGCCCGCCTGCTGCAGCTTTTCGACCAGCTCCGCTCTCTCGTAGCGCCGCTGGTGGCCGATCCCCTCGTCGATGGAACCGTAGAGCGATTTGCCGGCCGGGACGAAGACGATTACCCGTCCGCCGGAGGGGAGGAGCTGGTGCGCGCGGCGCAGCGCGGCCACGTCGTCGGTGGTGTGCTCGAGGACGTTGATGGCCGTGACGGTGTCGAAGTTGTAGTGCGCGAGCTGCAGCACGTCGTCCGACTCGAGGTCGGCGCGCTCGACCACGATGCCGGGGCGGCGGCGGAAGGCGTTGCGCAGGCGGTCGACGTAGGCCGTCTCGCGATCGGTGGCCACCACCAGCTCGCGGCCGTAGAAGAAGCGCGTCATCGCGCCGCTGCCGCCGCCGATCTCCAGCACGCGCTGGCCGACGTAGTCCCTGATGCGGTCCCACACCCAGCGGTTGTAGCGCGTGAGGCGCGAGCGCCGCCGTACCTGCGTGAACGTGCGCGGCTCGCTGGCCGGATCGTGGAAGAGGCCGTACCTGAGGATCGTCCAGAGGGCGGAGAAGCCGTCCTTCCAGTTGATCTTCTTCCCTTCCCAGTAATCGCGGCCGTAGTACGCGATCGGCACCTCGAAGATGCGGTAGCCGCGCTTGGCCAGCTTGGCCGTGATCTCCGGCTCGATGCCGAAGCGGTTCGACTGCAGCTTGATCGACTGGATGACCTCGCGGCGGAAGACTTTGTAGCAGGTCTCCATGTCCGTGAGATCGAGGTTGGTGGTGGCGTTGGACAGGAAGGTGAGGAACGTGTTCCCGAGGCGGTGCCAGAAGAGCATCACGCGCCGCGGGTAGCCTTCGAAGCGCGAGCCGAAGACGGCGTCGGCGTGCCCGTCGAGGATCGGCTGGACGAGCTTCGGATAGTCCTCGGGGTCGTATTCGAGGTCGGCGTCCTGGATCAGGACGATGTCGCCGCGCGCCTCCTCGATGCCGCGGCGGATGGCCGCACCCTTCCCCTGGTTCACCGGCTGGATGATCTGGCGGATCTCCGGCCACTCCTGCGCCAGCCTGGCCACGATGTCGCGCGAGCCGTCCTTCGACTGGTCGTCGACGACGATGATCTCTTTGTCGATGGGCACTTCGCGCACGCGGCGCAACAGCTCCGCCACCGTCGCCCGCTCGTTGTAGCAGGGGACGATGACGCTCAGCAGCGGTTTGGACGGCTCGGTCATAAGGCGGGCGCATTGTAGCCGTCTGTTGCTGGTTGCTGGTTGCTGGTTCCTTGCGCTGCACCGCCTTGAACCAGCAACCAGCAACCAGCAACCGGGCCTTGCACGTTCATCGCTCATCGTTCATCGTTCATCGCTCGTCGTATGCCTCACACCACAAACGAAACCCTGCGCAAGGGTCTTCACATCGCATTCGGCCTGGCCGCCTTCGGGTTGAAATGGCTGCCGTGGTACGTGGCCGCGGGCGTTTGCGTCGTGGCCATCGCCGGCAACGGGCTGCTGCTGCACCGCCTCGTGGGGCGCAGCGTGGCCCGCCACGAGCGCGGCTTCGACGCCGGCATCCTCCTCTATCCGGTCATGGTGCTGCTGCTCGTGCTCGTCTTTCGCGAGCGACTCGTGTACGCCGCCATCGGCTGGGCGATGCTCGCTTTCGGCGACGGCATCGCCACGCTGGCGGGCAAGTCGATCCGCCTCGCGCCTCTGCCGTGGAACCGCGACAAGAGCTGGGGCGGCTTCATCGCCTGTTTCCTCGGCAGTCTCGCCGGTGGACTGGCCGTCGCCTATTTCATGGATTACCGCCAGCCCGGCGTCGTGCTGCTGGCCGCGGTGGCCGTGGCCATCGCCGAGTCGCTCCCCCTCGGCGTCGACGACAACGTCACCGTTCCCTTCGCCGCCGCGGTGGCCTGCGTGATCGGCGGGATCGAGGTGATCTCGGCGTACAGCGTCTGGCCGTCGTCGGTGCCGTGGCTGATCGTCAACGGCCTGCTGGCGATCGCCGGCTGGTTTGCCCGCAGCGTGAGCGTGTCCGGCGCGATCGGCGGCTGGTTTCTCGGCGCGATCCTGATCCTCGGCGCCGGCTGGCCGATGTACGTGGCCCTCCTGGCGTTCTTCATCCTCGGCACGGCCACGACGAAGCTCGGCTACGCGCGCAAGGCGCATCTCGGAATGGCGCAGGAGAGCGGCGGCCGCCGCGGCTTCAGCCACGCCTTCTCCAATGTCGGGGTCGCGGCGATCTGCGCGGTCGCGGTCTCGCGCCTGAGCCGCATCGAGGAGTCGCCGCTGGAGTGGATGGCCGTCGCCTACTTCATGGGCATCGCCTCCCTCGCCACCGCCGCCGCCGACACGACGGCCTCGGAGATCGGACAACTGCTCGGCAAACGCGCCTTCCTCCCGCTCACCCTGCGCCGCGTGCCGGTCGGCACCGAGGGGGCGATCTCGGTGGAAGGGACGCTGGCCGGCCTCCTCGGCGGGGCGATCGTGGCTGCCGCGGGCGTCCTCTCCCTGCACTACGGCCTGATGCAGGTCAATCTCGGCGCGATCTTCTTCATCACCGCCGCGGCCTTTCTCGGGTCGTACATCGAATCCATCGCCGGCAGCTGGAATCGGAAACAGGCCGTCCCGGTCCCCAACGGCGTGCTCAACTTTTTCAACACGGCCGTGGGCGCCGTGCTGGCGTACGCCTTCGCGTACTTGCAAATCTGATACGTGTGCACTCAAGTGACACGACGTGAACCGGCCGGAGCACGACGTGTCGCAGGCGGTGCACGTCCGTGGACCGGGGGTGACACGACGTGTCACAGGCGGAGCACGACGTGAACCGGCCGGAGCACGACGTGTCGCAGGCAGTGCACGCCCGT
The DNA here is from genome assembly GCA_035627015.1 of Thermoanaerobaculia bacterium. Taxonomy (GTDB): domain Bacteria; phylum Acidobacteriota; class Thermoanaerobaculia; order Gp7-AA8; family Gp7-AA8; genus QHVT01. The sequence goes on along the minus strand of DASPMO010000014.1, from coordinate 32,614 downwards.
GGACCGGGGGTGACACGACGTGTCGCAGGCAGTCCACGCCCGTGGACCAGGCATGACACGACATGTCGCGGGCATGACACGACGTGTCGCGGGCAGTCCACGCCCGTGGACCGGGCGTGACACGCCGTGTCCCAGGCGTGACACGCCGTGTCCCGGGTAAGATGCGCCCGCATGTCTGCGCGGACCCTGAAAAAAGTCGTCATCGTCGGCCGGCCGAACGTCGGCAAGTCGACGCTCTTCAACCGTCTCTCCGGGCGCCGCCGCGCGCTCATCCACGACATGCCGGGGATGACCCGCGACCGCCTCTCCGACGTCGTGACCATGGACGACGGCCGCCGCTACGAGCTCACCGACACGGGGGGGCTCGAATACGGCGAGTCGCCGATGTCCGCGTTCGCCGATGAGATCAAGGAGCAGGCGCAGCGCGCGCTCCGCGACGCCGACTTCATCCTCTTCGTCGTCGACGGCGCGGCGGGGCTCGTCGCCGAAGACCGCGAGATCGCCCAGGACCTGCGCCCCGAGGCGTCGAAGACGGTGCTCATCGTCAACAAGACCGACCGCAAGGACGCGGAGGAAGCGGTCAACGAGTTCTGGGAGCTCGGCTTCGAGCGCGTCTTCCCCATGTCTGCCGAGCACGGCCCGGGCGTCGACGACGTCATCGACGCCATCGGGGAGATCGTCCCGCAGGAGTCGGTGCAGGACGAGGAGGAGGACGCCGACGCGCCGATCCGGGTGGCCATCATCGGCCGGCCGAACGTCGGCAAGTCGTCGCTGCTGAACCGCCTCACGCAGGAAGAGCGCGCCGTGGTCTCGCCGATCTCGGGGACGACGCGCGACGCCATCGACTCGGAGATCACGCGCAACGGCAAGCCGTACGTGATCATCGACACGGCGGGGATCCGCCGGAAGGGGAAGACGACCGACGAGGCGGAGAAGCTGGCCGTCATGTCGGCGCGCCGCGCCATCGAGCGCTGCGAGATCGCGCTGACGCTCATCGACGCCACCGAGGGGGTGACGGGCCAGGACGCCACCGTGGCGGGATATGCCGAGGACGAGGGGAAGGCGGCCATCATCCTCATCAACAAGTGGGACGCCGAGCAGCACGGGCCGGACGATTACAAGAAGTTCGAGGAGCAACTGCGCTTCCGGCTGAAGTTCCTCGCGTACGCGCCGCTGCTGTTCATCTCCGCCAAGACCGGGCGCAACGTGGAGAAGATCTTCCCGCAGATCGACCGCATCGTGGAGGGCTACCGCCGCAAGTTCCGCACCTCGGAGCTGAACGCCATCCTCGAGCGCGCCGTCACCGCGCACAACCCGCCGACCGTGCGCGGCAAGCCGCGCCGCTTCTATTACGTGACCCAGCTCAAGAGCGGCCCCCCCACCTTCGCGCTCTTCTCGAACGTGGACGAGCCATTGCATTTCTCGTATCGCCGTTATCTCGAGAACCAGTTCCGCGATACGCTCGGCCTGCCCGGCTGCCCCATCCATTTCGTGATCCGGGCGCGGAAAGGCATGAAGCGCGAGCGAGGTTAACTACAGAAGATGAAACCACCGCAGACCGTGACGCTCACCCCCGGCAAGCGCGTCCTCTTCCTCACCAAAGATCCCGAGCTCATCCGCAAGCAACTCTCCGGCGAGCTCGACCTGCAGATGAAGGACCTCCGCGTGGAGGACCTTCTCGACGACATCAACACCGACGCCATGACCCCCGCCTGGGTCTGCTTCGACTACAAGCCGGAAGACATCGCCCGCAACGCGTACGCCGGCCTGATCGTCAACGGCGAGCGGCTGTTTCCCGCGGACGCGCTCCGCAACGGCAATTTCGAGGTGATCGTCTCCGGCTACCGCAAGGGCGTCGGCAGCTCGCGCGAGACGGCCACGCAGTGCGAGGTCTTCAGCGGGATCCGCATCGCCATCGCGGTCTCGTTCGCGCCGATCCACGCCGGCAACAACATCAACCAGGGGCTGCTGATGGGCGATCACGACATGCTCGTGCGCCTGCAGGCAGGGGAGGGCGTGCCGCTCGCGGACTTCTGCGAAGGCTACGACCCGATCACGCAACTGATCATCCAGTGGGGCGGGCTGTTCCCCTTCTCGAAGGCGGTGGCGCGCGGCGACGTGCAGCTGCCGATCCCGCACAACGCGCCGCGACCGATGACGATGGGGGAGAAGATCCTGGCCCGCCACATGCGCGGCATTCCCGAGAGCGACCGCTACGTGAAGCCGGGCGACGCGGTGGTCGTCGACGTCGACGGCGGCTACACGCACGAGTTCACCACCGCGCAGGTGCACTACTTCCTCGAGCAGGAGTACGGCCCCGATTACGAGATCACCAATCCGCAGAAGTTTGCCGTCTTCGAGGATCACCTCATCTACGCCGACGAGGTGACGAAGATGCGGCCGTTCCTGCCGAAGATCCAGACGCTGCGCGACCTGCAGCGCGAGTATCAGCGCCACACGTCGTGCCGCGACTTCTCGGCGAAGGACAACGTCTCCCCCGGCATCTGCCACGAGGTGGCGCGCGAGCTCATCATCGATCCGGGCGACTTCATCCAGGCCACGGACAGCCACACCTGCATGGGCGGCGTGAACAACGCGCTGGCGTGGGGCGTCGGGGCGACGGAGTACGCGAACCTGGTGCACTCCGGCTTCACCACCGTGGAAGTGTCGGAGTCGATCCGCTTCGAGCTGACCGGCGAGCTGCAGCCGAACGTCACGGCCAAGGACGTGATGCTGTACATCCTCCTCGAGTACGCGAAGCCGCAGCTCACGCTCGACCGGATCATGGAGTTCACCGGCCCCGGACTGCGCACGCTCTCGCTCGACGAGCGGGCCACGCTGGCGAACATGGCCACGGAATGCTCCGCGCGCACGGCCATCGTGGAGGCGGACGAGAAGACGTTCGAGTGGATCGCCGCGATGCGCCCCGGGGTGGACGTCGCCTCGCTGCGCGCCCGCGCGGTGTCGCCCGACCCGGATGCCGTGTACGCCGGCGGCGTGCACGCGATCGACCTCTCCACGATCGCTCCCATGGTCGCGCACCCGGGCGATCCCGACCACGGCATCCCCTCGGACCCGACGAACGGCGCCCTGATTGACTCTCTGAATGACGTGAAGATCGACATCGCCTACGCCGGCTCCTGCACCGCCGGCAAGATCGACGACTTTCTCTTCTACCACCAGGTGGCGAAGGAAGCCGTCGACGCGGGACTGCGCGTCGCGGACGGGGTGAAGTTCTACATCCAGTTCGGCTCGCAGGCGGTCGAGAAGTTCGCCCGCGAGAACGGCCTCCTCGACACCTTCGAGCGCGCCGGCGCCACCGTCCTCAACCCCGGCTGCGGCGCCTGCATCGGCTGCGGCCCCGGCGTCTCCGACACCGGCGACCAGGTCACCGTCAGCGCCATCAACCGCAACTACAAAGGCCGCTCCGGCCCCGGCAAGCTCTGGCTCGCGTCGCCCCTCACCGTGGCCGCCTCGGCGTTCACCGGGACCATCACGGCATACACGCCGGGGATGTTCTCGAAGGAAGTGGAGCGGCGGGCTTCAGCCCGCCCGGTGCCGGCGGGCTGAAGCCCGCCCTACGTCGAGCGCCCTTCCCGCGCGACACACGCTGAACGTAGGACGGGCTTCAGCCCGTCCCTCACGTGGGGGGGAGGCGGGAGGTCGAAGCTGAGGTCACCAGATCGTAGGCACGACGCCGGCCGCAATGATCTTGTGGTCTTTCGTGACCAATGGGACGCCTTGGAGAAGTGCGGTGGCGACGATGATGCGATCGATGGGGTCGCGCACGGGTTCGAGAAGTGTCGCGGCAGCAAGCGCCACGTCCATCGTGAGCGGGAGGAGCGTGATCTTCGGAAGCACGATCACGTTTTGGAGCCACGTCACGACATCGGGCTGAAGATCGACGCGTCCACGCTGCGCCAGCCAGGCGATCTCGTAGATCGTGACTCCTGTGATGCAGATGATCCTGCTGTCGAGGACTTCCCGTGCTGCCGCGGACAACAGGTGACGCGAGAGCACCCACCAGAGGAGCGCGTGGGTGTCAGCGACGATCAACGCTCATCCCACTCCGATTCCATGATGTCGCCGAGGATGCGCCCCGATTTGCGCAACTCTTCGAGCGTCATCCGTACCTTCGGCACCACGATCGGCACGACGCGGGCGACGGCGCGACCATCCTGCATGATGACGATTTCGTCATTCGTCTTCACGTCTTCGAGGATCTCGCCCAGCTCCACCTCTTCGGCCGCGACCACTTTCGTCATGCAGAAATGTTACCTCGGCTGCCGAGCACCCGTGCGAGCTCGTCCGCGAAGCGGCGAGCGTTGCGCGGCTCCAGGGCGGCGGTGGTGACGCGGATCGCCGGCGAGGAGGCGATGCGGTAGCGCTCTCCGGCTTTGACGGCCCAGCCGGCGTGGAGGAGGGCCTGCACGGTGGCGATCTCCTCGGGGACGGGGATCCAGACGTTGAGGCCGGAGGCGCCGTGGGCGGGGATGCCGCGGGCGGCGAGCTCGCGGAGGAGGGCGTCGCGGCGGTCGGTGTAGATGCGGCCGGCGCGGGCGGGGGCGCGGTCGCGCCAGAGCGCGACGACGAGCTGCTGGAGGATGTGGCTGACCCAGCGCACGCCGAGGGTCTGGCGGCCTTCGACGCGGGCGTGCGTCTGGGCGTCGGCGGCCAGGAGGGCCACGCGCAGGTCGGGGCCGAGGGACTTGGAGACCGAGCGCACGACGGCCCAGCGCTCGCGGTTCTTGTCGATCAGCGAGAGGTAGGGCGCGCCGGCCACGGCGCCGGCGTGATCGTCCTCGATGACCAGGAGCTCGGGACGCGAGGAGAGCAACGCTCGCAGCTCGCGCGCGCGCCGGGGAGAGAACGCGGCGCCGGTGGGATTCTGCGCGCGCGGGGTGACGATCGCCGCCTGCACGGAGCGGGCGGCGCGGCGCAGCTCCGCGGGGAGCAGCCCCTCGTCGTCCATCGGGATCGGGACGGCGGTGAGTGAGAGTGCGTTGAGGAGGTCGAGGATGCCCGTGAAACAGGGATCTTCGACGGCCACGCGATCGCCGGCGCGGAGATGCTCGCGCAGCACGCGCTCGATCCCGTCCAGCGCGCCGCCGACGACCGAGACGTGCGCCGCGTCGATGCGGTCGGCGCGGAACTGCTCGCGCGCCAGCTCGATCAGGCGCGGGTCGTTCAGCTCGTCGCCGTAGAGGCGCTGCTCGAGAGGGAGGAGGGGGAAGCGCGGCAGCAGCGCCGGATCGGGATTGCCGGAGGCGAGGTCGACGACGTGCGCCGCCAGCGGGACCGCCCGCGGCGCGGCGATCGGTGCGGCGGGGCGGACGCGCGTCCCGCGCCGCCCGTCGGCGACGACGATCCCGCGCTCGCGCAGCACGCGGTACGCCGCGGCCACGGTGGCCGGGCTGACGCGCAGGTGGCCGGCCAGCGCGCGCACGGTCGGGAGCAGCTCGCCCGAGGCCAGCCTCCCCGCGGCCACGGCCGACTCGATGGAACCGGCGATCTTGACGGAGCTCTCCCCGCTCAAGTAATTTTGTACCAACACGCAGGACTGATTGTACTAGAACAAAATGATCGAATACAAGCTCACCCCCGATCTCGATCTCGACCAGGCCATCGAGCTCTATGTGGCCTCCACGCTCGGCGAGCGCCGTCCCGTGGACGACCGCGAGCGGATGGCCACCATGTTCCGCCACGCCAACCTGGTCATCACCGCCTGGGACGGCGACCTCCTCGTCGGCGTCTCGCGCTCGATCACCGACTGGGTCTGGACCACCTATCTGGCCGACCTGGCCGTGCGCGTCTCGCATCAGCGGCAGGGGATCGGGAAGGAGCTGATGCGCCGCACGCAGGAGGCCGCGCCGCAGGCCAAGCTGCTCCTCCTGGCCGCGCCCGCGGCCGCGAACTACTACGGGCACGTCGGCTTCACGAACCTGCCCAACGCCTGGTGGCTGCTGCCGCACGAAAGGATCACGCCATGACCGTCCTGGAGATGACCGACCGCACGAAAGTGCGCCGCCTGCCGAAGCGCGGGAACTACGACCGCGAGACCATTCACGCCATCCTCGACGAGGCGCTGGTCTGCCACGTCGGCTTCGTCGTCGACGGAGCCCCGGTGGTCATTCCGACCATCCACTGGCGCGAAGGCGACACGCTGTACGTGCACGGCTCGGCCGCCAGCCGCATGCTGCGCTCGCTGAAGGGGGGCGTCGAGGCGTGCGTGACCGTCACGCTGCTCGATGGGCTCGTGCTGGCGCGCAGCGCGTTCCATCACTCGATGAACTACCGCTCCGTGGTCGCGTTCGGGAAAGCGCGGGAAGTCACGGGCGACGAGAAAATCAGCGCGCTGGAGGGCCTCGTCGAGCACGTGATGAAAGGGCGCTCGCGCGACATCCGCCAGCCGAACGAGATCGAGCTGAAACAGACGCTCGTGCTGGCGCTGCCGCTGGAGGAAGCCTCGGCCAAGATCCGCACCGGCGGGCCGGTGGACGACGAGGAAGACTACGCGCTGCCGATCTGGGCGGGGGTGGTACCGCTGAAATTGACGGCGGGCGAGCCGATCGCGGATGCAGGCGTAACGGCCGCGCTTCCGGAGTACCTGCGCCAAACGTAGGGCGGGCTTCAGCCCGCCCATGCATCACGAGAGCGACGGGCTGAAGCCCGTCCTACGTTGTCACGCCGAGGCCAGCAGCTCTACCATCTTCTTCCGCGTGGCCGCATCCGGCAGCGGACCGCGGGCGGCGCCGAGGTTGTCGCGCAGGTACTCGAGCTTGGCCGTGCCGGGGATGGCCGAGGTCACGGCGGGGTGGGAGACGACCCACTTCAGCGCGAACTGCGCCCACGTCGTGATGCCCAGCTCCTGCGCCCACTCCGGAACCGGCTTTCCCTTGAACGCATTCAGCACGCGGCCGCGGCCGAACGGCAGGTTGGTGAGCACGGCGATCTTCCGGTCGGCGGCCAGCGGGAGGATGCGCTCCTCGGCGGCGCGGTTGTCGATGGCGTAGTCGATCTGGATGAAGTCGAGCGGCTCGTTCTTCATCAGCGTCTCCAGCGCCTCGTACTGCCGCGCGTTGGACGTGGAGACGCCGGTGTAGCGGATGCGCCCCTCCTCTTTCCACTTGCGCAGCACGGGGAGCATCACGTCGACGCCGGCCAGGTTGTGGATCTGCATCAGGTCGATCTTCTTCAGGCGCTCGAGCGACTGATTCATCTCCGCGACGCCCGCCTCGACGCCGCCGCGTCCCGCGCCGACTTTGGTGGCGATGAAAAGGTCGTTGTGGTTGCCGATCTTCGCCACGAGCTCGCCGACCACCACTTCCGCGACGCCGTACGACGGCGCCGTGTCGACGAGCTTCCCGCCGAGGCGCGGCAGCTCCTGCAGGACGGCCATCAGCGGCTCGCGCTCCTCGGGAGTGGCGACGTCGAAGCGCCGCGCGGTGCCGATGCCGACCAGCGGCAGCGGCTCGCCCGACGAGGGGATCTTGCGGGTGTTCAGTTTGGCGTCGGCGGCGCGAAACGGGAGCGCGGCGGCCGCGGTGGCCAGGGCGCCGAGCTGCAGGGCGGTGCGTCGTGTGATCATTGACGGCTCCAGGGCGGCGTGACGCCGTTCGTGCGGGCGTAGGCGATCGACTGCCCGAGGTGCTCGTGGATGTGGGTCAGGATGGTCAGCATCACGCCGCGATGCGAGATGTTGTTGTTGAAGAGCTTGACCTGCTTCTCGAGGTCGGTCGTCTTCGCCGCCGCGGTGCGGAGATGGTCGAACGACCTGCGCAGCTCGGCGATGACCTCCTCTTTTCGCGTCACGCTCTTCTCGAGGTCGGAGGTGGCCGGCACGGGGGTGCCGAGGTACGACGCCAGGAAGTAGTTCGACCCGGCGATGTGCATGTAGACCTCGCTGATCGAGCGGACGTCTTTCGCCGGGCGCCACGAGTACTTGTCGGCGGGGGTGCTCTGGGCCAGATCCATGAGCTTGGCCTGCACCTCGTCGAGGTTGGCGACGAACTCGCCGCGGAAGCCGGTCAGCGGGGGCGTCGCCGCGGGCCGTGGGACCGTGTTCTGCGGCGCCCGCGCGTAGGCGAGCGTGGGGAGAAGCAGGGCGAACAGTGCGATGCGGACCTTCATAGTTTCGGGCGATTCTAATTGCGCTTCACGAATGCGAGCAGCGACGAATCCGGCGCGAAGACGATGTTTTTCGGACGGGCCGGGACTCTGTACGTAACGGTCTGGCGGCTCTGCTTATTCGGGATGAAGACGAGGCCGGCTTTGGCCCCCTCGATCTCGATGCGCACGGGGATGACGGCCACGAAGTCCTCGGGCACGTCGCGGCGCTCCAGGTCGATCGTCACCACGAACTCGTCCCCGTCCGGCTTGACGCTGGATTTCCACGTGTACGACGGGATCTCGGCGCGGTAGATCCAGGAGTCGAAGAACCACCCCAGGTCGGTCTGCACGTTGCGCTCGAACACGCGCCGCAGGTCCTCGGTGCTGGCGCTCTTGCCGTCGTACTCGGCCAGGAACTCGCGCATCGAGTTGATGAACGCCTCGTCGCTGCCGAGGCGCATGCCCAGGAGCATGCGCAGCATGTGCAGCACCAGCGGGCCCTTGTAATACGTCTGGATGAGATAGCCGGTCGGGATCTCCACCGTCGAGGCACGGTAGCCGTGGCCGATCGGGCCGAGGCGGGCGCGGTCGGCGGCACTGCGCTCGATGAGCCAGGGGCGGTTGAACTTCGAGAAGCCGCCGAGCATGTTGCCTTTGACGATCCCCTCGTACGAGCGGAGCATCTCCGCGAAGTACTTGTCGCCGCCCTTGACGAAGTCGCGCACGAACATCATGGCGCAGTACTCGGCGAAGGCCTCGCTGATCCACTGGTCGCGATACGTCTTCCAGCCGACCTTGTGTCCCCACCACGCGTGCGCCACCTCGTGGGCGCGGAAGAGCTCCGTCGCGCCGGGATGCTCGGTGGTGAAGGTGGACTCGGACATGTGCAGGAAGCCGTCGAAGGCCTGCCCGTGGCCCGAGGCGATGCTGGTGACGTAGAACTGCTCGGCCGCCACCTTCGACCCGAGGAGATTCTGGAAGTACTGCATGCTGTTGGCGACGTCCGCGGCCACGTTGCGCAGCTTGGACGTGTTGGTGAACTGGACGTCGGGGCCGAAGGAGGTGACGGGCGGGATGCCGCCGGGATTGACCTGCACTTCCTCGAAACGCGTGGCGGTCGAGAAGGTGATCATCTTTGCCGGGCGGTCGACCACCCACACGCTGGTCTCGTGCGGGCCGGCGTCGGTTTTACTCTCCATGCGCCCCATCGAGCGCAGCTCGTTCTTCGAGCGCACGGTGTAGGCGAGGCGGCCGGTGTGCTTCTGCTCGAAGCCCTCGGGGATGGTCGGATACCAGCTCCGTCCCGGCGCGTAGTTCGCGGTCTCGAGCTCGTACTCGAAACGGATGCGCTGCTTCTCGCCGCGCTTCAGCGGCTGGTCGAGGACGACGAACAGCTCGTCGTCGTGCAGGGCGTTGTCGACCATCGCCGAGCGCTTGCCGATGTGGTCGCGCATGAGCGTCAGCGGCGCGCCTCCCTCGGCGAACGCCTTCACTTCTTTGGCCGTGGCCATGAGGCCGAGGGTCAGCGCGTGGGTGACGTCGGCCAGGCCGGTGAACGTTTCCTCGATCACGTATTTGCCGTTGATGGCGCGCTGGCGCTGGTTGCCCACCTCGCCGCGCGCGGAGTACTTCGTGAGGTCGGCCTTCACGTCGATGTGCTCGAGCGCGGCCACGGCGGAGCCGCCCGGCCGGTCGAGACTGACCCACACTTCGGCGCCTCTCGCGTCGTGGCGCAGGAGCGCGATCTCCTCGGTGCGCACGGTGTCGACGTCGTAGCGGAGCCAGTCGAAGTCGGCGGTGCGCATGTCGGCCAGGAACTGCTCCGCGCCGGGATTGAGCAGCGCGGCGACGATGCGCGCGTCGGCGTCCTCGAACGTGTCGACGAGCCACGACTCGTGGCGCTTCGAGGCGAGGGAGTCGCTCGAGTACGCGCTGCCGGCGGCGGGGAAGAGCTTCGCGATCTTCGCGTCGGTCGTGCGCAGGACGAGCTGCGTGAACGGCTGGTCGATCCCTTCCAGCGGCCGCTTCGCGAAGCGGCGGAGCTGGGCCAGCTCGTAGCGGTCGGGGATGGTCAGCTTGAACGTGCCCTGTCCTTCGAACACCAGGCCGGTAACGGTGCCGTCGGCCAGCGGCTCCATGAGGCGCACCGTGCCGGAGGTCAGCGTCCAGGTGGCGGTGTCGCGGGTGAACGCAACCGGCGCCGAGAGCGCGACCGGCGCCGCGAACTGCCACTTCTGCAGGCGGTCGTACTCGGCGCGGGCGCTGGCGGGGTCGAGGGCGAACAGCGGCAGCGCGGACAGGACGATCGCGACAGCGAGCGAAAGGCGGTGGCGCACGGGGGCTCCTGAAGTGGTTTGGACTCGGCCGAGGGTAGCACGCTATGATCCGCCCCGGCCTACCGCGGACGACACGTAGGGCGGGCTTCAGCCCGCCTCCGCCGGAGGGGCGGGCTGAAGCCCGCCCTACGTTAGTGAGCCTTCAGGAGCGAATTTCCATGGATTTCCGCCTTACCGACGAGCAGTTGCAGATTCAGCAGATGGTGCGCGATTTCGCCGAGAGCGAGATCAAGCCGCACCTCGCGGAATGGGACGAAGCACAGCACTTTCCCGTCGATACGTTCAAGCGCGCCGGCGAGCTGGGCATGCTCGGCGTGACCATCCCCGAGGAGTACGGCGGCGCCGGACTGTCGTACGTCGACTACGTCAACGTCATCGAGGAGCTGGGGGTCGTCGACAGCGGCTTCGCCCTCAGCGTGGCCGCGCACAACTCCCTCGGCACCGGCCACATCTACATCGCCGGCAACGACGAGCAGAAGAAGCAGTGGCTGCCGAAGCTGACCAGCGGCGAGTGGATCGGCGCCTGGGGGCTGACCGAGCCCGGCTCCGGCAGCGACGCCTCGGGGATGCGCACCGTGGCCGTCAAGGACGGGAACGAGTGGGTGCTGAACGGCACCAAGAACTTCATCACCAACGCGACGTACGCCGACATCAGCGTGGTCCTGGCGGTCACGGACCGCAGCGACCAGAAGCACGGCATCACCGCCTTCGCCATCGAGATGGACCGCAAGGGGATCCGTCCTGGGAAGAAGGAGAACAAGCTCGGCATGCGCGTCTCCGACACGGCGGAGCTGGTGATGGAGGATTGCCGCGTCCCCGACGCGAACCGCCTCGGCCAGCTCGGCTACGGGTTCATCGACGCGATGAAGGTCCTGGACGGCGGGCGCATCTCCATCGGCGCGCTCTCGGTGGGCATCGCCCGCGGCGCGTACGAGGCCGCCCGCGATTACTCGAAGCAGCGCCAGGCCTTCGGCCAGCCGATCTCGAACTTCCAGGCCATCCAGTTCATGCTGGCCGACATGGCCACGGAGATCGAGGCCGCGCGCCTGCTCTGCCACCGCGCCGCGACGGTCAAGGACGCGGGCGAGCGCGTGACGCAGTTCTCGGCCATGGCCAAGCTGTACGCGTCCGAGGTGGCGGTGCGGGCCACGGAGAAAGGCGTGCAGATCTTCGGCGGCTACGGCTTCATCAAGGAGTTCCCGGCCGAGAAGTACTACCGCGACGTGAAACTCTGCACGATCGGCGAAGGAACGAGCGAGATCCAGCGCGTGGTGATCGCAAGGAACCTGCTGGGCGCGAAGTGAACCTGGAAGCCATCAAGACCGGCATCCTGGCCGGGAAGACGCGCCCGCTGGCGCAGGCGATCTCGCTCGTGGAGTCGCACGACCGCCGCGCCGCGGCGCTGCTCGCGGAGCTCTATCCGCAGACGGGACGCGCGCGCATCATCGGCATCACCGGCTCGCCGGGGGCGGGGAAGTCGACGCTCGTGGCGGCGCTGGCGAAGCATTACCGCGCGCAGGAGAAGCGGGTGGGGATCATCGCCGTCGATCCGACGTCGCCCTTCACCGGCGGCGCGATCCTCGGCGACCGCATCCGCATGGCGGAGCTCTACACGGACCGCGGGGTGTTCATCCGCTCGATGGCCACGCGCGGCTTTCTCGGCGGGCTGGCCAAGGCGACGAACGACGTCGTGGATATCCTCGACGCGGCGGGCTTCGACGTGGTGCTCGTGGAGACGGTGGGGGTGGGGCAGGACGAGGTGGAGGTCGTGCGTACGGTGCAGACGAACCTGGTCGTGCTGGTGCCCGGCATGGGCGACGACATCCAGGCCATCAAGGCGGGGATCATGGAGATCGGCGACGTGTTCGTGGTGAACAAGGCCGACCGCCCCGGCGCTGACAAGACCGTCACCGAGGTGACGATGATGATGTCGCTGGTCGAGGAGCACGGCGACTGGGTGCCGCCGATCGTGAAGACGGTGGCCTCGAAGAATCAGGGAATCGCGGAGCTGGACGAGGCCGTCGTGAAGCACTACGACTACCTGGCCGCCTCGGGCGAGCTCGATCGCCGCAACCGCGACCGCGTGCGCATCCGCATCGAGACGCAGCTCAAGGAGCGCTTCATGGAACGCCTCATCGGCGACACCATCCCCCGCGAGGAGTACGAGGAACTGCTCGAGGACGTGCTGCGGAAGAAGAACAATCCGTACGAGGCCGCCGAGGGCGTGCTGGGGCGGGTGCGGTTTTAGTCTGGAGTGCGCCGCAGCTTCGCTGCGGCGTTTGAAAGCGGCGGCTGAGCGCCGCCGCACTCCAAACGCTTCGCGTTAGAATCCGCGCGGCATGAAGAAGACCAGAGAAGACGATCAGATGACGCTCGACGGAACCGAAGAGGCGGAGATTCTCTCGCGGCTCAGCGAGCGGGTGGAAAAGGCCGTCGGCACGATTCAGGAGCTGCGCCGCGAGCGCGACCAGCTTCGCGCACGCGTGGAGGAGCTGGAGGCGCGAGTCAAGGACGCGGACGAGGCCACGACGCGCCTGGACACGCTGGAAGAGGAACAGGACCGCCTGCGCCGCGAGCGGAGCGAGATCCGCGGCAGGATCGAGAACATTCTGTCGAGCCTGGAGGCGCTGGAGACGTAGTCGATTGCGGACCGCCGGCGTCCCCGCCGGCTGTCTGTGGCGGCGTCCCGCCGCCACGCACGGGAGCGCAGGCGGGACGCCTGCGGAGACAGCCGGCGGGGACGCCGGCGGTCCACTGGCAGGAGTCACATCTCCGCGAGCAACTGCTCCCGGCACCGTTCCAGTCTGCGCCAGGCCATTCCCTCATTGAACGAGCCGTCGACGAGGAGGACGATGAAGTAGCCGTCCTTCACGTCGTAGCTCATCACCGACATCTCCTCGAACTGCAGCTTGTAGCGGCGGGGCTGGCCGGCGCCGGCGTTGGCGCACATGGTCCGGAGGCGGGTGAGGAAGATGCCCTGGTAGGCGCCGAGGATGCGCAGGCCGTGGTCGCTGAGATCGCGGTCGCACACGAGCTCCACGGTCTCTCCTTCCCAGTCGAGGAAGATGGCCGCCAGCGCGCCGTGCGTGGTGACCAGGAGCTCGTCGAGGATCAGGCGGATCACGGCGTCGCTACTCCCACATCACCAGGTGCTTCCGGGCCTCGATCCCTTCCGCGGACCGCGGAGCGAGCTCGATGACCCGGCGCAGGTACGACTTGGCCACGTCGATGTTGCCCGCCTTCTGCGCCGAGACGCCGAAGCGCAGCAGGGCCACGGTCGACTCGGGGTGCAGCTTCAGGTACTCGAGATAGGCGCGGCCGGCGCCCTGCAGGTCGCCGCGGCGCTCGCGGAGCAGGCCCGCGTAGAGCAGTGCCGCGTCGAGCTCCGGATCGAGCTTCAGCGCGCGGTCGAGCCACGCGTCCGCGTCGGCGGCCCGGCCGAGGCGGTCGAGGGCGATGGCGTTGTGATACGCGGCGTCGGCGCGCACGGCCGAGCGCTCGTCGCCGGCCACGCGCTCCAGCTCCGCCGACGCTTTCGCGTACGCGCCCGACCGGAGCAGGGTGATGCCGCGATTCAGCCGCGCTTCCGAGAGCGTGGCGTCGAGCTCCAGCGCGCGGTCGAAGCTCGCCAGCGCCTTCGGCAGGTCGCCGCTCATCATCAGCGCCAGGCCGCGGAGGTTCTCGACGCCGGCGGGGGAGGCGCCCGACGAGCGTGCCCCCTCGAGCTGCTGCAGCGCGTCGGCGTAGCGTCCCTGCAGGATGTACATCACACTGCGGTCGCAGACCGACGACGACGCGGTCGCGGCGATGAGAAAGGCGATCAGGGTGACTATGCCGCGCCTCGCACTTGTTCCTCGATCTGGATGTCGCCGCGCTTGACCGCGCTCACGAACGCATCCACCACCCGCGGGTCGAAGCGCGTCCCGGCGAAGCTCTTGATCTTCTCCACCACGTAGCCGATCTCCATCGCCTTCTGGTACGGGCGGTTGGTGGTCATGGCGTCGAACGTGTCGGCGATGGCCACGATGCGGGCCTGCATCGGGATCTGCTCCCCTTCCAGGTTGTCGGGATAGCCGCCGCCGCTCCATTTCTCATGGTGATACTTCATCCCGGGGATGATGTCGATGAGCTGCGCCACACCGCTCATGATGGCGGCGCCTTTGGCGGGGTGCTGTTTCATGACCTCGAACTCGTCCTCGCTCAGCGCGCCCGGCTTGCGGAGGATGCGGTCGTCGATGCCGATCTTGCCGACGTCGTGCAGCAGCGCGCTGATGCGCAGGTCGCGCATCTCCTTGTCCGGCAGCCCAAGGTTCTTGCCGATGCCGATCGAGTAGCGGGCCACGCGCTCCGAGTGGCCGCGCGTGTACGGGTCCTTGGCGTCGATGGCCGCGGCCAGCATGCGCACGGAGTTGAGGAAGAGGAGGTGGTTCTCGTGCGCGGCCTTGCGGAGCTGGGCCACCGCGCTCTCGATCGAGCTGGACATGGCGTTGAAGTTCTCGGCCAGCTCGCCGATCTCGTTGTGCGTCTTCAGCTCGACGCGGTGCTGGTAGTTGCCCTGGGCGATCTCGCGCGTGCGCTCGGCCAGCAGGCGGATCGGGCGGGCGATGCCCGAGGCGAAGACCACCGCCGCGATGATGGCCAGCAGCAGCGCGATGGCCACCCACTGCATCGTCCCCTTCACCATGCGGTCCACCGAGGCGAAGGCGCGCTGCTCCGGCTTCTGCACGATCACGCCGAGGTTCGGCGGCGCGGGGGCGATCGTGCCGAGCGTCTTCACTCCCTTGTCCTCGTAGGAGACCGTGAGGCGCACCGGGACGGGCGCTTTCTTGAAGTCGCGGACGATGCTCAGCACGGAGAGGTCGGGATGCTGCACTTCCACCGCCGGCTCGCTGTGCATGACCACGCGGCCGTCGCGGTCGACGATGAAGGCGGTGACGTCGCCCTTTCCCTCCTCGCGGAGGCGCTCGACGATGCGGCGCAGGGTGACCAGGCCGACCACGGCGCCGAGGACGTTCTGCCCCTCGCGCACGGGGACGGCCATGACCACGGCCGGCTGGTTGAGCACGTTCACGTGCTGCACGCGGCCGGTGTAGTCGGTGCCTTTGAGGGCCACGTCGCGGGCCATGTCCATCTCTTTGAGCACGGCTTCATCGAGCTCCGCGGGAACGGCTTCCGCGCCCTGGGCCTGAGGGTTCAGCGCGCGGAGGGCGATCAGGTCGCCGTCGGGCGTGAGGTAGTCGGCGATCCACTGCGTCTGCGCGGCGTAGGTGAACGGATCGGTGCCGGGGCCGAGGGCCTTGCGCATCACGCCGAGGCCGCCGCTGATGCTGAGGAGCTGCTGGCGGCTGTTGGAGAGGAGGTTCTGCAGCTCCGTGGCGATGGTCACGGCGGAGCGGGTCAGGTACTTTTTCTCGAGCGTCTCCATCGAGTCACGGTTGATGCGGATCAGCGAGTAGTGGGAGACGATGAGGGGGAGCAGGGCGATGAGGACCATCGCGCCGAGGAGCGTCCAGAGGAGGCGCAGCCTCCGCTTCGGCGCCGGTTCCGGGGAAGGGACGGACATTGCGAGCGATTATACGGGCACGATGTCGCTCGGGGCTTACGTCCACCTGCCGTTCTGCTCGACGCACTGCACGTATTGCCCGTTCGCGATCTCGACGGACCTGGCGCTGCAGGATGCGTACACCGAGGCGGTGGTGCGGGAGATCCACGCAGCGCCGTCCGCGACCTTCGATACGGTCTACTTCGGCGGCGGGACGCCGTCGCGGACGGCCATCAAGAATCTGCGGCGCATCGTCGAGGCGCTGCGGATCGAGCCGGGGGCCGAGGTCACGCTGGAGGCGAATCCCGAGGACGTGAGCGAGGAGTCGGTGCGGGCGTGGCGGGAGATGGGCGTGAACCGGCTCTCCGTCGGCGTGCAGTCGTTCCACGATGACGAGCTGGCCGCGATCGGGCGCGTGCACGACCGCGCCCGCGCCATCGAGGCGGTGACGACGATCGTCCGCAGCGGCGCGCGCTCGAATCTCGATCTCATCCTCGGGCTGCCGCAACAGACGGCGTCGACCTACCGGGAGTCGCTCGACACCGCGGTCGCGCTCGGCGCCGGACACCTCTCCCTCTACATGCTCGACCTGGAGGAGCGCACGCCGCTGCAGGTGCAGCATGCGCGCGGACGCGTGGCGCTCCCCGAGGAGGACATGGTGGCCGATCTCTACCTCGAGACGATCGAGCGGCTGGGGGAGGCGGGGCTGCGGCAGTACGAGATCAGCAACTTCGCCCGCCCCGGCGAGGAGAGCCGCCACAATCTCCGCTACTGGCGCCGCGCGGAGTACCTCGGCTTCGGGATGGCCGCGCATTCCTTCCTCGGCGCGCGGCGCTTCGCCAACACACGCGACATCCGCCGCTACATCGAGCTCGCCCCCGCCGCGCGCGACTTCGAGGAGACGCTGAGCGACGCGGAGACGCAGCACGAGACCATCTTCCTGCAACTGCGCCAGACCTCCGGCATGTGCTATGAAGACCTGGTCGCACTGCGCGGCAAGGAGGGCATGGCATGGATCGAGCGCGGACTTCAGGACGGGTGGCTGGTGCGGAGGGACGATCGCGTGGCGTTCACGCCCTCGGGTTTTTTGCAAAGCAACGACTTCATCTCGCAGCTCTTCTGATCGCCTTCGCGCTGCCGCTGTCCGGGCAGAGCGGCATCGAGTTCGACCCGACCATCACGCAGGAGCAGTTCGAGACCTTCTCGCGTCTCGTGGCGCAGGGGATCTACGCGACGCCCGTCGAGCCGGCCCGTGCCCGCGGCCTGCTCGGCTTCGACATCGGCGTGGCCGCGACGGCCATCCCGGTGGAGACGGACGCGGCGTACTGGCAGAACGCCGTGGACGAGGACTTTACGTACGGCGATCACGTGGTCGTGCCGCGGCTCGTGGCGTCGAAGGGGCTGTCGCTGGTGACGATCTCGGGGATGTACGCCAAGGTGCCGGACAGCGACATCACCGTCCTCGGCGGCTCGCTCGACGTGCCGATCGTCAGCGGCGGCGTGGTGCGCCCCACGCTGGCCCTGCGCGGCTCCTACGCCATGCTGCAGGGCGTCGACGACTTCGACCTCAACACGTACGGCGCGGAGCTCTTTCTCTCCAAAGGCTTCGGCCCCCTGACCCCGTACGGTGCCGTCGGCATCGCCCGCAGCGATGCGGAAGGGCGGGTGGCCGGGACGACGCTGCTGGACGAGTCGACCTCCAACCGCATCACCGTCGGCCTGAAGATCTCGCTCCTCATCCCGAAAATTGTGGTCGAAGCCACCCAGGGAGAGGAACGCAGCTACGCCGCCAAAGTAGCCTTCGGCTTCTGATCTGGAGTGCGGCAGCGCCAGCTGCCGCTCTCTATGCGGAGGCGCCAGCCTCCGCCCGCCCGCGGCAGCTGCGGCTGCCGCATGGAAAGCGGTAGCTGGCGCTACCGCACTCCAGACGATAAGCCATTGACTGAGTCGCCCGATCGAAGCAAAGAACCTTGCGAACCTGCGAAAACACGGCGTCAGTTTCGAGGAAGCGAGCGAACTGTTCCGGTCGGGCGTCGACTACCTGGAGATTTTCGACGACGAACATTCCGTCACCGAAGATCGTTTCATTGCCATCGGACCGATTCAACGCGGGCTGGTCCTGATCGTTTGGACCGAGCGAGACGAGGAAACCATTCGGATCATCAGCGCACGCTGGGCAACGAATCGTGAGCAGAACCTCTACCTGGAAAGAACACCATGACGGAAATGCCTGAATTGACGGCGAAGCAATTGGCCAGGGCCATGCCCGCGCGTGTGCGAAAGCGCCTGATGCTCGGACAGTTCGAGTCCGGTGCAGACATCTCTGCACTGCGGCGGTTCGTCGGGCTGACCCAGACGCAGTTCGCGCAGGCGATGGGCATCAGCGTCCATACGCTGCGCAACTGGGAGCAGGGGCGCCGGCAGCCCGATGGTCCGGCCATCGCCTTGCTGCGCATCGCGGCTCGTCACCCGCGAATCATTCGCGAGAATCTCGAATCCGCGGCCTGATTTGGAGTGCGGCAGCGCCAGCTGCCGCTCTCTATGCGGAGGCGCCAGCCTCCGCCCGCCCGCGGCAGCTGCGGCTGCCGCATGGAGAGCGGTAGCTGGCGCTACCGCACTCCAGATTACTTCGAGGGTTTGGCGGCGGGCTTGGCGGGGGTGGCGCCGATGGCGTTGCTGATGGCGTCGAAGGTGAACGTGCCGTCGGGGCCGAAGCCCATGATCTGGCCGTTGACGATGAACGTCGGGGTAGCCACGACTCCGACCGCGAAGGCGCGGCTGACCTGGTCCAGGATGGCCTGGCGCTCGGTCTTGGAGTTGTAGATCTTCGACACGGCGTTCCAGTCGACGTCGTTGTCTTCCATCCATTCCCGGATCACGTTGTCGATCTTCAGCTTCCCGATCTGCTCCTGGTTCTTGAAGATGTAGTCGACGTACGCCCAGTACTTGTTCGGCGCGATCTTCTGCAGCGCGCGGGCGCCGAGGGCGGCCGGGATGGCCCACTCGTGATGCTCGAAGAGCGGGAGGTCGAGGCGGATGTAGTTCACCTTCGAGAGGTTCTTCTGGAGGAGCGGCTCGATCTTCTCGTGCGCGCGGGCGCAGGTGGGGCACTGGAAGTCGGAGATCTCGATGATCTCGGCCTTGGCCGCGGCGGTGCCGCGGCGTGCACCGGCGGCCACGTTCATGGCGTCACGGAGCGTCTTGGCGGGATCGGCGGTGAGGAGGCCGCGGAAGCCGACGATCAGGAACTGCTCGGAGGCGTCGACGAAGCCGTGGTAGGCGAACGGTCCCCACTGCGTCTGCCGGGTGATGGTCACGGCCTTCAGGCCGTCCGGCAGCGGGAACGGCGCGATGGTGGAGGTGAGCTGCTTCCCGATGAGGCGCGTCGCCTCTTCGTTCACGCGCACGTTGGTCGGGCGGCCGTCTTTCGGCAGCGGGATGACGGTGCCGACCACGATCTGCTGCGACTTCGGGGAGAAGAGGACGTACTTCTGCGAGCCGCAATACTGATCCGTCGAACGGAGGGTGGCCACATAGGGCGTGAAGTTGGCCGGCCCCTGGGTCCCCATCGGCTCGAGCGTGAGCGTGCCGCCGGGGCAGCGCGGCAGGACCTTGGCGACGTAGTTCTTGAGGGCCGCGTTGGGGTCGACGCGAGCCTGAGCGTGAGCGGCGGCGGAGGCGGCGAGGAGCGTGACGGCGAAGAGGGCGCGTTTCATCAGTTGGCGTTAACCGTCCGATAGCCGCGTTCAATCCACGCCTCGAGCCCGCCGGCGATGTGGACCACGTTCCGGAAGCCGGCCACGGTCAGGAGCTTGGCCGCCACGGGACCGTCCACGTCGTTGGCGCCATAGACGAGCACGGTCTGGTTCTGGTACGGCAGCAGCTCGGGGAGCTGCCGCTCGATGGTGGGGAACGGGGCGCTCAGCGCGCCGGCGATGTAGCCCTGCGGCCCGCGAAAGTCCTCGCTGGAGCGGACATCGAGGAGGACCACCTGCCGCGAGTCGAGGATCATTTCGTTGGCCACGGTGGGCGAGACCTCGGCGTACCCGCCGGCGGTCATGGAGACGCCCACCGTTTTACAGGAGGCCAGCGTCAAGGCGAGCAGAGCGATGAGCGATAAGCGATGAACGATGAGCCTCCACCGTCTGCTCCGTTCATCGCCCATCGTTCCTCGTTCATCTCTCGTCATAAAACCTCCAGTTCGAATTCCGCCCGGACCTCGCCGACCGGCGTTCCCGCGTGGTTGCGCAGCGGCCAGTGGCGGAAGGGCTGCAGTTCCGGCCGCGCGTCGAGATCGATGCCGAGCAGCTCGAGGAGGCGGAGGATGACCGGGTTGCGTCCGCGTTCCATCGAGCCGTCGTCGATCTTCAGCGCGATGCCGACCGCGACATCATCGGCGAGCCGCAGCCTCCCGGTCAATTCGCGGCAGAGGTCGGGCGAGAGCGCCATGGCGTAAAAGCCTTCCGCCCCTTCCTTGGCCAGCAGCTCGCCGCGGAAGGCGGCCATGAGCGGCGTGGTCATGCTCCAGTTCCCGGCCACGTAGTGCGGGAAGCCGGTCATGGCCTCGATCACCCGCGCGCCGCTCTCGGCGTAGCGCTCGATCGAGCCGGCCATCAGGCGCGCGTAAGCGAACGCGGCCCGGTGCAGGGTGAGGAAGAACGCCGGCACGCCGCAGCCGTCCACGGCCATCGGGACCTCGTCCGCGGCGATGCCGGCAAAGTCGGCCAGGGTGGAGCGCATGAGGACCTGCAGCGGATGCTCCGCCTCCGCGTAACCAGAGGAAGGGACGTCCATGACCTGCGTGGCCAGGAGCATCCCGGCGTGCTTGCCCGAGCAGTTGTTGTGCAGCGGCGTCGGCGGCTCGCCGCGCAGCTCGGCCGCGGCTTTGTCGTCGTAGGGGATGTGCGGCGCGCAGAAGAGGTCCTCTTCGTCGAACTCCCCCTTGCGCAGGAGCGCCGCGGCGGTCGAGACGTGATGCGGCTCGCCGCCGTGCGAGGCGCAGGTGAGCGCGATCTCCTCCGGCGTCAGCTCGAACTCCTCGATCCCGCCGTACTCGAGCAGAGGGATGGCCTGGAACGGCTTGGCCGCGGAACGGAGGCAGGTGCGCAGCCCCGGATCGCCGGCGAAGGCGAGCAGGGTGCCGCGCGAGTCGACGACCGCGATCGAGCCGCGGTGCACGGATTCGAGGTACGGGCCGCGGTAAACGTGGGAGAGGGGACGCGACATCGGGGAGGGAGTGTATATGGAGTGCGGCAGCGCCAGCTGCCGCTTTCGATGGCCGCAGCGCGAGCTGCGGCGGCGGAGGCTTGCGCCTCCGCCATCCAAAGCGGCAGCTGGCGCTGCCGCACTCCATATCATCGCAGGATGTCGCGGACGATCTTGAGGTGATGCTCGGTGTGGACCGTCACGAAGCGGAGCGCCTGGGCGGGCGTGAGGCCGCCGAAGCGCGGGTGGGGGACGTTGGGGATGCGGGCGGTGTCGACCGCGGCCGTGTCGACCCCCTCCGCCGCCATCGTGACCCTCGTCAGCCGCGCCCGCAGCTCCTCGGGGGTGCATTGTTTTCCGGTCAGCCGTTCCGGCGTCCTGCCGCGGCCGCGCGGAATCCAGCGCAGCCCGAGCACGGCCCGGCCGAGGAGGCTGATGCCGCGCGGCACCGCCTCGTCCGACGGCAGCCGGTCGAGGATCGACTTGGTGACCTTCAGCAGATGGTCCACGTGCTCGGCGGGCGACCAGGCGGAGACGCGCTCGTTCACGGTGAAGAGACGCGCATCCCTGCAGAGGGCGTCGATCCGCTCCAGTTGCTCGCGGATGCGCGCGAGCTCCGCCACCGCGCCCATGGCCTCAGGCCCGCGCCGGCGCGCCGCTCTCCGAGGTGATCGCTTCTTCCTCGGTGTTGTAGATCCTGAAGACCGCGTCCAGCTTGGCCAGCTTGAGCAGCTTCTGGATCCGGTCCGACGGGTTGACCAGGATCAGCTTGCGGTTCTGGTTCGTGAACTTGCCGAGGTAGCCGACCAGCTCACCGATGCCGGTGGAGTCGATGTAGTCGATCTTCGTGAAGTCGATGATGACGTTCGTGCTCTCGTTCTTGAGCACGTTCTCCAGCGCGGAGGAAAAGAACTCGGCGCTCTCGCCGAGCTTGATCAGACCTTCCACGTACAGAATCGTGAAGTTGTCCAGGTGTTTCTTCTCTACGATCACAACGCCTCCGAACCGAATTCAACTTCGCCGTAGCAAACGTACTGCCACGACGGCGTTCATGCCACCGAATCCGAACGAATTCGAAAGAAACGTGGTTGCCCTCGCCGGACGCGGCTCGTTCGGGACGTAGTCCAGGTCGCACGCCGGGTCCCTCGCGGTGAGGTTGACGGTCGGGGGAAGGAAGCCGTCCTCCAGCGCCAGGAGGGAGGCCGCGATCTCGATGGCGCCCGAGGCGCCCATGGCGTGGCCGTGCAGCGATTTCGTGGAGCTGACCGGCGGCGGCTCGGCGAAAACGCCGCGGATGGCCTGCGTCTCCGTCGGGTCGTTCGCCCGCGTGCCGGTGCCGTGGGCATTGATGTAGTCGACGGTGTTCAGCTTCGCATCCTGCAGCGCGAGCCGCATCGCCCGCGCCGCGCCATCCGCGGAAGGATCGGTGACGTGCCCGGCGTCGCTCGTCGCGCCGAAGCCGAGGATCTCGCCGAGGATCTCCGCGCCGCGGCGCTGGGCATGCTCCAGCGACTCCAGCACCAGCACCGCCGATCCCTCGGCCAGCACGAGCCCTTTGCGGTCGGCGCTGAAGGGGCGGCAGGCCTCCTCCGGGTGCTCGTTGTCGACGGCCAGGACGCGCAGCACTTCCCACGCCCTGACGATGCCGGGGGTGAGCGGCGCGTCCGCCCCTCCCGCGTAGACCGCGTCGGCCTGTCCCGTGCGGATGGCCTGCGCGGCGAGGCCGATCGCATGCGCGCTCGACGCGCACGCGGACACCACCGCGTACGACACGCCCTTGGCCTGCAGCTTCGCCGAGACGGCCGCGGCGGCGGCGTTGTACATCGACGTCGGGATGCCCAGCGGGTGCGGCCGCGTCCCCTCGGCGTACATGCGGCGGTAGTTGTCGTCGAGCGTCTCCGCGCCGCCGAGGCCCGTGCCGATCAGGACGCCGACACGCTCCGGCTCGAGGCCGAGGTCGCCCGCCTGCGCCGCCGCCTCCTCCGCGGCCAGTAACGCGAAGCGGGTGAAGCGGTCATGGCCGCGAGACCCGGTCAGCTCTCCCGGCACCTCGCCGCCGATGCGGCAGTTGAGCGTCGTGGTGTCGATGGAGGTGAGGCTGCGGATGCCGCTCCGCGCACCGCGCAGCGCGTCGAGCGCTGCCTCTTTTCCGCGGCCGAAGGGAGAGACGATGCCGATTCCGGTGATGACGACGCGAGAGCCGAGCGATGAACGATAAGCGATGAACGATGAGCCGGACGGGCGGGACTCATCGCTCATCGTTCAGCACTCATCGCTCGCTTCTCGATGATGTCGATCAGGTCGCCGAACGTGCGCACCGCGCGCGCCTCCGGATCGGGGATGGAGATCTTGAACTGCTCCTCGATGGCGAAGAGGATGGTCAGGGAGTCGAGCGAGTCGATGCCGGCCTCGGCCAGCAGGGTCTCCGGCCGCAGCAGATCCTCGGGGACGTTCTTCTCCTGCCGGACGATGCCGATGAGCTGCTCTGCGATCTCGCTGCGCGTCACGGCCCGTATCATAGCAACGTGTTCCGGTGGCTCTATCCGGCGTGGTTTCTCCTCTGCGTCATCCTCTTTTTCGCCCTGCGCGGAATGGAAGACCCGTCGCGGCCGAAGGGACGCATCCTCTCCATCGAGGCGGGGCAGCGCGCGCTGACGATCGCCAGAGAGCGGGGCATCCGCGGGTACGAGGTCGTCCACGTCGCCCGCGCCCGTGCGAACGAGGGAGCCGCGGAGGAACGCTGGGTGGTGCTGCTCGATCGAGTCCCGCATACGCGTCTGCGTGAAGCGGTGGTGGTCGAGCTACGCGCGAGCGACGGCGCGCTCCTGACGATGCGCCCTCCGGTGCGCTGACTTTCCCTCTTTGCCGCTTGACTGGGCGCCAGACATCCCCCAGCATCAGCTCGTCATCTTCCGCAAATAACAATAGAAGAGAGGTCCGAGCCATGCCGGAGATTCGTCTGTCCGTGGCCTTCGCATTCCTGGTGATCCTTGCCGCCGTGCCCGCCGCGGCGGAGAGCGACGAGCAATTGGCGATGCGGTTCTATCCGCAGCGTCTCGACCAGATTTTCATCGAGAACCATGATCCGGAATCGCCGATCGTGCGGCGGGTCACCGTGGCCCGGGTCGATCTCGACCGCAGCGGACGGGAGGATTACCTCGCCGCGGCGTACACGAACGGCACGGCCGGCGCGTTTCGCCTGATCAAAGGAGAAGGGGCACAGGCGGCGGTCGCCGCCGAGGCCGCGGACCCGACGATGGGAGGGAAGGGGCAGCCGTACATCGAGGCGATCGACGTCGAGAACGACGGCGTCCCCGAGCTCGCCATCGCCTTCTGGCGCGAGACCTGGCTGTACAAGTTCCGCAACGGCGCGCTGGTGCTCTTCGGACCGTCGCGCATCGGCACGGTCGGGGAGACCACGAACCTCACGAACGCCACGTACCTCGACATCGACGGCGACGGCGTGCTGGAGATCCTCGAAGACGCGGAACCGGACAGCGACACGCTGTACGCCGTGCACAAGCTCGGGCCGGACGGCAGGTTCGCCAGGACGGAGACGAAGCTCGCCTACAGCACCTGGTTCCAGCGCGGCGAGGGGGAGCCGGTGCTCGAAGAGCGTGCCTTCGAGGCCACGCCGGGCGACTACATCCTGCGCGTCACGAACGGCGACCAGGCGAAGCTCGGCGCCGTCACGGCGGGCGAGCTGCGCGTCAACGGCCGGACCGTGGTCGGTCCGCCGGAGCTGAAGAAGAACGAGCGGACCATCTCCGTACCGGTGCGCCTCCTCGAGTCGAACGTCCTCACCGCGCATCTGCGCAGCGAGCCGGGCACGTTCCTCTGGGTCACCTTCATCCGCAAATGAGAGAGGGGAGAACCATCATGAAGATGCAGAGGATCGCTTCTCTCGCCGCGGCGCTGCTGCTGCTCGCGCTGACCGCGCGGGGCGAGCAGTACACCGAGAACTTCGCCAGCTACCCGCCCGGCGTGACCACCGTCCGCTCCGGCGGCGTGACCATCACCGGCGGCGCCGTAGCCCACAACCCGTATTGGTTCCTGGGCGGGACGTACTACCGCGTGAACAGCAACTGCAACGGCGCGGCGTCCTCCACGATGACCATCACCTTCGACGAGCCGGCCAGCAACGTGAAGTTCCTGGTCGGAGTCGGCTCGTGGTACCCGTGGATCCAGGGGACGGACAACTTCGGCGGCAGCGTGTCGTTCAACCTCGGCTGTCCCGACTGCAATCCGCCGATATTCGCGAATCCGACCAACTATCAGTGGCCGGTCAACGGCGTGCGCACCATTCATCTCTCCAATCGCGCCGTGGCCAGCAACTGCTGGGACTTCGTCATCGACAGCCTGAGCTACGACATTCCGTCGAAGCAGGGGCTGGTGGTGCGGTTCGGCGAGAACCCCGACGCCCCGAACACGACCGAGCCCGTACCGGTCACGTCGAGCACCAAGATCCGCATCCCGCTGGGACGGGTCTTCTCGGTGCGGCTGAAGCAGCGCGCGAACGACGGCACCTGGAAGGACATGCCCAGCTCGTTCGCGCTCGGCGCGGGGAACGTGCAGGGGGGCGCGGGCTTCGCCCATCACACGCTCTTCCCCGAGTACCCGATGTTCATCTACAACAAGCCGTGGAACCCGGCCACGCGCCTGTTCCAGTCGCTGCGCATCGGCTCGGCGCCGCTCACCATCACCCCCACCGATCCGACCGTGCCGCCAGTAACCGTCACGGTCTTCTCGAACGAGCCGTCGTCCCTCGGCCCGCCCGGCAGCGGGAACAACAACTCCTGGGACGCGCGGATCTGGGGACAGGCGCACAACCGCGGCATTCCGCCGCAATACATCAAGGCCATCGCCTCCCACGAGAGCAACTTCAATCCGCGCGCGTGGCGTTACGAGCCGAGAGCCGACGCGTTTCACGTCGCACCGTTCCGGCGCGATTCCACGCGGCCGAATTCGAATTACGTGCTTCCCGCGCCGCAGTGGGACGCCGGCGGCTTCTCCCTCGGGCGCTATCTCTGTCCCCCCTCCGTCAACGCCGGCTGCGGCTTCGGCGACATCGACGACCTCAAGCCGAAGAACCGCCTGCATTACATGCGCAATGGCCAGGACAGCGTGATCGACCCGTACGCCACCGGGGAGTACATCACCGTCCGCGAGATCTGCGAGGGAAGGAACGGCAGGACAGGCTGGCCCTGTCCCGCTCCCTCGCAGAGCTCCGTGGCCGTCGCGCCGCGGGGCGCCGGCAGCGTGGCCACGAACAAGACCCGTCCGACGCCGAAGCCCGATGTCTGGAAGGTGGTGGCCAATCCGCACCTCGCCTCGAGCTACGGGCTGATGCAGACCACGTGGTACAGCGTCACGGAGAACCACCCGACGATCGACGGCGATCCGGTCTGGGACGGGACCACGGTCAACGGCACGCGCCGGGTCAATCCGGCGCTGCTCTTCGACGAGCCGGCGGCCAACTTCTCGCGCGGCAGCGCCAGCCTGATCATCGGTCCGGACGAGCTGCGCTACCAGTTCAAGCGAAAGAACGCCACCACCGCGGTGAACCCCGATTACGAGACGCCGGCGGACTTTGCGGCGGCCATGCGCGAGGCCCTCATCGGCTACAACGGCGCGACCGCCTACGCGGACGAGCGCGTCCTGCCGCTCGTGCCGAAATACCTCGGCATCTTCAACAACGTCCCGATCATCTCCAACGGCGGGACCGGCGCCGGCTGCACGCCGACCATCGACCGCCAGACGACCAGCGTCACGGTCGTGCCGAACGGCAGGGCCACGCTCTCCATCACCTCGCGCGACGCCGACCAGGTCCACTGGTACGCCGGCCCGTTCCACGACACCTCGACGCTGCTGACCGTCAACGACTTCATCGAGGTCACCGCACCGGCGAGCGGGACGGCGCATTACTGGGCGCGGGTGTCGAACGGCTGCGGCGCGGTGGACGTGGCGGCCACGGTCACGGCCGTGGCGGCGTGCGCGCCCCCGCAGTTCGTCTCCCTCAGCGATGGCGACACCGTGCGGCGCGGGACGGTCGTGCCGCTCACCATCGCCGCACCGGGCGCGACGTCGTATCAGTGGTACGCGATCGCCGGCGACGGACCGCCGCAGGCGGTGGAAGGGGAGACGCGGGCCACCATCAACGCGAGGCCGCAGACGACCACCGACTACGTGGTCCTCTACGGCAACGGTTGCCAGGTCAACGCTTCGCCGCGCACGCGCATCACCGTGCTGCCGTGCAGCGATCCGGTCATCACCGTGCAGCCGCAGGACGGGAGCATCGTCAGCGGAGAGGGGAGCGCCCCGCTGTCGCTGACCGCCACCGGCACGCCGGTGCTGGACGTCGTCTGGCACACCACGCAGGGCGCGGTCGCCGGCCGCGGGCCGTCGATCGAAGTCAGCCCCGCCGCCACGACGTCCTACTTCGCGACCGTGACGAACAGCTGCGGCGCCGTCACGAGCCGCACCGTCACGGTGACGGTCTGCACGAAGCCGGCGATCGTCGTGCAGCCCGCCGACGCAACGGTCTTCGAAGGCGATCCCGCGCCGCTCTCCCTCGGCGCGTCGGGATCGGAGCCGCTGCAGGTGCAGTGGTTCACCGCCGACGGCGCGCTGGCCGCGACCGGCAACCCGGCCAGCGTCACGCCTTCTGCCGACACGTCGTACTACGCGGTGGTCAGCAACAGCTGCGGCGAAGCGCGCAGCGCGACTTTCCGCGTCACCATCCGCACCGGCTGCCGTCCGCCGGCCGTGGTCGTGCCCCCCTCCGGCGACACGATCACGGAAGGGGAGTCGACGGCGCTTTCGGTGACGGCCAACGGCAGCGCCCCGCTTACGGTCGAGTGGTACACGACCGGCGGCGCGCACGTCGGCAGCGGCCCGACCATTCCGATCGCCCCGGCGCAGACCACCAGCTACTCCGCGACGATCTCGAATGCGTGCGGCAGCGTGCAGAGCGCGACCGTGACGATCGTCGTCCGTCCGCCCTGCACACCTCCGGCCGTCGTCACGCAGCCCGTGGGCACCACGATCGACCGCGGTGACAGCGCGCCGCTCGCCGTTACCGCCAGCGGCACGGAGCCGCTGACGGTGGCCTGGTTCACAGGCGACGGCGCGAGCGTGGGGCACGGCCCCTCGATTCCGGTCACGCCCGATCGCACCACGTCGTACTACGCCACCCTCACCAACGACTGCGGCACCGCGCGCACGGCCACCGTCACCATCACCGTGATCCAGCCGTGCACCGCGCCGTCGATCGCCACACAGCCGTCCGGCACGACCATCGCCCCCGGCGCCGGCGCGCCGCTGTCGATCGCGGCCGGAGGCACCGCGCCGCTGTCGGTCGCATGGTTCACGTCGAATGGCACGCCCGCGGGCTCGGGACCGTCGATCTCGGTCACGCCGCTGCAGACCACGTCGTACTACGCCGTCGTCTCGAACGCCTGCGGCAGCGTGCAGAGCGAGGCCGCGACGATCACGGTGTGCGCGCCGCCGCGCATCGACGGCGCCTCGCCGGGCGCGACGACCACCCCCGGCGTGCCGGTGCCGATCTCGGTCGACGCCTCGGGCAGCGCGCCGCTGTCGATCGACTGGTTCACCTCCGCCGGCATCGCGGCCGGCAGCGGCGCCACGATCTCCGTCGGCCCGGCGGAGACCACCACCTACTACGCGACCGTGAGCAACGCCTGCGGCTCGGTGCGCGGCCCCGACGTCACGGTGACGGTCACGGTCCCGCCGCCGTGCGATCCGCCGGTCATCACCGAGCACCCGCAGGACCAGACCGTCAATGCAGGCGAGCTGACGTTCCTGAGCGCGGCCGCCACCGGCACGAATGTCACTTTTCAGTGGCTGGAGAGCACCGACGGGACGCACTACACGTTCACCACGAAGGGGGACTTCATCGCCGTCACCCCCACCGAAACCAGCTGGTACTACGCCATCGCCATGGGGGATTGCGGGACGGAGTACACGAATGTGGCCGTCGTAACGGTCCGATGAGACACGATGAGCGATGACCGATGGGCATTATCATGCTCCCCGTCGTTCATCGCTCATCGCTCATCACTCATCTCTCCTATGAAACTCACCCCCATGCTCGAGCAGTATTTCGAGATCAAACGGCAGGTGCCGGATGCGATCCTCTTCTACCGGCTCGGCGACTTTTACGAGATGTTCTTCGAGGACGCGGAGAAGGCGGCGCCGCTGCTCGACCTCGTCCTCACCGCGCGCAACAAAGGACAGGAGTACGAGACGCCGATGTGCGGCGTGCCGTACCACTCGGCCGATGGCTACATCGCCAAGCTGATCCGCCACGGGCTGCGGGTGGCCATCTGCGAGCAGACCGAGGAGGCCACCCAGGCCAAGGGACTGGTGCGGCGCGAGATCGTGCGCGTGGTCACGCCGGGGACGGCCACCGAGTCGTCCATCGTCGAGCGGGAGAGCTGCTATCTCGTCTCGCTCGTGCCGGCGGGGGAGACGGTCGGCGCGGCGTATCTCGACGTCTCGACGGGCGACTTCTTCGTGACCGCGTACGGCTCGCTCTCGGACGGGCGGCTGTACGACGACATGGCCCGCTTCGCGCCGCGCGAGGCCCTGATGCCGAAAACAACGGAGCCGAAGGAAACGCAGACCAACGGCGCGCTGACCATTCCGATCACCGCGGTCGAGCCGTCGCTCTTCGAAGTGCGCGGCTCGCACGACTACCTGGCCAAACACTTCGGGACGCAGTCGCTGCGCGGCTTCGGCCTCGAGGATGACGACGCGCGCATCGGCGCGGCGGGCGGCGCGCTGCGCTACGCCAGCGCGAGCCACAAGCGCTCGCTCGAGCACGTGCGGGCGCTGCGCGTCGACAACGACTCCGACTACCTGCAGCTCGACGCGGCCACGCTGGCCAATCTCGAGGTGTGCGAGTCGCGCGACG
The DNA here is from genome assembly GCA_035627015.1 of Thermoanaerobaculia bacterium. Taxonomy (GTDB): domain Bacteria; phylum Acidobacteriota; class Thermoanaerobaculia; order Gp7-AA8; family Gp7-AA8; genus QHVT01. Next base: position 2,487 of record DASPMO010000014.1, on the reverse strand, counting down.
CCGCGCGCCCGCGCGCCACGCTCTGGGGCGTGATCAACGCCACACGCTCGCCGATGGGGACGCGCACGCTCCGCCGCTGGCTCACGCGGCCGCTCAAGGACGCCGCGGCCATCTTCGACCGCCACGACGCCGTGGACGAGCTGACCCGCTCCCGCGCCATCCTCGAACCGATGACCGCGCGCCTGCAGAAGATCTGCGACCTGGAGCGCGTGACCTCGCGCATCACGCTGCGCACGGCGACGCCGCGCGAATGCCTGACGCTGGCCGAGTCGCTGCTGGCGGTGGACGAGCTGCGCGAGGTGATGGGACCGTTGCAGGGGCCGCTCCTGGCGACGTTACGGGAGCGGACCGCCGGCGTCCCCGCCGGCTGTCTGGGGCGGCGTCCCGCCGCCACTCCCGGGAGCGCAGGCGAGACGCCTGCGGAGACAGCCGGCGGGACGCCGGCGGTCCACCACATCCACCAGGTCATCTCCCTCATCGTCAAAACCCTCCACCCCGAGCCCGCGCTCCTCGTCCGCGACGGTGGCGTCATCGCCGACGGCATCGACAAAGAGCTCGACGAGCTGCGCTCCATCGCCCGCGACTCGAAGACCATCCTCCTGCAGATCGAGGCGAGGGAAAAAGAGCGCACCGGCATCTCGTCGCTGAAGATCCGTTTCAACTCCGTCTTCGGCTATTACATCGAAGTCTCGAAGTCGAACCTGGCCAAGGTCCCGCTCGACTACATCCGCAAGCAGACGCTGGCCAACGCGGAGCGCTACATCACTCCCGACCTCAAGGAGCTGGAAGAGAAGATCGTCGGCGCCGAGGAGAAGGCCATCGCCATCGAGCTGCGCCTCTACGACGAGCTCCTGGGCGCGGTCTCGGCGGTGAGCGGGGCCATCCTCGAGACGGCGCGGGCGGTGGGGGAGATCGACGCCCTGGCCTCGCTGGCCACGGTGGCCGTGCGCAACCGCTTCGTCCGCCCGCAGCTCAGCGAGCACGCGGAGCTCTGCATCGAGGACGGGCGGCATCCGGTCATCGAGCAGATCGCCACCGAGCGCTTCATCCCGAACCACACCAACGTGCGGCGCGAGGAGAACGGCATCCAGATCATCACCGGCCCGAACATGGGCGGCAAGTCGACCTACCTGCGCCAGGTCGCGCTGATCGTGCTCCTCAACCAGGCCGGCTCGTTCGTCCCCGCGGCCAAGGCGCGCCTCGGCGTGTGCGACCGTATCTTCACGCGCGTCGGCGCGTCCGACCAGCTCGCGCGCGGCGAGTCGACCTTCATGGTCGAGATGCACGAGACGGCCAACATCCTCAACAACGCCACCGAGCGGTCGCTGATCATCCTCGACGAGGTCGGCCGCGGCACGGCCACGTTCGACGGCCTCTCGCTGGCCTGGGCCATCATCGAGTACCTCCACGACAACCCCACGCGCAGCGGCATCACCCTCTTCGCCACGCACTACCACGAGGTCACGGACCTGGCCAAGACCAAGCAGCGCGTGGCGAACTTCAACGTCGCGGTCAAGGAGTGGAACGAGCAGATCATCTTCCTCCGCAAAGTCGTGCCCGGCGCGGCGGACAAGAGCTACGGCATCCAGGTGGCGAAGCTGGCCGGGATTCCGCACAGTGTCATCGAGCGGGCACGGGAGATCCTCGACACGCTGGAGCGCAAGGAGCGCGACGTGGTCGAGGAAACGCGCAGGCGCGGGCCGCAGACGCGGCAGCTCGGGTTGTTCTCCTCGCGGGAGCAGGGGGTCGTCGATGCCCTGCGCGAGGTGGATCTCGATACACTCTCACCGCGTGAGGCACTGAACGTGCTCTACGAGCTCAAGCAGAAGCTGGCGGAGTGAATCGATAAACAATGACTCGTCGTGACATCCTCGGCATCGGACTGGCCGGCAAGACCCTCACGCCGCTCGAGCGCCGCATCCTCGCGGACGCCGCCCCTTACGCGGTGGTCCTCTTCGGCCGCAACATCGACAGCGCCGCGCACCTGAAGGAGCTCGTGGCCGAGGTCAAGAGCGTCGCACAGCGGCCGCCGCTGTTCATGATCGACGAGGAAGGGGGACGCGTCGATCGCCTGCGCCACATCGTCCCCGGCCTTCCCAGCGCCGAGGGGTTTGGCGAAGGGGAGCGGCCCGCGGAGCTCTCCGAGTGGTTCGGCAAAGTGATCGGCACGGCCCTGCGCTACTTCGACATCGAGATCGATCTCGCGCCGGTGGTCGACATCGCCGGCGAGATCTCGCCGAAGGGACTGGAGCGGCGCATCTTCGGGCGCGATCCGGAGACGGTGGTCGACCTGGCGGGCGCGTTCATGCGCGGACTGCACGGCGCGGGCGTGGCCTCGTGCCTCAAGCACTGGCCGGGCATCGGCATCGGCTCGGCCGATCCGCACTACGGCGCGACGGTGATCGACATCCCGGTCGACCGCCTCGTGGAGCGCGACCTCGTGCCCTACCAGCGCCTGGCCAACGAGTCGGGCGCGGTGATGATCGG
>DASPMO010000013.1:0-12556 GCA_035627015.1 Thermoanaerobaculia bacterium | reverse complement strand
CCGCCGGCGTCCTCGCCGGCTGTCGCGCAGGCGTCCCGCGCCTGCGCCCTGGGCGGGAGTGGCGGCGCGGGACGCCGCCACGACAGCCGGCGAGGACGCCGGCGGTCCGCATCCGTTGGCGAAGTCAGTGTGGTCTGCTTAACCAGCAACCAGCAACACAGCAACTCGCCGTCGTTGGCGGTTAACGGAGCGAGGGCCATTCCAGGACGACGCGCACTTCGGCGGGGTCGGGCGGCAAGGGACCGTTGGCGAGCAGCATCACCCCGCCCGGGCCGGCGGCGCCGACGAGCATGGAGCGGTTCGCGAAGACGCGGGTGGCGGCGCCGGGCGAGAGCTCGTCGCCGTGCGGGTCGACCGGCACGGACCACAGCTCCGAGGCGTGCTCCAGGCGCGGGCGGCGCTGGAAGTAGATCGTGCGGCCGTCCGCCGACCAGCTCGGGTTCTCGCCGCCGTCGGTGGAGACCTGCCAGCGTCCCTCTCCGCCGGGGTAGCTGCGCACGTAGATCTCCCACCGTCCCGTCTCGCCGCTCGTGTAGGCGATCCACTTGCCGTCCGGGGACCAGACCCCGTCGAGCGTCTTCGGGTGCGCGCGCTGCCACGGGCGGAGCGTGCCGGTGGCCACGTCGAGCAGCCGCACCCCGAAGCCCATGCCCGGACGCGCCTCGCGCAGCATCATCTCGCGTCCGTCGGGCGACCACGCCAGCGGAGCGAGGTCCAGGGGACTCTTCACCATGCGCTCCACGGCGCCGCTTCCGTCCGCGCGGCGGCGGTAGACGTTGAACGGGCCGTTCTCCTCCCTCGAGGCGAAGGCCACCCACCGGCCGTCGGGCGACCACACCGGATTGACGTTGAAGCGCTCGAACGTGAGTCGCGACGGCGTACCGTCCGCGGCATCCAGCACCCAGATGTCCGAGCGCCCGCGGTCGCGGATCGTCACCGCCACCTCGCCGCGCGGTCCTTCCATGAAATTGCAATACACGCGCGGCTGCGCGGCGATCGGGCGCGGCGTGCCCGACACGAGGCGCTGCAGCGTGCGCGGCACGTCTTCGCGCGGGCCGGTGAGATAGACCAGCGTCCCGCCGCCGACGGCCAGTTGCGCGAACCCGGTCGTCGGCTGGATGGCCGCGTCGCGCAGGAGCGGCAGCGGAGGTCCGGTCACGCGTCCGGCGAGCGGGTCGAACGGTGCCGTGACGATCGTCCCGCCGGCCTGCGCGCACACCAGCAGGCCGCGCGCGAAGCTACAGTCCGAGACCCCTTTCAGGAGCGTGCGCTGTTCCCCGGTGACGAGCGAGCGCCAGTCCACCCGCGCGTCCCACGGCGTGTTCGTCCAGACCGTGAAGATCACGGCCTTGCCGCCGGGCAGGATGCGCGGCCAGAGGTGGCTGATCCCCTGGCCCGTCGGGTCCGTCAGCGGCTCGACCGCCCCGCCGGGCCGCGCGCGATGCAGCGCGGCGGGGAAGCCGGCCGCGAAGACGAGCGTGTCGTCCTCGCTCCACCCCGCGCCCCAGAAGGTTCCGGCCACGCGGGCCAGCGGCAGCGCCGTGCCGCCGGCCAGCGGCACCGAGACCAGTTGCCCGTCGAGGAAGAAGCCGACGCGGCGGCCGTCGGGGGAGAAGAACGGTAACAGGCCGCCCCGCGTCCCGGCGATCTCGCGGCTCTCCACCGCGGAGACCTCGCGGTGAAACAGCGCCGACTCGTCGCCGCGCCGGGCCGTGTAGACGAAGTGACGCCCGTCCGCCGAGACGGCCAGGCTCGGCACCTGCGCCAGCACCTCGTACGGCGGCGGCGGCGCCACGCCGAACCGCACCACCAGCGGGCGGGGCGCGGCCTGCGGCTCGTACGTGGCCATGACGAAGGCGGCCGCGAGCAGCACCAGCAGCACCGCCGTGGCCAGCGCCAGTGGAGCGGCGGGCTGCAATGTGGTGACGGGCTTCAGCCCGTCACCTTCCTCCGGCGGGCTGAAGCCCGCTGCCACATCCGGCACGCGCACCGGGGCGATGAAGCGGTAGCCGCGCCGGTGGACGGTCTGGATGTACACCGGCGCCTGGGGCGCGTCCTGCAGCGTCTCGCGCAGGAGCCCCACGGCCTCGCTCAGCGACGTCTCGGTCACGTACGCGCCGTTCCAGACCGAGTCGAGCAGCGTCTGTTTGGAGACGATCTGCCCCGGCTCTTCGAGCAGCCGCGAGAGGACGCCCAGCGCCCGCGGCGGCAGCGGCAGTTCCTCCCCCGCGCGCATGAGGATCTGGTTTCCCCGGTCGAAACGGTAATCACCGAACTCGAGCACGCCGCGGGTCATGAGAGATCCTTCGGATTCTAGCGGCGCCGGTTTCCCTCGGGCCCTCCCGCTCCTGAAGATGTTCTCAAGCTGTTGCCGGGAGCTCCTTCAAGGTTTCTTCGAGCTTTCTTCAGGACTTCACGCGGCGGCCCCCCGATGCTCGCGAGCGAAAGGGAGACCCATGACTACCATCTCGAGAGTCCTGCTGTTCATCGTGCTGGCGTTTCTGCTGGGCAGCCTGCCGGCAGCGGCGCAATGCAATCCTTCCTACGATCCCGACTGCCTCGGCGGCGGCGACGACTTCGGCCCCGACATCGGCTTCACTCCCGACGGCGGCAGCTGGACGGTCGCCCCCGGCGCCGCGCAGGACGTCACCGTCCGCATCAGCTTCAGCGACGCCGACGGCCTGCGTCAGGAGACGCTGAAGATCCTGCGCTGGAGCGGGGGCACCTCCACTCCCGTCACCGGCTTCACCTGGACGCCGAACGGCAACGGGACCTTCGCGCTGTCGCAGGGGACGCTGCGGCTCACCGCCGCCGGCGACACGATCCTCACCGCCGAGATCGCCGACCGGATGGGCAAAGTGGGGTCGGGGAGGGCCACCTTCCAACTCGCCTTCACCGATCCGAGCGTCCCGGTGGTCTCGCTGGCGCCGCATCACAACGACTACCGCGACACGGCCCTCGGCGCCTCGGTCCTGACGTACAGCATGCCGCCGTACGCCAGCCTGGACACGCCGCGGTCCCTCGGCCTCTACTACAACAGCGAGCGCGCCAACCCGACGGGACTCGTGCAGCTCGACGTCGAGACCGGCCCTCTGGTCAAGGCCGTGACGCTGCAGATCGTCGATCAGGCCACCGGCGCCGCGGTGACGAGCGAGGACGCCTGGAGCCGCGACCCGTCCGGCAGGCAGCGCCTCGGCGCGCAGTGGAGCATGCGCGAGCGCCCCACCGGCGCCTACATGTTCTGGGCGGACGTGCGCGCGTACCTGGAAGACCGCGTCACCTTCAAGCTGACGCGCGTGCCGTTCCGCGTGCTCGTCCTCAACGAGCGCCAGAGCCGCTACGGCGCCGGCTGGAGCTTCGCCGGCCTCCAGCGCATGGTGCCGAAGAGCGCCGGACTGCTCGTCGACGAGGGCAACGGCATCGCCCGCTGGTTCGAGAAGCAGGGCTGCTACTCCGACGGCACCTGCTCGTTCCGCACCCCCGCGGGCGATTTCAGCCGCATGCAGTACGTCCACACGCCGGTGCCGCGCTACGTGCGCACGTACGTCGACGGCACGACCGTGACGTTCTCCACCGCCGGCGTCGTGACCGCCGTCAGCGACCGTTTCGGCCGCACGACCAAATACGACTGGGTGATGGTCGACACACCGCCGGTGTGGCTGCTGGTGAAGGTCACCGACCCGGCCCAGATCAACACCTGGTTCGAGTATTACGACGGCAACCTGAAGGCCATCATCGATCCGGCCGCGCGCCGCGTGGAGATGTCGTACACCGCCGGCAATCTCACGCGCATCGCCGGCCCGGCCAGTCTGGACGTGCAGTACGACGCCGCCGGCCGCGCCGCGTCGTACACCGACCCGCGCGGCACGTGGGACGTCGCCTACGACGAGCGCGGCACCGTCCGCCAGCTCACCGCGCCGGCGATCGCCGTATCGACCGGCGGCTCGGTGCGTCCCGTCACGACCTTCCGTTCCCTGCAGGCGACCACGGTCCTCACGGGCTGGGCGACGAGCATCTGCTGCAACTGGGCCGCGCCCGTGCCGGCCAATGCCGTGATGACCACGGTCACGGATCCGCTGGGACACACCACGCAGCTCATGCTCGACCGCTACGGCAAGCCGCTGAAAGCGATCGACGTCGCCGGACGCACCACCACGACCACCTCCAACGACCATGGACTGCCCACCGAGTCGAGCGACGGCAGCCACTTCATCACCTGGACGTGGAATGACAAGGGGCAGTTGCTGTCGAAGACGCTGAACGGCGCGGTCGTGTACCACGCCTCCTACACGTCGGGCGACCAGCCGGAATTCGAGATGTCGGGCGGTGTGGCCAACTGGTACAGCTACGGCCCGCGCGGCGAGGTGCTGCGCTCCTGGTTCGGCCACCAGGACGACTCGATCCGCAACGGCACGACGTACGAGTACGACGCCAATTACCGCCGGATCGCGGCCGTCGGGCCGAAAGGGGAGCGGACGGAATGGGCGTACACGGGCAATCCGTGGCTCAACACCTCCGAGGTGCGGCAGGTGCGCGCCGACGGCACGCGGCTCATCACCAAGACCACGTATGACGGCGCCGGGCGTCCGCAGACGGTCACGAATCCGTTGAACCAGGCGACGACCACGAATTACGACACGCTCAATCGTCCCGTCAAAATGGTCGACCCGCTGGGGCGTCCGTCGACATTCACCTATGCGGGGCTCGACCTGACCGCGTTCACCGATGCCGCCAACAAGGTCTATCGCTTCACCTGGAACGCCCTCGGCAAGCTGACGGCGGAGACTTTCCCCGACGGCACGACGCGGCGTTACGGCTACAACGCCGACGGCATGCGCACCACCGCCACCGACCGCCGGAACCTCACCGTCACGTTCCAGTACGACTCCGCGCACCGACTGGCCTCGCGCGTCGCGGACAACGTCACGGCGACGTTCACGTATCCGGACATCGACACGGTGATCATGACCAACGACGTCCTGACCGAGACCATCCGCCGGCACCCCGAGGCGGCGGGGCGGCTCCACAAGATCACGTACACGCTGGGCATTCACTCGTACGAGGTGGAGCACCTCCTCGACCGGATGAACGGCTGGCGCCAGCTCGGCATCGACGTCCGGCGCTATCAGAGCGGCGTGCTGATGAAGACGGACTCGATCCGCTATACGCCCGACGACCGCCCGGTCGACACGTCCCTCAGCAGCGCCATGGCCATTCGCGATTTCTCCGGCCGGACCACGACCCTCGGCTTCGACGCCGCGGGGCAGCACGTCCGCAGCATCTTCCCCAACGGCGTGACGCAGAACCACTGGTACGCCTCCGACGGCCGCCTCAACAGCACCACCTACAGCGCGCCAGCCGTCGACCTGGCCCTCGGCGCCGAGTACACGTACGACCTGCTGAACCGCATCAGCACGCGCGCGGCCATGACCGGCGACCTGCGCTGGGCGTATGGCTACGACCCCATGGGGCAGCTCAGCGAGTACCAGACCTCACAACTGCAGACTTCGCAAGGGTGCAATCCGTCGTTCGAGACCTGCGATACGTACTGGGAAGTCATCCGCATGGCCAGCTACCGGTACGACGCCGCGGGCAATCGCACCGACAGCGGCGCCACCCTGCAGCCGAACAGCAACCGCTACGCGACGTTCAACGGCTTCACGATGGAGTACGACGCGGAAGGGAATCTCACGCGCAAGTACAAGGCGGGCTTCGACCAGCGTCTGGCCTGGAATTCCCTCGGCCGCCTGACCTCCGTCACCACGAACGGCGTCACCGTGACCTACGGCTACGCCGCGTCGGGGCGCCGCGTCCGCCGGACCGCGGGCGGCGTGAGCGCGTACTTTGTGTATGACGACGACGACCTGATCCTGGAGGTCGACAATGCCGGCAATCCGGTTCGCGCGTACACGCACCTGCCGGGCATCGACCTGCCGCTGAGCGTGCGCACCACCAGCGGCGGACAGGAGCTCACGCATTACTACACGCTGGAAGCGCCGGGGCACGTCACCGGCGTCCTGAGCACGACCGGCGCCGTGGCCGGGCAGTATCGCTACGGGCCGTTCGGCGAGGTCGAGTCGCAGAACGACAGCACCGGGCAGCCGCTGCGCTACATGGCGCGCGAGCTCGATTCCGCCACCGGCCTCTATTACGTGCGCAACCGCTGGTACGACCCGTCGCTGGCGCGCTGGGTCTCCGAGGATCCGGTCGGCCTGGCCGCCGGAGTGAACACGTACGCGTATGTCGGGAACGACCCGATGAACCGCCGCGACCCGAGCGGACTGGGATGGGGGTACTGCGTCAACGACCCGCGCGCGGAGAACCGGCTGCTGTGCATCTATTACGCGAGCCCCTGGGAGGTGAACCCGGGCACGCCATGGGGAGAGCCGCCGAGCATCGTGAAGTTCGGCAACGAGGCGTACTTCAACGGCATTACCCCCGGCTGGTGGCCCCGCGCGACGGATCTCACCACCGACGCGCCGGTGCAGGAGCCGCCGAAGCCGGTCGATTGCTTCTTGCCCGCGCCTCCGACCGATGTCCCGAGGAGCGAGTCCCTGATCATCGATTACGCGACCGTCGACCGTAAACCATGGTCGCCCTGCGTAACGCAGTTGTTCTGAGGTAAAAGGGTCATCCTGAGCCGTCGCCGGCTCAGGATGACTCCCTCATGGCCGATACGCTGAAGAGCTTCTTCTCGCCGTCGCTCGTCCGCCGTCTGGCGAAGGAGCTGGCCGGCGTGCATCCGTCGTTTCCCGAGCGCGCCTTCGTGAAGAGCGCGACGGCGGGACTGGACGAGCTCGAGCTCCTCGACCGCGCCCGGCACATCGCGCGTGCGCTCGCGGAGCATCTGCCGCGGGAGTATCCCCAGGCCATCGACGTGCTGCTGCGCTCCCTCGGGCCGGAGCACGCGTCGGACGAGCTCCTCGGCGCGGGCATGGCGCCGTTCTTCTATCTCCCGCACACGATCTTCGTGGCGGAGCGCGGGCTGGCGCACTTCGAGCTGTCCATGCAGGCGCAATACGAGCTGACGAAGCGCTGCAGCGCGGAGTCGAGCATCCGCGCGTACATCGCCCACGATCCGGAGCGGACGCTGGCCGTGCTGCGCCGGTGGGCGGCCGATCCGAATCCGCACGTGCGCCGTCTCGTGTCGGAAGGAGCGCGACTCCGCCTGCCGTGGGCGATACGCGTGGCGTGGCTCGACGCGAATCCGCAACGCGTGCTCGAGCTGCTGGAGCTGTTGAAGGACGATCCCACGACGCTGGTCCGGCGCAGCGTCGCCAACAACCTCAACGATCTCGGCAAAGTGCATCCGGAGCTGCTGGCCTCCACGTGCGCGGCGTGGCTCGAAGACGCTTCGGCGGAGCGCCGCGCGCTCGTCGAGCACGCGCTGCGCAGCGCGGTGAAGCGCGGCGACCCCGCCGCCCTGCGCCTCCTCGGCTACGGCAGGAAACCGGCGGTGGCGATCGAGCGCGTCCGCTTCGATCCGCCGCGCGTGGCCATCGGGGGACGGGTGGCGATCGACCTCGTCCTGCGCAGCACCTCGGCGCGCGCGCAGGAGCTGCTCGTCGACGTGGCCGTGCACTTCGTGCAGGCGCGCGGCACGTCCCGGAAAGTGTTCAAGCTGGAGCGCGTGACGCTGCCGCCACGCGGAAGCGTCGCCCTCTCGACGCGCGTCTCGCTCGCCGTCCACACCACGCGCAAGCCGCGCCCCGGCAAGCACGCCGTGGAGATCCTCATCAACGGCGCGGCGTACCCGGCCGGCTCGTTCGTCGTTGCTCTGTCATCCTGAGCCGCGCAGACGGCGAAGGACCCCCTGCCAATGGAGCGCGCATCGGGTTTCAGCAGGGGATCCTTCGCCGTCTGCGCGGCTCAGGATGACAGGCTAGAACAGCCGCGTGCCTTTGGCCTGCGCTTCGGCGAGCAGGTCGAGGAACTTCCCGCGCGGAATCTCCCGCGCGCCGAGGGCTGCCATGTGCGGGGTCATCACCTGGCAGTCGAGAAACGTCGCGCCGCGGGCGCGGAGGTGGTCGATGAGGAAGAGCAGGGCCAGCTTCGACGCGTCGGGGCGGCGGTAGAACATCGACTCGCCCGTGAACACGCCGCCCGCGTCGACGCCGTAAAGGCCTCCCGCCAGCGCGCCGTCCTCCCACGCCTCCACGCTGTGCACGTCGCCGGCGGCGTGGAAGCGCGTATACGCGGCGACGATCTCCGGCTCGATCCACGTCCCGTCCTGGTCGGGGCGCTCGCTGTTCGCGCAGGCCTCGATGACCGCGCGGAAATTGCGGTCGATCGTGAACGTGTACGGCGCGCGCTTCTGCGTCTTGCGCAGCGAGCGTCCGACGTGCAGCTCGTCGAAGAAAATCACCGCCCGCCGCCGCGGCGAGAACCACGGCAGCGGCAGCTCCTCGTGCGGCCAGGGAAAGATCCCTTTCCGGTACGCCTCGCGCAGCGTCTCCACGCGCAGATCCTCGCCCATGGCGACGACGTCGGAGCGGGCGTAGCGAGGGTCGGGGAAAGTCGACATTGGTTGTCAGCGGTCGGTTGTCGGTTGTCTGTGCAGTGTCGCCCGGGCCGAAAGGCCCAGACAACCGACAACCGAGAACCGACAACTAATACACGAGCTTCAGCCCGTCGCCTTCCGCATCCACCACCACGTTCCCGCCGTCCGCCAGCGTCCCGAACAGGATCGCGTCCACCAGCGGCTCCTTGATCTTCTGCGAGATCAGGCGTCCCATCGGGCGCGCGCCGAACGACTTGTCGTAGCCATGCTTGGCCAGCCAGGCGCGGCCGGCGTCGCGGAGCTCGAGCGTCACGTTCTTCGCGGCGAGCTGCTTCTGCAGCTCGGCGATGAACTTGTCGACGACCTGCTGGATGGTCTCGAAGCTCAGCGCCTCGAAGGCGATCCAGGCGTCGAGGCGGTTGCGGAACTCGGGCGCGAAGGTGCGCTCGATCGCGCCGCGGCCGTGGCCCGACGCGCCCGCGTTCTGCATGAAGCCGGGCGCGCTGTCGGTCATCTCGCGGCCGCCCGCGTTCGTGGTCATGATCAGGATCACGTTGCGGAAATCGGCCTTCTTGCCGTTGTTGTCGGTCAGCGTGGCGTGATCCATCACCTGCAGCAGGATCGAGAAGAGGTTCGGGTGCGCCTTCTCGATCTCGTCGAGCACCAGCACCGCGTACGGCGTCTTCTGGATCGCATCCGTGAGCAGGCCCCCCTGGTCGAAGCCGACGTAGCCGGGAGGGGCGCCGATCAGGCGGGAGACGGTGTGCGGCTCCATGTACTCGCTCATGTCGAAGCGGATGAACTCCACGCCGAGCGACTGGGCGAGCTGCTTGGCCAGCTCCGTCTTGCCGACCCCGGTCGGGCCGCTGAAGAGGAACGAGCCGACCGGCTTGTCGGGATTGCCGAGGCCGGAGCGGGAGAGCTTGATGGCGCTGACGATCTGGCGGATGGCGTGGTCCTGCCCGTAGATCACGCGGCGCAGGTCGTCCTGCAGGTGCTGCAGGCGGTCCTTCTCCGAGACGGCGATCGTGCGCGGCGGGATCTTGGCGATCTTCGCCACCACCGTCTCGACCTCGTGGATGTCGATGGCGGCATTGGCGTTGCCCATCATCCGCGCCCGGGCGCCCGCTTCGTCGAGGACGTCGATGGCTTTGTCGGGCAGGTGGCGGTCGTGGATGTACTTTGCCGAGAGCTCGGCGGCGAGGCGAATGGCCTCGGGAGTGAAGGTCACGCCGTGGTGCTCTTCGTAGTACTTCTTCAGGCCGGTCAGGATCTCGATCGTCTCCTCGACGGTCGGCTCGCCGATCTCGATCTTCTGGAAGCGGCGGGCCAGGGCGCGGTCGCGCTCGAAGGACTGCTTGTACTCGCCGTAGGTCGTCGAGCCGATCACGCGCAGCTTGCCCGAGGCGATGGCCGGCTTGAGCATGTTCGAGGCGTCCATCGTCCCGCCGCTCACGGCACCGGCACCGACGATGGTGTGGATCTCGTCGATGAAGAGAATGGCGTTCTTCTTCTCGGTCAGCGCGGCGATGACGGCCTTGAGGCGCGCCTCGAACTCGCCGCGGTACTTCGTGCCGGCCAGCACGGAGCCCATGTCCAGCGACCACACTTCCGTCTCTTTGAGCACCGCCGGGACGTCACCCTGCTGGATCTTGAGCGCCAGCCCCTCGGCGATGGCGGTCTTGCCGACACCCGGCTCGCCGACGTAGAGCGGGTTGTTCTTCCGGCGGCGGCAGAGGATCTGGACGGTGCGCTCGAGCTCGGAGGAGCGGCCGATGACCGGGTCGATCTCTCCTTTCTCCGCGCGCTCGAGGAGGTTGACGGCGAAGCTCTTGAGCGGGTCGCGCGACGGCGCGGCCCCTTCCTCCTCGGTGGCGATGCCGGCCGGCGTGACCTCGGACGGCCCATCCTTCGGGATGCCGTGCGAGAGGTAGGTGAGGACGTCGAGCCGGGTGATGTTCTGGCTGCGGAGGAGGTAGACCGAGTGCGACTTCTCGGCCTGGAAGATGGCCGCCAGCATCTGCCCCGTGTCGACTTCCTTGCGCCCCGAGCTCTGCGCGTGCAGCTGCGCGTACTGGATGACGCGCTGGAGCATCGTGGTCAGTGTCGGCTGGATGTCCGTCTCCTCGACCTGCTCGTACGTCTTGTTGATGAAGACGTCGAGCTGCTGCTTGAGCTCCTCGACGTCGCCGCCGCAGGCGCGGATGACGTCCACCACCTCGCGGTCGTGCAGCAGGGCGAAGAGAAGGTGCTCGAGGGTGACGTACTCGTTGCGCCGCCGAGCGGCTTCGTTCACGGCGAATTCGAAGGTGGCTTGCAGGGCTTTGGCGATCATGCCTCTTCCATCGTAGCTAATAGCGGAAATTCGTGCTCGCGGGCGAGCGCGGTGGTTTTCTCGACCTTGGTCTCGGCGATCTCGTACGTGTAAATGCCGGCCACGCCGACACCCCGGAGGTGGACGTTGAGCATGACCTGGATGGCCTGTTCCTCGTCCATGTTGAAGATCGACTCGAGGATCCACACCACGAACTCCATGGTGGTGAAGTCGTCGTTGTGGAGGAGGACCTTGTAGAGAGGCGGCTCCTCCACCTTCTCGCGGCTCTCCGCGACGGCGGCTTCTTCGAAGTCGGTTTGCGGGGGCAGCATGCGCGGGTACGAACGCAAGAAGCGCGCGCGATATTTTTGGGCGCTGTTTCAGTATTCTTCGCCCGGTGGCCGTCCGGGAGAGAGTCCGTCACACCTACCAGCGCGTCCGGCCGTGGGTGCCGGCGGTCTTCTTCGTGGGGGGCTTCGTCTGGGACGCGCTGACGCTCGGCCGCACCATCAAGTCGCTCGACCTCTTCATTCTGCTGGGCTATCTCACCGGCGCGGCGGCCATCCTGGTGGCCCTTGGCCGCGGCGTGACGTTCCGCGGCTCGCAGTACCTGAACGCGGTGCTGCAGTTCTTCTTCGGCGGCATCTTCAGCGCGCTGTTCATCTTCTACTTCCTCAGCTCCAGCGACCTGCCGGGCTATCTGGTGGTCCTGGGCCTGGCGGCGCTGCTGATCGGCAACGAGTTCCTGCAGAGCCGCTACAGCGAGCTGACGCTGGCCTGGACGTTCTTCACCATGAGCGCGGCCATGTTCTTCAACTTCGCCCTGGCCCACCTCTTCCGCAGCATTTCCGTCTTCTGGTTCTACCTCGGGACGCTGGTGGCGGTGCTGCTGGTCCTGGTGCTGCGGCGGGTGTCGCGGAGCGAGGCGGCGTCGGTGCGGCCGTCGCTCGGGCTGGCGGCGCTGCTGGTCGTCCTGCACGCGCTCAACTTCATCCCGCCCGTGCCGCTGGTGCAGAAGGAGATGCTGGTCGCGCACTCCGTGCAGCGCCGCGGCGGCGAGTACATTGCCATGGTGGAGTCGCCGGGCTGGCGGCGGCTGTGGCGCTCGTCGTCGACGCAATTTCACTGGAGCGGCGGGCGGGTGTACTGCTTCACGTCGGTGTTCGTGCCGAACGGCATCCGGACGACCATCCGCCACCGCTGGCTGCGGTACGACGACGGGGAAGGGGAGTGGCGCGACGCGGGGGTGGTGCCGTTCACGATCGCCGGAGGGCGCGAGAGCGGCTACCGCGGCTATACGTACAAGCAGCGCGTGACGCCGGGACGGTGGCGGGTCATCGCGGAATCGGAGAGCGGCGCCGCGATCGGGATCGTCGATTTCCGGGTCAGCCGCGGGGAGACGCCGGCGCTGAAGAGGCTGCGGTTGTGAGCGAGTGTGTTGCTGGTTGCTGGTTGCTGGTTCGTGGTGGTTTGCGGAGGAAGTCGGGCGGGCTGAAGCCGCGCCCTACGTTGAGCCCATTTCTCGCGATACGCATGCTCGACGTAGGACGGGCTTCAGCCCGTCCACCGTTAGTGGACCGCCGTAGCTAAGCAGGACGCATTGGCTTGGCCAACGGAAACACAGCGGACCGCCGGCGTCCTCGCCGGCTGTCGCGCAGGCGTCCCGCGCCTGCGCCCTGGGCGGGAGTGGCGGCGCGGGACGCCGCCACGACAGCCGGCGAGGACGCCGGCGGTCCGCATCC
>DASPMO010000012.1:0-49155 GCA_035627015.1 Thermoanaerobaculia bacterium | reverse complement strand
TGCGTGCATCGCGCGATTATGAACCGTCTGGAGTGCGCGAGCGCCAGCTCGCGCTCTCCATACGGGAGGCGCCAGCCTCCCGCCCGGCGGCAGCTTGCGCTGCCGCGATTGAGAGCGCGAGCTGGCGCTCGCGCACTCCAGATCAGGTACGCGGGTCGCGCCACAGGCCGACCATCTTGCGGCCGTAGTCGATGGTCACGAGAAAGCGCGACAGCAGGCGGTTGCCGACGCGCGCCTGGGCCACGTTCGCGTACTGCACGTCGATCGCGCCAAAGTCCGCGTCGGCGATGCGCACGTTCGCGGTGCCGCGACTCTCGGGGCCGGGGAGGACCAGCGTGTCGGGGGAGGTGGTGTCGACCACCGCGGCGATCTGCCGGCCGTCGACGAGCACGTGGATCATCGGCTCGGCGGGGAAGCGGTAGATGTACATCCCGCCGCTCTTGATCCCTTCCTTCTGGTAGGTGACCAGCCCCACGCGGTAGTCGATGCTGATGGCGTGCTTGCCCCACGCCTCGACGCCGATGATGGCGTCGGCCACGCCGCGGAGGTCGGCCGGGGCGGGGTCGATGCGCACCGTCTCGGTCTCGCTGAGCTGCACCGCGTGCGCGTAGAAGCGGCGCAGGGGGAAGCGCGAGTCGACGATCGTGCGCGGCGCGGCACTGCCGAGGATGAAGCGGCCGGGACGCCCGTCGATCTGCACGGTGGAGAGGCGGATCAGGTTCTGCTCGAGGGTGAAGGCGAGATTCACTTCACTCCCCACCGGCTCGCGGCTCCACGGCAGCACTCGTGCACACGAGAGCGACAGCATCGCGAGCGCGAGCACGGTTGCTCTCGCACTCGATTTGGATAAGATTCCCATCCCTTACACGCCGCGCTCTTCAGCGCAGGCTCTCAACGTAGCAACTTGGACGCCTGAAAGGAACAGCATGTCCACTCTTCCGGAGTTTCGTAACGAACCACTGACCGACTTCTCGACGGCCGCGAACAAGGCCGCCATGGAGCTGGCCATCGCCAAAGTCCTCGGCGAGGTCGGCCAGGAGCATCCCCTCGTCATCGGCGGCGAGCGCATCACCGGCCTCAAGACGTTCGAGTCCCACAATCCCGCGAAAAAGTCGCAGGTCCTCGGCAAGTTCCAGAAAGGCTCCAAGGAGCACGTCGAGCGCGCCATCGAGGCCGGGTGGACTGCCTTCGAGTCGTGGAAGCGCCAGCCGGTCGACGTCCGCGCCGGCCTGCTGATCGAAGCGGCGAGGCTGATGCGCGAGCGCAAGCACGAGTTCTCGGCGGTGATGATCCTCGAGGTCGGGAAGACGTGGGCCGAGGCTGACGCCGATACCGCCGAGGCCATCGACTTCATGGAGTTCTACGCGCGCGAGGCGTATCGCTACGCCGGCGAGCAGCCGATCACGAAGATCGAGTCGGAGGACAACGACCTGGTCTACATCCCCCTCGGCGTCGGCGCGGTCATCCCGCCGTGGAACTTCCCGCTGGCGATCATGTGCGGCATGACCACGGCCGCCGTGGCCGCGGGCAACTGCGTGGTGCTCAAGCCGTCGTCCGACTCGCCGTGGATCGCCTGGCGCTTCTTCGAGCTGCTCGAGGAGGCGGGGATGCCGCCGGGAGTGGTGAACTTCGTCAGCGGCGGCGGCGGCGAGGTGGGCGACCCGCTCATCCAGCACCCGCGCATCCGCTTCATCTCTTTCACCGGCTCGCGCGAGGTCGGCCTGCACATCAACGCCGAGGCGGCCAAGCATCGCGAAGGGCAGCTGTGGATCAAGCGTGTGGTGGCGGAGATGGGTGGCAAGGACGCCATCATCGTCGACCGCGAGTACTCGAATCTCGATGAGGCCGCGGGCGCGGTGGTGGCCTCGGCGTTCGGCTTCCAGGGACAGAAGTGCTCCGCCTGCTCGCGCGCCATCATCGACGAGGCGATCTACGACCGCATCGTGCCGATGATCGTGGAGAAGACCAAGGCGCTGCGCGTCGGCGATCCGACCACCGCGGACGCGCAGTTCGGGCCGGTGGTGAACGAGAAGGCTCTGCACTCGATCCGGTCGTACGTCGAGCGCGGGACGAACGAGGGCGGCAAGCTCCTCACCGGCGGCGAAGTGCACGAGGAGCAGGGCTACTTCATCGAGCCGACCGTGATCGCCGACGTCGATCCGAAGGCGACCATCGCGCAGGAGGAGATCTTCGGGCCGGTGCTGGCGATCATCAAGGCGAAGGATTTCGACGACGCGCTGCACATCGCCAACGACACGCAGTTCGGCCTCACCGGCGCGGTCTTCACGGAGAACGAGGAGAAGCTCGAGCGCGCCCGCGAGGAGTTCTTCGTCGGCAATCTCTACCTGAACCGCAAGTGCACCGGCGCGCTCGTCGGCGTGCACCCGTTCGGCGGCTTCAACATGTCCGGCACCGACTCGAAAGCGGGCGGCCGCGATTACCTCGGCCTGTTCCTGCAGGCCAAGGCGATCTCACGGAAAGTGGGGAAGCAGCCGAAGGTGGTGGCGGAGGCGAAAGGCTTCTAGGTGGATCCGGACCGGCGCGCGTTCTACGAGATCGTCGCCGGTCTGGCCTTGCTCGTCCTCGACGTCCGGAATGACGCCATCGTTCCGGACGTCCTCGGCTACCTGCTGATCCTCTTCGCGTCCCTCACGCTCGGGCGACGCGACGCGGCCTTCGCGCTGGCGCGC
This sequence comes from Thermoanaerobaculia bacterium, assembly GCA_035627015.1. GTDB lineage: Bacteria > Acidobacteriota > Thermoanaerobaculia > Gp7-AA8 > Gp7-AA8 > QHVT01. The sequence goes on along the minus strand of DASPMO010000012.1, from coordinate 46,465 downwards.
TGGCCGGCGATCGTGGCCGGGGTGGCCTCGGTGATGGTGTGGTCCTCGCGCGCGCTCTGGCCCGCGTTCGTGCAGGCGTTCTTCGAGATCGCGCTGATCTGGCTGCTCTGCAGCGGCGTGGTGCGTCTGGCAGAAGCACAGGAGAACGCGCCGCTGGCCCGCGCCGCCGCGAACGCGCGCTCGCTCACGGTGCTGGCGGGCACGCTGAATTTCGCCTACGCCGGACTGCTGTACGGTGCGCACATCGCCATTCCGTACGCCGGCATGGTGCTGCTCGCGTTCGGATGGTCGGTCGGTCGTGCTCATCGTCATGATGGTGATGGGACGCGCGGCACGCGAAGCAGGAAAGCCAGGATCACCGCAATGAGGAGCCGGTTGCTGGTTGCTGGGTTGCTGGTTCAAGGCGATGCGTGGCGACTCACGTAGCACCGCCTTGAACCATCAACTAGCAACGTCAATTGACGGCGCGCAGCGCCGTCAATTGAGCTTGAACGTCACCGTCAGGTTGAAGATCGTCGCCACCGGCTCGCCGTTCAGCGTGCCCGGCTTGAACTTCCAGCGGCGCACCGCCTTCTCGGCTTCTTCTGAGAGGCCGGCGGGGAGGCCGCGGATGACCTTCACGTTGTCTACATTGCCCTGCTTGTCGATGATCGCTTCGACCACGACCATGCCGGCGACGCGAGCCTGGCGCGCGGCGTCGGTATAGTTCGGCTCGGCGCGATCGATCGCCACCGGGGCCTTGACGTTGCCGCCGACGCGGAGCGGTCCGCTGGGCGGGGGAGGCGGCGGGGGAGGCGGTGCCTCGACTACCGGCGCTTCATTACCACCCGTGCCTTCGCCTTCGGTCCCGGTTCCGGTGCCGCCGACTTTGCCGCCGAGGACGCCGCCGATCTCGCCACCGGCCACGCCGCCGAGGGTGCCGCCCTGCACGCCGCCGAGCTCACCGCCGACGACGCCTCCGGCTACGCCTCCTTCGACGCCACCTACGACACCGGCGACCGCGTCGCCCGGTCCGTCAGTGGTGCCGCCGGACGATTCCTCCTCGACCACGGGGCCCGGATCGGGCAGAGTCTCGACGGGGGTCGGCAGCGGGTCGACTTTCGGTAATTCCTTGGGGATCTCGACGGGCGGTGTGAGCGCCGACGAGGTCATCGGTTTCGGGATCTCCACCGGCTTCGGCGTGGCACGCTTCGGTGCGCCGCTGCTCTTCGCGGGCGGCGGCGGGGGTGGAGGTGGAGGAGGCGGCGGAGCCGCGCCCTGGGAGATGAATGCGTTGATCGCTTTTTCGGAGTCGACCTTGTGCGTCGCGGCCTGTGTGCCGGCGAAGACGATTCCGCCGATGAGCAGTCCGTGCAGTACCAGTGAGGCCGCGGTTGCACTCAATCCGCGCCGGTCCGACTTCCGTTTACTCGACTCGAGCAGGTCTTTTTGCAGGTCCATAACACAGTGGTTATTTGCAAGCGAGTGACCACTTTTTACTTATTTGTTATCAGTGACTTACGGGTGCTTTTCCGATATCCTTCGCCGGTGCGACGCGCTCTGCCGTTTCTTCTCTTTTTGACCGGTTGCTCGACGCTGCAGCCGATCCCGGAAATGTGGCTGAACACGCCTGCGGTGGCACGGATCCGGGCGATTGCGCTCGACGAGCGCGGCAACGTCACGCAGGCGCTGCTGCCGCTGGCGGCGGAGCCGGTGACGGTCGAGGGAAACCGCCTCGTGCGCGACGGCAAACCGCTCACGGAGGCTTTCGCGGCCATCGAGTCCTTCGACTATGAAGACACCTGGGACGAGGTGATCTTCTCCGCGAAGCGCGACGCCGGCTTCGACATCGGCCTGGCCGCGGGGGACGGCAGCAAGACCAACTGGGCGCCGGCCGATCCGGCGGACGAAGTGCAGGTCCAGTGGGCGCCCCGCGGCTACAAAGCCAGCTACATCGTCCGCGCGACGCACGGGGACGTCGTGCGCACGCTGCACATCCCGACCTCACTCCAGCATGCGATCGACTTCGGCCAGGCCACGATCTACGACGTGGCGTGGGAGCCGGGGGGCGACCAGTACGCCGTGGCCTTCTCCACCCTCGATGCCTCCGACCGCGTGGAAGTGCTCCGCTTCGACGGCACCGGGCGGCGTGTGGCCGTGCCGCCGGCGCAGAAGCTGGCCGCGGACGTGGTCTCGTTCGCGCCCGGCGCGTACGCGTTGCGGCCGTTCGACCTGCGGTACGGCGAGAAGCTCCCCGTGGTGGTGTGGGTGGCGGACCGCTTCGAGTGGAGCGACGCGCGCGCCGCGCTGCTGCGGGAGGCGCGGGCGGCGGTGATCGTGGCCCGGAATCTCGACGAGGTGCTCTGGAAAACGATGAGTGAGACCGCATGGCTGGACGTGACCCGCACGTGGGTCGTGCTCAACGTAGGGCGGGCTTCAGCCCGCCTCCCCGGGGTAGGACGGGCTGAAGCCCGTCCTACGTTCATCGCGCCTGACGCTTCGATTCCCCTCGGCCGCTACCGGCAACTGGATCGCGTCATTGCCGTCCCACCCGCTGCTATACAATCGTTCGCTGCCGGCTTCATCGCAGATCAGTTGAAGAGGACCAGCCACCCGAATGGCAGTAGCCGATGAGAGCGAGAAGAAGTCGACGATCCGCGAGTATTACGAAGCGCTGCTGATCGCGATCGTCTTCGTCAACTTCGCCCGTATCTTCGCCTTTCAGGCCTTCAAGATCCCCAGTGGCTCGATGGAGGACAACCTGAAGATCGGCGATCACATCATCGTCAACAAATGCATCTACGGCCCGCAGGTGCCGGCGCTGCGCGGCCTCGTGCCGCTGCGCGACGTCGAGCGCGGGGACGTGATCGTGTTCCGCTATCCGGGCGATCCGTCCCAGGACTACGTCAAGCGCGTGGTCGGACTGCCCGGAGAGACCATCCACATCCGCGCCAAGAAAGTGTTCATCAACGGAAAGCCGCTGGACGAGCCGTACGTTCTCCATACCGACGACCGCGTGCTGCACGTCAATCACCCGCAGTCGTCGCGCGACCATTTCGGTCCGTTCGTGATCCCGCAGGGCGAGTACTTCGCGATGGGCGACAACCGCGACAACTCGAACGACTCGCGCTTCTGGGGCGGCGTGCCGCGCGCGCTGATCAAGGGACGGGCGTTCATGGTCTACTGGTCGTTCGACATGCGGCCGGCGCGAGGGACGTCGGCGCGCGAACGGCTTGGGGAGCTCGGCAAAGTCGTCGTCTACTTCTTCACGAAGACGCGATGGGAGCGGACGTTCTTCGTCGTCGACAGCAGGTATCACTACACGCCCGGCATCGCCAGCTATGGAAACGACTGATCGCGAGGATGCAGCGCCGGTGGAGGCACCGGCCGAGATCGTGGACGGTACGGTCATCGACCGCGCCGCGCACCCGATCTCCCGCCGCAGCATCCCCGAGAACGTCCTGAAGGTCCTCTACCGCCTGCACCGCAGCGGCTACCGCGCCTATCTCTGCGGCGGCAGCGTGCGCGACCTGCTCATGAACCGCACGCCGAAGGACTTCGACGTGGCCACCGACGCGCATCCGTCCGAGGTGCGGCGCCTCTTCCGCAACAGCCGCATCATCGGCCGCCGCTTCCGCCTGGTGCACATCATCTTTCAGGACCAGGTGGTGGAAGTGGCCACGTTCCGGCGCGAGCCGGAGCGCACCGCCGTGCTGCCCGAGGACGCGGAGAGCGAAGATTTCCTGATCACGGACGACAACACGTTCGGCACGCCGCTGCAGGACGCGCGGCGCCGCGACTTCACCATCAACGCGCTCTTCTACAACATCAGCGACTTCTCGGTGATCGACTACGTGAACGGCGTGGAGGATCTCCGCGAGGGGCGCGTCCGCGTCATCGGCGATCCCGACCTCCGCTTCCGGGAAGACCCGGTGCGGATGATGCGCGCCATCGAGTTCGCCTCCCGCCTCGGCTTCGAGATCGAGGAGGCCACGTATCAGGGCATCCTCCGCCACCGCAACGACATCCTGAAGGCCTCGCCGCCGCGCGTCTCCGAGGAGATCCTCGAGCTGCTGCGGCGCGGCTGGTCGCGCGGCGCCATCCGGCTGATGGTGGACACGGCGCTCCTCGAGCCGCTGCTCCCGGAGATCTACAACGCCATCCGCGGCGACCGCGCGCCGTACTTCTGGAAAATGCTGGAAGTGCTCGACCGCACGGTGCAGGCGGGGCGCAAGGTGTCGGACGCGGTGCTGCTCTCGGTGCTGATGCTGCCGTGGGTGCTGGACGAGCTGGAGCGGGAGGAAGAGCGCCGCGCCGCCGGCGGGCGCATGCGCATCGGCGAGGTGATCATCTTCATCCGCGACCTCACCCAGCCGCTCTGCGCGCGCATGTCCCTGGCCGCGGGGACGCGCCACCAGATCGAGCAGGCGCTGGAGACGCTGTGGCGTCTCCTCGAGCCCCCCACCGACCGCCGCGCCCAGTTCCGCGCCGTCTACCGCGAGCCGTTCAGCGACGCCCTGGCCCTGCTCGAGCTCTACGCCCTCTCGTCCGGCCGCTACGTCGACGTCTTCCGCCAGTGGCAGGCCTTCGCCCAGCGCGTCCGCCGCGCGCAGGAGGAAGGGGAGCAGGCGGCGGCGGGGCCGCGGAGAAGGCGGCGGCGGAAGAGAAATTGAAAATTGAAAATTGAAAATTGAAAAGCGCGCGCAAACAGCGGACATCGTGGCCGCGCTTTTTCAATTTTCAATTTTCAATTTTCAATTCATCATCACCACGCCTGTGCCCCCACAAGAAGTGATCTACGTCGACCACCACGCCACCACCCCCTGCGATCCGCGCGTGGTCGAGACGATGCTGCCGTACTTTACGGAGCACTTCGGCAATCCTGCCTCGATCGCGCACCATCACGGGCGGAAGGCGTCGATGGCGCTGGAGGACGCGCGCATCGCCGTGGCGCGCTTCTTCGGCGTGCTGCCGCCGGAGATCTACTTCACCGCCGGCGCCACGGAGTCGAATAACATCGCCCTGAATCTCGTCGGGCCGGACGAGCACCTCGTCACCGGCCCCGGCGAGCACAAGTCGATCCTCGCGCCGGCCTCTTCGAAGAACGTGACGTACGTGCAGCCCGACCGCGAGGGGCGCATCACCCCGGAGGCGCTGCGCGACGCGCTGCGGCCCGAGACAAGGCTCGTCTCCATCGAGGCCGCCAACGGCGAGATCGGCACGATCCAGCCGATCGCCGAGCTGGCCGCGCTCTGCCGCGAGCGGAAGATCTTCTTCCACACCGACGCCACCCAGGCGGCGGGGAAGATCCCGCTCGACCTGGGAAACGTCGACCTGGCCTCCTTCTCCGCCCACAAGCTCTACGGCCCGAAGGGGATCGGCGCGCTGTTCGTGCGGCGTGGCGTGCGGGCCTCGCCCGTGGTGATCGGAGGGGGGCAGGAGCGCAACGTCCGCTCCGGGACGGTGAACGTGCCCGGCGCGGTCGGCTTCGCCGAGGCGCTGCGGCTCCGCGCGGAGGAGATGGCGGACGAGGCCTTGCGCCTCGCGCAACTGCGCGACGAGCTGCGCGACGCGCTCGTGGAGCGCATCGACGGCGTTTTGGTCAACGGCCCGCGGGAGTTAAGATTGCCCGGGAACCTCAACGTCAGCTTCGCTCGCATCGAGGCCGAATCGCTGATCATCGCCATGAAACGTTTCTCGCTCTCCTCGGGGTCCGCGTGCAGTACGGGGGAGAAGGGGCCGTCGCGGGTGCTGAAGGCGATCGGGCTGGACGACGGGGCGGCCATGGGGTCGATCCGGTTCGGGCTCGGGAAATCCAACACGGCGGAACAAGTCCACATGTTGACCGATGACCTCCAGCGCGTGGTGCGGAGACTGCGGGAGCTGGCCCCCGCATGAGCGACGCCTCTCTGGGCAGCATCCTCCTCGTCGATCACTCGCGCGGCGCCCTCCTTTTCCAGGAGACCATCCTCCGCCGCCGCGGCATGCAGATCATGACCGCGCTGGCCGGCAGCGAGGGGCTGGCCAAGGCGCGCATGGAGCGGCCGAACCTGATCATCTTCGGCTACGACCTCTTCGACATGGCCGCGCCGGAGTTCTGCCGCGAGATCCGCGCCGACGAGGCCACGCGCGGCATCTCCCTGCTCCTGGTCTGCGACCGCACCGCCCCCGAGCACGGCGATCTCACCCTCTCGGCCGGCTGCAACGACGTGATCTTCCGCCCGCTGCAGAAGCCGGAGCTCGACGACAAGGTGGAGCGCCTGACGCGCATCCCCGTGCGCCGCCAGCTCCGCACCATCACCAAGATCGAGATCTCGGTCGAGCGCGAGGGCCGCTTCATCCTCGGGCGCAGCGTGAACATCTCCTCCAACGGCATCCTCGTCGAGGTGCAGCGCGCGTTGCCGCAGGAGGGACCGATGCGGCTGCACTTCTACCTGCCCGGCGATCCGAAGCCGCTGCAGATCCGGGCCGAGGTGCTGCGCGCCGAGTTCGCGGGGTCGATGGCCAAGTACGGAATGCGTTTCCTCGATCCCACCGCCGAGGATCGTGAGAGGATCTCGCGGTTCGTGCACCGACTGCGCTCCCGGGAAGCCATCTGAATGCCCACACCTATCGAAGAAGCGATCGAAGCCGCGCGGGAAGGGGAGTTCCTCCGCGCCCTGACCCAGTTCATCGACGCCTACGGCACCGACGAAGCGCCGCCGATCCGCACGCCCAAGGACGCCAGCGGCCTGTCGTGGTTCGGCCTCTCGATCGCCATCATGCAGAAGAAGTTCAAGCCGGCCATCGATCTCTGCCGACGCGCCGTGGAGCTGGAGTTCTACAACGGCGACCACTACGCCAACCTGGCCCGCGTCTACATCGCCGCCGGCAACCGCAAGAAGGCGCTGGAGACGCTGGAGCAGGGCCTCAAGCTCGTCCCCGAGCACGAGTACCTGCTGGACGTGCGCAAGAGCATGGGCGTGCGCTCGAAGCCCGCGGTGCCGTTCCTCGACCGCTCCCACCCCATCAACGTGACGCTGGGACAGTCGCGCCACGCGAAGAAGGAAGCGGAGAGCGAGCGGAAGAAGTCCTAGCGTCTGCCGGACATGCCGACGCTGCAGCACGTTCGCGAGCTTTCCCTCCTCGGCCCGGGCGGCCTCGTCGTGGCTGCCGACTCGGTTTTCCTGGGCATCCCTTTTCGTGAGGTCAGCCGTTCCCTCGTCACCGGTGAGGACGAGGCGCGCCTGCTGGAGGCGTGGAGCTCGCGCCGTGATGATGGTGAAGTTCGTCTCGTCGCGCAGGCTGTCCAGCGCGTGCAGCAACTCGTCCCGGCCGGTCGCCTCGTCACCACTTGCCGCTCTCGACGAGCACAAGCATTCCTGTTCGAAAGCGCGATGGGATTCACACGACGCCGGACGCTGTTGAACCGCGCATGAACTGCCCTGTTTGCGCAAACGTCAACCTGCTGATGACCGACAGGCAAGGAATCGAGATCGACTACTGCCCGCAGTGCCGCGGTGTCTGGCTGGATCGGGGAGAGCTCGACAAGCTGATCGAAAAATCGCTGCCGTCCCAAACGACGTCCGACGACCGCGGTTACTCCGACCGCACGCCGCACCGCGGCAGCTACGATTCCGACCACTCGTACCGCGGCGACTATCCCAAAAAGAAACGGAAAGAGGGCTTCCTCTCCGATCTTTTCGATTTCTGAGCGAGGCGGGCGTACCGCGACATCAACTCACTCCGCGGCGCCGCCTACCGTGAACGACCACGCGTACCAGAGCGTTTTCCGCTGCTCGTTCTGGTAGACCACGCGCACGCTGTGCCGGCCCGGCGTCCAGCGCCGCCGGGGCGTGAATTCGAGCGTGTCGCCGCGCCGGGCGTATTCGACCGGGTCGCGGTCCACGTACAGGTGAGGCTCCCCGAAAACAGGAGCGAGCTGCACGCGCACTCGCGCATCCGCGGCCACATGCGTGCCGTGCGCGGGCTCGACCGACCAAACCTCGGCCGGCGGGGTGGCGGGGCTCGGGCGGGACGGGTCGGGCGGCGGTGCCGCCTCGATGAAGATCGGCGCGGAGACGCGCTGTTCGATCGGCAGATGGGCGCCCGGCGGACTCTTGTCCGGCTCGTAGGAGCCGAGCAGGCCGTGCCAGACCACGCGGTACGTGCCGGTGCCGATCTTCGTCTCCGTCTGCCGCGACGAAACCGCCGCGTCGACACCCGAATCGGCGACGATCGTGGCCTGATGGCTCTCCCCCGCGCGGATGACGATCGGCGCCGACATGCACGCGTTCATCCCCGGCAGCCAGACATGCTCCCATTGCTCTCCGGCCGGCCGCTGCAGGCCGACCGCGAACGCGCCGTTGCAGTTCAGCAGGTAGACGTCGCGGTCCGCGGGTGCGGTGTAGGTCGAGACGATCGTCGTCTCCGGCCCGAACGGCCCTTCCTGCATGGCGTATCGCTGACGGTCGGTGACCACCGGCGCGCGCGGCACCGCCACCGCGGGCCGCTCCGGCGCGCGCGGCGGTTGCGGCTGCACGGAGGCCTCCTCGCGCGTGCACGCGCCGAGCACGACCGCCAGGGCCAGGAGCGCGGTGCGCCTCACACGCCCTCGACCACGATCATGTTCGCCCGCGCGCAGCTCTCGCGCACCTGCTTCGCCTGCGCGTACTCCGGCGAGTCCCGCCACGCCTTCGCCTTCTCGACGGAGTCGAACTCCAGCACGACCAGCCGCCGCGGCGTCCAGTCGCCGTCGAGCACCTCGCTCGCGCCGCCCCGCACCAGATACCGCCCGCCATGCGCGGCAATCGCGGCCGAGGCCAGCCGCTTGTACTCCTCGTAGCGCACGGGGTCCGTCACTTCGATGTCGACGATGATCAAGCCAGCCATGCACGCATGATGGCACGGCCGGCTTCGATCGCGTTCCGTTGTCGGTTTTCCACCCGCCCGCACACCCGTTTCCGGGTTCCGGGCGCCGTCTGGATGAGCAACGGGTGCGTGGATGGCGGAAAACAACCCCAACGGGTGCGTGGGCGGCGGAAAACTACTTCATGTACTTCCAGGGCTGCGCGAACGGGGCCGCTTTCTCGATGTAACGATCGACGTCCGGCGAGGTGTTCTTCATCGCGAAAAGTCTACAATGCGCCCCGAATGACCACACCCGCACCGACCGCCGCCGAGTTCTGGGACCGGCAGCACCAGATCGTCGCCAACGCGCCGTACTGGGCCTCGTACCCGCTCGTCCGCCGCTACGTGAACGAGCTCGCCACCGATTGCTGGTGGGCCTATCCGACGCACGCGTTCAAGGCTGCCTGGGGCTACCGGCCGCTGCAGCGCGGCCTCTCCATCGGCTGCGGCACCGGTAACCTCGAGAAAGACCTCCGCTGGATGCGCATCTGCGAGGAAGTGGATGCGTACGACGTCTCGCCCGAGTCGATCCGCCTGGCCCGCGAGCGCATGCTCAAGGAGCCGTTCGACAACGTCAACTTCCAGGTCGCCGACGCGGAGCGGATGTCGTATCCGGATGAGCATTACGACGCCGTCTTCTTCCACGGCTCGATGCACCACATCAGCGATCCCGCGGCGCTGCTCGACAAGCTGATGCCCGCGCTCAAGCCGAACGGCCTGATCTTCCTCGACGACTACGTCGGTCCGTCGCGCGACGAATGGTCGGACGCCCACCTCGTGCACGCCCGCGCCGCGTACGACGCGCTGCCGCCGTGGTGGCGCACGAACGACCGCCTGCTCGCCCCCTACGACGCCAGCGATCCCTCGGAGATGATCGCCTCCAGCTCCATTCTCCCCGCCGTGCGCAAGCGCTTCTACATCGTCTGGGAGCGGCCGTACTGGGGCAACCTGCTCTATCCCGTCCTGGCGCAGGTCGACCCGTCGAAGTCGTCGGACATGGAGCGCGACCGCATCATCACCACGCTCATCGAGCGCGAGAAGCAGCTCGTGAAAGAAGGGGCGTTCGCGCACCCGCTGTACGTCTGGCTGGTCGGCGCGAAGGTCGCGGCGGGATGAAGGTCGTCATTCCCGACGACTACCAGGACGCCGTCCGTCACCTGGAGTGCTTCGGGAAGCTCGCCGGCCACGACGTCACGATCTACGACCACTCGCGCATCGATGACGACGTCGAGGCGCTGGTGCTCATTCGCGAGCGGACGCCGGTCACCGCGGAGCTGCTCGACCGGCTGCCGCGCCTGAAGCTCATCGCCCAGACCGGCCGGGGCACGGCACACATCGACGTCGAGGCCTGCTCGCAACGGGGGATTCGGATCGCCACCGGCACCGGCTCGCCCTATGCCCCCGCCGAGCTCACGTTCGCGCTGATCCTCGCCGCGATGCGCCGCATTCCGCAGGAAGCCGCCAGTGCGCGCGCGGGCCGCTGGCAGTCGGGCCTCGGCACGACGCTGCGCGGCCGCACCCTCGGTATCTGGGGCTATGGCAAGATCGGCACGCTCGTCGCGGACTTTGGCCGCGCCTTCGGCATGCGCGTGATCCACTCGCAGGCCAACACACGGGAGGAGCTGCTCGAGCAGTCGGATGTCCTCTCGCTGCACCTGCGGCTCTCCGAGCGCACGCGGGGAAAAATCACCGCCGACGATCTCGCGCGGATGAAGCCGACGTCGCTGCTGGTGAACACCGCCCGCGCGGAGCTCATCGCCCCCGGCGCGCTCGTGCACGCGCTGCGCGCGGGCCGCCCCGGCTTCGCCGCCGTCGACGTGTTCGAGCGCGAGCCAACCGTCGATGACCCACTCTTCACCCTGGAGAATGTTCTGGCCACCCCGCACCTCGGCTACGTGGAGCGCGACAGCTACGAGCTCTACTTCGGGCAGAGTTTCGACGCGGTGAATGCGTTTGCGGTTGAATAGCGCCAGGAGGACAACGCAATGGCCGTCAAACCTGTCCCCGAGGGATATCACTCCGTCACGCCGTACTGCACGGTGCCGGACGTCGCGAAGGCGCTGGAGTTCGTCGAGCGTGCGTTCGGCGCGAAACGCGTCGAGGCCGCGCCCGACGCGAGCGGCACCATCCGTCACGCCGACGTGCTGATCGGCGACTCGCACGTCATGTTCGGGCAGGCGTCGGAGCAGTGGCCCGGGCGCCCCGGCACGCTCTATCTCTACACCGAGAACGTCGACGAGCTGTATCGCAAGGCCTTGGAGGCCGGCGGCACCTCGCTCCGCGAGCCGACGAACGAGTTCTACGGCGACCGCAGCGCCGGCGTGCAGGACTCGCAGGGTAACCAGTGGTGGATGGCCACGCACGTCGAGGACGTCCCGCCCGAGGAGATGGAGCGGCGGATGGCCGAGGCGTTCACGTAGGACGGGCTTCAGCCCGTCCCTGGCGGGCTGAATGAAGCCCGCCCTACGTTCGGTACCATCGCGCCAGCCGCTCCGGCGACACGCCGAGGTGGTACGCGATCACGACCGCCCAGTTGATCGCGGACGTCCGGAACACGCCCTTCTGCAGGAAGCGGCGTCCGGACGTCCGCACGCGCAGCGGCAGGATGACCGCGCGCTTGCGCATCCGCCGCGCCAGCTCGTAGTCCTCCATCAGCGGGTAGTCGGGATATCCGGGGAAGGCCGCGCGCCGCGCGAAATGCCCCTGATCGCCCCACGGCGCGCGCGTGAGCCGCGTGCGCGCGTTGACCATGAAGGCCACATAGCGCAGCCGCCACCCGGGCTCCAGGAAGTCGATCAGGAAACCGCCAAAGTCCGCGTTCGATCGCACGATCGCCTCGCACGCGCCCGGCGGCAGCAGCGTGTCCGCGTGGACGAACAGCAGCCACTCGCCCGACGCCTCGGCCGCGCCGCGGTTGAGCTGCCGCGCGCGATTGCGCTCGCCGGCGAGGACCCGCGCGCCGTGCGAGCGGGCCACGGTGAGGGTCGCGTCGCGGCTCCCGCCGTCGCTGACGATCACCTCCGCGGCGCCGGCGGCGAAGGCGGCATCGATGGTCGCGCCGAGGTGCGCCTCCTCGTTCAGCGCCGGGATGATCACACTGACCCGCGTCATACGAGCTTCGCCAATGCTTTCACGCTTTGCGTCAGCGCCGCCGGCGTCAGTCCCATATAGCCGAGGACCAGGCCGTGCCGCGGTTTGCCGAGATACAGCCGCGACAGCGTCGGCAGGTCGAGCCCCGCGCGTGCGCCGCGGGCAGCGAGGTCGCGGTCGTCGCCGCGCGTGAAGGCCACGACGCGGAACCCGGCGTTGGCCGGTCCCAGCTCGACGTGCTTCGAGAGCAGGCGCACGGCGAGGTCGCGCCGCTCGCGATACAGCGCGCGCATCCGCTTGAGGTGCGCGTCGAAGTGTCCGAACGACAAAAAGTCCGCGGTCACACGCTGCAGGAACGGCGGCGGGTGGCCGTCCACCTGCGTGCGCGCGGCGACGAACGAGGCCACCAGGTCCTGCGGCAGCACGGCGTAGGCGAGGCGCAGCGCCGGGTAGAGCGACTTGGTGAACGTGCCGACGTAGATCACGCGTCCGGCGCTGTCGAGTCCCTGGATGGCCGTCAGCGGGCGGCCGTCGTAGCGGAACTCGCCGTCGTAGTCGTCCTCGATGATCCAGGCGTCGCCGCGCCGCGCCCACGCCAGCAGCTCCAGACGCCGATCGAGCGACATCGAGCAGCCGAGCGGGTAGTGGTTGGACGGCGTGACGTACGCGACGCGCGCCTGCGGCGCGAGCGCTACTCCGGCGGCCACGTCCAGCCCGTCGCCGTCGACCGGCACGGGGACGATGCGTGCGCCGGCGGAGGTCAGGGCCGCACGCGCGCCGTAATAGCCCGGCTCCTCGAGCCAGGCCGCGTCGCCGGGATCGAGGAGCAGGTGGGCGAGGAGGTGCAGCGCCTCCTGCGAGCTGCTGACGATGACGACCTGCGAGGCGTCGCAATGGACGCCGCGCGCGCTGCCGAGGTACGCCGCCACCGCCTCGCGCAGCGCGGGATCGCCGGCCGGGTCGCCGTAGACGAGGGCGCTCGTGTCGAGCCGCCGCGCGTGCGACGAGACGAGCCTCTGCCACGTGGCCAGCGGAAAGTGATCGAGCGCCGGCAGCCCGGCGGCGAAGGCGCGGATCTCCAGCGGCTCGACGCAGGCCATCGACTTGCCCGAGGTTCGTCCGCGCGCGGAGAGCGTGCGCCGTCCTTCCAGCCGCGCTTTCCTTCGTGCCGGCAGCGGCAGTTCGCACACGTACGTCCCCGACCCCACGCGCCGCTCGACGTATCCCTCCGCCTCGAGCTGCGCATATGCCTCCTCGGCGGTCTTACGCGAGACGCCGCGCTGCTGCGCGAAGTCGCGCGTCGAGGGGAGGCGCGTCCCGCCGCGCAGCGTGCCGCCGGCGATGGAGGCACGCAGCTCGGCGAAGAGCTGCCGGTGAATTGGTCTCCTCGTCATGCGGGAAATGGTATCCGCACGGAGTCCATCGCGGACGCATATTTGCGGCATGGACAGCATCAACGCAGCACTCGCACATTTCGAACAGCGGCTGGAATGGGAGATCGACGCCGCCGACCTCTGGGCCGATCCCGGCGCGTACGTGATCGTCGACGCGCGGACGCCCGAGGCCTTCGCGGCGGGACACATCCCCGGCGCGATCAACCTCCCGCACCGCACCATCACGGCGGAGAGCGTGCCGTTCCCGAAGGAGGCCGTCCTGGTCACGTACTGCGACGGCATCGGCTGCAACGCCTCCACGAAAGCCGCGGTGAAGCTCTCCCGCCTCGGCTATCGTGTGAAGGAGATGATCGGCGGCATCGACTGGTGGAAGAGGGACGGGCTCCCGGTCCACGGCGGCGCGGCCGCGCCGGTGGCGTGCGGGTGCTGATCGCCCTCATTACGTGGCGCGAACTGCCTGCATTTGCTCCGGAGGTCGCTTAAACGTTTCTGTCACGCAGCACTCACAAGGTCGTATTTGCGGGAGTTTGGCGAACAATGTCGTCGGTTTTCGCTTGGCCGTCGTGAAACTGCAGCTTTCGCGACGGCGCAGCAGCACGATGCCACTCGACTACGGCATGCTGGTCTAGCTGTCCGGCGCGAGGTCGTGCCGCAGTCAACCTGTCGTCATCCTAGCGAACGTTAGCTGACCGAAGGCGGTATCATCGCACCCGCCGAATGTCCGCTCGATCATTCATTGGTGAGTGCCGCGCCTATCTTGCCGCACGGACCTTGGAATCTGCGCGGTTGGTACGTGCCGTGTGGAAGGTCGAATACGCCCTAGGCTGGCAGTATGCACATACGCGCGTTGCGTCGGATAGCCCTGTGCTTCGGGAGTTCGTTCTTATTGAATGTGAGGGGATAGGATCGTGTCATCAGGAGGTTGTAGGCCCATCGCTGCTTGATCACGACTGTATAGGTCGTGACGCATTAGGCCTTCTTGATTTTCCGCTGTCCTATCAAATCGCTGCTCTTGATGCCGTTGCCGCTAGGCTGCTTCCGACTCCAGATGATGAGACAAAGCTTCTCGGTAGCGGGGCGGAACGCCTCGCTGTAAGGAGTGACATCATCGTTGGGGAAGTTAGACGTGTTGTAGCACGGCAGTGCGGCTCGTCACATCCCGTCAATGTAGTCGTTATCGGCGCGCTCGACAGCGTAATCCGCGGGCTGCTTCGCATTGATGGGATTCGCGTCAGGGCGGCTGACGCGAATCCAGCGGTCGTTGGCCGGCGATTTCATGGGGTCGTAATAAATTCTGCTAACGAGACTCTCCGGCTTGTTGAGCAATCCGACGTTGCCGTAGTGACAGGAATGGTCATCGCTACCGAAACCTACGACGACGTAATTGCCGCTGCAAAGTCTTCGGGATCGCACATTGTCATGTTCAGCCAAACAGGCGCAAACCTCATAGAGCCAATGCGGGCGACGGGCGTTAATGTGATCATTAGTGAGTCGTACCCATTCTGTTTTACCGGTGTCGGGGAGACATGGCTTCGCGTTTACCGGTCACCCGCAGGCCAGTAGTGGTCCATGTATTCTCAGCATGGGTTACAAGTCGTTCCCAGTGATCCCATAGGTTTGGGTAGTAATGATCACGAAGGTATCGTACGAGCGGTTGGTGATCGTTCCACATACGCCGAGGTACGCTGATGTACTGAAAGATAACATCCGGTGCAATAGCTCCGGATTCCACGAGCGCGCCGGCGAGTACGTACACACCAGCGACCCGTTTAAGACGCAGATAGTCCTCGCTCGTTACGATGTCCTCTATGGTTGGGCATCGACTAACGATTTCGGCTAGGCGTATGGGGTTTTGAAGTAGCTGCTGGCGCTCGCTAAACACATCATTATATTGCTTCCAGATTTCCAAGCAGAGCGCGTGTTGACTCTGCAGGCGTGCTAAGGAGATGCTCTCGTTCATCTGGCGCACCTGCAGTGCGACGAAAATCGTCCCCGCAACAGTAGCGAGTGACGCGAGCAGGGTAGCTATCTCCTGAATCGTCATAAGCTGCTTTAACCAAGCCGAATTTATCAAACGATTTGACCATCGCCAAGGCGCCGCAACTCGGATTAGCCGATTGCACTCGAAGGCCCCCCGCGGGGACGCTTGTCATGAGAATTCGAGGCCACCGAGCCGTCGCTGTTCCTCGACGAGGCCAGCGCGGAACGCTTCGCCGATGCGATAACGTCTCTCGTGTGAACGCGTACGTGCTCGTGGGCGGGCGATCGCGGCGGATGGGCTCCTCCAAAGTGGAGCTGTTCCTCGAGCACGTCGTGGCCGCGGCACGGCCGGTCTTCGACGACGTGCTCGCCGTGCATCGGGCCGGCGCCGCATCCACGAACATCCGCACCATCTTCGAAGAGCCGCACGAGGACGAGGCCGCGATCTTCGGCGTGGCCCGCGCGCTCCGCGACGCGAACGGCAAGGCGTTCCTCCTCGCCGTCGACTATCCGCTCATCACCGCGGACGTGCTGCGCTACCTCGCCGGGCGGGGAGGGATGCCCGTCTGGAACGGCGAGCCGCAGCCACTCTGCGCCGTCTGGGATGCCGCGCTGCTGCCGCGCATCGCGGAGCGCATCGCCGCGCACCGCTACGATTTGCGCACCCTCGGCGGACAGGAGATGATCCCCGAGTCCGAGTTGCGCGCCCGCTTTCGCGGCGAGCCGCTGCTGAACGTCAACACGCCTGAGGAGTGGGAACGTGCCCAAAGATTTCTCGCATCTCGATGAGACCGGCGGCATCTCCATGGTGCACGTCGGGGCCAAGAAGGTCACGCAGCGCGAGGCCGTCGCCGCCGCCACCGTGCGCATGTCGCCGGAGACGCTGAAGAAGCTCGCCGGCCGCGCCCTCCCGAAAGGCGACGTCCTCACCACCGCCAAAGTCGCCGGCGTCCTGGCCGCGAAGCAGACCCCCACGCTCATCCCGCTCGCACACCCCATCGGCCTCGACTCCGTCGACATCACCTTCGACCTCGACCCCGACTCCGGCACGATCGAAGTGCGCTCCATCGTCCGCTGCGAAGCCAAGACCGGCGTGGAGATGGAAGCCATGACCGCCTGCGCCGTCGCCGCCCTGACGATCTACGACATGTGCAAGAGCGCGGAGAAGGGGATCGTCATCGACGGGCTGCAGCTCGTGCGCAAGAGCGGCGGCAAGTCAGGGCTCTGGGAACGATAGGAAATTGAAAATTGAAAATTGAAAATTGAAAAAGTGCGGACTGGCGCAGGCCCCGTTTTCAATTTTCAATTTTCAATTTTCAATTCCCCCCTACTGCCCCCGTTGCCACGGCGGCCGGCGATCGTTTGGGTTCTCGCGCGGCGGCTGTGCGGCCTGTTCGCGCGCCTCGTCGGCGGCCACGAGCTGCTTGCGGATCGAGCCGAGCATGCGCGCGTCGGTGGCCACGGCCAGGTCGACGAGCTTCTGGCGGTCCTTGTAGCCGTTGAAGGCGATCACGAAGCGGTCGATGCGGAACGCGACCGCGCGCCCGAGGAACTTGTCCTCGGCCGTGAAATTGTCCTCGCCGAGGTTCGAGATCGGGTCGAGCAGCTTCCCGTTGCGGAGGTAGAGGTCCTTGTAGGCGTTGAGGATCTTCGTCGCGGCGGCGCGGTTGGCGGAGGGGATGATCAGCCCCTCGTGCACGTCGCCGCCGGCGTTGAACTTCGCCTGGAACGAATTGCCGAGGATGCGCTGGCCGAAGCCCTCGTCGGCGGAGTAGCGCTCGCTGTTCGGCACGCGCACGTCAGTGGGGAAGAAATTGAACACGGCCGGCTTCGACGGCGCGGGCGGCATGCGCTCGGCCACGAACGAGGCCAGGCCGGTCAGCGCCTGGAACGCGTTCTGCGCGCCGCCGGTCACGCGCACGTAGAACGGCCCGCGCCAGAGGTGCACGGCGAACTTGCTCACGTAGGCCTCGTTCTCGATCGGGAGGAAGCGGCGGGCCGCCTCCTTGCGCATCGAGTACGCGCCGAATGCCTTCACGAAGTCAGGGAAGCGGAAGATCTCCACCGTGGCGAAGCCGCGGCCGTCCTGGGCGATGTACTTGCCGGCCGTCATGTCCACGATCTCGTAGCGGGTGAAGTGCTGCCCGTCCGCGCCGAGGTACGTGCCGAGGCGCTCGCCGGGGACGACGATCGGGTCTTCCTCGAGACGCCATCCCTGTGCTTCCTGGGCGCGGGGGAGGAACTGCAGGCTCGGGGAGTCGATGATCGTGTAGTCGACTTCCGGCTCCGCCGCACGCGGCGGCGGGGCCGCCTTCTTCGCGGAGCCGCCGCAGGCGATGGCGAAGAGCAGCGCTAGAGCGAGCGCAGAAACTCGACCGTGACGCGGACGCCCGCTCCGTTCGCCCCGCGCGCCTCGCGCGCGTTCTCGCTCTCGGCGTAAGCCGTCCCTGCTATGTCCAGATGCGCCCATGACGGACAATCGACGAACTCCTTCAAAAAGACCGCGGCCGTGATCGCTCCACCCCAGCGGCCGCCCGAATTCTTCATGTCCGCCCATTCGCTGCGGATCAGATCCTTGTACTCGTCCCAGGCAGGAAGTCTCCAGAGGCGTTCACCGACGCGCTCCCCAGACTCAATCAACTTCTGCGCCAGCTCGTCATTGTTGGTGAAAAGTCCCGCCGCGTCGCTGCCGAGAGCCACCACGCAGGCGCCGGTGAGGGTGGCGTAGTCGATGATGTGATCGGGCTTCAGCCCCGAGGCGTAGTGGAGGGCGTCGGCGAGGATCATCCGCCCCTCGGCGTCCGTGTTGACGACCTCCACCGTCTTGCCGTTCATCATGGTGATGATCTCGCCCGGCTTGTAGGCGCTGCCGCTGGGGAGGTTCTCCGTCGCCGCGAAGATGCCCGTCACCTTGACCGGCAGCTCCAGCGTGGCGATGGCCTCCATCAGGCCGACCACCGCCGCCGCGCCGCACATGTCGAACTTCATCTCCTCCATCTTCTCGGCGGGCTTGATGGAGATGCCGCCGGAGTCGAAGGTGATGCCTTTGCCGACCAGGGCCACATGCTTTTTGGCCTTGCGCGGCGTGTACTCCATGACCACAAAGCGCGGCTCCTCGGCCGAGCCGCGGTTGACGGCGATGAGGCCGCCCATCTTCATCCGGGCGATCTCGCGCTTGCCGTAGACGGTGCACTTGATGCCCACGCGCTTGCACACTTCCTCGGCGCGGTTGGCGAGCTCGGTCGGCGTGAGAATGTTCGACGGCATGTTGCCGAGGTCGCGCACCGTCTGCACCGCCGCGGCCATCGCTTGCGCCTGGGGGCTGAGCTTCTTCGCGTCGGCCTTCGGGGCGATGAGCGTGCCGTGGATGGGGATGCGCTTCTGGTCCTTCTTGACCGTGATGTACGGGTCGTACTTGTAGTCGCTCTGCGCGAGCGCGTCGGCGATGGCCATGGCCGTGCCGTCGTCGTCCATGCGGGGGAGGGTGTAGGGGAAGAGCAGCGCGATCTTCGCGTCGCGGTGCTTCTTGGCGGTGCGTCCGGCGGTGGTGACGGCGGCGCGGACGTTGCGATGCGTGATCGCGTCCGGCTTGCCGAGGCCGATCAGCGTGACCTTGCGCGGCTCGCCGGCGAGGACGGTGAGCGTCTCGTCGGAACGCCCCTCGAACTTCGCGTCCTTGACGATTTTCTGCACCGCGTCGGGAACGTCGGCTGTGCCCTCGGCCAGGAGCACGAACAGGTGGTCGATCTTCGAGAACTTCAGGTCGCGGACGATGTCGACTTGCATGCGCGGCGGATCATAGCGCTACAGTGGCTTTGATGATTGTCTGGCGCCGTCTTGACACCCGCGGCCACGAAGCCTGCCGCATCGTCGGAGAGACCCTGGAAGGGGCCGCCGTCCTGACCGACCCACCCTCGGCGCTGACCTACCGCGTCGTCTGCGACGAGGGGTGGCGAACCCGGTTCGCCCGCGTGACCGGCTTCATCGGCCCCCGCACCATCGACCTGACCTTCGAGCCGCTCCCCGGCTGCGTCGACGTGGACCTCAACTTCAGCCCCTCGACCAACACCCTCCCGATCCGCCGCCTCGGCCTCGCCATCGGCGAAAGCGCCTCACTCACTGTCGCCTGGCTCCGCTTCCCCGAGATGACCCTCGAGCCGCTGGCGCAGACCTACCGCCGGGTGGCGGAGCGAACCTGGGAGTACGCGAGCGACGGCTTCACCGCCCGAATGGAGGTGGATGCGGAGGGGCTCGTGACGTCGTACGAGGGGCTGTGGGTCAAAACGTAGGGCGGGCTTCAGCCCGCCTCCCCGTGGTCGGGGGACGGTTTCGCGAGTGCCGGCGGGCTGAAGCCCGCCCTACGTTTACAGCGTGAAGGGCTCGTCGGCGTCCGTGTTGAGGCGTCGTTCGCCGTCCGGACGCCACATCAGCGTCAGCCAGTCGAGGTACGCCTCCGTGGTCAGCGGCGGTAACTTGCGGGCGCGGGCGAGCGCCTCCAAATCCTCCGCGGTGAGCGGCATGTCGCGCTCGAAGTCGACGTCAGAGGTCTTTTTCGAGGACATCGTAAATTCGCAACAACCCTGCACGCTCAAAGTAGTCCCGCACCGCGATCCGGTCAACACCCGGCAGCCCGAGCAGATATTCGATGTCTGGCACGTCGATCGAGACGCGGCGCGGCGCGTTCTTGATCGCCTGCACCTTCATGGCGATGAGATGCTCGAAGCGTGCGATAGCCGATCGATTCGCTGAATGCGACCACGTTCCGCTGCACCGCGCCGTCTACGACGAAGTCGATATCGTGGGTCGTACGGGAGCGGCCCCACGCATGAATCGCCAGCCCTCCAGCGACCGCGTAGCGGATTTGCTCGCGCTCGAAATACTCCGCGAACGTCCGCAGCACCTCATCGAACTGCATCGTCTCCG
Organism: Thermoanaerobaculia bacterium; assembly: GCA_035627015.1. Classification (GTDB taxonomy): domain Bacteria; phylum Acidobacteriota; class Thermoanaerobaculia; order Gp7-AA8; family Gp7-AA8; genus QHVT01. The sequence goes on along the minus strand of DASPMO010000012.1, from coordinate 26,210 downwards.
AGGATACCTCGGCCCGCTAGAATCGCTCTTCCCGGCCCGGCTGCCGGAGCGGCTCGAAAGTCAGGTCGATGGTGCGGGGGCCGATGAGGGGCTGTGGGTCAAAACGTAGGGCGGGCTTCAGCCCGCCGGCACTCGCGAAACCGCCGCCCGACCACGGGGGAGGCGGGCTGAAGCCCGCCCTACGTTTACGTGGTGTCGTGCCGGCGGGGACGCTTTCCGTGATGCCGCTCGATCAGGCTTGCCCACTCTTCATACTGCTCCGGCGTCAGCGGCCGCAGATCGCGTGCACGCGCCAGAGCTTCGAGATCGCCGGCGGTCAGCGGCATGTCGCGCTCGAGGTCGAGATCGAACGGATCAGCGGCTTTCTTTTGCGAGCTCATCGTAGATGAGGATACCTCGGTCCCCAGCGTAAGCAGGCCGCGGAGCCCCAGTGGACCGCCGGCGTCCTCGCCGGCTGTCTGTGCGGGCGTCTCGCCCGCACAGTGGCGGCGGGACGCCGCCACAGACAGCCGGCGGGACGCCGGCGGTCCGCTGGGCTTTCGTTGGCGTCCTGACAGCGGTCTGCTTAGAATCCGCGCGTGCCGGCCCGGCTGGCCGGACTCATGCACGAAGTGAGGCTTTGATGCCGTATCGAGTTCTGGTGATCGACGACGAGACGGGGATCCGCGAGGCGATCCGGATGACCCTCGAGTACGAGGGCTACAAGATCGACGAGGCGCGGTCCGGGCAGGAGGGGCTCGACAAGGCGGGGAAGGTCCCGTACGACGCGATCCTCCTCGACATCAAGATGCCCGTCCTCGACGGCATCGAGGTCCTGGAGAATCTCCGGGAGCAGCGCATCTCCTCCCCCGTGGTCATGGTCTCCGGGCACGGCGACGTCCACACGGCCGTGGAGTGCACGAAGCGCGGCGCGTTCGACTTCCTCGAGAAGCCGCTGAACCGGGACAAACTGCTGCTCACGGTCCGCAACGCCGTCCGCCAGCGCTCCCTCGAAGAAGAGAACACGGGACTCAAGGAGAAGCAGGAGAAGGAGTATCAGCTCGTCGGCAAGACGCAGTTGATGAACGACCTCAAGTCGCAGATCGAGCGCGCCGCGCCGACCAAGGCCACGGTGCTGATCACCGGCGAGTCGGGCACGGGCAAGGAGCTCGTGGCCCGCGAGATCCATCGCCGGTCGTCCCGCGCCAATCGCCCCTTCATCCAGGTCAACTGCGCGGCCATCCCGAACGAGCTGATCGAGTCGGAGCTCTTCGGACACAAGAAAGGGTCGTTCACCGGCGCGGTGCGTGACCAGGTCGGCAAGTTCGTGGCCGCGGACGAGGGGACGATCTTCCTCGACGAGATCGGCGACATGTCCCCCGGCGCGCAGGCCAAGGTGCTGCGCGTGCTGCAGGAAGGGGAGGTCGAGCCGGTCGGCTCGGCGACGGTGGTGAAGGTCGACGTGCGCGTCATCGCCGCGACGAACAAGAACCTCGAGGAAGAGATCCGCAACGGCCGCTTCCGCGAGGACCTCTATTACCGCCTGAACGTGATCCCCATCCGCACGCCGCCGCTCCGCGAGCGGCGCGAAGACATCGCCGTCCTGGCCGAGCACTTCGCCCGGCTCTTCTCCGAGGAGCACAACTATCACGCCAAAGGCTTCACGCCGGCGGCCCTGAAGGCGCTGAGTGACGGTCCGTGGCGCGGCAACGTGCGCGAGCTGCGGAACATGATCGAGCGGCTGGTGATCATGGTGCCGTCCGACAAGATCGACGTCACCGACCTGCCGGCGGAGTTCTTCCGCACCTCGACGGACATCATCAGCTCGGCCATGCGCCTCTCCACGCTGCAGGAGTTCAAGGACGAGGCGGAGAAGGCGTTCATCATCGCCAAGCTGCGCGAGCACGGGTGGAACGTCTCGAAGACCTCCGAGGCCATCGATACGCCGCGCTCGAACCTGTACAAGAAGATCGAGCAGTACAACATCAAGCGCGAGGCAGGCGCGGGCTTCACCGGAGGTGATGGGCCTGACCAGCTCTGAGGACCGCCACGGCGCGATCGGCGTCTTCGACTCGGGCGTCGGCGGGCTGACGGTTTTCCGCGAGATCGCCCGCGCCCTCCCGCGCGAGCGTCTGATCTACCTCGGCGATTCGGCGCGCGTGCCGTACGGCACGAAGTCGCCCGCGACGGTGGTGCGCTACTCGCTCGAGGCGGCACGCCATCTCATGAGCCGCAACGTGAAGATGCTGGTCGTGGCCTGCAACACCGCCACGGCCGCGGCGCTGCCGGTGCTGAAGGAGCAGCTCTCCATCCCGGTGATCGGCGTGGTGGAGCCGGGGGCGCGCGCGGCGGTGGACCGTACCTCGGGAGTGGTCGGCGTCATCGCCACCGAGGGGACCGTCCGGGCGAAGGCGTACACGAACGCCATCCATGCCATCGATCCGAAGATCAAGGTGATCGAGTCCGCGGCGCCGCTCTTCGTGCCGCTCGCGGAAGAGGGATGGGCGAACACGCACGTGGCGCGGGAAGTGGCGGAGATCTACCTCGAGCCGCTGATCGATGCCGGCATCGATACGCTGGTCCTGGGCTGCACGCACTACCCGATCCTGCGCGGCACGATCGAGCAGGTGGTCGGCGGCGCGGTGCAGATCGTTGACAGCGCCGAGACGACGGCGCAGGTGGTGAAGGAGGCCCTCGGCGGCAGGACCACCGGCGTCCCCAACCCCGAGCACCACTTCCTCGTCACCGACGCCGAGGAACGGTTCCGCAGGATCGCGGGAGAGTTCCTGGAGCGGGAGATCATGAACCTGGAGCTGGTGTCGCTGACGTAGGACGGGCTTCAGCCCGACCCTGGACGGGCTGCAGCCCGTCCTGCGTTTGCGATCCAGGCGTCCACATTCCCCTCCAGCACCTTCAGCGGCACGGCGCCGCTGCCCAGCACGACGTCGTGGAACTCGCGCACGTCGAAGCGCGTGCCGAGGGCGGCCTCGGCGCGGCGGCGCAGCTCGCGGATCTTCATCTCGCCCAGCTTGTATGCCAGCGCCTGGCCGGGCCAGGAGATGTAGCGGTCCACTTCCGTCGTCACCTCGTGGATCGGCAGCGCGGTGCGCGTGGCCATGTAGTCGATGGCCTGCTGGCGCGTCCACCCCTTGGCGTGAATGCCGGTGTCGACGACGAGGCGGCAGGCGCGCCACATCTCGTAGGTGAGGCGGCCGAAGTTCGAGTAGGGATCGGTATAGAAGCCGGCCTCCAGGCCGAGCCACTCGGAGTAGAGCCCCCACCCTTCGCCGAAAGCGGAGATGTACGAGAAGCGGCGGAAGTTCGGCAGCCCCTCGAGCTCGCGGCTGAGGGCGATCTGGAGGTGATGGCCGGGGACGGCCTCGTGCAGCGTCAGCGCCTCGAGGTTGTACAGCGGCCGCGCCTCGAGCTTGTACGTGTTGACCCAGTAGATGCCCGGCCGCGTGCTTCCCTGCGGCGCGCCGACGTAGCGGCCGGTGGTGTATTTCGGGGCGATGTCGGCCGGCACCGGCTCGACGGTGTACGGCAGCCGCGGCAGCGTCCGGAAGAGCGACGGCAGCTTGCCATCGATGCGCTTGGCGATGTGCGAGGCGCGCATGAGCAGCTCCTCCGGCGTCTTCGCGTAGAAGCGCGGATCGCTGCGCAGGAACTGCAGGAAGGCGGCGAAGTCGCCTGCGAAGCCGGCCTGCTTGATCACCGCGCGCATCTCGGCGTCGATGCGCGCGACCTCGGCCAGCCCGCGCTGATGGATCTCCTCGGCCGTCAGGTCGAGGGTGGTGAACTCGCGGATTTTCTGCGCGTAGTACGCGCGGCCGTCCGGCAGCTCGTGCGCGGCCAGCGTCGTGCGCGCGCCGGGGAGGTACTCCTTCCGGAAGAAGTCGAGAAAGGCGCGATAGCCGCGCACCGCCTCCAGCACCGCCGCCCGTCCCTCGCGCCGCAGGCGCTCGTGCTCCGAGGGCGGCACGGAGGAGGGGAACTGCTCGAACGGCTCCCAGAACACGCTCTTCGCCGGATCGTCGACCACGTGCGCGCTGATGGTGGTGTCATACCCCTCCAGCGTCGCCCGCGGCACGCTGAAGCCGCGCTTCAGCCCCGCGCGCATGTGTGCGACCTGCTCGTTCACGAAACGCGGCCACGCGCGCAGGCGAGCGATGTAGTTGTCGTAGTCCCTGGCCGTCTTCAGCGGCACTTCCTCCGCCAGGCGGGAGAACGAGCTGTGGAAGCCGGAGTCGGCGTTGAACGGCATCTGGTAGTCGCCGAGCTCGTAGCCGGCGATCGACTCCTCGAGCTGCGCGCGGAAGATGTCGTAATTGATGGCCTCGGCCGGCGGCAGCCTGGCGCGGTCGATCGCTTTCAGTTCGGCGAGGAAGCCGCGGGCGAGACTCTCCCGGCGCTTCAGGTCGGCGGGGGTGTCGGAGGGGAGACGGTCGTTGTACTCGTGGCGCCCGACGGAGGTCGCGCGCATCGGGTCTTCCCGCAGGCGCACTTCCCATTCGCGTTCGAAGAGGTCGTGCAGCTTCGCCACGTCGTCGGCGAGGAGGGGGAGGGTGAGGAGGAAAAGCGCGAGCAGTCGCTTCATGCGCGAGATGCTAACCGTTCCCGTGAGGCCGCGTACCATTGCCGGCATGCGGAACGCCTTCGCCCTCGTGCTGCTCCTCCTCGCCACCAGCGCGCACGCCACCTTCTCCATCCTCGGCTACGACCCCGAGACGGGCGAAGTCGGCGGCGCCGTGCAGTCGCGCGTCTTCGCCGTCGGCAACGGCGTGCTGTGGGCGGAGGCGGGGGTCGGCGCGGTGGCCACGCAGGCGATCATCGACGTTTCGTACGGGCCGCAGGGGCTGGAGCTGCTGCGCAAAGGGATCTCGCCGTCCGAGGCGGTGAAGCGCATTCACGCGAACGATCCCGATCCGCGCCCGCAGGACTGGACCAAGCAAGGGCGGCAGTTCGCGATCATGGACGCGCGCGGCAACCACGCGGCGTACACCGGCCCGAAGGCCACGGAGTGGGCGGGACACAAGGGCGGGAAGTTCTGCACGGCGCAGGGGAACATCCTGGCCGGACCGGCCGTGGTCGAGGAGATGGTGAAGGCCTTCGAGAACACGAAGGGGCATCTCTCGTACCGCCTCCTGGCCGCGCTCGACGCCGCGCAGGCCGCGGGCGGCGACAAGCGGGGGATGCAGTCCGCCGCGATCCTCATCGTCAAGAAGAACGGCGGCGTGTGGCTGAACAACGACGTCGTCATGCGCCTGCAGGTCGACGACGATCCGCAGCCGCTCGAGGAACTGCGCCGCCTCGTCGACCGCGCCGCCAAGCAGCGCGAGGGGGTGCGCGTCGCCACTGTCGGCCTGCACGCGTGGGGCGAGCTGGCCGTGCGCGACCTCGCGGCCATGCGCACGGCCATCCTCGAGAACCATCCGGTCCCGTCGATCCGCTCAATCCCGGGTTCCGGAAGTGGCTCGACGAGGGCTACGAGCAGGCGCTGGCGAAGGCGCGCGAGGCGCGCACGTTCAGCGGCTACGCCTCGGCGCTCGAGCTCTACGGCGCCGGCTTCCGCGACGGACACCTGAATGCCGGCGTGATGCTCGACCCGCGCGAGCTGTGGTGGCCGCGCTTCATCGTGCGCCTGCGCGACGACCGCTACGTCGTGGCCGCGACGGCGGCCGAGAAAGACACCACGCTGCCGTCCGTCGGCGCGGAGCTCCTCGAATGCGACGGCCGCGGCGCGAAGACGTTCGTCGAGCAGGACCTCTGGCCATACGCGCAGGGACCGATGATCGCGTGCGCGGGAACGGCGCGGCGGCGGAAGGGCGCCCGTTGTGGCGGCGTTCCCCCGTCGAGCCGGCGAAGCCGCCGGCGGCGGAGCCGCTCTATCGCGGCAAGGTCATCCTGCTGACCGACCGCCGCTGCGCGAGCGCCTGTCTCGACTTCGCCGACTTCGTGCGCCTGCTGCCGAACGCCACGCACGTGGGCCTACCGACGTCCGCCGACTCGGTGTACATGGAAGTGCGTCCCGTCGACCTGCCCAGCGGCGTGGAACGCCTCGGGCTGCCGGTGAAGGTCTACCGCGACCGCCTGCGCGGGCACAACGAGCCGTATGTCCCGCACGTGATGTACGAGGGGGACATCAACGACACGGCGGCGGTGGAGGCGTGGCTGCTCACCAAACTGTCATCCTGAGCCCCGCAGAGGGCGAGGGATCCCCTGCTGGAACCCGCTGCCCGCTCCGTAGACAGGGGGTCCTTCGCCCTCTGCGGGACTCAGGATGACAGGCTTACCAGACCTCACAACGGTTGGCGCGCACCATCTCCGACCCCGCGGCACATCCGAACGCCTTCGCGAACTCCGGCATGTTCGAGAGCGGGCCGATGACGCGGTACTTGCCGGTCGGGTGCGGGCCGCGCTGGACCATGGTCCGCTGCGCCTCGGGGCGGATCTCGTCGCCGCGGAACTGGCCCCAGGCGATGAAGAACTGCTGATCGGGCGTGAAGCCGTCGATGGTCTTGCCGGGACGCTTCTGATGCGCCTTCTGCAGGCCGAGGTACGCGATCTTCGCGCCGGCCAGGTCGCCGATCGACTCGCCGAGGACCAGCTTGCCGTTGTGATGGATGCCGGGCTCCACGAAGTAACCCTCGAACTGGTCGACGACGCACTGCCCCTTCTCGCGGAAGCGCGCCAGGTCCTCGGCCGTCCACCAGTTGCGCAGCCGTCCCTGCGCGTCGAACTGCGAGCCCTGGTCATCGAAGCCGTGGCTGATCTCGTGTCCGATGACCACGCCGATGGCGCCGTAGTTCACCGCGTCCGTGGCGTTCACGTCGAACGCGGGAGGCTGCAGGATGCCGGCGGGGAAGACGATCTCGTTGAGGAGCGGGCTGTAATAGGCGTTCGACGTCGGCGGCGTCATTCCCCAGCGGCCGCGGTCGAGCGGCTTGCCGATCTGCCCGCGGTCGTCCGCGGTCGAGAACTTCGTGGCGTTGATGACGTTCCGGACGAAGTCGTTGCGGGTGATGGGGATGGAGCTGTAGTCGGTCCACTTATCGGGATAGCCGACCTTCGGGTTGAAGGTGGACAGCTTCTCCAGCGCCTGCTGCTTGGTCTGCGGCCCCATCCAGTCGAGGCCGCGGATGGTGTCGCCCATGGCGGCCAGGAGGTTCTGCACCATCTCCTGCATGCGGGTCTTGGCCTCGGCGGTGAAGTGGCGCTCGACGTAACGCTGGCCGAGGGCCTCGCCGAGGAACGCGTCCCCGAACTCCACGCAGCGCGTCCAGCGCGGCTTCATCTCCTTCGCGCCGCCGAGGTAGCGGCTGTAGAACTCGAAGTCCTGCTCGGCGAACGGATCGCTGAGGTACGGCGCCACCGCCCGCAGGGTGTGCCAGCGCAGGTACGTGCGCCAGACGCTGAGCGGCGTGGTGGCCATCTCGCGGTCGACCGCCTGCATGAAGAGCGGCTGGTCGATGTTGAGCTCCTCGGCCGTGACGTTGGCCGCGGCCAGGTAGCGCTTCCAGTCGAAGTGCGGGGTCATGGCCTGCAGCGTGGCCAGGTAGTGCTTGTGCTCGCGCATGCGCGGGTTGCGGCGCTGCACGTTGTCGAGGTGCCATCTGGCCAGGCGCGTCTCGAAGTCGAAGACCGCGTCGGCGTCGCGCTTGGCGGCGGCCTTCGAAGAGCCGGCCAGGACGAACATCTTCTGCACGTGCTCGAGGTATTTCTCGCGCGCCTCGACGAAGCGGGCGTCCGGCTTGAGGTAGTAATCGCGGTCGCCGAGGCCGAGGCCCGTGGCGAAGACCTGGGCGATGACCTGCGAGGGGTTGCGCGTATCCGGCGTGGCGGTGATGCCGAAGGGGACGGCCACCTGCAGCTCGTGCAGCTCGCCGAGGACGGTCTGCAGCTCGGCGCGGCTGTCGATGCCGGCGATGCGGTCGAGGAGGGGCTGGACCGGCTTGATGCCGAGGGCGTTGATGCGCTGCACGTCCATGCAGGAGCCGTAGAAGTCGCCGATCTGCTGGTTGACGGAGCCCTGCGGCCAGTCGCGCCGCTGCGAGATCTCTTCGAGGATCACCTTCAACTGATCCTTGGCCAGCTCTCCCGAGGCCCAGCGCCGGCTCCAGCGGGTCTGCGAGGAAGGGATAGGGTTGGCCTTGCGCCACGCGCCGTTGGCGTAGTCGAAAAAGTTCGTGCAGGCGTTGGCGGTGCGGTCGATGTCTTCGACATAGACACCGCGCTCCTGTGCGGCGGCGGTCAGCGTGACGAGGAGGGCGAGCAGCGTGGCGATGCGCATGGCGCCGGAGTATACGGGTCCGCACGCGGGGCCATGGGTGAACGATCGGTAGCGGGATGCAGCCATATAATCCGCGCCGCATGGCCGACCGCACGGAACGGACGTTCGCGCCCGAGTCGAGAGAGCCTTCCCGCCGCCGCTTCATGATCGCGGGGGAGCACGTGATCCTGCGCGCCTTCGAGCGCGACGACGCGGAGCGCTGCTACCGCTGGATGAACGACCCGAGCATCGTGCGCACGCTCAAGTCGCGTTACCCGATCGCGTTCCAGAACGAGATCGAGTGGCTGGACCGGGCCATGCACGTGAGCGTCTCGGATTCGGAGCGCCACTTCGCCATCGAGCGCAAAGACGACCGCACGCACATCGGCAACGCCTCGCTCCACGACATCGAGTGGGTGTCGCGCACGGCCAGGTTCGGCCTTTTCATCGGCGAGCCGAGCGCCTGGAACCGCGGCTTCGGCAGCGATGCCATCCGCACGCTGGTGCGCTTCGCCTTCGACGAGATGAATCTGCGCAAGCTGCGCATCGACGTTTTCGAGTACAACGAGCGCGCGAAGCACGTCCTGGAGGCGCAGGGGTTCGTGCAGGAGGGGCGGCTGCGCCAGGAGTTCTACCGCGAGGGGACCTATCACGACATCGTGATCCTCTCCATCTTCCGAGGAGAGCAGAGGAATGAGTGAACGCAAGATCCGCGTGCTGATCGCCAAGCCGGGCCTGGACGGCCACGACCGCGGCGCGAAGATCATCGCGCGCGCGCTGCGCGACGCGGGCATGGAAGTGATTTACACGGGGCTGCGCCAGACGCCGGAACAGATCGTGGCCGCGGCGGTGCAGGAAGACGTGGACGTGATCGGGCTGTCGATCCTCTCCGGCGCGCACAACGTGCTCTTCCCGGAGATCATGCGCCTGCTCAAGGAACAGGACGCGGAGGAGATCGCGGTGGTGGCCGGCGGGATCATCCCGGAGCAGGACATCGCCAGAATGAAGGCCATCGGCATCCGCGAGATCTTCCTCCCCGGCACGCCGACCTCGGCCGCGGTGGAGGCCATCCGCAACGCCGTCGCGCGCTAGCGTCTGGAGTGCGGCAGCGCCAGCTGCCGCTCTCCATGCGGAGGCGCCAGCCTCCGCCCGCCCGCGGCAGCTGCGGCTGTCGCATTGAAAGCGGCAGCTGGCGCTGCCGCACTCCAGATGCCGCGCACAGACTTGATCTTCGACGACGGCGGGATGAACCTGCTCTCCTCCGCCGCGCTGCGGCGCATCGGCGCCGCGCTGCCGCCCCCCGGGGTCTCACTCTTCGTCTTCCGTTCCGGCCGCCCGGGCCTCTTCGCCGCCGGCGCGGACATGGCCGAGATGCAGCACTTCACTCCCTGGGACGCCTGGGAGTTCGCCCGCCTCGGCCAGGAGCTCTTCGCGGAGATCGAGCGGCTGCCCGCCCTCACCGTGGCCCTGATCGACGGCGACTGCTTCGGCGGCGCGCTCGATCTCGTCCTGGCCTTCGACCTCCGCTTCGCCACGCCGCGCTCCCGCTTCGCCCACCCCGGCGCCCGCCTCGGCATCGTCACCGGCTTCGGCGGGACGTCGCGCTGGCGGAGCGTGCTGCCCCGCCGCGCCGCAAACCAGCTCTTCCTCGCCAACCGCGTGCTGTCCGCTCCCGAGGCGCTGGAACTGGGCCTCGTCGACCGCGTCGCGGACGAGCACGAAGAGGAGCTGGCGCGCCTGGAGACGCTCGACCTCAGAATGGTCAAACAGTGGTCCGTCAGTGAATTGTCGCGCGAAGAACTGTTGCTCCTGGCACGCCGAGGTACGATGAAGTGGTGATGGACCCGCTTCGGATCTTCCTGTCCTACTCCGGGGAGAACGAGTTCGAGGCTTCGCTGCTTCAGGAGTGTCTGGAGACGCGGCTCGGGCCGGGCAACGTAATTGTGTGGACCTTCAAACGCGACCAGAGCCGTGACGAGGCCAATGTGTCACACAGTTTGAAAGAGACCGTGCGTGCCTCGGTTGCTGTGATTTTTCTGTTATCGCCGTTTACGATCGATGCCGGTGCCGCACAATGGATGGAGCTGGCTTACGCGGACGCGTTCGATCTGCCGACATTCATTTTGCTGCATCATGTGACCTACGACGAACTGATGCGGGTGGAACGGGGCGTTCCGCCGTTCGTGCGGCAGTCGCAGTGCACGCCCGCGGTGGACTGGAGAAGCATCGAATCGGGCCTGCGGACGCAGCTCGCGAAAGGAGCCTCGGCATGAAACGGATCTTCGTCTCGTACAGCATGAAAGATCAGCCGGACGCGAGCGATGCGCTGCGGAGGTGGCTCGAGCAGCACGATGAACCGGGGGAGATTCAGGACCCCTTCGTCTGGGCATCGTCTCATCGGGACGTTCGGGACGTCATCAAAGAGCGAATCGAGTCGGCCGACTCTTTCGTGGTGGTCTGGACGAAGCAGGCACCCGAGTCGCCGTGGGTTCACTACGAGCTCGGGATGGCTCACGCGCTGGGAATTCCGATCACGGTGCTGCTGGCCGGCGGCGAGCCTTCCGCGGTCCCGTCCGAGATCCGCGAGGCGAGGATCGTCGAACTGGAGCCGTTGCCCGCATAGAGGCGGCCTGTGGCGGCAGGAGCCGCGATAGACTCCGCCCCGCATGGAAGCACTGGAGACCCATCTCGATCCGGACTCGGACGATTTCAAAGGCAACGCGGAGCGGCTGCAGTCGCTCGTGGACGAGCTGAAGGCGCGCCTGGAGAAGGCCAGGCAGGGGGGCGGGGAGAAGTATCTGGCCCGTCATCGCGAGCAGGGGAAGGTCCCGGTGCGGGAGCGCATCGCGGCGCTGCTCGATCCGAACACGCCCTTCCTCGAGCTCTCGCCGCTGGCCGCCAACGGCATGTACGAGAAAGAGGCGCCGGCGGCGGGGATCGTCACGGGCGTCGGGCGCGTGCACGGGCGGGAGTGCCTGATCATCGCCAACGACGCCACGGTCAACGGCGGCACGTATCTCCCCATCACCGTGAAGAAGCACCTGCGCGCGCAGGAGGTGGCGATGCAGAACCACCTCCCGTGCATCTACCTCGTCGACTCCGGTGGCGCGTTCCTGCCGCTGCAGGCCGAGGTCTTTCCCGACCGCGAGCACTTCGGGCGCATCTTCTACAACCAGGCCGTGATGTCGGCCGCGGAGATCCCGCAGATCTCGGCGGTGATGGGCTCGTGCACGGCCGGCGGCGCGTACGTGCCGGCCATGTCGGACGAGGCGGTGATCGTCAAAGGCACCGGCACGATCTTCCTCGGCGGGCCGCCGCTGGTGAAGGCCGCCACGGGCGAGGAAGTGACGGCCGAGGAACTGGGGGGGGCGGACGTGCACACGCGCATCAGCGGCGTGGCCGATCACTTCGCCGAGGATGACGACCACGCCATCACGCTCGTGCGGAACATCGTCGAGAACCTGCGGCTGGAGAAACAGGAGCCGCCGGAGCGGATCGAGCCCGAGGAGCCGCTGTACGACGCGAAGGAGCTGTACGGCGTCATCCCGCGCGACCTGCGCAAGCCCTACGACGTGCGCGAGGTGATCATGCGCATCGTCGACGGCTCGAAGTTCCACGAGTTCAAGGAGCGCTACGCCACGACCCTCGTCACCGGCTTCGCGCGGGTCTTCGGCTACAAGGTCGGCATCCTGGCGAACAACGGCGTGCTCTTCTCGGAGTCGGCGCTGAAGGCGACGCACTTCATCGAGCTGTGCAACCAGCGCCGCATCCCGCTGGTCTTCCTGCAGAACATCACCGGCTTCATGGTGGGCAAGCAGTACGAGCGGGGAGGCATCGCCAAGGACGGCGCGAAGATGGTGCACGCGGTGGCCAACTCCACGGTGCCGAAGTTCACCGTGATCATCGGCGGCTCCTTCGGCGCCGGCAACTACGGCATGTGCGGCCGCGCCTACTCGCCGCGCTTCCTCTGGATGTGGCCGAACGCCCGCATCTCGGTGATGGGCGGCGAGCAGGCCGCGGGCGTGCTGACCACGGTCAAGCGCGACCAGCTCGCCCGCGAGGGGAAAGAGCTGAGCGCCGCGGAAGAGCGCAGCATCGCCGATCCCGTGCTGGCCAAGTATGAGGAGGAGGGGAGCCCCTACTATTCGACCGCGCGCCTCTGGGACGACGGGGTGATCGATCCCGCCGACACGCGCGCGTACCTCGGGCTGGGACTGTCCATTTCTTATAACGCGGAGATCGCGGGGCCGCGGTTCGGGGTGTTCCGCATGTAGTTGTTCTCGGTTGTCAGTTGTCGGTTGTCTGGGCCGCATCGCCCAGGTGGAACGGCGCAGACAACCGACAACCGATCACCGACAACATGATCACCTGGTTCCTCATCGACCTCGGCAACTGCATGATCAAGCTCGCCTACGAGCGGGTCATCGCCAGCATCTGCCGCAACGCGTCCGTCGGGCGCGATGAGCTGATCGACATCCTCGAGCAGCCGGGCGGGTATCGCGACATGGAGCGCGGCGCGGTGACGTTCCGCGAGCTCTACGACTTTCTCTACGACAAGGCGGGCTATCGCGGCTCGTCGCTCGACCTGCACAGCATCTGGAGCGATTTCTTCGACGGACCGGTCCCCGGCGCCGAGGCGCTGCTCGAGCAGATCCGCGAAAAGTACCGCGTGGCCTTTCTCTCGAACTCGAACGAGGTGCACGCGGAGGTCATCCCGCGCAAGTTCTCGGCCCTCTTCCGCAAGGACGACCGCTTCATCTTCTCCCACCGATTCCGCGTGGCCAAGCCCGACCCGGAGATCTTCCGCCGCGCGCTGGAAGTGATCGGCGCCCTGCCGCAGCACGTGGTCTTCATCGACGACCTGCTGGAGAACGTGCTCGCCGCTCGCACGGTCGGCATCCGCTCGTTCCAGTTCGTGAGCGCCGCACAGCTCACGCGGGAGCTGACCGAGGAGGGGCTGCTCTGAACGGTTGCTGTGTTGCTGGTTGCTGGTTCAAGGCACGTTCAGGTGAACCGGAAGCCGCCTTGAACCAGCAACCAGCAACCAGCAACCGCTTTACGGCACGAACGCGTTCTTGACCGTGCTGGTGAGCTGGTCCTGCCCGTACCAGCGGCGGTGGAACTCGAGCAGCTGGTCGCGCTCGGTCGTCCCGGGCGGCAGCGGGGCCGTCCCCTCGGCCGCGCGGAAGAGGCGCGGGAACGAGTAGAGCACGTAGTCGAAGTTGCGCTTCGAGTACTCCTCGCCGAGGCGGGCGAACGAGGCCCCGTCGATCGAGAACTTCGTCGTGCCGCGGTAGGAGAGGTCCACGCGCGAGTAGCGCTTCGCCTTCAGCTTCTTCGCGAACTCCAGGAAGGCCGTGTGCACGTCGATCGGCGTCTGGCGGAAGCTCAGCTCCTCCAGGTCGTACACCACCACGCCGGGGACGACCCAGTATTGATAATGCGCCGAGACCTTCATGCCGCGCAGGGCCGCGTTCTCGTTGACGATGTCGTTCACCGGCTGCTGCAGCAGCAGCACGTTCGCGGAGTAGCCGATCAGCGCGGCGACGAGCGGCGTGCCGACGAAGATCAGCCGCCGGTGCCGGAACGCCGGCAGCGGAATGGCCACGCGCTCCATCTTCAACTGGCGCTTGAGGAGCGTCAGCAGCGGCGTCTTCTTGGCGTTCTTCGACGCGGGCGGCTCGACCGGGATCGCGTAGTACGCGATCGACAGCAGCAGCCCCGCCGCGATCGAGACGACGCCCACCGGACGGAACACCAGCAGCGCGCCGAGGCCGAACAGGTAGGCCACCCAGCTCGCGTAATTCACGCGGGAGCGCAGGCGCTGCGCCCGCTCGCGGTAAAAGTCTTCATCGAGGATCTCCGAGCAGTGCTTGCAGCGCACCGCGTCCGGCTTGATCCCGCCGCCGCAGAAGCGGCACTTGGCCTCGTCCTGGTCGCTGGCCCGCCGGCGCTGGACCGCGTAGTCCTCGGCCCGCCGCTTTTTCGGGGCGACGTTCAGGAGGAGGAGTCCGCAGTTCGTACAGGCCGCTGTGCCTGCTTCGTTCAACGCCTTGCACTCGGGGCAGCGCATGCCGGTTCGAAGTGCAACCGGGCTGCCATGAACGGTTGCTGGTTGCTGTGTTGCTGGTTCGTTGCGGTGCCGGGCCTGAAACCCAGGCACCGCCACGAACCAGCAACCAGCAACGACTACTGCCGCCGTCTGCCGAACCGCCGCTCGATGTTGAACCCGAGGTGGATCTCTCCTGAATCCAGCGGCGTACCCTGGAACGTCGACGTGACGTACTGGTCGACGAGGGTGGACTGGCTGTTCGTCAGCAGGATCTCGAACCAGTGCCCGCCGATGTTGCGCTTCACGCCGACGGCCCAGCCGAGGTCGGCTCCCATCTCGTCCGGCAGATCCTGGTTCGGCGGGGTCAGCTCGACGACGGCCGCGAGCCCGGGACGGAGCATCCAGGCGAACGCCACCGGCACGTTGAAGGCGTGCTCGAAGAGCGCGCCGGAGACGTCGTTGCTGACGGCGCGGCCCGCGTGCGTGGCGAACGTCGGCAGGAGGAAGAGCTCCCCCTTGCGCCCGAACTGCCGCGAGACGATGGCCTGCGCGAAGAGGGAGTTGCGGTCCTCGAGCTCGCGCTCGGTGCGGATGTCCGCGCCGCCGCGCAGCGTCAGGTTGAACGGCCGCCCCGCGGTCTGCCGCAGCACGACGTACTTGGCCGCGGCTTCGAACGTGTCGTTCGTGTTGCTGCGGACGACGGAGAGTTGGAGGTTCGGGCCGATGGCGTACGACGCGCCGAAGACCACGTCGGCGCCGGAGTCGAGGCCGAACAGCGAGTGCAGTTGGTCGCTGAAGCTCCCGTCGCCGATGGACTCGTTGAAGCGATGGGTGAACTTCCACTCCCACTGCCCGTGCGGCGCGATCTGGTTGCTCGGCAGGTTGAGCAGCACGTCGCCCATGGGGAGGGGACGGAGGGGCATCGTCGTTTCGTCCTGCGCCAGGAGCGGCAGGGCCACCAGCAATGCACACAACCACTTAGTCATTCGGGGCTCCCCGGCGGATCCAGTCGCGCACGAGCTTGATCTGCGCGTCACTCAGCGGCGGTTGTCCCTGCGGCATGCGGTCGCCGGTGATGTTCACGCCGATGATCTTGCGGTAGAGGTACGAGTTGTCGGGATCGTTCGGGCGGATGCGCGCCACGCCGGAGAGCTCCACGCTGGGGACGTTGACGGTCTGGGCGTAGGAGCGATTGGCGGTGAGGATCAACTGCGACTGCTGCCCGAGGGGATCGTGACAGCCGATGACGGCACAGGTGGGGGTGAAGATCTCGTTCTGGACGCGGGTGAAGGTGGCGGAGGGATCGATCGGATCACCCGGGCCGCCTGCGCCGGTCGGAGTCTTCAGCTCACCACAACCGGCGAGAAGAAGGAGAACGACACACATCAGACTTGATCGCATGGCCGAAACGTAAGGTAGCATCGGAGCGTGCATTCCGTCGACGAACTGTTCGCGGTCGTCGTCCGGGAATCCGACGACGACTCGCGTTGGAGTGCCATTCAGCAGCTGCATGCCCTCGGCACGCGGGAAGTGTTCGAGCGCGCGGTGCAACTCTGCCGCAGCGAAGCCGCCACGGAGCGCGTCGCCGGCGCCGACATCCTCGGCCAGTTGAACGCGTTTTCCGAGGAGGCCATGCAGACGCTGCTGGACATGCTCGGCGACCACGACGCCACGGTCGTGGAGGCGGTGGTCCACGCTCTCGGCCAGCGCCAGGACGCGCGGACGATCGACGCGCTGATGCGCGCCGCGGCGCACGAGGCCTCGAACGTGCGCTGGGCCGTGGCCACGGCATTGGAGGACCTGATCGGCGACGAGCGCGCCGAGCGTGTCCTCCTGGCGCTGATGAAGGACAACGACACCTCGGTCCGCGACCGGGCCACCTTCGCGGTGGGCAGCCTCTCGGACCACGACACGCCGCGCATCCGCGCCGCGCTGGCCGAACGCCTCCGCGACGAGGACCGCTGCGTGGCCCACGAAGCCGCCCTCGGCCTGGCCCGCCGCCGCGACGCCCGCGCCATCCCCTATATCGCCGTGGCCGTGGAGTCCGCCGACGGCGAGATCGAAGAAGCCGCCGACGAGATTACCTCCCCCGACATGCTCCCGGAACTGCTGAAAGCCCGCGATGCCATCGGAAACGGGCGGGGGCTGTCGACGCTGATCGAGCGGTGCCGGGCGCGGTTGTGAAAACGTAGAATGGCGCTGATGGTGAAAGAGCAGATCGTCCACAGCGATCCGGAGATCATGGGCGGAGAGCTCGTGTTCGTCGGAACTCGTGTCCCGGTCTACAACCTCTTTGACTATCTCGAAGCCGGCGACTCGCTCGATGAGTTTCTCGAGCAGTTTCCGTCAGTAACCCGCGAGCAGGCAGTGGCGGCGCTGGAGTTGGCGCGAGAGGCAGTCGTCGGCGTTGAAAGTACTCGTTGACGAGTCACTGCCCATCGCGTTCGCGGCCGAATTGCGCGAGCACGACGTGGCCACCGTTCGCTCGCAACGCTGGCTCGGATTGCGAAATGGCGTGCTGCTCCGCGCGGCGGTCGATGCCGGCTTCGAAGTACTGGCCACGGCCGACAAAGCCTTGCGTCATCAGCAGAATCTCGCCGCAATCGGAATGGGTGTCGTGCTGATCATGCGCGTTCGCAATCGAATCGCCGACCTGCGCCCATTGGTGCCCCGCATCCTTGCCGCGATCGTCCAGGTGCGCAAGGGCGAGATCGTCATCATTACCAGTTGACAGAGGGAGCGGCGGGGCTGCAGCCGTCACTCGGTGCCGAACAGCTCTGCTTTGATCTCGGCCCACGGACGCGCCGAAGATGGATCGGCGTAGTAGGCCGCGAGCCGCCGGTCGAGCTCCTCGCGCACGTCATCGCTCAGGGGAACTGCTTCAGGAACCTCGGTGAGGCTGTCCCAGAGCGCCTCGACGAGCTGCAGGCGTTCCGCCGGCGGAAGCTCCAGCAGCTGGGCGAAGTGCTTCATGTACGGGATTGTACGCCGGCGGCGATGGGGCTCGTCGTCCGGTTCAGCGGCTTCTCGCGCGGGCGCGGGCAAATACCTCCCGACATGCTCCCGGAGCTGCTGAAAGCGTGCGACGCGATCGGCAATGGGCGGGGAAGCGGACCGCCGGCGTCCCGCCGGCTGTGTGTGGCGGCGTCCCGCCGCCACGGTGCGGGCGAGACGCCCGCACAGACAGCCGGCGGGGACGCCGGCGGTCCGCATATCTGCGAAGCCGGCGACTGAGTGGCTTTCAACAGCGACTCGGTGGCTTTCAACAGCGACCGGGTGGCTTTCAACAGCCACTGAGTGGCTTTCAACAGCGACTGAGTGGCTTTCAACAGCGACTGAGTGGCTTTCAACAGCCACTGGGTGGCTTTCAACAGCGACTGAGTGGCTTTCAACAGCCACTGAGTGGCTTTCAACAGCCACGGGTTCGCTTTGCACGGCGGGCTGAAGCCCGCCCTACGTTTGGCGCTTTACCGGGCTTGTGAACAGCACCAGCCCGAAGGCGATGGCGAAGGCGGTGTATACGACCGTCATGGCGATCACGGGGACGGGTGGGCGGGTGGAGGTCGCGTATTTGAGCAGCGCCAGGGCGCCGCTCACGAAGTGCAGGAGGTTGCCGATGGCCACGGGGCGGTTGTAGATGCCGCCGATGAGGCTGTCCCTGGCCGTCCAGTTCAGCATGGCGAAGCCGAGGTAGAGGGCGGCGGTGAGCTGCACCATCACCGGCAGCACGCCGCTCGGAGGGATGCCGAGGGCGCGCAGCAGCTCGTGCGGCAGGAACGAGCCGGCCACACCGGCCACGGCCATCAGCACCGCGCTAGCGGCCATCAGGAGGCGGGTCATGGCTTCTTCTTCGCCGCGGCCACGATCTTCTCCACGTCCGCCAGCAGCTGCTTGGCGTCGTACACGATCCCGTCCTTGATCACGTACTTGATGCCGCCGGCGCGCTCCATCTTTCCCGTCTCGTCGTTCACGCGGATGGCGCCCGTGCCGTAGAGCACTTTCAGGTTCGCCAGCGGGTTCTCGTCGACCAGCACCAGGTCGGCCAGCATGCCCGCCCGCACGAGGCCGTACTGCGCCTTCTTCCCCGTCGGCCTGGCCAGCGCCTCGGCGCCGTGGAACGTGGCCGCGCGGATCACCTCCAGCGGATGGAAGCCCGCCTCCTGCAGCAGCTCCAGCTCGCGGATGTAGTCGAAGCCGTAGAGCTTGTAGATGTAGCCCGAGTCCGAGCCGGTGGTCACGCGGCCGCCGCGGTTCTTGTACTCGTTGAGGAAGGCCATCCAGAGGCGGTAGTTGTTCTTCCACTCGATCTCGTCGCGCGTGGTCCAGTCGAACCAGTACGAGCCGTGCGCCTGGCGGCTCGGCTCGTACCACTTCCAGAGCGACGGCAGGGTGTAGCGGTCGTGCCATTCGGCGCGCATGGCGCGCATCAGGTCGCGGCTGGCCTCATAGATGGTGAGGGTCGGATCGAGGTTGAAGCCGAGGGCGAGCAGCTCGTCCAGGACCGCATTCCACTTCGCGCTGCCGGGAGGGGCGGCCTGGCGCCAGAGGCGTCCCGCCTCGCCGAAGCGGTGCTGCTCGTCGAGGTAGTTGTAGCCCGGCGGATAGTCCTGGATGGAGCGGTCGGCGAAGAGGGACTCGGGGAGGCCGTACCAGTGCTCCATGCCGTCCAGGCCGAGGCGCGCCGCCTGGAGGATGTTCATCCGCGCCACGCCCATCTGCGACAGATGCGTGGTCGTGCCGAGCTTGAGCTTCTTCGCCTCGTCGAGCAGCGCCGCGAGGACGTCCGGGTCGTAGATGGCATCGCCGCCGCCGCCGATGATCTTCAGCCCCGCGCCGCCGTTCCTGGCCACCCACTGCGCGAACTTGCGCGCCTGTTCCGGCGAGTCGATGGCGCCGCCGTCCCACATCGAGCGGCCGGTGAAGGCGTACGGCACGATGCGCGGCGCCACGATCTCGTTCCTCGCGCTGCGGTCGCGCTCGTGCACCGTCCACGGCAGCCCGTTCCCCGCGCCCGGGTCGCGCACCGTGGTCACGCCGTGCGCGAGCCAGAGCTTGAACACGTACTCCGCGGTCGTCCCCTGCTCGGTGCCGCCGGGATGGCCGTGCATGTCCACGAAGCCGGGGAGGACGTACATCTTCGAGCCGTCGATCTCCTTCGTCGCGTCCTTGGGACGGCGCTCCGGATCGATGGCCACCTTCGGGAAGCCGACGCCGCGGACTTCCGTGATCTTGTTTCCCTCGATGACGATGTCCATTGGCCCGATGGGAGGCGCCCCCGAGCCGTCGATGACCGTGGCACCGCGGATGATGAGCCGCTTGAACGGTCCCTCGCCCTCGCCGGGGCGGCGGTCGGGGGCATGGGGCTGGACGGTTTCCTGCGCGAGGAGTGGCAGAGTGAGGGCGAGCAGCAGTGCACGGATGAGCATGGCCAGCGGATTGTAAGTGCGATAATCGCGGGGAAGAACCGTACTCGCACGACCGTTGCAGGTCGAGGGTTATCACCAAGTAAACATGCAGATGCTGACGTTGCTTCACTCGGAGTCGTTCCCGATCGGCAGATACGCCGAGGGACTGACTCGTGAGTCGATCGCACCGAGCAGACTGGACAGTCTCGACCAGCTCCTCACGCCGGACGGCGCGGGCCTGCGCGTCGTGCTCGTCGACCGCGGCATCCTGAACGGACGGCGGGCGGCGCTGCAGCTCGATCCGCGCACGGCGGTGGTCGGCGTCGGGCTCGAAGAGCAGCCGCAGTGGCTCGCCGACGACAGCATCTACCTGCACCTGCCGGCCGATCCCTCCACGCCGGCGCTGCTGAGTGCCATCAAGCGCGCGTTCCAGTTCCTGTACCAGAAGAACCGCGCCGACCAGCTCGAGAAGCAGCTCAGCGAGCGGACGCGCGAGCTGCAGGAAGTGGCCGAGGTCGGCCGGGCCCTGTCGACGGTCCGCGATCACTCCGTGCTGCTGACCATGATCCTCAGCAAGGCCCGCGAGCTCTCGCGCGCGGACGCGGGGTCGCTCTACCTCCTCGACGAAGCCGGCGGCCGGCAGGTTCTGCGCTGGAAGCTGGCCCAGAACGACTCGATCGACGTGGAGGCGTTCGAGGAAAAGGTCCTGCCGATCACGCGCAAGAGCCTGGCCGGCTACGTGGCCATGACCGGCGAGACGCTGGTCATCGACGACGCGTACAACCTCCCCGCGGGCGCCGAGTACGAGATCAACCGCTCGTTCGACGAAAAGAACGGCTACCTCACGAAATCACTCCTCGTCTTTCCGATGACCAATCACGCCGGCGAGATCATCGGCGTGCTGCAGCTCATCAACCGGCGGCGCGGCGGCGCGCCGGCGCGGCTCACGGCGGCCAACGTCCCCGGGGCGGTCATCGCCTTCGACCAGGACACGGCCGACATCATGCGCGCGCTGGCCAGCCAGGCGGCGGTCGCGGTCGAGAACAACCTGCTGTACGAGTCGATCGAGCGGCTGTTCGAGGGCTTCGTCACGGCGGCGGTCACGGCCATCGAGCAGCGCGATCCGACGACCTCGGGTCACTCGTTCCGCGTGGCCGACCTGACCGTGGAGCTGGCCCGCGTCGTCGACCGCGTCGATACGGGAGAGTTCGCGCACGTGCGCTTCTCGCCCGATCAGGTCCGCGAGATCCGTTACGCCTCCCTGCTGCACGACTTCGGCAAAGTCGGCGTGCGCGAGCAGGTGCTGGTCAAGGAGAAGAAACTCTATCCGCTGCACCTCGACAACATCCGCGGGCGCTTCGAGTACGTGATGAAGTCGGTGGAGAACGAGGCCGCCCGCCGCAAGATCGACTACCTGCTCGAGCACGGGAAGGACGGCTTCGACGAGTTCGCGGCGCACGCGGACGCGGAGGCGGCGGACGCGATCCTGAAACTGCAGAAGGACTTTGCCTTCATCGCGCAGTCGAACGAGCCGACGGTGCTGCCGGAAGGGGACTTTCACTTCCTGCAGTCGCTGGCCTCGCGCACGTACCAGGACATCCGCGGCGAGAAGCGGCTGCTGGTCGACCCCGAGGAGGCACGCATCCTGTCGATCCGCAAGGGGAACCTGGATGCGGCGGAGCGCTCGGAGATCGAGAGCCACGTCACGCACACGTTCAATTTCCTGCTGAAGATCCCCTGGACGCGCGACCTTTCCTCGGTGGCCGAGATCGCGTACGCGCACCACGAGAAGCTGAACGGCCGCGGCTACCCGCGCAAGCTGACCGCGAAGGACATCCCCATCCAGTCGCGGATGATGGCCATCTCGGACATCTACGACGCCCTCACCGCCAGCGACCGCCCGTACAAGCGCGCGGTGCCGACCGAGCGCGCGCTGGATATCCTGCGCATGGAGATGGGGGAGGGGCTGCTCGACCCGGCCCTGGTGGAGACGTTCATCGAGGCCAAGGTGTTCGAGCGGGCGGGCGTGCTGCGGACTTAGGACGCATGCGTAAGTTCCTGAGCGTGCTCAAGGAAGCGGCGATGAGCTTCGCCGGGGACAATGCGCCGCGGCTCGGGGCCGCGCTCGCGTATTACACGGTCTTCTCGATCGCGCCGCTGGTCCTGCTCACGATCACGATCGCGGGGATGATCTTCGGCGAGGAGGCGGCCCGCGGCGAGGTCTTTGCCCGCATGCGCGGGCTCATCGGACACACGGGCGCCGAGGTGGTCAACGAGATGGTGAAGGATGCCTCGCGCGCGGACGCGGGAGTGGTCGCGGCGACCCTCGGAATCGTGGCGCTCCTGTTCGGCGCGTCCGGTGTCTTCGGCCAGCTGCGCGCGGCGCTGAACACGATTTTTCATGTCCAGCCGAAGGCCACGCCGATCGTCATGGGCTTTCTGAAAGAGCGGTTCCTCTCCGCGGCGACGGTGGTCGTGATCGGCTTTCTGCTGCTCGTGGCACTCGTCGTCGACACCGGCATCTCGGCCGCGGGCGACTACATGGGAAGCCGGTTACCCGGCGGTGAGGGCCTGTGGCACATCGTGGAGCTCTTCGTCTCCACGGCGATGATCACGGTGCTGTTCGCGCTGGTCTTCCGCTACATGCCGGATGTGCGCACCGCGTGGCGCAACGTCTGGGTCGGCGCGATCGTCACCGCGGTGCTGTTCAGCATCGGCAAGTTCGCGCTCGGCCTGTACCTCGGCAAGAAAGCGACGGAGTCGAGCCAGAGCGCCGCCGGCGCCTTGATCGTGCTCCTCCTCTGGGTGTACTACTCCGCACAGATCGTCTTCTTCGGTGCGGAACTGACGAGCGCGTACTCCCGCCATCGCGATAGCATTGCGGCGCCATGACCACCTGTACCGACCATCGGCACGATCACCGCCAGTTGCCATGCCCATGGCCGGACTGCCCGAACAGTGAAGGCGCGGGCGATACGTTCGAAGTGCCCCGCCACACCGGCGCCGGAAGAATGACCCGCGACGAGGGTCACTTCGATGAGCCGCCGCCGCCGCGCCGCTTCGAGCGCCAGCGGTGGACTTGCGACCAATGTGAAGTCTCCGGCTGGTCCTGGGTCGAAGCCGGGGCCGAGCGGCGCATGGATCGCTGTCCGCACCGTCGGGCCAGCACGGTCACGCCGCGCTCGCGGACCCCTGCCTGACGGGGCGGTGGGAGGAGCACCGCTCGCGGCGGTGCTCCTGATTCCGTTGGATGCGTCAGCGCCAGACCTGAATGCGGCACCGGAACGAACCTGACCCGTTGTTCGGAACGTCGTCGTTCACGCGCAGCCACAGCCGGCGTGTGCCGGACATGGCGTACGGGGTGCGCGCGATGCCGTTCCCGACGTAGAAATAAGGGCCGCCGTCGAATCGTCCGATCAGAGCGAACGGATGCGCGGTCGCCTGCCCGTGCAGCGGGAAGCGCGGGTCGGACTCCGTCCGATCCTGCCAGCCGGCCGGGCCGTTCTGTCCGGTGAACCACACACCTGACCAGATCGAGCCGGACGCTGTCAGCGAGTAATCCATGCCGGGCGCGATGTCGACGCCCGTATCGACGTCGGCGTCCGACTCGCGAACTTCCACCGTGCGATCGACGATCCGCTCACTTCCGCCGGCCCGCAGGAACAGTTGCCGCTGCGCACTCGTGGTCCGCGGACCCACGTTGATGTTGATCCAGTCGTTCTCCCTCGACCTGTAACTGATTCCCACGACATGGGGGCCGGGCTGGGTACCGAAGGAGGCACAGGTGCGGACGATCGAGTGCTCCTGGTCAGGCTCGAGACGCTGGATCGCTTCGCTGCCGCCCATGAGCGGATCGAGGTTCTCCCCGCGCGGACCGCGCGTCCAGATGTAGAGGTTCTGGAAGCCGGCGGGATATTCGCCGGCGTTACGGACGGTGACGAACGACTGCACACGCGCGCCGACCGCGGCTTCGTTGGCCGGCGTCAGCGTCAGCCCGGAAGTCAGCTCCAGGTCGTGGTAGCGCGGTACGTACGGCGGCTCGTTCCAGTTGTACACGTCGGTCCAGAAGTAGCCGCGGTACACGCCGCGCACCTCCCCGGTCGCGGCGTCGCGCATTTCGCAACCGCGTTCCGGCGAAACCGGGACGAGCAGCATTTCGCGATCGGGATGGTTGGGGTCGTAGACATAGAGCCGTGCAGGAGAGAGCTCGTAGCCGTATGCGAGCACCTGATGGCCGCCGAGAGCATGGCCCGGAGTCATGCTCCACAGGCCGAGCATCGCCGGCCTGCCGCGATCGATCTGGCGCCGAACGACGTCGAGCTCGCTGTCGATGGCCCAGTCATGAAACTGCTTGGGGCCGAACCAGGGGAACACGATCCAGCGGGTGAACACCGCCGCGGTGAGGAGACTGTTCATTTGACGGTCGAAGATGTACGTGCGCAGATGCGATCCTTCCGCCGGCAGTTGCTCCTCGGGGGAGCCGGCAGCCCGGAAATCTTCGGCGCGGTGGGTCGGAATGGGAGTGTTGGAGCGCCAGTAGTCGAGCGCCGTCATGATCATTCCGCCGCAGAGCCCGGAGGTATGGACGGACAACACACCAGGCAACACGTGCGTGCGGAAGTGATTGCCGAAGTGCCATCCGTGTCTTGAGGGGACAAAATCCAGTCGAGGCATGACGTTTCTTACCTTTCGATTTCGAGATTCGCCGTCCATCCGGTGGATTGAGGCTGCAGCCTGACGACGCTCCCACGTTGGGTCGAAAGCGCGCGGAAGTCGCAGGCAATCGGCAGGAATTGCGCATGTTTGCGCGAGGCGGGGCACAGGTGCGCGTCCACTTCCAGGAGTTCGTTTTCGACGGCGAGGAGCGCCGTCTCTTTCGCGGGAGCGAGCCGCTGCACCTCACGCCGAAAGCGTTCGAGCTGTTGCGGTTGCTGGTCGAAGCGCGGCCTCACGCGCTGGCGAAGGCCGAGTTGCGGGAGCATTTGTGGCCGGACGTCATCGTCGACGAGGCGAACCTGAAGAATCTCGTGGTCGAGATCCGGAATGCACTCGGGGAGGACGGACGTGGCGCGATCCGCACCGTCCACCGGTACGGCTACGCGTTCACCTGCGATGTTTCAGGGACCCGAGGGGCGCCGCCGCGGCTCATCCACGGGGAGCGCACTTACGAATTACAGGGTCCGCGGAATCCGATCGGACGCGGTGCTGCCTGCTCCATTGTGATCGACTGCAGCGGAGTGTCCCGCCGGCACGCGCTCGTCCGCGTGGAGGGGGACGTGGTCCTCCTCGAGGACCTTCACAGCAAGAACGGTACGTGGAGAAACGAGGAGCGTGTGCAAGACGCGGTCGTTCTCGACGACGGCGACCGCATCCGCATCGGCGCCGCGACGCTGATCTTCCGCCGCGGTGCGAGGGACGACACCACCACGCTCGGCAACCAGCAGGCTAATCCGGCCTGACCGCGGCGAGCTCGCGTTTCCAGTTCAGGACGACGTTCACGAAACGAGGCTGCCCGCCCGCGTTGTGGGAAGCGAGCGTCACGAATCGATCGCCGAGCACGTCGTAGCGCCGTAATGGAGTCGGAAGCGAGAAGAGCACGCGCGGCTTCTCCGGCCGCAGCTCGCCGGCCGCGACATGAATGTCCGCGGCAAACATCCTCTGGTCGTCGCCGAAGAAAAGAGACGTTCCATCCGCGGACCAGACAGGTGCGGCCGCCGGTTCCACGGAGATCTGCCACCGCCGGCCACCGGGGAACGCGGAGCGGACGTAGATCTGCGGCTTGCTGTCGCTGTCCGGCGACATGTAGGCGATCCATTTGCCGTCCGGGGAGAACCGCGCAAACGTTTCCTTGAACGGGGTGCGGAGAAACACACGCGAGGTGTGCTCGCCGCGCAGCGTCACGAGCCAGAGGTCGCATTGCGTTCCGGCCCCGTGCGTTTCATAGATCGCAAGCTGGCCGTCCGGCGAGCAGGAAAGAGGCTCGAGATAGGCGCTCTGCGCCAGCGCTTCCTCCTCGCCGGTGCCATCGGCGTTGCGCGCCACCATCCGCGCGGTCGCGCCGAAGGAAGAGTAAAGAACCCGCGAGCCATCCGCGCTCCACACCGGACAGCAATGTTCCCCTTCGCCGCTGACACGCATGGACGAGCCGGTGCGAAGATCATGAACCCAGATGCTGGCGTTCGCCTCCAGGCTGCGCAGCGCGAGCTTCGTGCCGTCGGGCGAGGCGCTGAGGTCGTCGACCTGCAGTCCGACCGTGGCCAGCGGTGCCTTCCCGCCGGTGCGATCCAGCGTGACGAGCTCGGTCCGCTTCTCCGGCGGACGGCCGCTGACGTACACGAGGTCGCCGTTCGCGGCGACGGCATAATGCATCGCACCGCTCAATGGGTCGCCGGCCACGCTGTCGATCATCTTTCGGGCCGCCCCCGAGACGGAAAGTGTCTTCAGGTCGAAAGGCGCGGCGAAGAGGGCGCCGCCTTTGCCGAAGATCAGATGTCCGGTCGCCGCA
>DASPMO010000011.1:0-21716 GCA_035627015.1 Thermoanaerobaculia bacterium | reverse complement strand
GCGAACGGACGGCAGTCGTACGTCGACATCGTCGGCGCGGAGCCGAAGCGCACGTAGAGGTCGGCGTCGCCGCTGCCGCCCGACATCTGGAACTGCAGGTTCGACGCGCCCGTGGGGACGGTCATGGTCCAGAACTGCTGGCTGCCGAGCGTTCCGGAGATGCCCACCGGCACGCCGTTCTGCAGCACGTTGCCGGAGCCGCCGCCCGTCTGCCAGCTCCCGACGAGCGTCATGCCCGAGTACGGGTCATCCCCCACCACCATCACGTGCCACGTGCCCGCCGCCGGCGACGGGAAGGTGCAGGTCTCGTTGTTGCCGCTCGCGAACGGACGGCAGTCGTACGTCGACATTGTCGGCGCGGAGCCGAAGCGCACGTACAGGTCGGCGTCGCCGCTGCCGCCCGAGGTCTGGAACTGCAGGTTCGACACGCCCGTGGGCACGTTCATGGTCCAGAACCGCTGGCTGCCGAGCGTTCCGGAGAGCCCCGTCACCGGCACGCCGTTCTGCAGCTCGCTGCTCGTGCCCGAGGAGGGCTCCGGCTTGATCGCCAGCGCCGGCGCCCAGCCGGGGTTCACGCCATCGCCCGAGTACGCACCGCGATACGCGGTGTTCCGAGGCCGCGAGTTGAAATCGCGGTCGTACTCCAGGTGGGCGGTGAAGGGAGAGTAGTCGATCGCGGTGCCCTGGAGCTGGCCGCTCTTCGGGAAGAGGTCGAGGCCCGCTCCCAGAGCCGCGGTCGGGCTGTTGAGGTACGTCGATGCCGCGCTGACAGTCCCGGTCACATTGTTGCTCTGCTGGCCGCCGGTCAGCGGCGTGCCGGCAAAGACGGCGTTGCCGGTGACGCGCTGCGTGTAGGCGGGGTCGGCGTTCGCGATCCGGATGCCGTACCCGGTGGCGACGATGGTGTTGTTGAAGACGTCGATCCGCTTCGGCACGCCGTTGTGCTGCCGGATGTTCACTCCGGCGCCCGTGCCCGTGCTCGTGTCGGCGCGATTCACCAGCAGGTTGTCGTGGAAGGCGAGGTTCCCTTCTCCCTGGAACAGCGCGTCGAAGGGGTTCTGGTAGAGGAGGTTTCCGTAGATCTGGTAGTGATCCGAGGAGCCCGCGCCGGAGGAGGGCCAGTGTCCGACGAGGAGGTTCGGCCGCGCGGCGGCGCCGGAGCCCGTCTCCTTGCTGAAGGTGTTGTGGCGGACGATGACCGTGCCGGTCGACGGGATGCCGATCGAGGTGTTGCGGGCGAACCGCTGGTGCTTGAACTGCGCGTTGTAGCCGATCGTGCCGTGGATCAGGTTGTGCTCGACCAGGAAGTTGGTGAACTCGAATTCCCCGTCGGAGCCGCCGATGTAGATCCCCGTGCCGGTGCTGGTGATGGTCGTGTTGCGGATGACCCAGTTCCAGGTCGGGCATTTGGTGTTGATGCCGACGACCTGAAGGTCGCGGTTGAAGTTCCGCAGGGTCAGCCCGTCGATGAGGATGTGGTGCACGGACACGGACCCCGCCTCGGCCTTGATGCCGTCGCCCCACTTCCCCTGCCCGTCGAGCGTCAGGTTGCGCAGGGCGATGTAGCTGGAATCCACGATGCTGACGATGTTCCGGGTTTCGCTCCCCGTGAAGAGAGCGGGCGAGCCGCTGGCCGGCCCCTCGATGACGATGCACTGGCCGGGCTGGCCGTGCTTGTTGGAAAGGGTGAGGAACTGGCCGTAGGTGCCGGCGGCGAGCAGGAGGCGGTCGCCCGGGATCAGATCCGCGACCTTCCCCAGGTAGTCGGAGGGACCGGCCTGGATGGTTCTCAGGGGAGCCGCGCCGTTACAACCGCTCAGGGTCTGGTCGAGGGTCTGGGCCTGGGTTACGGAGGCGACGAGAAGCGTGGCGACGGCGATCTGCAGGAGAGCTTTCCTCAGCATGAGTCACTCCTTTATGTCGATGTGGGGTGGAAGATGCATCTCTCAGCGACAACCGAACGGCGTTCGATGAGGTATGCAACCCCGGAGCCGCGGAGTATCGAGCAGATTCTTCGTGTATCGAAGCGGACACGCTCCGGCGGTCACGTCTGCAGCGCGGGTGTCGCAGGCGGACAGGGTCTCATGGAGCCACCTGCTCGGGTTGTGGTCCTCGTGGTGATCGACCTCTTACCATTCGGCCCGGGCTCGTCCTGTTTAAGGACGCCCCCAAACGACGCAGTCGTGGCGAAAGTTTCGTCAGTACTGGCGAAATGTTGGGCAGTCGTGGCGAAAGTTTCGTCAGTACTGGCGAAATGTTGGGCAGTCGTGGCGAAAGTTTCGGCAGTACTGACGAACAGTTGGCCAGTCGTGGCGAAAGTTTCGTCAGTACTGACGAACAGTTGGGCAGTCGTGGCGAAAGTTTCGTCAGTACTGACGAACAGTTGGCCAGTCGTGGCGAAAGTTTCGTCAGTACTGACGAACAGCTGGCCAGTCGTGGCGAAAGTTTCGTCAGTACTGACGAACAGTTGGCCAGTCGTGGCGAAAGTTTCGGCAGTCGTGGCGAAAGTTTCGGCAGTCGTGGCGAAATGTTGGGCAGTCGTGCCGAAAGTTTCGGCAGTACCCGGGGAGAAACGCGGGCTATGCGCGGGCCGAGAGTGCTTCGTTCTGGTGCCAGAGCGGGGAATTGATGGTTGAGCCGGTAGGCTGTGATCGCGGGCGTCACCTCACAGGATGACGCCCGCGGTCCCCATCTACCCCTCCCGGCAACCGCAGCCGCGCCACCGCCCCCCGCCCCGGGGCGGGGCGGTTGGACAGGGTCAGGACGCCGTCATGGGCTTCGGCGATCTGGCGGGCGAGGGTCAGGCCGATGCCGGAGCCGCCGGGTTTGGTGGTGAAAAAGGGGAAGAGGCTTTGATCCCACGCAGCGTGGCCAGTAGCGGCAGCATCGCGCTAAACTCACTGGGGGCGAGTTGGGGCTCGATCAAGACGAAGTCGATGAATGGCGGCACACCGTTGCCAGCAGCCACGCGTCGGCTTCAGCCCTTTGCCGGCGAGTACCTCACGATGAGACCGCCGTCGCCAGCGCCTCCTTCGGCACACCTCCGCCTTCAGCGGTTCAGTGATCGCGCGGCCGGCACTGCTGCAGTTTTCGTGGTGCGTTCTCCTGTGCCACAGTCATGGGAGCTTCCGTCTTGCGCGACGAAACCATTTGGACGCGCACGGTAGCTAGTGACGACTCACGGCGGCTCGATTTCACCGGCTTCCTGTTAGACTCCGTCATCCCCGAACAGCAGAAAGCCCGATGAAAGGCGCGTGCGCAAATTCGCGTATTTTGTCGCTCCCATCTTCCGGGAGTGGACGGATCACATGATTCCTCGCGAACGAGCGCGGTGGGTGTATGGGCTCGCGACGGCGATCACCGTCTCAGGAGCGCTCGGGGCAGCACTCCACTTCCGCGAGCCGCTTGCGCGATGGTACCGAGGGCGCATCGCGGGTGTCCCGGCGCTTGCCGCGGCGGCAAGCGCCCTTCCCTACCGCACAATCGAAGGTCGTTTCATGGGCGGTTTCGCATACAAGCCTATGCTGCTCCGCAGAAAGGACGATAGTGGAATCGACGATCCCGCGCACGCACGACTGAGGCTCCTTGCGGCGCGAGCGAACGAAGTACTGCTCCACAACCGCGCGCCCAACACGATCCATGCGGCCGCCGTGGCCCACACACTCCTCGGCGCTCACGACGTCGCGGTTCAGAACTTCCGTGATGCGCTCGCTCTCGAAACCGGTGTTGACGACGTGGGCGAGGGCATCCGCAAGTGTATAAACCCGGCGCTGCTTTCCGATCTAGCCGCGGCATTTCAGGCACGCGGCCGCGCGCTCGGTGAACCGCGTGACTTCTTGATCGCGCTCGATGCCGCAGAGCGGGCGGCGGCTCTGTCTTCCACAGACGAAGCGACATGGAACCGCGCGCTGGCCCTCGACTCGCTGAACCTGGGAAATGAAGCAAGAGAGGCATGGGAAAGCGCGCTCGTCGCCGATCCAGATTCGCCGTGGAACGGCTACGTGCGGGAGCGCATTCGCGTGCTCTCATCGAAGACTCGCAGCGAGCAGTGGGCCATTGCCAAGCCTCGGCTGCTCACCGCAGTCGGCAGTGGAGCGAGCGCGGACGTTGGGCGGATCGTCCGTCAGTTCCCGCAGGAGGCACGAACCCTAGTCGAGGAGGAACTGCTGCCGGCGTGGGGAGAGGCGATGCTCATCGGCGACGGTCGCTCCGCGCAGGAGAATCTCGCCGCAGCCGGGAGTATCGGAGCGGCGCTCGCGGATTCGGGCGAGCAGATCGTGCGCGACACCGTGCTCGCGCTGCAACAACGCGGCGGCCGCGCCGCGAAGGCGGTTGTGACTTACAGACTCGCCATGCGCCGCTATCGCGCACAAGCCATGTCCGACGCCCGTGCGCTGTGGCTTGAAGTGGCGAAGGAGCTCGATGACGCCGGCATTCCGCTCGCGCAGCGTGCCGCGGTTTTCGAAGCGACGACGACATACTACGCCGGCGACTCCCAAGGCGCGGTAGCACGCGTGAACCCCATCGCTGATGACCGTTCGCTGCGCACGCGCTACCCAACCATCGTCGCACAAGCCCTGTGGGTGCGCGCGCTGGTACTCGGCACGCGCGGGCACGAGGAGGAGGCGATCCGTGACACGCATCTGGCGATTGAGCTCTTCGCCCGCGCAAACGAGCTCGAGAACCTCGCCATCATGCAGGCGCGCCTAGCTACGTTCACGGATTATGTCGGTGATTCAGCGCAGTCGTGGCAACAGCGGATAGCGGCGCTGGAGTCGTTCGCGGCGTACGGAGAGAGCGTACGTTTTCAGTCGCTGCTCCTCGATGTGGCTCGTGCGTCGGGAGAGGCCGGTCTTGTGCACGCCACGCTGCGTCTGCAGGACGCACACGTGCGCATTGCGCAACACGGCGGAGATTCCGCCGGAATCTCCGCCGCGCATCGGCTGCGCAGTCTCGCGCGATGGAGGGCAGGTCTCGCGAACGACGCCATCGCCGACATTCGCGCGGCGGAAGCCGCGGCAGCGAAGGTGCCGGACGTCTCGATGCGCGAGCGCCTCATGGCCAACGTTGCATCGACGTCGTGTTCGGTGCTGCGGATGACCGATCCGGCCGCGGCGGTCATGGCGGGAACGAAGGCGATCGAATTCTTCGAGCGGGTCGAAAACCGCCTCCGTTTGATCGACTCGTATCTCGATCGCGCGCTCGCGCTCGATGCGGTCGGCGATCGAGCTGCGGTGTCGGCGGATCTGGCGCGTGCAAGTAGGGAACTGGAGCTGCAGCGCTCGCGGCTGCGCGGCATCGGCGAACGTCGCGACTTTCTGGAACGATGGCGCACGTTGTTCGACGTTGGGATCTCGCTCTTCGCCGCGCGCGGCGATTATGCGACCGCGCTGGCATTCGCCGAGGAGACGCGTGCGCGCGGACTGCTGGATGTGGCGAGCGGCAAAGCCAGTACCTCGCCATGGGACGTGGCGGCGATCGCGGCGCGCATCCCCGTCGGCACCACGCTCATCGTCTATGCCGCCCTTCCCGACCGGCTGATCATCTGGACGGTGCGCCGCAACGAGGTGCACGGGCAGATCGAAAACGTCTCGCGAGCGCAGCTTCGCGAAGAGCTGCGGCGGCTCACCCACGCCTGCGGATCACGACAGGCGCAATGTGACGAGGAGTTCGCGCTCGCGTACCGGCGTTTCCTTCGGCCGGTCCGTGCGCGCCTGTCGGAACGGCTCATCATCGTGCCCGACGATCTGCTCGCGCAGGTGCCGTTCGCGGCCCTGCGCCAGGCGCCCACGCTGCCGTACCTGGTCGAGAGCCACGAGATCGTCATTGCCTCCAGCGCGACTGTCTATGCCCGACGCGAGGCCGATCCGTCGCGCATCGATCCCGAGACCAGTGTCGTGCTGATCGGGAACCCGGCGCACGATCGCACCGCGCCGGTGGCGCTTCCTGATCTCCCCGCCGCGGCGATAGAGGTACGGCAAATCGCAGAGCTCTACAAACATCCTGTGGTGCTGACCGGCGAGGCGGCGACGAAACGCGCGTTTCTCGACGCCGCGCAGAACAGCACGCTGATTCACTACGCCGGTCACGTGATCACCGACGCCGCACCCGGCAGTCCCGCAGCTCTCGTCCTAGCTCCGGACAAACGAGGCAAAGACGGACGTCTCACCGCCGACGAAGTACTCAAGCATGGACTCGGCGACGTGAGGTTGCTCGTGTTGTCAGCCTGTGGCACCAGCCGCCGCGTCGCGGGGGCGGACGGACCGATGGGGTTCGCGCGCGTCTTCCGCCTCGCCGGCGTGCAGACGGTGGTGGCTGCCATCGCGCCAGTCGATGACGACGCCACGCAGGCTTTCTTCACCGCGTTTCACGGGGCACTCCTCGGATCGGGCGATCCGTCCGCGGCGCTCCGGAGCGCCCAACTCAGTCTGATCCGCGGCCGGCCGGAGTTTCGCGCCCCATCCGCCTGGAGCCGATTCGTCGTCATCATTTGAGAGGGAGGAGGGAGTCCATGAACGAGATTTCCGTGTTTTTCACAGGGCTGGTAGTCCTGATGTCCGGCTCCATGTTGCACGTCGAACCACCGGAAAACATCTTCGCGGCGGTCGCGGTGGAGGACAACGCGAAACCCGAAGTGCCGGCCATCTCGACCTACGGCGTGGTGTTGCCAGTGCACGATGCGGTATTGGAACTGGTCACACCGGACGCAGTCGCGGTCGCCGGCAGGAATCAGCAGCGATTATTCATGGCGACGGATCAGCAGGGAAATGAAACCGGCCTGGCAATCGGTCTTTCCGGCGATCGGGTTCAATTCGGCTCGTGGGATGACGGGAAGTCCCGCTGTGCTCCGTTCTTTTCCAAAGACTCCGAAGGCGCGGTCACGGATGAGAGCTTCGAAGACGTGCCACAGCTCAGCCGCATTCTGCCGGCAAGTGAGCTCGCCGACGGCACCCATCCTGTCGATGGCGACTACAGCACCATCCGGCGGGAGGTCGTGAGCTCATGGCTCGACATCCACGGCGGTACCTTCTCCGCGAGAGTCCGGCCCGCCCATGTCGAGCGCGACTTTCTGCCGTCGCGGCACAAGCAGAGACTCGCCACGCAGGCCGTCCTGAAATTCGAGGTCCCCGACGACACGCCGGCGTGCGTCATGATCACGCCTTTCGGTGCGGGACGTCCGGATGTGGTGATCAAACTGCCGGACCACGGGGTGAAAATCAAGTTCAGGAACGCCGCACGCGCAGCCGCTCGCGCCACCGATACGTTCCGAGGGGTGACTTATGACTTCGAGCTCTTTTATCAACTGTTGAGGCGGCGGCCCTGTCCTCCGCCGATTCCGCACTTCGATGCCGACCTGCAGGCAAAACTCGAACAGCAGGAGCATACAGGTCATGGTGACGGGACGGAGCCAGATCCGCCGGAAGGTGCCGTATGCGGGCCGATGAAAATGCGCTGAGAGCTCTGCGTCGCGCGCTACTCGTCGTCGCTATGCTGGTTCTCGCCCTGTCGTATTGCACGAAGCAGGAGGAGGTGGCGGCCATACCGCCTCCTCTGTTCGAGGATCCCGCCGGCACGGAACCGGAGTTGTCATCCAAGGCCGCACGGGCAGCGTCATCCGAGATGTTCGGATTGCCCGGGAACAGCGCTGAGCCGTTCGTGCAAAAGCTGAGCACTTCCCTTCCGCTGCACATCGGCGACGAATACATGATGCCTCTGCGCCCCGACTTGTCCTATCCGGTCACGGTGAAGGAATGGAGTCGCGCCTCGAACTCCGGCACGGTCACGGTGTTCGCCATGAAGGATGAGCAGTTTGGACAGGCCATCCTGTCGTCGAGCGAAGCTGGACTGTCCGGAACTGTTAACGTCAATGGCCAGATGTTCCTGATCACGCCGATCGGGAATGGACTGCACCGCATCGACGAAGTGAACGTCTTTCGTCTGCCGGACGATGATCCGCCGATCGACGATGACGACGACCTGAAGCCGCTGGACCCGCCGGTCGAAGTTGACGACGATTTTCGGGTGCTGCTCGTGTTCACCAGAGATCTGAGGGGGTTCTGCCAGCAAGCAGGACACGTCGGCGAGTACGAGAAACGCCTCCAGCTGGCAATGCAGAGCGTCGGAATCACGACTCCCATCACGGTGGTGGCGTATTGCAGCGAGATCAGGTCCGTACCCGGCGATCTTCGCAATCAGCTCAAGCTGATCGCAACATCGTCCGACATCCGGGCACGCCGCGCCGCCGCGAAGGCCGACCTCGTCTCGCTGATCGCGAACGATGGAGATCAATGCGGTGTGGCCTATTACACCCGCCGGCCGACCGCGAGCTCGCGCCACCGCGGATTCAGCGTCGTTCACTTCGACTGCGCGCGCATCAACGAGAGCTTCGTGCATGAGATCGGCCACAACCTCGGGCTGCTACACGATCGCGCGTCGACGGCGACAACCTCCACCGACTGCAACCATGGCTATTTCGTGAGCAACCCGCAGGGGACGCAATTCACGGACCGGACAATCATGTCGCTCAAGTCGTCTGTCTGTCCGAACTGCGTGCGCGTGCTCACATTTTCGGATTTTGCAAAAGGCCACGGTGTCCCGTGTACCGATGCGGTCAATGGAACGCATGGACCGGCGGACAATGCGGTCGAAATTCAGTTGCCCTTCGAGGTCGCGAGGAGATTTTACTGAGCAAGGTACGGGCGAGCGTCGCGTGTTAGTCAAACGCTGGCATGACGACGCAGAGGTCCGGGACCATGAATGTACCGAGTGTCGGGGCGCGAACGTTCGGTCATCCCTGCCTCCCCGGCAACCGCAGCCGCGCCACCGCCCCCCGCCCCGGGGCGGGGCGGTTGGACAGGGTCAGGACGCCGTCGTGGGCTTCGGCGATCTGGCGGGCGAGGGTCAGGCCGATGCCGGAGCCGCCGGGTTTGGTGGTGAAGAAGGGGACGAAGAGGTTGGTGGTGGCGGCCAGGCCAGGGCCGTCATCCGTGACGGTGATCTCCACCGAGTCGGGGGTGGCGCTCCAGGAGAGGGTCACGGCGCCGCCGGTCTCGAGGACGGCGTCGACGCCGTTGCGCACCAGGTTGATCAGCAGTTGCTCGATCTGGTCGCCGTCGGCGCGGATGGTGACGTCGGGGCCGGGGGCGACGCGCACGGGGAGGCGCGTCTCCAGCTCCGCCACGCGGCGCACGGTGTCGCCGACGTGCATCGGGCGCAGGGTGGGCCGCGGCAGGCGGGCCACTTTGGCGTAGGTCTGGAGGAAGCGCGCCAGGGCGCCGGCGCGCTCGGTGATGACTTCCAGGCCGTGCTGCGCGTCGTCCTGCCACCCCTCCGGACGCGGGTCGCGCGCGAGGATGGAGGCGAGGCTGGCGGCGATCGACTGGATCGGCGCGAGGGAGTTGTTGACCTCGTGCGAGACGACGCGCAGGAGCCGCTGCCACGCCTGGCGCTCTTCCTCGCGCAGGGTGCGGCTGAGGTCCGACAGCGAGAGCATGACGTGCGGCACGCCGCTCTCGCGGAAGGTGGTGCGGCGGATGCGGAACTTGCCGTGCCCCCCGGGCAGCACGATCTCCGCGGTCCGCGCCTCGGGGCCGGAGAGGAAGGCCTCCACGCCGACGTCGGCGGCGGAACGGCCGTGCAGTTGCGCGTTGCCGCGCCCGAGGAGGCGCTCGCCGGCGCGGTTGACGAGGCGGAGGTGGCCGTGCTCGTCGAAGGTGAAGATCGCGGAGTCGATGTGCTCGAGCACGGCCCGCACGAGCGCGCCCGCTTCGACTTCGCCCAGGCGCTTCTCGCGCAGCATGCGCGTGAGCTGATTGAGCTCGCGCGCCACCTCCCCCATCGGGTCGTTGCGATGCGAGCCGCGGGCGCGGATGGAGTAGTCCTCCTCGCGGATGGCGGAGATGAGGTTGGCGAGCGTGCGCAGCGGGTAGTCGAGCTGGCGGCGCACGAGGAGGAAGAGGATGGCCAGCGACAGCAGCCCGAGGATGGAGACGGTCCAGCGGGTGGCGCTCGATTCGTCGCGCGCGAAGAGCAGCCACGCCACGGCCGCGAGCAGCGGCGCGAGCGACGCGACGGCCGCCGCGATGACGCGATGCTCGAGGCGTTTCACCGGCTCATTGTCGCAGCGAGCTCAGATGCCGTACCGCTGCATCCTCCGGTACATGGCGCTCCGGCTCAGCCCCAGTGCCTCGGCGGCCTTGCTCACGCTGCCGTCGCAGCGCTGCAGGGCCTTGCGGATGAGGAGCACTTCCACGTCTTCGAGACTCATCTCCTCGATGCGCGGCGCGCGGTCGGAGGAAGCCAGCCCGAGGTCGGCGGCGCGGATGGTGGAGCCGGCGGCCATCAGCACCGCCCCCTCGATGGCGTGATCGAGCTCGCGGACGTTGCCGGGCCAGTGATGCCCGAGGAGCGTCTTCATGGCCCCCTCGTCGAAGCCCGCGACGTCCTTGCGATAGCGGCGCGCGTGCGCGGCGAGGAAGTGCGCGGCCAGCGCGGGGATGTCCTCGCGGCGGTCGCGCAGCGGCGGGATGTGGATCTCGACGGTGCGCAGGCGGAAGTAGAGGTCCTGCCGGAAGCGCTGCGCCTCGACCTCGGCCTCGAGATGGGCGTTGGTCGCGGAGAGGAGCCGCACGTCCGCCTTGCGCGTGTGCGAGGAGCCGACGCGCTCGAACTCCCCCGTCTCCAGCACGCGCAGGAGCTTGGCCTGCTGCGCCAGCGGCACGTTGGCGATCTCGTCGAGGAACAGCGTGCCGAGGTCGGCCAGCTCGAACCGGCCGACACGGTCCTGTCGCGCGTCGGTGAAGGCGCCTTTGACGTGGCCGAAGAGCTCCGACTCGAAGAGCGACGACGGCAGCCCGCCGACGTTGACGGAGACGAGCGGCCGCGCGGCGCGGCGCGAGACGGCGTGCAGCGCGCGTGCGACCACCCCTTTGCCGGTGCCGTTCTCGCCGGTGATGAGGACGCTGGCGTCGGAGGGGCCGACGCGCTCGATCTTCTCCAGCACCGGACGCATGGCCCGCGACTCGGCGATGAGCACGGGACGTTTTGCGGCATCGCCGCGCAGGACGCGGTTCTCCGCCTCGAGATGCTGCCCGCGGCGCAGCGCGCGTCCCAGCTCGACCTGATTGCGCAGCGTGGCCAGGAGCTTCTCGTTCTCCCACGGCTTCTGCACGAAGTCGCGCGCGCCGCGGCGCATGGCGGCCACGGCGAGGTCGACCGAGCCCCACGCCGTCATGACCACCACCGGCAGCAGCTCGTCGTACGCGTGCAGCTGCTCGAGCAGTTCCAGCCCCTCGGCGCCGCTGGTGGTGTCGCGCGCGTAATTGAGGTCGATGAGGACGACGTCGAACGGGCGCGCCTCGACGGCGCGGTACGCGGCGGCGGGCGAGGTCACGGTCTCGACCTCGAAGCCTTCGCTGCGCAGGAGGAGCTTGAGCGCGGAGAGCACCGGCGCCTGATCGTCGGCGGCCAGGACGCGCGGCGCGGGATCGGGAGTGGTCACGGCACCAGCCATCCGTCGCGGAGCCTCACGACGCGGTTGCCGTAGCGGGCGTTGTCTTCGGAGTGCGTCACCTGCACGATCGTCGTTCCGGCGCGGTTCAGCTCGCGGAACAGCTCCATGATCTCACGGGCCTGATCGGAGTGCAGGTTGCCGGTCGGCTCGTCGGCGAGGATCACTTTCGGGCTGGCGATGACGGCGCGGGCGATGCCCACGAGCTGCTGCTGCCCGCCGGAGAGCTGGGAGGGATAGAGGTCTTTCTTGCCGACGATGCGGAAGCGGTCGAGCGTGTCGGCGACGAGGCTCTGGCGCTCCTGCTTCGGCACGTCGCGATAGCGCAGCGGCACGTCGAGGTTCTCGGCCACGGTGAGGTCGTCGATGAGGTGATAGCTCTGGAAGACGAAGCCGATGGTGCGGCGCTGCAGGTCGCCGCGATCGCGCTGCCCGAGCGACTGCACGGCCCGGCCGTCCAGCTCGTACGTCCCCTCCCAGGCCGCGTCGTGCAGGCCGAGGATCTGGAGGAGCGTCGACTTGCCGGCGCCGGAGGGGCCGGTGACGGAGACGAAGTCGCCGGCCTCGATGTCGAGGGTGAGGTCGCGCAGGAGCCAGAGGCGCGACGGCCCCTGGGCGACGCTCTTCGAGAGGTTTCGCGTGCGGATCATCAGTCGACGTGCAGGGCCATGGCCGGATCGAGCTGCATGGCCCGCCGCGCCGGCAGCCACGTCGCCAGGAGGGCGATCGCGGCCAGGAGGAGCGGCACGGCGATGTAGATGGCCGGGTCGCGCGTGCTGATCTCGAACACCATGGCCTGCAGGAAGCGGGCGACGGCGAACGCGCCAGCCAGGCCGATGGCGATGCCCGCCGCCGCGAGCAGCGCCGCGCGCTTGAGGACGAGCGCCGCGATCTCGCCGCGCGTGGCGCCGAGGGCCAGGCGCACGCCGATCTCGTTGGTGCGCTGCTGCACCTGATAGGCGATCAGCGCGTAGAGGCCGATCGCGGCGAGGAGCAGGGCGATGGCGCCGAACGAGGCGATGAGCACGGCCTGGAACTTCGGCGTGACCACGCTGCGCGCCAGCGCGGCCGAGAGGAGCTCGACGTCGTAGAGGGCCAGGTCGGGGTCGAGCTCGCGGATGGCGGCGCGGGAGTCGGCGATGATCGGGGCGGGGTCGCGCGTGGAGCGGACGACCAGCGTCAGGTCGCTCATCGGCAGCCGCGCCAGCGGCGCGTAGAGCGCCGGCTCGGGCTCGTTCTGCGGGCCGCCGAGGCGCTCCCCTCTCACGACGCCGACGATGGTGTTCGGCTTCCCCCAGAAGACCAGTTGCTTCCCCAGCGGCTCTTCGCGCGGAAAGTATTTCCGCGCCAGCGCATCGTTGATGACGATGGTTGCGGGCGCGTTCGGACGGTCGTCGCGGGTGAGCGTGCGCCCGCGCAGGAGGGTGATGCCGAGGGTCTCGAAGTAGCCGGCGGTGACGGGGCGGATGCGCACTTCGTCCTGCGGCCCGTCGCTCTCCGGCCGGCCGGCGACGGCGATGCGCGAGGTGAACGAGGGGTCGAGCGGATGGGCCATGCCGAGGGCCGCGCGCTGCACGCCCGGCACCGCGGCCATGCGCTCGGTCAGCCGCTCGTAGAAGTTCACGGCCTCGGGCCAGTCCGGATACTGCTCGCGCGACGGCGGCGGGTACTTCGCCTCCGGCAGGGTCATGGAGAGGGTGACGATGTTGGAGGTCTGCAGTCCGACGTCGACGGCCATGAGGCGGGCGAAGCTCTTGAGCAGCAGTCCCGCCCCGATGACCAGCACCACCGCCAGCGCCACCTCGGCGATGACGAGCACGCTCCTTCCCGCGGTCTTCGTCCCGCGTATCACGCCGCGGGTGCTGCCGAGGGCCAGCGCGGGGTGGACGTTGGAGGTGCGGATGGCGGGGATGACGCCGAAGAGGATGGCCGAGAGGACGCTGGCGCCGAGGGCGAAGAGGAGCACAGGGACGCTCACGCCGATGTTGCCGGCGCGCGGGAGGGCCGGGGCCATGGCCAGGAGCGTGCGGGTCGCCCACCAGGCCAGGGCGATGGCGAGCACGCCGCCGGTCACGGCCAGGACGAAGCTCTCCGTCAGCAGCTGGCGGACGATCCGTCCGCGCGTGGCGCCGAGGCTGGCGCGGATGGCCAGCTCGCGGACGCGCGTGTCGGCGCGGGCCAGCATCAGCCCCGCCACGTTGATGCAGGCGATGAGGAGCACGGCCACGACGGCGGCGCCGAGGATGTAGAGACGCGGGCGCGCGTCGCGGACCATCGACTCGAAGAGCGGCTCGACGAACACGCCGCGCCCCTTGTTGTCGTCGGGATACTGCTGCTCCAGCCGCGCCGCGATGACGCGCATCTCGTTCTGCGCCTGTTGCGGCGTGACCCCTTCGCGGAGGCGGCCGATGACGTAGACGTTGTGGATGCCGCGCACCTCGCCGAGGGGGAAGACGGCGGCGGTCAGCGGGGTCCAGACGTCGGTCTTCGTGCGGCGGGAGAGCGCGGCGTCGTCGCTCATCACGCCGACGATGGTGTGGCTCCTGCCGTCGAGGGTGATGGCGCGGCCGATGACGTTCTCGCGCGCGAAGCGGCGCTGCCAGAGGGAGTCGCTGATCACGGCCACCGGCTCGGCGCCGTTGCGGTCGTCCGCGGGGATGAACGCGCGTCCGGCCAGCGGCCGCACGCCGAGCATGGAGAAGTAGTCGTGCGAGACGCCGGTCATGGCGATCCGCTCCGCCTCGGCGTCGGGCTGCGTGAGGTTGAGCATCCGGTTGGTGGTGCCGGCGAGATGGGAGAAGACGCGCTGCTGCTTCTGCCAGTCGACGAGATCGGGCATCGACGCCCCTTCGCGGAAGGAGGCGTTGTGCTGGTCGGTCTCCCAGACCCGCATCAGCCGCTCGGAGGCGGGGAACGGCAGCGGCTCCAGCACCACCGCGTAGAGGATGCTGAACATGGCCGTGTTCGCGCCGATGGCGATGGTCAGCGTGAGGATGACGGCCACGGAGAAGCCGGGCGAGCGGGAGAGATTGCGGAGCGCGAACTGCAGGTCGTTGAGCATTCTTCTTCTCTCCTACTCGGCACGCATGACGGTGGCGGGATCGGTGGCCGCGGCGCGCCACGCGGGAATCGCGGCCGCGAGAAGGCCGGCGAGGGCCAGCAGCGCGGCGACGGCGATCAGCGAGACGGGATCGGCGGCGCCGACGCCGAAGAGCATGGTCTGCAGGACGCGGTTGGTGAGCAGCGACAGGAGCGCGCCGGCGGCGAGGCCGGCGGCCACGAGGCGCATGCCGCGGCCGACGATGAAGGCGGCGATCTCGCGCTCGGTGGCGCCCATGGCCATGCGCACGCCGATCTCGCGGCGGCGGCGGGCCACGTTGGTGGCCAGCACGCCCGCCACGCCGACGGCCGCGAGGAGTAGCGCCGCGACGCCGAACATCGACAGCAGCGTGGTGCGCAGTTTCTGCGCGCCGAGGGACTTGCCGACCACGTCGCGCAGCGGGCGTGGATGCATCACCGGCGCGTCGGGCGAGATCGCGCGCACCGTGGCGCGGACGGCCGGGATGATGGTCGCCGGCGAGGCGCTGGTGCGCACGACCACGGAGGCGGAGCGGCGGTTCGCGAGCTGGGCCCAGGGGGCGTAGAAGGTCGGCACCGCGGGCTCGCCGAGGCTCATGATGCGCGCGGCGCGGGCCACGCCGACGATCTCGTTGGAGCGGTCGAAGGCGGTGATGCGTCTGCCGATCGGCGACTCTCCCTGGAAATGGAGGCGGGCAAAGGCCTCGTCGACGATGACCACCGGCGGCGCATCGGCGTCGTCGTTGGGCGTGAAGGCGCGGCCGGCCACGATGGGGATGCCGATGGCGGCGAAGAAGCCGGGGGTGACGGTGCGCTGCTCGGCCGAGAGCTCCTCGCCGGGCCGCGGCGTGGGACGGCCGTCGATGTGGAAGAGCATGCCGTTGAAATCGCCGTCGAAGGGGAGGATGGAGGTGACGCCCGCGGCCTCGACGCCCGGCAGCTCGCCGAGGCGGCGATCGAGCTCGCTGTAGAAGCGCGGCACGTCGTCCAGCTCAGGATAGGCGCTGGCGGGCGCGCGCACGCCGAAGACGTACGCGCCGCGCCCGTCGATGCCGCTGTCGACGGAGAGGAGGTTCCAGAGGCTGCGCGCGACCAGCGCGGCGGCGGTGAGGAGCACGACCGACAGCGCGACCTGCACGATGACCAGCGAGGCATGCGCGCTGAGGGTGGAGACGTCCTCGCTGGCCCCGCGGCCGCGGAGCTGGATGGCCTGCCAGCCGCGCCACTGCCGGATGGCGGGCGTGGCGGCGACGAGCAGCGCCGCGATCACGCCCGTGCCGAGGGCGAAGAGGATGACCGGCACGTCGATGGCGATGGCGTCGACGCGCGGCAGGGCGTCCGCGGCCAGGCGGGCGATCCACTGCGTGGCGGCGTAAGCCAGCCCCAGGCCGAGGGCCGCGCCGCCGACGCCGAGGACCAGCGTCTCGGCGAAGAGCGGGACGAAGAGATGCCACGGGCGCGCGCCGAGGGCGGAGCGCACGAGGAGATCGGCATTGCGGCTGGAGACGCGGGCCAGCATCAGGTTGGCGACGTTCACGCACGCCATCAGCAGGAGCAGCAGCACGGCCGCGAAGAAGAGCCAGATCGGCTTCTGCACGTTGCGCGTGATGCGCGCGTGCAGCGGCACGACGGTCATGCCGCGGCCGGTGTGCGACTCCGGATAGGCGCGCTCGAGCCGTTTGGCCACCGTCCCCACCGCCGCCGCGGCCTGCTCGACGGTCACGCCGCGCTTCAGCCGGGCGATGCCGGTGAAGGAGCGTCCGCTGCGCGGGGCCTGGTTGGTGGAGGCATCGACGGCCAGCGTGGTCCAGATCTCGACCGGCTCGGTGTCGTCGGAGAGGTACGGATGACGGAAGTCGGGGGCGGTCACGCCGGCGACCGTGAGCATGCGCCGGTCGACGCGGATGGCGTGGCCGGCGATGTCCTCGCGCGCGCCGAATTTGCGGCGCCACAGGCCGTGGCTGATGACGACGGTGGTGTCGTTGCCGGGCACGTCCTCGCGGGCCACGAAGAAGCGGCCGCGCGCGGCGCGCACGCCGAGGACGTGGAAGAAGGCGCTGTCGACGGCGGCGCCGCGCAGCACCTCCGCCTCCCCCGTTCCCATCAGCGAGGGGCTCCATTCGTCGTACGCGGCGGCGCTCTCGAAGACGCCCGACTGCGCGACGGCATCGCGCAGGTCG
This sequence comes from Thermoanaerobaculia bacterium, assembly GCA_035627015.1. Taxonomy (GTDB): domain Bacteria; phylum Acidobacteriota; class Thermoanaerobaculia; order Gp7-AA8; family Gp7-AA8; genus QHVT01. The sequence continues at coordinate 4,949 of DASPMO010000011.1, read as the reverse complement.
GGATAGGAGACGGCGTCGTAGCGCGACTGCGTCTCCCCTTCCTTCGAGCCGATGAAGCGGACGATGCGCTCCGGCTCGCGGTACGGCAGCGGCTCGAGGAGCACGGCCCGGGCGATGCTGTAGACCGCGGCGGTGGCGCCGACGGCGAGCGTCAGCGTGGCCAGGGCGGCGAAGGTGAAGCCGGGCGATTTGGCGAGACTGCGGAAGGCAACGCGAAGCTCGTGCATGTCGTCACTCCTGTCGCAACGCGACGGCGGGGTCGATGCGCGCGGCGCGGAAAGCCGGCAGCGCGCCCGCGGCGGCGGCCACCGCGGCGAAGAGGGCGATCACCACCGCGTAGGTGAAGGGGTCGAGAGGATCGATGCCGTAGAGCAGCGCGCGCATGGAGCGGGTCATGACCACCGCCCCGGCCAGGCCGAGGACGATGCCGGCCGCGGTGACGCGCACGGCCCAGCGGGAGATGAAGGCCACCATCTCCAGCGGCGTGGCGCCGAGGGCCATGCGCAGGCCGACCTCCCGCGTGCGCGTGGCCACGATGTACGCCAGGAGGGCGTAGAGGCCGGTCACGGCCAGGAGGATGGCCACCGCGGCGGAGGCGGCGACGACGGCCGCGCGCAGCCGCGGCTGGGCGATGGCGTCGCCGAGATAGTCGTTCATGGTGCGCACGGCGTAGACGGGGCGGGAGGGATCGACCTGCCGCACCACGGTCCGCACGTCGCCGGCCAGCCGCAGCGGATCCCCCTCGGTGCGCACGACGGCGTAGAGCATCCATTCGTTGCGCTGCAGCAGCGGCATGTAGAGGTGCGGCTCGGCGTCGCCGGCCAGCGAGGAGGTGCGCACCGGCCCCACCACGCCGATGATCTCGCGCCACGTCTGTCCCCACTGGATGCGCTTGCCGATGGGGCTCTGGTTCGGCCAGTACTTTTGCGCGGCGGCCTGGTCGACCATGGCCACGCGCGGCGCGTCCATGCGGTCGCGCATCGTGAAGGCGCGCCCGCGCAGCAGCGGGATGCGCATCGTCGTGAAGTACTCCGGGAGCACGGTGCGGACGTGCGCGGACGGCGTGTCGGCGCGGCCGTCGTAGCCGTCGATTCTGAAGGTGCCGTTCCAGTCGCTCGGGGAGAACGGGAGGTCGCTGGTCGCGGAGGCCGAGACGACGCCGGGGATGGCCTCCAGGCGCTGCTGCAGCTCGCGGAAGAAGGCCTGGCGGCGCGGGATCTCGTACTGCGCGCGCGGCAGCTCGACGGCGAAGGTGAGGACGTTTTCCGGATCGAAGCCCGTCTCGACCGCGCGCAGGCGGCGGTAGGTCTCGAGGAGCATGGCCCCGCTGGTGAGGAGCGTGACGGCGATGGCCACCTGCGCCGCGACGAGCACGGCCCGCATGCGCGCGACGGGAACGGAGCCGGTGCCCGAGCGCTCGGCCAGCGACTGCTCCTGCCGCCAGGCCCAGAAGGCGATGGCGTAGCCGATCCCCGCCGCCAGGGCCAGGACGATGGCCGCGGCGATGGCGATCACGCCGCCGTCGACGCGCACTTCTTCCGCCCGCGGCAGGCCGCTCAAGGCGAGGCGCGGGAGGAGCAGCCACGCCGCCGCGATCCCCACTCCCGCCCCGCCCGCCGCCAGCACGAGCACCTCGGAGGCGAGCGCGCGGGCAATGCTCCAGCGCGTGGCGCCGAGGGCGGTGCGGACGGCCAGCTCTTTCTGCCGCGCCACCGTGCGGGCCAGGAAGAGGCCGAGGATGTTCGCGGCGGCGAGGAGGGTCACCAGGAGCGCCGCGGCCAGGAGGATCAGCAGCGCGGGACGGGCGCGGCGCACGAGGTCGTCGCGCATGCCGAAGGCCGCCACGTGCCACCGCGACTCGTTCAGGAACGCCACGCGGTCCGGCACGCGGTGGAAGACCGAGCGGCTGACGACGTCGATCTGCGCCTGCGCCTGCTCGACCGGCACGCCGCGGCGCAGCCGCGCGATCATGGTCAGGTTCTCGTCGCCGCGATTGGCATCGGCAAAGTCCGCGGCGGTGAAGTGGAGCGGCACCCACAGCTCGGTGTCGCGGCTCGGCACGGCCAGGCGCGCGGGGAGCACGCCGGCCACGCGCAGCGGCCGGTTGTCGACCAGCACCGTCGCGCCGGCGATGTCCGTGCGGGCGCCGAAGAGATTGCGCCACGTCCCTTCGCTGAGCAGGACCGCGTCGGTCTCCCCGGGCGCGAAGTCGTTGCCGATGATCGGCACGATGCCGAGGACGCGGAGGAATTCGGGAGTGACGCGGGCCACGCTGACGCGCCGCGGCTCGCCGAGCATCAGGCTCGCGCTCGCGGTCTGGATGGCCGCGGCGCTCTCGAAGGCGCGGATGCCGCGGTAGTCGTTGAAGTCGGGCGCGGAGAGCGCGGAGCTCTGCACCTCGCGCGCGCCGTACCGGTTCCAGACGAAGAGCAGGCGGTCGGACTCGGGGAACGGCAGCGGGCGCACGAGGATATGCCACACCAGCGCGCCGACGATGGCCAGGATGGCCGCGGTGACGGCGAAGGTGAGCGCCGCGGCGGCGCTGAGGAGAGGGACGCGGGAGAGGGAGCGGATCGCGGACATGTTGGCCTCCTATCCCACCTCGAAGCCGCTCTCGCGCAGCTCGTGCTCCTCGGCCGGCATGCGCTCCTCCTCGACCACGCGGCCGTCGAAGAGATGGATGGTGCGGTCAGCGTTCTTGGCGTAGCGCGGGTCGTGGGTGACCATGCAGATCGTGGCGCCGGCGCGGTTCAGGTCGCGCAGCAGCGTCATCACCGACTCGCCGTTGCGAGAGTCGAGGTTGCCGGTCGGCTCGTCGGCCAGGACGATCGACGGATCGCCGACGATGGCGCGGGCCACGGCCACGCGCTGCTGCTGGCCGCCGGAGAGCTGCCCGGGATAGTGCTTGATGCGGTGCAGCATGCCGACGCGCTCGAGCGCCCGCTGCACGCGGTCTTTCCTCTCCGCCGTGGGCGTCTTCCGGTAGGTCAGCGGCAGGGCCACGTTCTCCTCGACGGTCAGGTCGCCGATGAGGTTGAAGCTCTGGAAGATGAAGCCGACCTCTTTGTTGCGGATGCGCGCCCGCTCGAGGGTGGAGAGGCGGGCCACGGGGGTGCCGTTGAGCGTGTACTCGCCGGAGGTCGGGGCGTGGAGCAGCCCGAGGATGGAGAGGAGCGTCGACTTGCCGCAGCCGGAGGGGCCGGCGATGGAGACGTACTCCCCTTCCGCGATGGCGAGATGCACGCCGTCGAGCGCGTGGGTCTCGATCTCGTCGGTGTAGAAGACTTTGGTCAGTCCTTCGAGGTGGATCAACGGCGGCATGCTGTCTCCTATCTCAACCGAATGCGAGGATGCTCGCTCCAGGCGGACATGTCGGAGAGGATCACCCGATCTCCCTCGCGCAGTCCGGACCGGATCTCGACGCTGCTCACGGATGTACGGCCGATGGCCACGGACGTTTGCACGGCCTCGTCTTCGCCGGCCAGCTTGAAGAGTCCGATGGTGGTGTGGTCGTTCCCCTGCACGGGACGGCCGGCGTAGAGGACGTTTTCGAGGCGCTCCAGCTCGATCACGCCGTCGACGGTGAGGTCGGGGCGGGCGCCTTTGGGCAGCGGGCCGTCGAAGGCGACGTCGACGCCGATGGTGCCGTTCTGCACGGACGGGTCGACGCGCGTGACCCGTCCGGCGACGGTGCCGTTGCGCGTGTCGATGACAGCCGGCTGTCCCGGCGCGATGTCGCGGGCCTGGGTCTCGGCGACGCGCAGCTCGGCTTTCAGCGCCTCGGGGCGGGCGACGCGGGCCAGGTTCGTCCCGGCCGCGACGCGCTGGCCGATCTCGACCGGCAGCTGCTGCAGGACGCCGTCGATGCCGGCGCGGACGCGCAGGGCGTCCCGCTGCTGCTGCCGCAAGGCATGCTCGGCCCGCCGCTGGTCGAGCGACGCGCGCTGCATCTGTACCTCGGCCGCCGCGGCCTCGCGGGCGATGGCCAGCCGCCGGGTCTCGATGCCGCTGCGCTTTGCGAGATGCTCCGCGCGCGAATTGGAAATGTTGCGGGTGAGCGCCGAGGTGAGCCCGTTGCGGGCCAGCTCCTCGTCGGCGGCGGCCTGCGCGCGCGCCTCGCTCAGCTGCGCGTCGACCCCCGCGGAGACGGCTTCCTGCGCCAGGATCGCGCTCTGCAGCTCGATCTCGCGCTTGCGCAGCTCGGCGGTGGCGGAGGCGAGCTGCAGCTCCGCGTCGCGCGCGCTCTGCTCGACCTCGGGGTTGCTCAATTCGAGCAGGATGGTGTCGGAGGTGACCGCGCTGCCGGGACGGACGAGGATCCGCTCCACCCGCGCCTCGGTGGCCGCGGGGATCCAGCGGACCACTTCCGGCACCAGGACCCCGGTCCCCCGCACCTGCCGCACCATCGAGCCGCGCCGGACGGTGTCGATGAAGAGTCCCGAGCGGTCGACCTCCGGCGCGGCCGGCTGCAGCCGCGAGACGCCGAACGTGCCGGCGGCGATGAGGACCGTGGCGGCAGCGCCGAGGAGGAGCCGCTTGCGGCGCTTGCGGTTGATGAGGTCAGGCCTTTGGACGTCCACGTTGGGCGGGACCAAGGGCAACCGCGGTGCCACGGCATCCGTCCTTTGGAATCAGGGAGTTAGGTGCTTTCCGGAAGTGCCGCGCGTTCCGGGAGCGGGATCGCCGCGTTCGGAAATGGGACGCCTCACGGCGCCGAGTCATGCGAGGCAGGCAAAACTCAACCCTTTCCTCATTGCGAGGCCCCTCGGAGTCTGCGCGGCAGAAAAGCGGTAGTGCGTCGTAAAATCGTGCATGCCGACGAACTACCGGGCGTACCAACCGGAGCAGAGCTACCTGTTGCCGCCGTCGCCGAGCGACTGGCTACCCGAAAATCACCTGTCGTTCTTCATCTCGGAAGTGGTGGACGAGATGGATCTGAGCGGGCTTTA
>DASPMO010000010.1:0-68151 GCA_035627015.1 Thermoanaerobaculia bacterium | reverse complement strand
CCAGGCCGCGCTCGACCTCCGCAAGCCGGTCGCGCGCACGCACCTGCACGAAGTGCGGCTGTCCGCGGCGGCCAGCGCGCGTTGCGTGGAGCTGGCCCGCGAGCTCGGCGTCACGGTCAGTAGCATCGTCCAGGCGGCGTGGGCGGTCGTGCTGGCCCGCTACAGCGGCAGCGACGAAGTGCTCCTCGGCGTCACTACATCCGGCCGTCCGGCCGACCTGCCGGGCGTCGAGTCGATCGTCGGCTTGTTCCTCAACACCCTGCCGCTGCGCGTCCCGCTCGATCCGGCGCGCCCGGCGGCCGCGCATCTCACCGCAATCCACCGTCGGCTGCAGAGCGTCATCGAGCACGGGCATCTGCCGCTGAGCGAGATCCAGCGCGCGGCCGGCGTCCCCTCCGGCGTGCCGCTGTTCCACTCCTTCCTGGCCTTCGAGAACTATCCGGGCAGCGACGCGTTGCGCGGCACGGACTCGATCTTCGCCCCCGAGCACTCGGAATACCTTTCCAGGACGAACTACCCGCTGGCCGTCATCGCCCACCCCGGCGAAGAGATCGTGGTCCGGGTCATCGCCGACGCGGATTGCTTCTCGGCCACGAAGACGCGGCTGATGGCCGAGCACATCGCCGGCACCGCCGCGTGGATCGCCGAGCACCCCGCCGAGCCGCTGGTGAACGCGCCCGTGCTCACCGCCGGGGAGGAGCGGACGCTGCTCTCGGACTGGAACGATACGGCCCGCCCGTACGCCATCGAGCGCACCATTTCGCAGCTCTTCGAGGAACAGGTCCGGCGGACGCCGGAGGCGGTGGCGGTCATCGATCACGGCCGCACCGTCACCTTCCGCGAGCTGAACGGCCGCGCCAACGCCGTCGCCGCGAGACTCATCGCCGCCGGTGTCGGCCCGGACGCGTTCGTCGGCATCAGCGTGGAGCGTTCCATCGAGCTCGCCGTGGGGCTGATGGCCATCCTCAAAGCAGGAGGCGCTTACCTGCCGCTCGAGCCCGACCTCCCCGATGCACGGTTGCAGTTCATGCTCGAAGACTCGGGCGCGGCGGTGCTGATCGCGCAGGATGTCGTGGTGGCGAAGTTCCCGCGTTTCGGCGGGACGGTGGTGAGGATCGACGACGCGCCGGCGGCGGCGGACGACGCCGACCCGCCGCAGCGCGCCACCCCGCGCAGTCTCTGCTACCTGGCCTACACCTCCGGCTCGACCGGCAACCCCAAGGGCGTCATGGTGCCGCACGTGAGCGTGTTGAACCGCTTCGAGTGGCTGTGGGAAACGTACCCGTTCGCGGCGGGGGAGGTGGGCTGCCAGATCTCGTCGATCAACTTCGTCGACGCGGTGTGGGAGATCTTCAGCCGCCTGCTGCGCGGCGTGCCGTATGTAGTGGCCTCCGAGGAGGAGGTGAAGGAGCCGCGGCGCCTGGCGGAGATGCTGATCGCGCAGAACGTGACGCGCATCGATCCGGTCCCGTCGCTGCTCAAGGCCATGCTCGACGCCGTGCCCGACCTCGGCAGGCGGTGGACCTCGCTGCGCGTCTGCGTCTGCAGCGGCGAGGTGCTGCCGGTCGAGCTGGCCCGGCGGTTCCTCGAGGAGCTCCCGCACGCGCTGCTGATCAACCGCTACGGCTCGACCGAGGCCACCTCGGTGGTCTCGCAGGCCGTGACGCCGGGGCTGGAGATGCGCCGGAACGTGCCCGTGGGCCGTCCCATCGCCAACATCCGCGTCTACATCCTCGACCCCCGTCTCCATCCCGTGCCGTCGGGCGTGCCGGGCACGATCTACGTCGGCGGTCCGGCGGTGGCCCGCGGCTACTGGAACCGCCCCGACCTGACCGCGGAGCGATTCATCGCCGATCCGTTCCGGCCCGGCGAGGGGCGGCTGTACCGCACCGGCGACACGGCCCGCTACCGTGAGGACGGCACCATCGAGATCCTGGGGAGAGAGGACAACCAGCTCAACGTTCGCGGCTTCCGCATCGAGCCCGGCGAGATCGAGTCGCTCCTTTCCCGGCACGAGGCCGTGCGCGAGTGCGTGGTCGTGGCCCGGCGCAACGGCGCGGACATGCAGGTGGTGGCGTTCTACGTCCCCGCCGCGGACGAGATCCTGCCGCCCGGCGAGCTGCGGCGCTTCCTGCTGGAGCGGCTGCCGGAGTACATGGTGCCGACCTTGTTCGTGGCCCTCGACGCGCTTCCGCTGACGGTGAATGGAAAGCTCGACCGCAAGGCGCTGGTGGCCCGCGGCGACGTGGCTGCCGCCCGCGTGATGCACCCGCCGCGCGACGTGTACGAGGCCCGCCTGGCCCGTCTGTGGCAGTCGGTCCTCGGCGTGGAGGCCGGCGTCGACGATCCTTTCCTCACCAGCGGCGGGCATTCGCTGCTGGCCGTGCGGCTGGTCTCGGCCATCAACGACGCCTTCGGCACGGCACTGCCCGTGGCCTGGATCTTCAGCCACGACACCATCGAGGCCCAGGCACGTGTGTTGCGCGAGGAATCGCAGCCGCGATTCGAGGCCGTGATCTCGCTCCGCGGTGGCGGAGCGCAAACGCCGATCTTCCTGGTTCATGCCGCGAAGAGCGGCGCGGAGACGTACGTTCCCCTGGCGCGGCTGCTTTCGCCCGCGCATCCGCTGTACGCTGTGGAGTCGGTAAATTTGTATGGACGAGAGCCTCTCATCGGCGAGCTGGAGGAGCTGGCGGCGCGATACGCCGCCGAGATCCGCCGCGTCCGTCCTCACGGTCCGTACATCCTCGGCGGCTGGTCGATGGGAGGCGTGCTGGCGTACGAGATCGCGCTGCAGCTCGAGCGCGACGGCGAGACCGTCGAGCGGCTGCTCATGCTCGACTCGTTCCTTCCCAGCGACGAGAACAGCGCATGGAGCCGCCAGTACCTGCAGACGGTCGAGAACGTCTTCGCCACCGATCCCTTCCACCGGCAGCTCCCCGAGCAGTACCGGCGCCGGGTCGAGGAAGTGGGGCGGCTGGAAGTGCGCATGACCGCCGCCTATCGCCCCCGCCGCGGACTGCGCTCGAGAGCCTTGCTGATCAAGGCGGCGCGGCCGCAGGAAGTGCCCCTCGTGGAGACCGTGGACGACGGCGTTTCGTTCGCACGGTATCTGCTCGACCGGCACGCGAAAGAAGATAATGGATGGGGGGCCGTGCTCGAGGAGCTGGAAGTGCATGCCGTCGACGCCGACCACCACACCATCGTCCGGTCCGAGGTCCTGCCTCGCGTGGCCGAGATCATTGAGCTCGCCGGAACGTCCGGGCGGCCGATGCACGATCGGCCGCGATCGATCACATCTCCCTGACGGAAAGAGAGGAAAACGAAATGGTTCTCACCTTCATCTTCATCATCATTCTCTCGTTGCTGGTCGGCTGGCTCGGATCGAACCGGAAGTTCGGTTTCTGGGGCTACTTCCTGCTCTCGCTGCTCTTCACGCCCCTCATCGGCGTGATCGTGGTGCTGGCCTCCGATTCGCGGCCGGTGCTCGAGGCCCGAGCCGGTACGAGCTCGAACGTCGACATCTGAGGCGCGGTGCGGCCGGCCGGCATCAGACCCGGCCGGCCACGGCGAGCAGTGCCAACCGCTGTTGGGATGCCATTCGTGTGCGTGCGGAGGTCGGACGATGTGCGGCATCGTAGTCATGAGATCGATGGGCGGGCGGGTGCCGGTCGAGCGCCTGCCCGGTGCTGTGACGGCGCTGCGGCACCGCGGTCCCGACCAGCAGCGGTCCTGGAGCTCGTCTGACCGCACCGTCGCCTTCGGCCACGCCCGCCTCAGCGTCATCGACCTGACCTCGGGCGATCAGCCGATCTCGAACGAGACCGGCGACCTGCACCTGGTGGCCAACGGCGAGTTGTACGACTACGAAGAGATCCGCAACGAGCTGGCCGGCCGCGGGCACCGCTTCCGGACGCGCTCCGACAGCGAGATCGCGCTGCATCTCTACGCCGAGCTGGGGGTGGCCGCGGTGCACCGCTTCCGCGGAGAGTTCGCGCTGGCGATCTGGGACGAGCGCAACCGGATGCTCTTCGCCGCGCGCGACCGCTTCGGCATCAAGCCGCTCTACTGGAGCGTGCACGAGGGCGTGCTCTATCTCGCCTCCGAGGTCAAAGCCCTCTTCGCGGCCGGCGTGCCGGCGGAATGGGACGTCGAGTCCTACGCCACCGGCGGCTACATCCTGCGCGACCGCACGCTCTACCGCGGCATCCATCAGGTGCCGCCGGCGCACGTGCTGCTGGCGGGGGAGTCGGGAATGCGCCTGCTCCGGTACTGGGATCTCGACTATCCGTCCGCTGCCGGTTCCGCCGCCGCCGGCGAGCAGGAGCTCGTCGAGGAGGTGCGGGAGCGGCTCGTCGACGCCACCCGCGTCCGGCTGAAGGCCGACGTGCCGGTGGGCGTGTACCTGAGCGGCGGGATCGATTCCTGCGCGGTGCTGGGCATGGCCGCGACGCTGGCCGGCCGGACCCTCGACGCCTTCACGATCTCCTTCCCGCACGGCGACTACGACGAGGCGCCGGTGGCAGTGGAAACGGCCCGGCGCGCGGGAGCCCGTTTCCACGAGATCGAGGTCAGCGACGAGCGCCTCGCCGCCAGCTACCGCGAGGCGGTGTGGCACAGCGAGACGTTCAGCTTCAACGCCCATGGCGTGGCCAAGTTCATCCTCAGCCGCGCCGTCCGTGAGGCAGGCCTGAAAGTGGTCCTCACCGGCGAAGGGGCGGACGAGATCTTCGCCGGGTATCCGCCATACCGGCGGGACATGCTGCTCTACAACCAGCAGGGACAGGATGCCGCCGTCGTGGCCGGACTGCTCGAGAAGCTGGAGGCCGCGAACCGCATCACGTACGGCCTCACGCCGCGCGGCGGCGGCGAGCGCGACTCCTCCTTCGTGACCCGCCTCCTCGGCTTCGAGCCGTCCTGGCTGATGCATCAGGCGGAGTGGTTCCTGCAGCTCCGGCCGCTGCTCGACGGCGAAGTGCGGGAGCGCTTTGCCGCCTGCGACCCCATCCGCATGTTTCTCGACCACGTCGATGTGCAGGGACAGCTCGCCGGACGCGAGCCGGTGCACGTGTCGCTGTACCTCACGGCCCGCTCCACCCTGCCGAACTACGTCCTGACCACGCTCGGCGACCGGATGGAGATGGCGCACTCGATCGAGGGGCGGCTGCCCATCCTCGACCAGCGCGTCGTCGAGGCCGTGGTCCGGGCGCCGGTGGCCATGAAGATCCGGGGCACGACCGAAAAGTACCTCCTGCGCGAGGCCATGCGGCCGTTCCTGACGGAGACGGTGTACCGGCGGCCGAAACACCCGTTCGTGGCACCGCCGTTCATCGCGGCGCCGGCCGGGAGCCCGCTGCGCCAACTGATGGAGGACACGCTCCGCGGCAGCGCCCTGGCCGATCTCCCGTTTTTCGACCGCAGCCGGGTGCTGGCCTTCCTCGACGAAGCGGCCCGCCTGCCGGAGGCCGAACGCAACCGCCGCGATGCCATCCTGATGGAGATCCTCAGCCTGACCGTCCTGCAGGAGCACTTCACCCCCGCTTCCTCGCGCCCGGAGCCGGTACCAGTACCGGTCTGAGAGCCGAACAGCCATACGCGCTGACTGGCAACGAGGTGGAGCGGCCACGCCGCTCCACCGGACACGAGCCTACTTCGGTGCGGTCTTCGCGGCTTTGGCCTGGACCCTCGCGGCGGCGTCGCGGACTTTCGCGGCGGCGTTGTGAGCCACGCGCGAGATGTCGGACTGCGGCTCCGCCGTGTGGTCCCCGGCGGCCTGCCTGGCCTGCGGCATCATCGTCCGCGCCTCGTGCACGCCATGGCGGAACATGTCTCCCCAATACGTGCGGTACCGCGCGGCGTTGAAGTCGAGCAGCGTGCCGCCGCTCTCGAAGTGCGCGATGAAGACCTTTCCGACCGCATACGTGTACGCGCCGAGGAGGAGGGGCATGCCCAGCACGCCCACGATCGTTCCGAGCAGGGGGACCGTCTTGATGCCGCTGAGCGCCAGGGCGGCACCGAGCGACGTAGCGCCGGCGCCCCCCAGGAGGCTCCAGAGCACCGCCTTGCCGGCGTCTTCGCTGAACTCGCGCTCGTAGACGTTCGCGAGCCGCGCCACCAGGGCCAGTTGGAGCGCGACCACGGCCACCAGGTCCAGTCCGGGCGACGGGATCAGTCCGGCCACCATGGCCAGCAGCATGTGCTCCCGCACCAGGGTATGGTTTCGATCGAGGCGCGCCTGCGGAAGCAGCGCCGGGGCGGGGTGTTCGGTGTAAGGAGCATCCGAGGTCGCGGGCACGTCCGTCATGGGGCCTCCTTGTCGATGTTGCGCGATTCTACAGCGGCGAAGTTACGGAAGTCACGAGCCGCCGCCGAAAAAGCGGACGATGCGATCCCAGAGCGACGGCCGTTCCGGCGGGGACTCCGGCATGGTGTCGGGGGCCAGCGGCGGCACGGCCCGGAACGGAGCGGGCTGGGGGCTCAGGACGGGCTGCGGGACGAGCGTCGGCTCTTTGCGCGGCTCGGGCACGAACGGCGGCAGGGCCTGCAGCGCCGCGGCGGGCGGAGGAGCGCCGGCCGCCCCGGCCGGAAGGCTGCCGATCTCGCCGCCGAGGATCAGCGGGAGCTGGTTGCCGCCGTTGCCGATCACGACCACTTTGGCGTTGTTCGACTGGGCGAGGTCCACTGTTGCCCGGATGCCCTGCCAGGTCAGCAGCGCCGGGCTCAGGCTGCCCCGGACGATGTCGTTGTGCCGCTGGATCCCCAGCGCCTCGATCCGCTTCCGCTCCGCTTCCCCATGGGCGGCCCGGATCAGGTGGGTATACGCCTCGGCACGCTCCTCGGCCACCATCTTTTCCTCGATGGCCGCGGCCACCACGGGGGGCAGCCTGAGATTCTCGATCATCAGGTCGTCGTACGTGGTGTGGCGGCTGTTCGCCTCGCGGCGGCACTCGGCCAGGATGGCCTCCTGCACCACGAGCGTGGCATTGCGGTGCAGGTCCTCGGCCGTGAGCCGTCCGAACGACTCGCGTGTCGACGACACCAGTACAGGCGTGATCAGCTTCTCGCGGTAGTCGGGGCCGATATCGCGATGGAGGAACGGCACGCTCTGGCGCCTGATCCGGAAGAACGCGGTCAGCGATACCTCGACGGGCAGCGAGTCCGTGGTCAGGGCGGCGATGGTGACGCGCCGCGTCTGCACGCGCGCGTCGTACACCGTCATGGCGTTCCACGGCCACTTGACCTGCAGCCCTTCCAGGTAGACGTGCTCCGTCACCGTGCCGCCCAGGAACGTGCTGTACAGCACCCCCACGTGTCCCGAGGGGATGACCACGAAGATCGCGTTCCAGAGGTACAGCAGGAGGAGGACGATGATGATCAGGCTGATGACGACGCCGATGCCGATGCGATCGCGCCGCTCTGCCGCGGTCAGGGTCTGCTTCATGCCGTGATCTCCTCGAGCCGCCCTTCCTCCATCGCCAGCCGGCGGTCGGCGATGTCGAAATAGCGGTCGTCGTGCGTCACCACGATCACCGTCTTCCCTTCGCTGCGCAGCGTCGGGATCATGGAATGGTAGAAGTACTGGCGGTAGGACGGGTCCTGGTCGGCCGCCCACTCGTCGAATACGTAGATCGGGCGGTCCTCCAGGCGGGCCGCCACGTAAGCCAGCCGCTTCCGCTGCCCGGTGGAGAGGTCGAGATTCGTGAAGACGCCGTCGCGGAAGGCCGTTTTACGGTCGATCTTCATGGCCGCGAGCAGCTCGTCCACCCGCCCCTGATCGGGCTGCGGAATCCCATACAGCCGGTCGAAGAGGTGGAAGTCCGAGAAGATGACGCTGAACAGATTCCGGTAGGCGGCCAGGTTCGTCACTCCCACGGCCCGGCCGTCCCAGAGCAGCGTGCCCGTGGAGGGGGCGTACAGGCCGGTCAGCAGTTTCAGGAACGTCGACTTGCCGCTGCCGTTGCCACCGGTGATGAAGATCACTTCCCCGGCCCGCAGCGTCACGTTGAACGGGCCGACCGTGAAGCCCTGCTGTCCGTCCTTCTCGACGTAGCTGAAGGTCATGCCCAGGCACTGGATCTCGGACATGCCGCCGGCGCCGTGCCGCGGCGGATCCGCGTCCGCCCCCGCGTTGCGCAGGTCCGTTTCGAGCTGGCTGATGTTCTCCACCGCCACGTTGGCCTTGGCCAGTACCGGCAGCGCGATGACCACCATCTCGATCGGGCCGGAGATGAACAGGATGATGTAGGTGATCTTGATGACCACGTTCGACTCCAGCCCGAACTGCGGGAGGATGAACACGATCATGGCCAGGAGCAGGTAGAAGAACATCTGGCTGACGTTCGCGCCGCGGACGAAGGTCATCGTCGCCGCCACGCGCAGGTCGGCCGCCAGGCCGGCCAGTTGCTTCACGTGGTTCCCGTAGAGATCCTCGCTGCGGTCCGTGCTCAGCTTCACTTCCTTGAACCCGTCCAGGAGGTGCTCGGTGGCGGCGAAAAACTCCGTTTCCTTTTCGTTCGACTGCACCAGGATCTCGCGGCTGGTGCGCTGCGTGCGGCGGTAGAAGAAGATCGCGCAGAAGACCGCCCCCACCGTCATCAGGAACGCGAACATGGACAGGGTGGCGATGTAAATGGCCGAGAAGGCGAGCATGAACGCCGAGATCGTCCCCTGCACCACCCGCTCTCCCGCCTCGGAGATGACGTAGCAGTCGCGGGACAGCACCGCCGAGACGCGGGCCTTGCCGATGTGCTCGAGCGAGGCCAGGCCAGTGTGGCGCACGTCGTCGGCGATGCGCTCGCGAATCCGGCGCACGAGGTCCTGCACCAGCGCCCCCGTCTGCGCCAGCGCGTACTTTTTCGTGGCCAGATAGAGGACCGCCAGCAGCCCGAACAGGATCAGGAGCCCGAAGTGCAGCCCCTCCTCCGCGGTGCCGGCCACGGCGTTGACCACCGCCATGGAGGCGCCCATGGCGATGCCGGCCAGGACTGTGCTCGCCGCCACCAGCCGGCCGCGTTCTCCTGCCTCCCTCCGCAGCAGATTCAGGAATCTCACTTCCTCAGATCGCTCCCGCCGGCACGTCGTGCCTCGATCCGTCCCTGCGCGGGACCTGCTGCCCGGCACGCTCGAAGAAGAACTGCCGCTCGCCGAACGCGGGCTGCAGCCCCGAGATCCATGCCGCGGAGGGGTCGAGCCTGGCGAAGAACGGGCGCCGCACCCAGTCGGGATTCCGCGCCTGGAGGAAGCTCAGGACGAAGACCGGCTCCTCGCCGAAATAGGCGATGCCGTCGATGGAGATCTTTCCCGGGTCCGCGGACATGACCGGGCCGCGGGCGGTGCGGGCCAGCCCCGAGACGTGCATCATCGCGCCGCGGTAGATGTCCAGGGCGCGGATGAGCGGCACCTGGAAGTAGTGGTTCGGGCCGGTGTCGCGCTCGATGAACATGTAGTAGGGGTACATGCCGAGGCGGACCTGCTCGCGCCACATGCGGCTCCAGACTTCGGCCGAGTCGTTGACGTGGCGCACCAGCGGCGCCTGGGTGCGGATGGTGGCCCCCGACTCGAGGATGCGCGCCACGGCCCGCCCGCACGCGTCGGTGGTCAGCTCCCGCCAGTGGGAGAAGTGCGCCATGAAGGCCAGGCTTCGCCCGCTGGCCACCACCCGCCGGAACAGGGCCAGCAGGTCGTCGGCGTCGTGATCGGTGAGGAAGCGGTACGGCCAGAAGCCGAGCGCCTTCGTGCCGATGCGGATCGACTGGATGTGCGAGAACTCCGGCGTGAGCAACGGCTCGACGTAGCGCGCCAGCACGCGTGCGTCCATCAGCAGCGGATCGCCGCCGGTGAGCAGGACGTCCGTGATCTCGCGGTGGCGGCGGATGTACTCGAGAAAGCGCGCCGCCTCGTCGGTGGCGAAATGGAACTCGTCGAGCGCCACGAACTGCGGCCACCGGAAGCAGTACGTACAGTAGGCGAAGCAGGTCTGCCCGTTGGAGGGCATGATCAGGCAGGTCTCGGCGTATTTGTGCTGCACGCCGGCCACCGGCGTCTGCCCCAGCCGCGGGACGTTGGTCGACTGGCGCGAGGAGTCGGGATTGAGCTCGAGCCGGATGTCCCGGACGATCTCGTCGAGCCGGGCCTGCGGCGCGCCCGAGCGGATGGCGTCGGCGATGCGCGAGAAATGCTGCGGGCGGAGCATGTCCCGGACGAAGAAGACCAGTTGGAAGATCGGATCGTCCGGCACCCGCTCCCAGTCGATCAACTCCCGCAGGACGTAGTCGTTCGTCCGGAACGGCAGGACCTGCGCCACGACCTGGGCGTCGAAGATCATCTCCTGCGAAAGGCCGTGACGGCGCCCCAGCTCCGCGAGCTGTCGCGTCCCGTGCAGCGTCAGTCTGGTGCTCATGCTCCCTCTCTCTGTCGGGCAGGCAAGGCGGTACCGTGGGAAAAGGATCCCTCGGAGGAGAGACTCGGGAGCCCCGTTTCCCTACCCAGCCCGGCGGAGTCCCCACCATACCGGAGATCCCGGCAGCAAGGGTCGCTCGCTCGATTTCGAGCCGGGCACCGTCACGGCTTCAGGCCTCTTCCCCCCTCGATGACCGATTTTCCCTCATCGAGGGGGTCCACCGCCATCACCATCGATGGATTTTCCGTCATCGACGTGCCCCTCTCCCGTGGACGGGTCGTACAGCAGCCAGGCCGCGTCGGGTGGGTACTGCCGGCGATGGTTCGCGGCGGTGCGTGGAAGCGCAGGAGTTGCCGCTGGGTGCGGATCAAAACCGAGATCCGGCTGCGGATCTGCGTGACCTCGGCGCTCCGATTCATGCCGAATGCGCGCAGAAACGCCTGGTCCGGTGTGATCCCGGGCGAAGAGGACTGCCAGTACCAGAACGTCACGGCATAGACAGCGGTGAAGTAACCGACGGCGGAAGCCGCGACTCCGACGAGCCCGCCCGCGAACATGCCGAGCCAGGAGCGCCGCGCGAGCGACCGCAGAAAGATCGCGATCCCGATTCCCGCGATGCCGATCGCGATCGGCGCGATGTACTTCGCGAGGAACGGCAGCGCGAGGCTGAAGAACAACGCGCTCAGTTTACGCGCTCACTCTCCCTCGCCCCTCACGATCCCCAGGTCCGCGATCTTCTGGTGCAGGTACGACCGCTGAATCTCCAGCAGGCGCGCGGCCGCGCTGATGTTCCAGTTGGTGCGGCGGAGGATGCTTTCGATGTACTCCTTTTCCACCTGCGACTTGAAGACGCGCAGGGGGCGGATGCGCATGCCGCCTTCGGGGCGGATGATGCCGGTCTCCTCGCTCGCGGCGGGTTGGCGGAGGGCGGTCGGAAGCTGGGCGACGGTGATGGGGTCGGTGCCGAAGATGGCCAGTTGCTCGGCGACGTTCTTCAGCTCGCGCACGTTGCCGGGCCAGCTGTAGGCGCGGAGGGTGGGGAAGACGTCGGTGGCGATGGTCAGGGTGCGGCGCTGGTTGGCGGCGCAGAAGTGGTCGACGTAGTACGAGAACAGGAGCGGGATGTCCTCGCGGCGCTCGCGCAGCGGCGGCACGGTGAGCGGCACCGTCGAGAGGCGGAAGAAGAGGTCCTGGCGGAAGGTCTGCCGCGCGACCATCTCCTCCAGATCGCGGTTCGTCGCGGCGACGACGCGCGCGTCGATGCGCCGGTCCTGCGTGTCGCCCAGGCGGCGGACCTTGCCGTCTTCGAGCACGCGCAGGAGACGCGACTGCAGCTCGAGGTTCATGTCGCCGATCTCGTCGAGGAAGAGCGTTCCGCCGTCGGCCTCCTCGAACAGACCGGCGCGCGGATTGCGCGCATCGGTGAACGCGCCGCGGGCGTGGCCGAAGAGCTCATCTTCGATCAGGTGCGCGGGAATGGCGGCGCAGTTGATCTTCACGAAGGGCTTGCCGGCGCGGCCGCTGAGGCGATGCACCGTGTTCGCGACCAGCTCTTTCCCCGTGCCGGTCTCCCCATGGATGAGGACCCGCGCGGTAGTGGGCGCGACGCGCTCGATCTTCGACTGCAGCTCGACGATCTGCGGGGAGGAGCCGAGGATCGACTCGCCGCCGCGGCCGCGGGCCTGCACCTCGCGCAGCTTGCGGGCCAGCGCGAAATGCTCGAGGCAGTTGTGCACGGACTGCAGCAGCCGCTCGCGCGTGAACGGCTTCTCGATGAAGTCGTAGATGCCGAGGCGCAGCGCCTCGACGGTCTCGCTGATGGAGGCCTCGCCGGACATGACGATCGTCGGCGGCATGGTCCTGGCGTCGTGCAGGCGGCGCACGAAGTCGATCCCGCTCGTGCGCGGCAGGCGCACATCGACGAGCAGCAGGTCGGGCGGCGGGTTCTCGCCCATGAACTGCTCGGCCTCTTCCGCCGTCGACAGATCGTGCACGGCGAAGCCCTGCTCGCGCAGTTGCACGACGACGTGCGCGCGGATCTTCCGGTGGTCTTCGACGACGAGGATGAACGGGGCGTCGCTCATGTGCGCTCTGCTTTCGGCAGGGTAATGCGGAAGGCCGCGCCCGGAGCGAGGCCGCCCTGGTCCAGCAGCTCGAGATCGCCGTCGTGGTCGAGCATGATTTTCCTGCAGATCGCCAGGCCGAGCCCCATCCCTTCACCGACGGCGCGGGTGGTGGTGTACGGCTGGAAGAGGCGCGGGCGGATGGACGGGTCGACGCCGGGACCATCATCGGCGACGTCGACCTGGAGCAGCTCGCGCTGTTCGGCGATGCGGAACCACACCCGCGTCGCGCCGGCGAGCGAGGAGTTGGTGCAGAGGTTCACCAGCACCTGGCGGAACAGCTCGCGGTCGAGCGCGGCCGTGCACCGGCAGTCCCCGCGCTCGAACGTCAACGTGAGGCCCGGCCACGCGCCGGAGAAGAGGGTGATGAACTCGTCGAGCGCGTCGCGCACGTCGTCGAGCTTCCGCCGCGGCTCGGCGATGCGGCCGAAGGAGGTGAACTGGCGCGTGAACTCGCGCAGCCGGTCGAGCTCCTCGTGGATGCTGACCTGCGCCTCCGTGGCCACGGCGGCGAGCGACGGCTCGCGCGCCACGACGGCGCGCACGAAGCCGTCCACTTCGAGGCGCGCGGCGGTGAGTGGGGTGCGGATCTCGTGGGCGTGGCGGCGGGCGGCCTCCTGCCAGGCGGCCAGGTGATCGAGGTACTGGATGCGGCGGCGGCTGCGGTCGACCTCGCGCGAGGTGGCCTCGATCATGGCGGCGATGCGCCCGACGACGTCGCGGCTGCGGTCGCCGATGGCAATGTCGGACTGGCCGCGGCCGAGGGCCTCGAGCGCGCGCTGCACGACGGCCAGGCGCCGCTCGCGACGCGAGCCGGAGACGATGGCCGCGACGATGAACGCGAGGAGCAGCGCTGCCACGACGGCCATCAGCGTCCACTCGTAGCGCCGCGCGATCTCCTCGCGGTTCAGCGCGACGATGTCCAGCTTGCGGTTCACGTCCTGGATCCGGTCGAAGCGTTTCCGGTACTCGTTCCCCCGGTCCGGGTCGAGTCGCGCCAGCCGTTTCTGGTCGCTCGACGATTCCTCGAGCAGTCCGCGCACCTCGGATGCGCCCGCGAAGTTGAAGGCGATCAGCGAGACGTGGCGGATGAAGAGGTGGAAGCCGACCAGCGCCGCGGCCGCGGCGACGGCCAGGACGATCGTGCGCCGTGCCGTCATCGCGTTACCCCGACCTGCCAGCGGCGGCGGAAGATCGGCCGCCGCTGAATGGACGTCCCGATGAGGACGTCGAGGACGGAGCCGCTGGCGCTGGCGCGGGGGTTGGGACCCTGGTCGGCCGGGACCGGTGGCGGTGCCGGCTGGCGCGCCTCGCCGAGGGAGCGCGTCAGCCAGCGCTGCGTCTCCTCCTGCTCCTCCGCGGAGAAGGGGATCACGTCGACGGCGACCTGCACGCGCTTCGTCTCCGCGGCGGCGGTGAAGAGCGGCAGCGACGTCTCGCGCCACCACGTCTCGAGTTGCGCGAAGGAGCCGGCGCGATGGCTCTGCGGCCGCGCGCCGATGCGCCGCAGGGTGATGAAGTAGACCTCGTCCCACGGCTCGAAGCGGATGTCGACGCGCGCGCCGCTGGTGCGCTCGTCGTCGAGCGTGGCCACGACCACGAACGTCGTGGTGAGGCCGCTGTTCAGGCGCTTGCGGACCTCGGTCTCGGCAAGCAGGCCCCCGGGCAGGCTCACGCCGAGCGTCTC
Organism: Thermoanaerobaculia bacterium; assembly: GCA_035627015.1. GTDB lineage: Bacteria > Acidobacteriota > Thermoanaerobaculia > Gp7-AA8 > Gp7-AA8 > QHVT01. The sequence goes on along the minus strand of DASPMO010000010.1, from coordinate 53,942 downwards.
GCCGCGGAGCTGCGCCGCGGGCGGTGTGGCGGCGAACGCCGGCGCCAGCACGGCAACCACCAAGGCCGCGCAGGGCAGGCGCCGCGTCATTCGCGATGGCGCCTCAGGTCGAATCGGAGCCGGACCACGCCCCACTCGCTGCGGAAGAGGAGCCCCACGCGCGCCGCGGTGATCCCCGACGAGTCCTGGTCGAAGTCATCCTTGAAGTACGACCGCTCGTGAACGAGGCCGGTCTCGAGACGCAGGTCGCCGAGCGGCGAGGGGCGGTCGGGGCCGAAGAGGGAGTATGCGTACGTCGCGCCGAAGGAGGGGGAGTGCTCGAGGTCGTAGCCGGTGGGGCCGAAATCGCGGCGCAGGGAGGTGAGGCCCGCCTGCGCCAGGATGGTGTGGCGCGGCGCGAGGCTCCAGGCGCGCCGCAGCTCGGCCGTGAGCCAGCGATGGTGCTGGTTGCTGCGGAGGGCAACGGGATGGAGGGGAACCACGAACGGGACGTTGCGCCGCCCCGCGCCGACGATGCTTCGGATGCCGCGAGTGGTGAAGAGCGGGTCGTCGGTCGAGTCGTAGATCCACGAGAGCTCGGCCGTGGTGGCCCGCTCGATCTTGCCGGAATTGGCGGGCGTCAGCTCCTGGCGCGGCTTCTCGGAGAACACGACCAGGGGAGCGCTGAGGAACGTCGCGCGCAAGGCGTGATTGCCGCGCAGGGGCACACCGGCGACGACGTTGGCGGTGAGGCGGTCGGGGAGTGTGGCGTGATAGACGCGGCCGAGATCGCTGGGGATCTCTCCGTATTCGAGGGTCGCGGCCACGAAGACGCCGCTGCCGAAGAGGTCGTACTGCGTGTAGCCGAGCTCGTAGAGCTGGTCGTCGAAGAGCGTCGTGGCGGCGCCGTGCAGCATGCCGCTGCGGCCGGCGAAGCGGCGCGCGCCGAGGGTGAGCTGGCGGACGTCGGGCTGGTCGTGCTCGTCGAGGTACGTCCCGCCGAAGAAGAACGGCTTGGTCTCCGTGACGGCGAGGACGAGCCGGTAGGTGCCGCGGTGCGTGCCGCGCTCGATGCGCGGCTCGACGCGCAGGACGAACGGCAGGCGCGTCGCGCGGGCCGCGGCGTCGCGCAGCTCGGACTCGGTGTAGTCGCGGCCGGGCTGCAGCCGCGTCTCGGCGACGATGACCCGTGCGGAGGCCCAGCGCACGCCTTCGACGGAGACCGATTCGATGAAGAAGCGCGGTACCGCCTCGGGCTCCTGCGCCGCCACGAGCGTGGCGGCGAGGAGCACGAGAACGAGTGTGAACGATCGGAGGGGCACGGGTCGGATCACAGTTTATCGAGGGTCATGGCGTACCAGCGATCGTTGACCTGGAAGGCCGTCACGTTCACGCGGTCGCCGGCCTGCGGCGAGCCGGTCACGCGCGTGGTGCTGGTGACGCTGAAGTCCACGCCCTGGACCGACCACTCGTTGCCGCGCACCGAGGTCACGTCGCCGCTGAAGGTGAAGGTGAAGTCGGTGGCGAAGACGAGCTCGATGGACCGCGCGGTGTTGCCGTCGGCGCGCGCCACGACCACGTCGCCGACCTGCGGCTCGCCGCGGAATTTCGTGGCCTCGTCGAGGCGGAGCGTGGTGGCGCCCTTGCCGGTGTCGATGGTGATGGTCTGGCCGCTCAGGACCTTCACTTCGCCGGCGACGTCCTCTTCGCTGATGGAGGAGATGCGCAGGATGCTGACGGCCTCGAAGTCGCCCGTGGCGCTGCCGCGATACGTGACCTGCACGCGCTCGCCGACCCGCGGATCGCCGCCGATGAAGGTGTCGCCGGTGACGCGGACGGTCACGCTGCCGATGGACCAGAGGTCGCCGTCGATGCCGTGCAGTCTGCCGCCGGCCGTGGTGGTGAGGTTGGCCTGCCCCGGCGCGAAGGCGACGGTCTTGGCGGCCAGGCCGGTCTCGTCGCGGTCGAGCTCGAGGAGCACGATCATCAGCGGACGGAGGTCGCCCAGGGGGACGAGCGCGCCGTCGCTGGTGCGGTAGACCTTCGTGTTGCCGGTGAGGCGGACGGTGTGGCCGAGGATGCTGAGCGTGCCGCCGGCGAAGTCGATGCTCTCGATCTGCCCGCGGATGCTGGCCTCGTGATCCGGCAGGATGTCCACCTCCACGCCGACGAGGCCGAGGTACGGATTGAGCTGGACCCCCGCCCTGATGCGCGTGCCGGGGGTGAGGCTGCCGATCGTCGCGGGGCCGTACTCGCTGCGAATCTCGGCTTCCTCCATGTTGATGGAGAGGCGGTTGTCGAAGAGCAGGACGTGCGAGCCGTTGACGCCCGAGATGGTGCCGGTGATCCAGCGACTCGAGCGGGAGATGGTGAACTGCGCGGATGCGGCGGACGCGAAGAGGGTGGTGGAGAGGAGGAGGAGGACGAGCAACGTTTTTCGAGCCATGATGTGTTTTCTCCCGTTCCGGATTTGTGCAGCGACGCTGGTCCAGCGCAACGGGAGGGCCACGACGGCGCGAATGGGGTGGTGCGGATAAGTCGTGTTCGCGGTGCGCTTTAGGTGGTTCGCGGCCAGGTGCGGAATGGGCGGCGGGGTGTGTGGATTTCCTGACAGTGCGCAGGAAAACTGACTACTTGCACGCAGGAGGCTAACGGAAGCGGACCGCGGCCGTCTCGGCGGCTGCCGCGGCGGCGTCCCCGCCGCCCGCCCGGAGCGCAGGCGCGGGACGCCTGCGCGACAGCCGGCGAGGACGCCGGCGGTCCGCTGTACTTCCGTTGGCGAAGCCAGTGCGTTCTGCTTAGGAGCAGTTCGTGTCGCCGACCGCCGTGACGGTGTGGTAGACGCCGTCGGGGCAGAGGTAGAAATAGCCGTGCTGCGTCTGGCCCGAGCAGCACTCGGTGTCCGTCTCCTCGATCCACGTGCCGCTGAGCGTGCCGCGGGAGACGTACCCGCCGTCGCAGAAGTAGGTCTCCCATCCGACCGGTTGCTGCGAGGCGTTGTAGTAACGGATGGTGATCTGGTACGTCGTCGGTACGCTATAGCCGCCCTCGCACTCGTAGGGGAGAGGTGGTCCGGCGGTGACAGAGATACAGACGACCAGAGAGGCGAGGACGACGCGAAGCAGAGGGCGCATTGCAGAATCTCCTTTCGATGCGCCACTGTAAAACCATTGCGGCGGCCAATCGGCGCCGATGGTTCGAAGGCGCTCCGCGAAGGGATGAAGCCTCGCCACGGCGGTGCGAAATCTCCTGCCGTCACGGTTGCGGCTGGACCACGTAGTAATGAACCGAGTCGACCGTCGCTTCGATCGTGCCGGTGTCGTTCAGCGAGAACTGCGGGAAGACGTACTGGAGCTGGCGGTCCTGGGTGTCGAGCGAGAGATAGACGTTGACGACGTTGTCGTCATCGACCGGGTAACTGTCGCAGATCGAGGAGGGCGCCTGGCTGTCGAGGAAGTAGGCGACCGCGCAGGCGGTCAGTTGCCGGCCGGCGATGGTGGTGCTGTCGACGCGCAACTTCGCGGTGAAGGTGACGGAGCTGGCGCGCGCGCTGGGGTTCTCAATCAGGGGCGGAAATATGGGAAAGCCGAGGAGATCGTGGGCCGCAGCTTGCTAGTCGATGCCCCTGCTCATCGCGCTCGCGCTGATCGTCGCCGCGTTCGTCCTGGCCGTGGTGATGCTGCCGTTCACCCTGGTCTTCCGGTACCGGTACGGAACACGAAGGCGGCGGGCGCGCGTGTGGGTGGCGACGATCAACGCGGCGTCGCTGGCGATCTCGGCGACGATCTTCCTGATCTCCGCCGCGATCACCACGCGGTACATCCCGTACAGCTTCTCCGCCGGCACGTTCGGTCTCGCCTGCGGCGCGATCCTCGGCCTCCTCGGGCTGGTCCTGACGCGTTGGGAGCGTGACGGCCCGTCGCTGTTCTACACGCCAGGCCGCCTGCTCGTCCTGGCCGTGACGCTGGTCGTGACGCTGCGCATCGCGTACGGCTTCTGGCGCGGCTGGCACGCCTGGCGTGCCGCGCAGGATGGGACGTCGTGGATCGCCGCGATCGGCATCCCGGGCTCGCTCGCGGCGGGCGCGGTGGTCATCGGGTACTACCTCGTGTACTGGGCCGGCGTGCGATCGCGGACGGTCCGCCTGACGCGTTGATCCGGGACGATACCGAGGGCGAGGACGACGAGCGCCGCGGCGACGGCGAACGTGAGGCGCATGCCGCCGGCCGCGAAGATGCTGCCCATGACCGATGCGCCGGCGATCAGCCCGAGGTTGCGCGACAGGTTGAGCATCCCGGAGACGACGCCCCTCTGGTCCGGGCGGATGTCCGCCATGACGGCCGTGTTGTTGGCTGCCTGGAAGAGCGCGTAGCCGGCGGTGATGGCGGCGAGCGGGGCGATGTAGCCGATGACGCCGAAGCTCACCGGCAGCATCGGCAGGAGGGCGGAGCCGGCGGCCATGGCCACGAGGCCGGCGATAGTGATGCGGCGTGCGCCGAACCGGTCGACGGCGCGGCCGGCCGGCACGCCGGCCAGCGCGGCGACGAGCGGACCGCACGACATGACCAGGCCGACGCGCGCCGCGTCGAGTCCGAGGGTGCCGGAGAGATAGAACGGGCCGACCACCAGCGTGGCCATGACCACCGTCGTGACGAGAGTGCTCATCGCGAAGCCCGCGCTCAGCACCGGATCGCCGAACATCGCCAGGCGGATCGGCGCGGGCCGGAGGGCATTGGCGGGGAGGAAGCGATGGGCGAGCAGGAGGGTGACGATGCCGAACGGCACGCTGACGAAGAAGACGGCCGGCCATCCGAATCCGGCGATGAGGAAGCCGCCGAGGGACGGACCGAGGGCGGTGCCGGCGGCGGACATCGTGCCGAGGAGCCCCATCGCGGCGCCGCTCTTCTCCTTCGGCACCGTCTCGCCGACGAAGGCCATCGCCAGGGCCATCATGGCGGCCGCGCCGAGACCCTGCGCCGCGCGGGCGGCGATCAGCAGCGGGAGCGTGGGCGCGATGCCGCACCCCACCGAGGCCGACGTGAAGAGGAAGATCCCGGCGACGAGCAGCCGGCGACGGCCGAGCCGGTCGCCCAGCCGGCCGGCGCCCACGAGGAACGCGGTCACCGCCAGCAGATAGGCGAGGACGATCCACTGGACCTGCTGGAAGGAGGCGTGGAACGCCTGCGCCAGCGTCGGCAGAGCGACGTTGGCGATGCTGGTGCCGAGGGAGGAGAGCAGCATGGAGAGGGAGAGGGCGGCGAGCGCCCATCTGGTTGCATTGGTATTCACAATGCCAGCAATGTAGGTGGGGCACTGGCATAGCGGAAGACGCACCACTTGCACTTGATTCGTGCATGAGACGCCATGTCACCGTGTTAAGGTCGCCGCATGTCGAGGCCCGATCTCAACCTGCTGGTCACTCTCGACGTGCTGCTCGCGGAAGGCAATGTCGCGCGCGCGGCGCGGCGGCTGCGCCTCAGTCCCTCGGCGATGAGCCGCGCGCTGGCGCGGCTGCGGGAGACGACGGGCGATCCGCTGCTGGTGCGCGCGGGACGCGGTCTGGTGCCGACGCCGCGCGCGCTCGAGCTCCGCGAGAAGGTCGGCCAGCTCGTGCAGGACTCCGAAGCGGTCCTGCGTCCCGCCGAGCAGCCGGACCTCCGGCAACTGGTCCGGACGTTCACGCTGCGGACCAGCGACGGCTTCGTGGAGAACTTCGGCCCCGCGCTCGTCGCCCGTGCCGGCGAGGAGGCTCCCGGCGTGCGGCTGCACTTCGTGCAGAAGCCGGACAAGGAGAGCGCTCCGCTTCGCGACGGGACGGTCGATCTGGAGACCGGTGTCTTGGAGAGCACGACCGGTCCGGAGCTCCGCGCGCAGGCGTTGTTCCGCGACCGCTTCGTCGGCGTGGTGCGCACGGGGCACCCGCTGAGCCGGCGGAAGATCACTCCCGCGCGTTATGCGGCGGGCAGACACGTCTCCGTGTCGCGGCGCGGCCTGGAGAGGGGACTGATCGACGAGGCGCTGGAGCCGTTGGGGCTGGAGCGGGACGTCGTGGCGATCGTCGGCGGCTTCGCGGCCGCGCTGGCACTGGCTCGCGCCTCGGACCTCATCGCCACCGTCCCCGAACGCCACACCGGAAACCTGCGCGGCGGCATGCACACATTTCCCCTGCCGTTCCCGGCGCCGGAGATCACGGTCTCCCTGCTCTGGCACCCGCGGCTGCACGCCGATCCGGCGCATCGCTGGCTGCGCGAATGCGTGCGCGAGATCTGCGCGGAGAAACGACCGTGAGGGCTCCGGCGGGCCGGCATGGCGAGAGCGGGACGGGCTGAAGCCCGTCCTACGTTCAGCACGTTCCTCGCGGAGAGGGACCTCGATGTAGGGCGGGCTTCAGCCCGCCGGCACTCGCAGCGAGATCTGCGCGGAGAGGCGCCCGTGAGGCCTCCGGCGGGCCGGCACGGCGAGAGCGGGACGGGCTGAAGCCCGTCCTACGTTCAGCACGTTCCTCGCGGAGAGGGACCTCGACGTAGGGCGGGCTTCAGCCCGCCGGCACTCGCAGCCGGTACAATCGCCGGTCATGAGGCAATACCACGCCCTGATGCAGACGATCCTCGATCGCGGCGCGAAGAAGACCGACCGCACCGGCACCGGCACGCTTTCGGTCTTCGGCCATCAGATGCGCTTCGACCTGGCCGCGGGCTTTCCGCTCCTGACCACCAAGAAGCTGCATCTGCGCTCCATCATCTATGAGCTGCTGTGGTTCCTCGCGGGCGACACGAACGTCCGCTTCCTCAACGAGAACAAGGTCACGATCTGGGACGAGTGGGCGGACGCGAACGGCGACCTCGGCCCGGTGTACGGCTATCAGTGGCGCTCCTGGCCGGCGGCCGACGGGCGGCACATCGACCAGATCGCCAACGTGCTGGCCGAGATCCAGCGCAATCCCGACTCGCGGCGCCTCGTCGTCAGCGCCTGGAACGTGGGCGACCTGGAGAAGATGGCGCTGCAGCCGTGTCACGCCCTCTTCCAGTTCTACGTCGCGGACGGACGCCTCTCCTGCCAGCTCTATCAGCGCAGCGCCGACGTGTTCCTCGGCGTGCCGTTCAACATCGCCTCCTATGCCCTGCTGACCATGATGGTCGCGCAGGTGTGCGGCCTGCAGCCGGGCGACTTCGTGCACACGCTCGGCGACGCGCACCTCTATCTCAACCATCTGGAGCAGGCCAGGGAGCAGCTCGCGCGCGACCCGCGTCCGCTGCCGACCATGAAACTAAATCCCGAGGTGCGCTCGCTGTTCGACTTCAAATTCAGCGACTTCACCCTCGAGAACTACGACCCGCATCCCGCGATCAAGGCGCCCATCGCCGTATGAAGCTGTCGCTGATGGCCGCCCTCTCCACGAACAACGTGATCGGCCGCGACAACGAGGTGCCGTGGCGTCTGTCGACGGACCTCAAGCGCCTCAAGGCCATGACCATGGGGCATCACGTGATCATGGGACGCAAGACGTACGAGTCGGTGGGGAAGCCGCTGCCGGGGCGGACGAACGTCGTCATCACGCGGCAGGAGGGCTACGCGCCGGAGGGAGTGACGGTCGTGCATTCGCTCGAGGAGGCGGTGCGCGTGGCGGCGCGGGCGGGCGAGGAGGAGGCGTTCCTCCTCGGCGGCGCGCAGATCTACGCGCAGGCCATGCACCGCGCCGACCGCATGTACCTCACGCGCGTGCACGCCGAGGTCGAGGGAGACACCTGGTTCCCCGACTTCGACGACGTGTCGGAGTGGCGCCTCACCGACGCCGAGCACTTCGACGCGGACGAGAAGAATGAGTATCCGTTCTCTTTCCTGACGTACGAGCGGGTGGGAGCGGAAGGCCACGCCATCCCCGACGAGGGGTAGGCCGGTCCGCTCACGCCGCGTTGCGGACGATCCCCAGGATGGCCGCGAAGTGCAGGAAGGCGCCGACGATGGTCAGCACGTGAAAGACCTCGTGGTAGCCGAAGACGTGCGGATGGGGGTCGGGGCGCCGCGCGGCGTAGACGATCGCGCCGGCGGTGTAGGCGATGCCGCCGGCCAGGACGAGCCAGATGCCCGCGCCGAGGAGCTGGCGGGCCTGGTCGAAGTAGGGAACGATCGTCCATCCGAGGGCCACCGCCAGGACGGCCACCAGCACCTTCGGCGCGTTGATCCAGAACAGGGAGAGGGCCACGCCCGCGGCCGCGCCGGCCCAGATGATGATCAGGAGCCGGCGGCCGTCGTCGCCGGCCAGGCCGAGGAGCGAGATCGGGGTGTACGTGCCGGCGATGAGCACGAAAATCGCGGAGTGGTCCGCCCGGCGCAGGAGCGCGCGCATCCGCTCCGTCCACTGCACGCGGTGATAGATGCTGCTGACCGCGAACTGCGCCACCAGGCTGGCCGAATAGATCGCCGCCGCGACGGCCGCCTCGAGGGTGTGGGCCATGGCGACGAGCACCGAGCCCGCGCCGAGCGAGAACCACGCTGCTTCCTGATGGAGGACTCCGCGGAGGTGAGGTTTGACTCTTGTTTCCATAGATTCCGGAACCAAGCTTGTCACAATTGATCGGCGAGCAAAACCCAGTGGGGTCCACAGGTGACCGCCGTCCTGCTCCTCGCCAGCGGAGCGCCGGCGTCCCCGCCGGCTGTCGTGGCGGCGTCCCGCGCCGCCACCTCGGGTGGGCGGCGGGGAACTTGCTGTTGCGAGATCGCGCTACACTCGCCCGCCCATGTACTGGAGGCTCCTCCGCGACAACCGCGACTTTCGCCTCCTCTACTTCGGCACCCTGATCTCCCTCGGGGGCGACTGGTTCCTCACCGTCGCCCTCCTCGATCTCGTCCTGCAGCTCACCGGGTCGGCGACGCTCGCCTCGCTGATCCTCCTCTGCCAGACACTCCCCATCTTTCTCTTCACCCCGCATGCGGGGCACGTCATCGACCGGGTCGACCGCCGCAGGCTGATGATCGCCGTCGATCTCCTGCGCGCCGCGGCCTGCCTGCTGCCGCTGCTGGCGCGCACCCCGGCCCTGCTGCCGTTCGCGTACGCGGGCGTGATCCTCATCTCCATCGGCTCCGCCTACTTCGAGCCGGCCTCGCAGGCCGCGCTGCCGAACCTCGTCCGCGACGAGGACCTCGGCCCCGCGAACGTGCTCATGGGCTCGACGTGGGGGACCATGCTTGCCGTCGGCGCGGGGCTCGGCGGCGCGGTGACGATGGTACTCGGCCGCGATGCGTCGTTCGTGCTCGATGCGGCGAGCTTTCTCGTTTCCGCCGCGCTGCTGTGGAGCATTCGGGGGCGGTTCTCGCTGGGGCGGCGGGCTGAAGCCCGCCCTACGTTCGGCACCTCGATGCGCGAGACGTTTCACTTCGCGCGCAACGCGCCGCGGGTGCTCGGGCTGCTGACCGTGAAAGGGGGCTACGGTCTCGGCGCGGGCGTCGTGGCCATGCTCAGCGTCTTCGGGCGCGAGATCTTCCAGGCCGGTGCGTTCGGCATCGGGCTGCTCTTCGCCGCGCGCGGCGCGGGGGCGCTCCTCGGGCCGTTCTTCATCCGCGGCGCCGTGCGCACCGACGACGCGCGCTACCGGGTCATCGCCTTCTGCGTGCTCGCATTCGGCGCCGGCTACGCGGCCCTGGCCATCTCCACGACGCTCGCCGCCGGCGTGGCCGCCATCGCCTTCGCCCATCTCGGCGGGGGCGCGGCGTGGCAGATCTCGACCTACGGCCTGCAGCGCGAGACCCCCGATCACATCCGCGGACGCGTCTTCGCCGCCGACTACGGCTTCGTCACGCTGACCATGGCTCTCTCCGGCCTCGGCACCGGCATCGCCGCCGACCGCTTCGGCGCCCCCGCCGCGACTCTCGGCGCCGCCTGCGTCTGCCTCATCTTCGGCGTCATCTGGGCCATATGGACCTGGAAACTCTGGCGCTAGGCGGGTCAAAAATGTGGCACCGTTCCAACCACTGACCCACTGAAATCCATCGGTCCGACCCAGTCTGGTCTCTTTGTTGACCCATCGGAAATGTCCCAAAAATGGGAACCACAGCCATTTCAAGGAGATACAGGCCGGTTCGCATTTCGGCATGAACGCTGCCTTGGGAACTGTCGTCCAAAGGTCCAGTATCTTCAGCTAACCCAACCAACAATTCAGGAGAATTCCCTTTGAAGCGTTCGCTTGTACTCATTCTGTCTCTTGCAGTGTCCGTCAGCGCCTTCGCTGACCGTCCCGCGTCGGCCGGTGCCGTCGCCGCAGCGCGTGCCGACCTCGCCGGCCGCGGCTACAACGTCTCGCAGCTCGTCGTCAAAGACGCCATCGTCGACGACGTCAACAACACGCACATCCGCTTTCAGCAGTACGTCAACGGTGCCCGCGTGTGGGGCGGCGACGTGACGGCGCACGACACCAAAGGTGCCGGCCGCATGGCTGGCGGCGTGATGTTCCGCGGTATCGTCAACGGCAACCGCCCGACGCTGACCGGCGACGAGGCCATCGCCGCGGCGAAGAATGTCTTCGGCGGCAACGCGCAGGTCGGCGCCGAAGCCGAGCTCGTGATCTACCCGCGCGGCAACGGCTTCTCGGCCCAGCTCGCGTACGCGGTCGACATCGCCAACACCTGGTCCAATGACGCCGATCTCGACAACCCCCGCCGCGAGATGATGATCGTCGACGCGCACAACGGCGCGATCCTCGACCGCTGGAACAACCTCCAGACCGCCAGCGTCACCGGCACCGGCTACGGCTACTACTCCGGCACCGTGCCCGCGCTCTCCCTCGACCTGGCCTCCGGCTCGTACGCGCTGTTCGACGTCCCCAACAACGGCAAGACGTACGACTACAAGAACAAGAAGTGCTCGCTCTTCGGCTGCAGCTCGACCGGCACGCTCTACACGTCGGCCGACTCCGTCTTCGGCACGAACGGCGCGCTCACCAACCGCGAGAGCATCGGCGTCGACGCGCACTTCTTCGCCTCCAAGGTCCTCGAGTACTTCCGCGTGACCTACGGCCGCAATGGCATCGACAACAACAACAACCGCAACCTCGGCTTCGGCCACATGGTCTCCCGCACCCACTACGGCCAGAACTACAACAATGCCTTCTGGGACGGCAGGTCGATGACCTACGGTGACGGCGACGGCACGAATCGCCGTCCGTACGACGCCCTCGACGTGGTCGGCCACGAGATGATGCACGGCATCACCGAGCGCACCTCGAACCTGACCTACTCGAACGAGAGCGGTGCCGCCAACGAGTCGTTCTCCGACATCTTCGGCGTGACCGCCGAGTTCTACGTCGGCACGGTGGTCGGCTTCGGCGGCCAGGCGTTCCCGGCAGACTGGTGGATCGGCGAGGATCTCTACGTCATCTCCAATCCCGCCAACCCGACCAAGGGCATCCGCCACATGGCCGACCCGCACATCGAGGGCGACCCCTGCCACTACAGCGAGCGCTACATCGGCTCGGAAGACGGCGGCGGCGTGCACATCAACAGCGGCATCCAGAACAAGGTCTTCTACCTTCTGGTCACCGGCGGCACGAACCACAAGGACACCACCGGCACGATCGTCGCCGGCATCGGCCTGGCCGACGCCGCGGCCATTGCCTATGACGCCGACACGAAGTTCTGCACCGCCAGCAGCAACTTCGCCGCGGTCGCCAACGCGTTCGTCAACGCCGCCAAGGCGCGCTTCGGCATCGGCTCGGTGCAGTCGCAGCAGGCCTACAACGCCTGGAAATCGTGCGGCGTGACGCCGACGGCCGCTCCGTAATCCACGCTCCTCTCTCATACTGTCGGCCGGCTCTTCGGAGCCGGCCTTTTTCATGTTCCGGCGCATCCTCATTTTGTCGCTGCTCGCGCTCGCGGCGTGCAACCGCGCGCCGGAGAAGCCGCACGTCATCCTGATCTCGATCGATACGCTGCGCTCCGACCGCGCCACAACGCCGAACATAGCCGCGCTGGCGGCGGACGGCATCACGTTCGAGCGCGCGTTCGCCCACGTGCCGCTCACCCTGCCGTCGCACGCCTCCATCTTTACCGGCCTCCTGCCCGCCCGCCACGGCGTGCGCGACAACGCGGGCTACGTCCTCGACGCGAAGACGCCGACCATCGCCTCATTGCTGCGCGAGCGCGGCTACGCCACCGGCGGCGCCGTCTCCGCGTACGTGCTGCGCAAATCGACGAACGCCGGCAGCGGCTTCGAATCGTGGGACGACGAGATCCCGTTCATCGAGGGCGCGCCGATGGGGAACCTGGCGCGCTCCGGCGACCGCACCGTCGACGTGATGACGCGGTGGATGCACGCGCAGGCGTCGCAGCCGTTCTTCGCCTTCGTGCACCTCTTCGAGCCGCACGCGCCGTACGAGCCGACCTACGACGCCGACGTCCTCGCCGCTGACCGCCACCTCGGGACGCTCCTGCAGTCCCTGCGGGATGCGAAGCTCTACGACGACGCCCTGATCGTGCTGCTGTCCGACCACGGCGAAGGCCTCGGCGACCACGGCGAGCAGGAGCACGGCGTGCTGCTCTACCGCGAGGCGCTGCAGGTCCCGCTGATCGTCAAGCTCCCGCGCAACGAGCGCCGCGGGACACGCGTCACCCGCACCGTGCAGCTCGTCGACGTGCTGCCGACGATCGCCGCACTCACCGGCGCCTCCGCTCCGAAGACCGACGGCGTCTCCCTGCTCGACGACGATGCGCCGGAGCGCGCGGTGTTCAGCGAGACGCTCTATCCACGGATCCACCTCGGCTGGAGCGACCTCCGCTCGGTCATCTCCTGGCCGCATCACCTCATCGACGGACCGAGGCCCGAGCTGTACGACATGGCCCGCGATCCGCGCGAGACGCGCGACCTGCGTGAAGCCGACCGCCGCGCGTACGCGCGCCTGCGCACCGCGCTCGCCGCCGCGCCGTCGACCGATGCCGCCGCACCGCGCGTCGATCCGGAGGAAGCCAGGAAGCTCGCCGCCCTCGGCTACCTCACCGCCCAGGCTCCCGCGGCGCGCAGCGACCTCAATCCGCGCGAGCACCTCGGCGACCTGAACGCCCTCAAAGAAGTGACCATGCTCATGTCGTCGCGCGAATACGGGAAAGCGGCGGCGCTCATCGAAACGCTGCTGGCGCGCAATCCCGGCTGGAGCGATCTCCGCGACGACCTCGGCGTCGCCTATCGGCAGATGGGCGACCTGCCGCGCGCGGAGAAGGCCTACCGCGATGCCATCGCAGCGACCCCGGAGCTCGCGCCGGGCTTTGCGCTCTCGCTGGCGGGCGTGCTCCTCGACCGAGGGGCGCTCGACGACGCCGAACGGCACGCGCGGCTGGCGCTGAAGACGAATCCGGAAGGGGCGCACGAGCTCCTCGCGCACGTGGCCATGCGCCGCAACGATCCCGACGCCGCGCTGGCGGAGGCGCGCCTGTCCGGCAACGAGTTCCTCCTGGCCACGATCCACATGATGCGCGGCGAGGCGCGCGACGCACTGCCGCTGCTGCAGCGCATCCACGACCGGGGAGGCCCCCTCCCGCGCGGCTACTACGTCCTGGCCGGCGACGTCTTCCTCCGCCTCGGCCGCCCGCAGCAGGCGCGCATCGCCTTCGAGCGCGCCGTGCAGATCCACCCCGACGACCCGCTCCCGCGCGAGCGCCTGCGGATGCTGCGCTAACGCAGGGCGGGCTTCAGCCCGCCTCCCCGGGGGTGGCGGGCTGAAGCCGGCCCTACGTTATGAGTGGTCACCTACTTCCGGGATGCGGCGCTAGGCGGTCGCGGCGAGGGACGTCTGCAGCTTCTGCCGTCCGCTGCCGCGCCAGAAGCCGATCGCGGCCGAGATCGGACCGATGAGAAAGTACGCGATCCCGGACAGACGCACCAGCGGTCCGTTTCCCGTGGCGGCGAGGGCGGCCGAGAACAGGCCGAGGACGATGTAGAACGCGTACAGGATCATGTTCGTGTGCGTATCCCACCGCTCCAGCTCGTTCAACTCCAGCTCCTCGCGCAGAGACCAGGCGCGCCAGTACATGGCCAGGAAGAGCACGAAGATCCCGGCGAAGCCGAGGCCGTAGATCACCATCAGCGTGTCGCTGCCGACATTGCTCCATGGGATCTGTCCCGTCAGCAGCGAGAAGGTGAACTTCAGCGGGTACGTGTAGAACAGCACCAGAAACAGCAGCAGCGTGTTCAGGAAGACCGTGACCCCGTCTGTCAGCGCGTAGCGGCGGAAGAACGTGTGATGGACCCACCACACCCAGGTCAGGATGGCGAAGCACATCGCAAACGCGGGGAAGCCGCGCATGATCTCCATCAGCTCCGCGAACGTCGCCGGCACCTCCAGCGACACGACGATCAGCGTCAGCGCAAAGCCGAACACCACGTCGCTGAACGCCTCGATCCGGGTGACCTCGTCGCCCCGCACGCGAAAGGGAATCGACTTGCTGCCCATGGGGGAAGCGTACGGGAGAGTGGCGTGCGTGTCAGCTGACGTTTGTCATCACGCCGCCTCGCGCAGCGCGGCCGGGAACGACGCGATCAGTCCCTGCACGTAGTTCTGGACGTCGGGGTGATAGCGCGCCCGGGCGAGCGCGAACATCTGCGTGGCGAAGGCGCGGTTGTCGCTCGTGTGGCGCAGGGCGTTGTAGAGGCCGCGGATATTGGCGTTCGGGCCGCCGCGCAGGAGGGCCCGCTCCAGCGCGGGGCGGGCCGGGGCGTAGCTCGCGGCGATCGAGTGGGTGAGCCACGCGTAGGGCGGCGTGTTGCGCAGGCTCAGGCCGAGGGCGGCGTCGATCTCGGACATGCGGGCGCGAATGGCCTGGGCCGGGGTGAGGGAGAGGAAGAGGTCGAGCTCGACGTCCGTCCACGTCGACGGCGCCAGTTGCGCGATCGGCGTCCCGCCGTTGAACGACTGCGCGCGCTGCTGCACGCGCGCGTAGATCGCCGACGTCGCGGGCGCGGTCACGTTCGACGGCAGCCCCGGCTCGTAGAGCCATTCCTGCAGGCGGAGGTCCGTGCCGGGGCGGGTCACCTCCGCCAGCGTGGCCAGGAACGTTTCATGGTCGACCCAGCGCCACGCGTAGCGCGCGAACCAGCGGTCGAGGAACGAATCGAGCGTCGGGCGGCCGAGGAGATCCTCCAGCGTGCGCAGGAACAGCTCTCCCTTCGTATAGCCCGTCGAATCGAAGCCGTCGCTGGGCCAGGCCACCTCGCGGTGGAGGATCGAATGCGGGTGGTTCGCCGGCTGCGCGGCGTACGCCGCGTACGAGTTGCGGTCCAGGAAGTACGACAGCTCCACGCGCTCGGCGCCGAGCATCTCCTCGAGGATGCGCAGCGTGAGGTACGACGTGATCCCCTCGTTCAGCCAGACGTCGTTCCAGTTCGCCAGCGTGACCAGGTCGCCCGCCCACGAGTGCGCCAGCTCGTGCGCGATGAGGCTGCGCGGCTCCGGCTGCGCCGGATGGTTGCCGGTCACCACGCTGAACGGGTGGATGAAGTTCAGCATCGGGTGCTCCATCCCGCCGGCCACGAACGTCGGCGGCATGAGCAGGAGGTCATAGCGCACGAACGGATAGGGGGCGATGACCCGCTCCGCCACGTCCACCATCTCCGGCACGTACCGCAGCTCCCACTCCGCGTCGTCGATCAGCTCCGGCTCGGCGTAGACGCCGGTGCGCTCGTCGAAGGCGCGGAACTCCAGCCGCCCGACGGCGAAGGCGATCAGGTACGCCGGCACGGTCCGGGTCATGCGGAACGTGTAGAGGCCGGAGGCATTCTTCTCCGTCGGGTTGTTCTCGGCGCTCATCAGCGCCAGGAGGTGCGGCGGCACGCGCAGCGTCGCCTCCCACGTCATGCGCGTGGCCGGCGTGTCCTGGATGGGGATCCAGCTCCGGGCCGCGATCGGCTCGTTGAGCGAGTACACGTACGGTTCCTTCCGCCCGTAGCTCTGCTCGGCCGAGTTCCAGTAGAGCGCCGGCGCATCCGGCATGGTCGCGTAGTCGATGGTGACCGTCTTCGTGGAGGGCTGGATGGCGATCGTCAGCGGCCGGCCGTAGTCCCGCGAGGTGCCGAGGGACCAGAGCGTGGGCGTCGAGCCATCGAGAGTCACGCCGCGGACGTCGAGGCCGTACGAGTCGAGCACGAGCTGCCGCGTGCCGGTGAAATTGTCCAGCGTGAGCGTGGCCGTGCCGGCCAGGCGCCGCGACGCGAAGTCGACCGCCAGGTCGAGCGCCACGTGCCGCGTCGTGACCTCGTGCGTGTTGGAGAACGTGAACGCGTCGGCCGGCGGGAGCTCGAGGAGCCGCTCGGGATGCCGCACCGCGCGGTGCTTCGCGGCGACCAGGAACAGGAGCGCGACCAGGGAGAGGGCAAGCCGGCGGTGAGCCATGACGCCATGGTAATCACCCGGCGCGCGCGGTTTGTTGCAAAGTGGTAGGGAAATTCTCCGCCGCCGCCCCTCCTATGTACACAACCAACCGGAGGCCTTCATGTCCAGGAACATCGTGCTCTGCTGCGACGGAACCGCGAACAAGTTCGGCGTGGTCAACACCAACGTCGTGCGCATCGTGCAGTCGCTGATCCGCGACGACGAGGAGCAGCTCGTCTACTACGACCCGGGAGTGGGAACCATGCCCGGCCCGGGGCTGATCACGCGGACCGGCAAGTTCCTCTCGAAGCTGATCGACCTCGCCTTCGCGACCGGCCTCGAGCAGAACGTCTCGGAGGCCTACTCCTTCCTGATGGAGCACTGGGAGGAAGGGGACCGCATCTACATTTTCGGCTTCAGCCGCGGCGCGTACACGGCCCGCGTCGTCGCGGCGCTGCTGCAGCACGTCGGCCTGCTGCCGCAGGGCTCGCAGAACCTGATCCCGTACGCCCTGGGTCTGCTGCGCGTCACGAACAAGGACGACCTCCAGGTCGGCGATCAGTTCCGCGAGACCTTCGCTCGCCCGATCGCCGGGAGCCGGGACCGCCGCTGCCCGGTGCATTTCGTCGGCGTCTTCGACACGGTCTCCTCGGTCGGCTGGTTCTGGGAGCCGGCCAAGTTCAAGTACTCCGCCACGAATCCCGGCATTTCCCACATCCGCCACGCCATCGCCATCGACGAGCGGCGCGCCTTCTATCGCCAGAACCGCTTCTTCGCGGCGGGGGGGCAGGACCTGCAGCAGCTCTGGTTTCCCGGGGCACACGCCGACGTGGGCGGCGGCTACGCCGACTCGCACCTGGGGCGCTGCGCCTTCGACTGGATGCTCGACGAGGCCGTCGCCGCCGGACTGCACGTCGACTCCGCGCGCCGCACCGCCGCGTCGCAGCCGCCGGTGGCGAAGCCGTGGCTGGAGAAGAAGCACAACGAGCTGCTCAAGCCGTGGTGGTGGCTGCTCGAATTCGTGCCGAAGCTGCACTACAACAGCGAGAAGCGGCGCAACGGCATCCGCCTGAACCTCTTCCGCAGCCGGCGCCTGTCGAACGGCGAGCTGCTGCACGAGGCGGCGCTGCGCCGCATCCACGACGACCCGGGCTACAACCCCGCGTCGCTGTCGCGGGCGTTCCTGGAACAGGTGCGCGCGCTGAAGGAGATCCCGAAGTCGCTCGCGTACACGAAGGAGCCGAACGCGATCGCCCCCGGCGCGCCGCCTCCGGCACCCGCACCGGCGACGTAGAGCCGCGCCGCCCCCCGGGGACCGCCGGCGTCCCCGCCGGCTGTCTGTGCAGGCGTCTCGCCTGCACAAATAGCGGCGGCGAGACACCGCCGCAGACAGCCGGCGGGACGCCGGCGGTCCGCTGGCCGCGCGACCCTCATGTTAGAGTCCGCCCCTGATGATCGTCAGGGCGTACGACGGGAAAGAGCCGCGGTTCGGGGCACGTGTGTTCGTGGCCGAAAACGCCGCCGTGATCGGGGACGTGGAGCTGGGCGATGACTGCTCGGTGTGGTTTTCGACCACCATCCGCGCCGACGTGAACGCGGTCCGCATCGGCGCGGGGACGAACGTGCAGGACAACTGCACGATCCACGTCACGCACCACGACTGGCCGACGGTCATCGGCGCGCACGTGACCATCGGCCACGGCGCGATCGTGCACGGCTGCACGGTGCAGGACGGCGCGCTGATCGGCATCGGCTCGCGCGTGCTCGACGGCGCGGTCATCGGCGAGAGCGCCCTCGTCGGCGCCGGCGCGCTCGTCCCGCCCGGCATGCACGTGCCGCCGCGGACGCTGGTCCTGGGCATGCCCGCGCGCGTGAAGCGTCCGCTCACCGACGACGAGCTGGCGCACCTCGAGCGCTCGTGGCGCAATTACGTGGACTATAAGGATCGATACCGAGCGATGAGCGATGAGCGATGAGCGCGGGGAGCTTTTGCTCATCGCTCATCGTTCATCACTCATCGCTGGTACTCACATGAACGGAACACTCAGAAAAGAACACGTCGGCCAAACCGTCACGCTCAACGGCTGGGTGCAGAAGCGCCGCGATTTCGGCGAGCTGATCTTCCTCGACCTCCGCGACCGCACCGGCATCGCCCAGATCGTCGTCGACAAGGAGCGCGGCGCGAGCGACGAGCTCGTGGCCACGGCCAAGGAGCTGCGCTCCGAGTTCGTGGTACGCGTCGAAGGCGAAGTCGTCGAGCGGGCGGACGCGCAGAAGAACGCGAAGCTGCCGACGGGCGACGTCGAGATCGTGGCCAGGCAGATCGTCATCCTCAACCGCGCCGACACGCCGCCGTTCCCGATCGAGGACGACACCGACGCGGCCGAGGAGCTGCGCCTGCAGTACCGCTATCTCGACCTGCGCCGGCCGTCGCTGGCGCGCAACCTCACGCTGCGGCACAAGATGCTCACGGCGGTACGGAACTACTTCGACCGCCTCGGCTTCCTGGAGATCGAGACGCCGGTGCTCACGAAGTCCACGCCCGAGGGGGCGCGCGACTACCTCGTCCCGAGCCGCGTGCACAAAGGACAGTTCTACGCGCTGCCGCAGTCGCCGCAGATCTTCAAGCAGCTCTGCATGGTGGCGGGGCTGGAGCGCTACTTCCAGATCGCGCGCTGCTTCCGCGACGAAGACCTGCGCCGCGACCGCCAGCCGGAGTTCACGCAGATCGACGTCGAGGCGTCGTTCATCGACGAGGAGTTCATCTACCGCACCATGGAAGGGCTCTTCGCCGAGATCTTCCCGCTGGCCAACATCGAGGTGAAGACGCCGTTCCCGCGCATGACCTGGCAGGAGGCGATGGACCGCTTCGGCATCGACCGCCCGGACACGCGTTTCGGGATGGAGCTGATCGACGTGACGGAGGCCGCGAAGACGACGGCGTTCGAGCCGTTCAAGGCCGCGGCGACGGTGCGGGCCATCGTGGTCCCGAACGGCGCCGCGTTCTCGCGCAAGCGACTCGATGACCTCACCGAGGAAGCGAAGAAGCTCGGCGCGACGGGGCTGGTGTGGATCAAGTTCGACGCGCAGCGCGGGTCGTCGATCAAGAAGTTCCTCGATGATGCGGCGTTCGACTCGCTGCGCGGCGCGCTGCAGGCGAACGAGAACGACCTCGCGCTGCTCGTCGCGGGGAAACAGACGACGGTGTGGGACGTCCTCGGGTCGTTGCGCCTGAAGATCGCGGCCGACGAGAAGCTCATCCCCGCCGAGACCTGGCACTTTCTCTGGGTCACCGACTTTCCGCTCTACGAGTGGGACGAGGAGTCGGGACGCTTCTTCGCGCGGCACCATCCGTTCACCTCGCCGCGGCTGGAGCATCTCGACCGGCTCGAGAGCGATCCGGGCAGCGTACTGGCGCGGGCGTACGATCTCGTGCTGAACGGCATCGAGCTGGGCGGCGGGTCGATCCGCATCAACCAGCCGGAGGTGCAGCAGCGGATGTTCCGCGCCCTCGGCATCACGGACGAGGACGCGCGCGAGCGCTTCGGCTTCCTCATCGAGGCCTTCCGCTACGGCGCCCCGCCGCACGGCGGCATCGCCTTCGGCGTCGACCGCATCGCCATGATGATGGCCCGGGCCGAGTCGCTGCGGGACGTGATCGCCTTCCCGAAGACCGCGCGCGCGCAGGACCTCATGTGCGCGGCGCCGAGCGTCGTCGATGACCGGCAGTTGACGGAGCTGGGGATCGGGATTCGCGGGAACGAGCGATGAGAGATGAGAGATGAGCGATGAACGGTCCGAGGTTGCTCATCGCCCATCGTTCATCGATCATCGCTCGGCGATGGTGCCTTTCCTTTCCATTCATGACACGCCGGTGTTCGTCGGCCGCGGCCTGCTCGACCGCGCCGGCGCGCTGGTGCGGCCGCGCGGGCGCGTCTTCGTCATCACCTCGCACGCGCTGAGGGCGCGCTTCGGCGAGCGCGTGGCGGCCTCCTTCCAGGACGCCGAGATCCTCACCATCGAGGAAGGGGAGGCGAACAAGACCCTCGACACGGCCAATGCCGTCATCACCCAGCTCCTCGAGCGGGGAGCGAAGCGCGACTCGATGGCGGTCGTCGTCGGCGGCGGGATGATCGGCGACACGGCGGGCTTCGCGGCGTCGATCTTCCTGCGGGGGATCGACCTCGTGCACGTGCCGACCACGCTCCTGGCGCAGGTCGACAGCTCCATCGGCGGCAAGCTCGCGGTCAACCATCCGAAGGGGAAGAACCTCATCGGCAGCTTCTATCCGCCGCGCGCCATCGTGAGCGACCTCGACGTCCTCGACTCGCTCCCGCCGCGCGAGCGCCTCAGCGGCCTGTACGAGGCCCTGAAAGGGGGCGTCATCGCCGACCCGGCCCTCTTTGCCCTCTTCGAGCGCGACACCCTCGACATCGAGCCGATCGTCCGCAAGGCCATCAAGGTCAAGGCCGACATCGTCACCGCCGACGAGCGCGAGGCCGACCTCCGCCGCCTCCTCAACTACGGGCACACCATCGCCCACGGCATCGAGGCGGCCCTGCACTACGAGGGGATGACCCACGGCGAGGCGGTGGCGTGGGGGATGATCGGCGCGAACCGGATCGCCGTCGACCGCGGGCTGCTGCCGCCCGACGAGGCCGCACGCATCGAGCGGGCCATCCTGAAGTACGACCCGGCGCCGCTGCCGCGCCTCGATGCGGACGACATCTTCGCCGCCACCGAGCACGACAAGAAAAACACCGGCACCTCGCGGGTGATGGTCTTCCCGCGCCGCGTGGGGGAGTGCGTGGTGGTGAGTGACGTCCGCGAGGAAGAGTTGCGCTCCGCCATCGCGTTCCTGCTGTCCGGCTGAGGGGACACGCTTCCAGATTCGAGGACGGTTCTCCTCACCGTTCTCGCGTCCGTCAGGTATGGATTCGTGGCACGTCCGTTTCAGAGACGCGGAATACGAAGAGAGGAAACGAATGATCCGAAGGCTCAGCATTCTGCTGCTGCTTACCGCTGTTTCCGCTGTCGCCCAGGTCCCCTACATCGAAACATTGGAAGTGCGCGTCCACAGCGTGGACGTGGTGGTGACGGACGCGCAGGGGAAGCCGGTGGCCGGCCTCGGCCCGGACGACTTCCAGTTGCTGGAGGACGGCGTCGAAAAGCCGATCACGAACTTTTCGGGGTTCGCTCCTCCGAGCCTGCCGAAACCCGACGGCGGCGGGCTGCAGCCCGCCGCTCCACCGCCGGCCGAGGAGCCGCAGCCGCAGCGCGCGCCGCGGAAGTTCATCTTCTACGTCGACGAAATGTCGCTGGCCGACCCGACGCGGAAGAAGCTCGAGGCGGAGCTGGCCAGGCTGCTCGACACCACCATGCAGCCGGGCGATGAGGCGATGGTGCTGCGTCCGGCGCAGGAGCGGAAGCTCGCCGCGCCGTTCAGCGGCGACCGCGCCGCGGTGCGCAGGACGCTGATGGAGGCCATCCACGCCGAGCGGTGGCGCGCCGACGCGCCGATCCTGCGCGAGTTCCGGCTGCTCGAGAACGAGATGCGCGGCGCGGCCAGCCACATCGCCGCGCGCGTGGCGGCGCGCCGCTGGGCCGGCCTCGTGCGGAGCCGCGTGCAGCAGCGCCTCGGGCAGTTGCGTGCCGTCGTCAATGCGGCCGCCGAAGTCGAGGGGCGCAAGGTGCTGGTCCTCGTCACCGAGTCGCTCCCCGTCGAGCCGGGGAAAGAGGCCTTCACCGCGTACACGGACGTCATCAGCGTCGAGGCCGAGTCCACCGACGGGGCGTTCGGCGAGTGGCGGGAGCTTCCCAATCACGACAGCGCCGTGGACTGGGTGAACCTGCAGCCGCTGGTCGACGAGATCGGGCGCAGCGCCGCGATGAACGGCATCACCATCTATTCGGTGCAGGCCGAGTACGGCATCGGCTTCCTGGCGCCGGGCGGCGACATCGGCGCCACCACGAGCAGCCGCCTCCGCCAGACTTTGGGAGACACGCGCCGCCGCAACGCCTCGGAGGCACGGATCAACGCGAACAACCTCTCGAAGATGGTCGAGCACATGACCACCAACACCGAGGGGACGCTCCGGTCGCTGGCGGACATGACCGGCGGCACGTGGGCGCGCGGCGGGCTGAGTCTCGACAACCTGGTCACCGGCATCGCCACCGACGTGGAGAGCTACTACTCCCTCGGCTATCGCGCCGGCGAGAGCGTCGACCGGGCGCACAAAATCGAGGTGCGGGTGAAGGGGCGGCCGGAGCTGCGCGTGCGCACGCGGCGCGAGGTGATCCGCAAGTCGCCGCAGCGCGAGATGACGGACCGCGTCGTGGCCACGCTGCTCGATCCCGCCGAGGCGAACGAGCTCGGCATCCGCCTCGAGCACAAGCAGGTCGGCGTCGCCCCCGACCGCCAGTACAAGACCGTGCTCGTGGCGGCGCGCGTCCCGCTGTCGACGCTGACGTTCCTTCCCGACGGCGACACGCTGAAGGCGCGCTTCAGCGTGCACTACGCGGTCCTGGGCACGGAGAGCGACTTCGTCAGCGGCGTGCACGGCGAGCAACTGGTGGAGATCCCCGCGTCGAAATACGAGGAAGTGAAGAACCAGAACTGGACGTACGCGGTCCCGCTGAACCTTCGCCCGGCCAAGCACACGGTGGCCCTCGGCGTCCTCGACCTGCAGTCGCACCTGTCCGGATTCGCGAGAGTGGAGCTCGACCTCAAATGAAACGACAGATTGCCCTCCTGCTGCTGTTGGCCCTTCCCGCCGCCGCGCAGGTACCGTACATCGAGTCGATGGAAGTGCGCGTGCACAACATCGACGTGGTCGTGACGGACGCCAAGGGGCAGCCGGTCACCAACCTGACCCGCGACGATTTCCAGCTCTTCGAGGACGGAAAGGAGCGTGAGCTCTCCAACTTCTCGTCGTACGCCGATGTGGCGCGGGCTTCCGCCCGCGAGGAGGGGCGGGCTGAAGCCCGCCCCACATTGCAGCCCGCCGCGCCACCGTCGCGGAAGTTCATCTTCTACGTCGACGAGATGGCGCTCACGCAGCCGACGTCGAAGAAGCTGAAGGCGCAGTTCGACCGCCTCTTCCGCGAGAGCATGCGCGAGGGGGACGAGGCGATGGTCGTGCGGCCGCACGAGCAGGAGAAGCTGCGGCTCCCGTTCAGCAGCGACGCCGCGGCCGTGCAGAAGGCGCTGCTCGAGGCGCTGGACCGCGAGAAGTGGCGCGCCACGTCGCCGCACTTTCTGGAGATGCGGCAGCTCGGGATCGAGATGCGCGGCGCCGGCAGCTGGCATGGGCGGCGGATCGCCGCCCGCCGCTACGCGAATTTCGTGAAGAACCGCGTGCAGCAGCGCCTCGGGCAGCTGCGCGCCATCGTCAACGCCGCCGCCGAGCTTCCCGGCCGCAAGGTCCTGGTCCTGGCCACCGAGTCGATGCCGCTCGAGCCGGGGAAGGAAGCGTTCCAGGTCACCGACGACCCGGTCAGCGTGCAGGCCGCGGACGGGGACTCGGCGTTCGGCGACTGGAGCATGCTCGACGACCTCACGCACGCCGACTGGGTGAACCTCCAGCCGCTGGTGGACGAGATCGCGCGCTCCGCCGCCACGGGCGGCGTCACCATCTACGCCGTGCAGCCGGAGTACGGAATCGGCTCGCTCGCCCCCGGCGGCGACATCGACGGCCCGACGCCGGGACGCGAGGCCTGGGATTCGGGGACGGCGCGCCGGCGCACCGCCTCGCAGCCGCTCGCCGGCACGAGCGGCAACCCGATGCTGGTCGAGCTGCGGGCCACGAACACGGAAGGAACGCTGCGCACGCTGGCCGAGAAGACGGGCGGCACGTGGCATCGCGGCGCCCTGAGCTTCGACAACCTGGTGAACGAGATCGTCGCCGACGTCTCCAGCTACTACTCCCTCGGCTATCGCGCCGGCGGCGACTACGACACGCCGCACAAAATCGAGGTGCGCGTGAAGGGGCGGCCGGACCTGCACGTGCGCGCGCGCAAAGAGGTGATCCGCAAGTCCCCCGAGCGCGAGATGACGGACCGCGTCGTGGCCTCGCTGCTCGCGCCCCCCTCGCGCGGCGAGGTCCCCGTGCGCGTCGAGTACAAGACCGTCGGCACCGACCGGAAGACGCAGACGATGTGGGTGGCGGCACACGTGCCGCTGTCCGCGCTCTCGTTCCTCCCGGACGGTAACACGCTGAAGGCCAGCTTCAGCGTGCATTACGCCGTGGCGGGAGAACAGTCCGACTTCACCAGCGGCGTGCACGGCACGCAGGTCGTCGAAGTCCCGCAGGCCGACGCGGAGAACATCCGGACCGGACACTGGACGTACGTCATCCCGCTGAACATGAACCGCGCCAAGTACACCGTGGCCGTCGGCGTGATGGACACCCTCTCGCACGCCGCGGGGTTCGGGAAGGTGGAGGTCAGGGCGGAGTGAACGCCAGCAGCTCCGACGTGTAGCGCCACGCCACGAGCGCCGGCGCCAGGAAGACGACGAGAAGGCGGACCGCCGGCGTCCCGCCGGCTGTCTGCGCAGGCGTCCCGCCTGCGCTCCGGGCGGGGGGCGGCGAGACGCCGCCCCAGACAGCCGGCGGGGACGCCGGCGGTCCACTGGGCATGGCGCGCCTCACGCCGCCCCGGCTGTGCGGTCGACGGCGGCAAGACTACCGGGGAGCCAAACGTTTTTCGAGAATCGCATCGGGAACCTCTCGATACCGGAAGATGTCGCGTCCGGCGGGCAGTGAAAAGCGTGCATCGAGGACGACCGCGGGAAGCGCGTCCACGAGGGTGCGGTAGTAATCATCGGCAGCGGTATCGACACTCACCTTTTCTACCGCCGCGATGGCTTCGATGTGGCTCCGCAGCGCCTGGGCCATGAGGATTCGGCGCGCGCGGTCTCTGTGTTGCTCGGCATGGATCGAAATCCAGTCTTTCGCGAGGTACCGCTCCACCACCTCGAGAGAGCGGAACATGGTCACGGTTTCGCGGAACTTTTCGACCGGATGGCCGAGCGGGCGGATCGCGTCGTCGTACACCGCCTGGAACGGTTCGCCGAGATAGACCCGGCGTACGGCCTCGGGAATCCTGCGCGCCTCGGCGTGGCCGCGCCGCACGGTCACTTCGTCCGGCGGACTTTCAGTCCACCCCCCACCGTGGCGGCTTCCATGACGGCGAGTCGGGCGGCTCGTCGTCGAAGACCCACCAGACGTCGATGGAGTACGGGCCGCGCTGCTCTCGATAGCGAGCGAGCATCAACGGCTTTCGCGCGAAATAACGCTCGATACACGCTCCGTAAAACCGCGCCATCTGCGCTGCGCCGCGATGACGCGAATAGAGGATCATCAGACCGGTGAAGAGAAGGTCCTCCGGATTCGTGCAGCGGAGGCCTGCCGACCGGAGAGCGGCCACCACCTCCGTGGACACGTCGGCCTGGAGCCGGCCGTTCGCCGGGAGAGAGAGGTCTCTCCGCGAAAGTGACCCCAGCCGCGTGATCATCTCGCCGAGCAGCGTCCGTTGGCCCCGGAAGATCTCCGGCTTCCGGCGCGCGGTGAACAGCGGCATGTCGCGCTCGTCCTCCAGATCCGCAAGGAAGTGATAGAGCTGATGGAGGCGCACCAGAGCGCGGCGGGGACTGTCGTTCCAGTGCTTCAGATCGACCGCCATCGACTCGCGGACCTCATCGAAGAAGGGCGTTTGCTCGCTGTTGACGAGATCTTGCAGCGGAATCGGCCGCGAGAGCTGGTCGAGGCGCAGGACGATGCGCTTGCACTGGCTGCGCTCGATGTCCGGCTCCGTCGAGATCTCGGCCGCGCACCAGGCGCGGGCATCGTAATCGTCCCCCGGCCAGCGCAGGACCAGCATCGTGCTCTCACCGATCAGCTCGTGGATTCGCGCCAGGCTCGGTACGAGCGACAGCGAGCCGGTCCCGTCCTGCGGCATGCAGGAGAAGTCGTACCAGACGCCGAGACGGTCGAGAAACGATTCGTCGTCGCGATCGTTCCGCGCGTCGGCATCCTGTTGGCCGAACGCGATTCCGTTCTCGAGAAAATAGGCTGCCTGGAAGATGCCGTGTACCTGGAGGGAGGGAACGCGCCGCCGCCGCTTGAACGCGGACAGCTCTCGCGACTCATCCACATCGCGCACGGCGGTCAGGAAGGAGCGGATCGCATCTGCCTGTGCGTCGTCGGGATCGGGATGTGCCGGGGTCTTCCAGCGATGGGAGACGAAGAGCACGGCGGACGGCGGCGCATCCGGGTGGAACCATGCCGAGGGCTGCTCGCTCCGGAGCTGCTCGAACTTCGGCATGGGACCTTTCATCTGCAGAAGCGTCGATGCCCGAAGAATCCTGAAGTCCGCGGTAAGTGACGCGGCGGTGGGAGCGGCCCGGCCGCCCGGATCGAGCGGCGCGTTGAATTTCTCCTCCGGCCCTGATTCCTCGGTGTGCTCGAAAATCGCCTGTGGCCGGTGCTGGGGCCGGCGACCAATGCGGAGCGCTTTCTTCAGCAGCGAGAAGATTCCCATGAACAAGTTTCTTCGGTCCCCTACGCCGCCCGCTTCACGGGCAGGCGCAGCACCATGCTCGTGCCTACGCCCTCGATCGAGGCCACGCTCACTTCGCCGCCGTGCGCTTCCACGACCTGCTTGACGATGTACAGGCCGAGGCCCGTGCCGCCGCCGCCGCGGAGCGACTTGGTGCCGCTCTGCTTGTATTTCTGGAAGAGCCGCTCGATCTCCTCGGCCTTGATGCCCATCCCCGTATCGGTCACGGTGATGACGATGGCCTCGGCCGCGTCGCCGTTGCGCACGATCTGCGCGCCGACGGAGATCAGTCCCTTCTTCGGCGTGAACTTCAGCGAGTTCGAGATCAGGTTGATCACCGCCTGGGTGAGCTTCTCCACGCTGCCGATGATCTGCGGCACGTCGCGGCCGTGCGCGCTGAGGAGGAAGATCTCGTCGCGCGCCGCCACCGACTGCAGGCTGCGCACGGCGCGCTTGAGCACCCCCGCCACGCGCACCGGCTCGCGCTCGACGATGAAGTTGCCCGACTGGATCTTCGAGAAATCGAGGATCTCGTTGATCAGCCCCATCATGCGGTCGCCTTCGCGATACGCCTCCTGCAGCAGGTCGAAGTAGACGCTCTCGAGCTTCGCTCCCTCCTGCGAGAGCACGAACTCCAGCGTCCCCTGGATGCCCGAGAGCGGTCCGCGCAGGTCGTGCACGATCTGGGCGGTGAAGTCGGACTTGGCCTGCTCCGCCTCGCGCTGCTGCGTGACGTCCTCGAAGGCCAGGGCCACGGCCGGGCCTTCCTCGTCGGTCACGTGCATGATCTTGTCGATGCGGAAGACGCGCCCCTCGATCTCGACGTCGATCGTGCGCGCCTCGTCGCCCTCGAGGAAGAAGCCCTGCAGCCAGCCGCGCTCGCCCGCCACGGTGCGGGCGGCCTCGCGGATCCAGTCGATGGCGTCGGCGCCGAAGGCCTCGTTGAAGGCGCGGTTGCGGTAGCGGACGGTGCCGTTCTCCGCGACCGCGGCGATGGACGTCGGCAACTGGTCGAGCAGCTCGAGCGCGAACGCGAAGTTCATTGAGGCACCACAATGGCGCGCTCGTGCTCGAGCTTCGCCAGGATGAAGATCGTCGTGAAGGGATCGAACGGACTGAGGATCATCAGCTTCTGCACGTCCAACCGCCCGTCGATCAGCGAGACGAGATAGCCCTCCTGGGCGTTGAGCGTGAAGCGGTCGAAGTTCGACAGGAAATCGGCGCTCAGCTTCGGCACGGCCTGCATCCCGCGCGGGTGGCCGAGGAAGTTGCGGGCGATGGTGTTGCGGACGATCTCCACGTAGCCGCGGACGGCTAGGTCGTCGGGATAGGCGCGCCGCGCCTCGAGGAGCTTGTGGTAGGTGTGCCACGGCCCGTTCTGTTTGAGGGATTCGCCTACGAGCCGGGGCCAGTCGGGTCGTGTGGAGGCAACAGGGGACGCGGACATTCGAGGGAATTGTACCGGGAGTAGACTCGATCCATGCGCAGTGCGTCGATGCAGCGCTCCGAGCTCGCCACGGTCGCGGGGTTGATGCGCGATGCCGCCCGAACGCTGAGCGCATTCCCTCCCGATTTCGTTCCTGCCAAGGGCGAACTGCCCGATCTCGGTGTGCCCGGAGCCGAGTGGGCGATGGGGGGCGGTGATCGCGTGGATATCCTGCTGAAGAATCCGGCGGTACAGGAGTGGCTGAATGCGGCGATCGATCGCTGGCCGGATGACCTGCACAATCAGTTTCTGCAATCGAGCAGCGTGATCGGACAGATCCTGACGATGTTCGGCGCTGGCGGCGCCATCAATCCATTCGACTCCCTTGGTGGCGGTCTGCTCGACCTCGACAATCTCGAGATGCTCATGGCCTTTGGGCAGCTCGAGAAGGAGTCCAAAGGGAAAGAGCCTCGCGATTTCGGTGGTGCGAAACACGCGATGATGCGCGAACTGATGCGTCGTGCGGTGGCAAAGCGCGTTCCGTGTCCCCGCACGCTCACCACGCTCCTTGGCCACGACGCGCTGCTCTGGCTGACCGCACCCAGTGAGCGCGGCAGCGGCAACATCCAGCCGCATGAGTTTGCTCGCACCGGATGGCCACACTTGTGGTCCATTGCAAACCAGATCGAGATCGAGCAGGAACTGCTTCGTTTTCCCGCGGAGGCAGCCTACCTCGCGAGGATTCTGGTTGCGCTGTCATGGACCGTGGTCGCGATGGCCAGCTTCATCGAGCCTGCGATCTTTCTCGGCGAGCGCGAGGCGCATGTGAGCTCGATCCGGCCGGAGAAGTACACGATCTCGTACGGGTACGCGACACACACGCTCTTCTCGTTTCATCCGGCCGCCATGACGACGGTCGTGAAGATTCTCGCTGACGGTCTCACGAACCCGCTGCTGTCCGCAGCGGACCTGATGTGGATCGGCGCGGCACTGGCGCGCGTACGCACCGTCGAAGCAGGACATGGACCGCCACTGGCCGTAGGCGAGGAACAGTTCGACATCTTTCTGAGCCACCGCGGGCGTGACGCAAAGCTGCAGTTGTCGGCTGCCGTGCAGGATCTGCAGTCGACGCACGGCGTCTTTCTCGATTGTATGACGCTTCCTCGGGGCGTCGTGAACCGCAGCTTCGTTTACGGATCGCTGGCCCGGTCGAAGAAAATCGTCATCGTCGAATCCAGACATTTCAATGAATCCGACTGGTGCCGGAAGGAAGCGTGGTTCGCAGGTGCGATGGCGGAGAATGGCCTTGCCTCCGTCGATCGCGTGACACTTACGGCGGCCGAAGAGTTCGTGAAGACCCATGGGCCGGTTTCGACACGGCGTCGTTCGAAGCAGGAGCTGTCCTACCCGATCACCCACCGCATCCTGAAAGACGTCGACTACTGGGGACGAACGCCGAATCTGCACAGCCTCAAAGAATCAGGCCATCCGACCGACGCCCTCGTCCCGCTGCAGGATCTGTTGTTAGGACCGGCAGGACCGGGTGGCGAAGGATGGATTGATGCGGTCGCGGATGCCGTGACCGCAACGATGTCGAACGTCGCCGCGGCGGAATTCTCGCTGGATCTGTGGGTGACGGCGCTGCAATACGCGGCTGCGGCATTCGCGTCTACGTCGGTGGGCCGGTCGAAAATGGAGGTGCGTGGCGGCATCGACGATCTCACCACCGCGACGAAGGCGCTGACGGAAACAGTGTTGCATCTCGATCCACTGTTCCGCGTGCACGCATCGCAACATCTTTCGCTCCTTGCCGGAGCAGCGACCATCGCACTTGCCGGCTTTGAGCTCGATCCGGCGATGGAGTCCGCGATTCGCAGGGCTGTTGGCGACACGGCCACCGTCCGGGACGGCGTCCTGCTACTCGACGTTCGCAAAAAAGGCGCGCTCCGCGAATTCCGCCTGAAGCTGCTCCGCGTGTTCGTTCAGGCGAATCTCGGCAGTGTCGGCATCATTCAGGACGCCGCGGACGAGGTGCATCGAGGGTGGGTGGAGTCGCTGCCGCTGGAAGTGCTGCCCTGCGTGACGCTCTATCCTGGAATGGCTGGATCGACGATGCCGCCACGTACGTCGTGGTTCTCCAAAGTGATGAGTCTGTTCCGCGACGCGAGGTGAACTAAAATTTCAACGTGACCGAACATCAACTCACCCCCCAGGCACCCCCCTCGCGCCGCCGGTCGCGGCTGCTCATGCTCCTCATCGCCGGAGCGCTGGGGATTCCGGCCGGCTTCCTTTTCGCCAACGCGGTGCGGCGGCCGGAGGTCAAGAAACTGACCGACTATCAGCCGGCCATCATCACCCGCATCTACGACCGCAACGGGGTGCCGTTCGCGGAGTACTCGATCCAGAAACGCATCGTCGTGCCGAAGCGCGACATGGCCCAGGTCTTCGTCAATGCCGTCATCGCCACCGAGGACTCCGAGTTCTACCGCCATGGCGGCGTCGACCCGAAAGCCATCGTGCGCGCGATCATCAAGGACGTCATCGAGCGCCGCACCGCGCAGGGCGCGTCGACCCTCACGCAGCAGCTCGCCAAGCAGGTCTTCCTCACGCCCGAGAAAACCCTCCGCCGCAAGATCAACGAAGCCTTCCTGGCCGTGCAGATCGAGAAGGACTTCACCAAGGACCAGATCTTCGAGCTGTACGCGAACCAGGTCTACCTCGGGCACGGCGCCTACGGCGTCGAGGCGGGCTCGCGCCTCTACTTCGGCAAGCATGCGAAAGAGCTCACGCTCCCCGAGGCGGCCGTGCTGGCGGCGCTCATCCGCTCGCCGATGTACTACAGCCCCATCACCCATCCCGACCGCGCCAGGATGCGCCGCGACTACGTGCTCCGGCGCATGCTGACCGAGAAGTTCATCAACGCCGAGCAGTACCGGCAGGCCGTCGGCGCCCCCATCACTCTCGGGACCTTCAAGGAGGAGGCGCCGCGCGTCGGCGCGTACTTCACCGAGGAGATCCGCCAGTACATCGAGAAGAACGAGAAGTTCGGCGCCGAAGAGCTCTATCGCAGCGGCCTGAAGGTGTACTCCACGCTCGACCTGCAGATCCAGCAGATCACCGAGGGGGCGTTGCAGCGCGGGCTGCGCAGGTTCGACAAGCGCCGCGGCTTCCGCCGTCCCACGCGCAACCTCGTGGCCGAGGGGCTCGATCCCGAGACCTACCGCGACCCGAGCTGGAGCAACGAGGCCTACGTGAAGGAGCGCCTCTATCCCGCCGTCGTGCTCGCCGTGGCGAAGGACAAGCTCACCGTGCGCGTGCATCGCGACCGCCTCGAGCTGCCGCCCGAGGCCTGGGCCTGGACGAAGAAGAAGAGCATGGAGGGGATCCTCAAGCGCGGCGACGTCGTGCACGTCCTGCAGGCCGAGGACCCGAAGACCAAAGTCCTGTCGTGGCGCTTCGACCAGATGCCCAACGTGCAGGGGGCGGTGGTGGTGATCGACGTCAAGAGCGGCGAAGTGCGCGCCCTGGCCGGCGGCTACGACTTCCAGATGTCGAAGTTCAACCGCGCCGTGCAGTCGCGGCGGCAGACCGGCTCGTCGTTCAAGCCGCTCGTCTACGGCGCGGCGTTCGAGACCGGGCTCACGCCCGCCGACACGCTCTTCGACGCGCCGGTGGCCATCCCGGTCGGCGACGCGATCTACTCGCCGAAGAACTACTACGGCAAATACGCCGGCATCGTGACCATCCAGCGCGCGCTGGAGCTCTCCATCAACGTGCCGGCGGTGAAGACGTACATGATGACCGGCGGCGACCGCGTGGTCGACTTCGCCCGCCGCTGCGGCATCACCGCCGACCTGCCGAAGTATCCGTCGCTCTCGCTCGGCGCCGCCGGCGTGTCGCCGCTGGAGATGACCGCGGCGTACAACGTCTTCGCCAACAACGGCGTCTACATCCGCCCGCGCTACATCCGGCGCATCTCCGACCAGGCCGAGCGCGTGCTGGAGGAGAAGCTCCCCGAGCTCTCCGAGGCGACGTCGCCGGGTGTGGCCTTCGAGGTCGCGTACATGATGAAGGGCGTCATCGACCGCGGCACCGCCTACGCCGCGCACACGCTGGCCGATCCGCTGGCCGGCAAGACCGGCACGACCAACGGCTACACCGACGCCTGGTTCATCGGCTTCTCGCCGGAGTACACGGTGGGGGTCTGGACCGGTTACGACGATCCGGCGAAGTCCCTCGGCGGGGGCGCCACGGGCGCCGACGTGCCGCTGCCGATCTGGATCGACATCTTCAAGCAGTTCGAGGAGCAGAAGCTCCGCGTGGCCAAGCCCGATTTCGAGCCGCCGCCCGGCGTGGTGGTCGTGCCGATGGATCTCTACTCCGGCCGCCGCGGCACCGGTCCGTGCAGCCGCGTGGTGATGAACGCCTTCGTGGCGGGACAGGAGCCGGACAAGGACTGCAGCGGCGCCTCGGTGCAGGTCAGCAAGCTTCCGTACTATCTGCAGCGGCCGTTCTACACGCCGAAGGAGGCCGAGCCGACGCAGGCCGCGAACGACGCCTCCGCGCAGGCAGGGGAGAGCGCCGAGTCGCCCGCCCCGACCGCGACCACGGATTCCGTGGCGCCCGCAACGCCCACCACGACCGACACGAGCGGCAGGCAATGATGCGCCGCTCCTGCGTCATCGCCCTGGTGCTCCTCGCCGCCTGCGCCGCGACCCCTCGGCCGGAGCGGCATCTCATTTACCTGCACGGCCGCATCGTGCAGGACCAGCAGAGCCGCCGGCCGGTCCACGAGCGGCACGGCCCGTACGAGCTCGACGCCATCGCCGAGGCCCTGCGCAAGCGCGGCTTCACCGTGCACGCGGAGCTGCGTGCGAAGGAGACCACGGTGGACGAAGGGGCGAACGCGGTGGTGCGTCAGGTGCGGGAGCTGATCGCCTCCGGCGTCGTGCCCGACCGCATCACGGTGGTGGGGGCGTCGATGGGAGCCTCCATCGCCATGCGCGCCTCGGCACGCCTGCAGCATCCCGACGTGCGCTTTGTGGCGCTGGCGCCGTGCTTCTCGCGGGCCGCGGAGGCGATCTTCAAGGAGAGCGGCGCGTATCCCTCGCGGCGCATGCTGGTCATCCGCGAGGAGAGCGACATCCCGTCATCTGAGTGCCCGAAGACCGACCGCGCGAAAGAGCTCGTGCTCAACACGGGACTCGCGCACGGATTCATCTACCGTCCGCTGCCGGAGTGGGTGGAGCCGGTCGTGAAATGGGCACGGTAGAGTGGGCGCGGTAGAGCTGCACGAAGACCGGGATCACCACCGGCAGCAGCAGCGCCAGCACGCCCCACGGCATGAGGAACAGGTAGCCGAAGAGCGGGGAGGTCAGCGCGATCAGTGCCCACACCAGGAGCACGATGCCGCGCCACGTCCAGCGCTCCGGCAGCATCAGCGTGCCGCCGAGCATCAGCACCGCGCCCACGAAGCAGCCGCTGACGATGGTCGGCAGGAACATTCCGCCCACCAGCCAGCCGAAATGCTCTTTGTCGAAGACGACCAGCGTCGAGACGAGCAGGGCCAGGACGACCAGACCGCAGCCGACGGCGGCGAGCGTCAGCCACCGCCGCCGTGGCGAAGGGATAGAATCGGGCGATGCTGAACTCGTCACAGGCGTTCTCCAGTTTTTCGATCGATGATTTGGACCGGGCCCGTCAATTCTACGGCCAGACGCTGGGAGTCGAGGCCGAAACGATCGAGGAGATGGGCGGGTTCCTCGAGCTGCGCCTCGCCGGCGGCACGAAGGTGATGCTCTACGTGAAGTCCGATCACCAGCCCGCCACCTTCACGGTGCTGAACTTCCCCGTGAAGAATGTGGAGGAGACGGTGGCCGAGCTCGAGCGCCGCGGCGTGCGCTTCGAGATCTACGACGGCCCGAACGTGAAGACCGACGCCGACGGCATCTCCCGCGGCGACGGCGGCCCGACCATCGCCTGGTTCAAGGACCCGGCCGGGAACATCATTTCGGTGCTGGAAACAGCGTAGCGCGCAGCGTCTGGAGTGCGGCAGCGCCAGCTGCCGCTCTCAATGCCGCAGCGCCAGCTGCGGCTGGCGCTTGGAGAGCGGCAGCTGGCGCTGCCGCACTCCAGACGCTGCGCGTCAGCGGGGGAACACTCCCGCGAAGAACGGGAGCACGTGCGTCCGCAGCCGCCGGGGGATGTGCTCCCGGTGATCGCCGGCGTAGACGTCCAGCCGGTGCGGGATGCGCAGGCGAGCCAGCTCGCGCGAGAACTCCGGCGTGGCGGTGATGATGTGCGCGAACTGGTCGCTGGTCCCGTAGTCGATGGCCATCGCCTTCAGCCGGAGCAGGTTCGCGCGGTGCGAGGCGAGCTGCGAGTAGGGAAGGGCGGCGCGCCACTGTTCGTACACCGCGTCGTCCGGCAGCAGCTCGCCGCGCAGCTCGCGCACCGGCAGGTCGACGTAGAACGGCGGCTTGTTCCGGTTCGGGGAGAGCGCCGCGGAGATGGCGATCATGGCCACGGGATAGAAGTTGCCGGCCTGCACCGCCTTGCCGAGGTCCGCGGGCTCCTTGAAACGGAGCGCCGTGCGCCACTCCGGATTGCCGTGGCCGATGTCGTCGGTGAGATCGAGGCAGCAGGGACTCATGGCGTAGACGGAGCCGAAGAGGTCGGGGAAGCGCATGCCCAGCCGCAGTGCGCCGAAGCCGCCCATGGAGTGACCGGCCACCCCTCGGGACGCGGGTGCGGCGATGGTGCGGAACTCGGCGTCGATGCGCGGGACGAGCTCGCGGACGAGGAACGTCTCCCAGCCGCCGCTGACCGGCGAGTCCATGTAGAAGCCGCCGCCGAGGCGGTTCGCGCCGTTGGGCATGACCACCAGGAACGGCGGCGTCCCCGAGGCGATCAGCGCGTCCATCGAGCCGCGCAGGTCCCAGTGCTTCGTCCAGTCGGTGAAGCCGCCGCCGATGCCGTGCAGGAGATAGAGGACGGGGTAGCGCACGCTCCCGGAGTCGGCGTACCCCGGCGGCAGGTAGACCGCCACTTCCTGCTCGGCCGGCTCGCCGAGGAGGTTCCCCTCCAGCGCCGCGGCGTGGAGCTTCAGATAGCGGATCGTCCCCTGGGCGGAGGCGGTGGTGGCGAGGAGGAGGAGCAGCAGGACGAGGGTCGAGCGTGCGCGCATGCATCCTCATACGCAGCAGCACGCCCACAGTTCGCGATACATAGTGTCTTTGGGTGGTGGAGAGCGATGCGCCTGCAAACGTGGGTCGGTGTGTGCCTGATCGCGGCGACCGCCTGGGCGGGGGATGAGACGTGGCGCAGCCGGGGAGCGGGGAAGTCCGCGCCGGACGAGCAGCCGAAGCCGGTCCAGAAGGACAGCGAGACCATTACCTTCGAGCTGCCGTCGAAGCTCACGCTTCTTGCTCTGCCGGAGCGGCCTCTCGACGACCAGCTTCGCGTCGCGCTGATCCTTCCGACCGCCGAAGCCGAGCAGCGGTCGCACTGGTTCTACTGGACCGACCTGAGCAAGCAGTCGTACACGCGGGTCAACGTCAGTCACGCCCCTCCGGTGGCGGGCGTGCTGCCGACGGTGCTCTCCAGGCTGTTTCCCCGGATCAAAATCGTCGACCAGCCGCCGGAGGGAGCGGCCGCGGAGGCATACGACCTCGTGCTGCACATGCACGTGCGCGCGAGCAGCATGCAGACCGCCGAAGGCGTGTTCAGCGGCGTGCTGGTGCAGGGCACGCTCACGGCGACCCGTCCGGACGGCAGCGCGATCGCGGCAATCGAGGCCTCCGGGGAGGGAAAGGTCACGAAGTCGATGTACTGGAGCGCCGTTACCCGCGCGCGGGCTGTCGGGACGCCGGCCATCGAGCACATGCTCGACGACCTGGTGACGAAACTCATCGCCGACCCGAAGCTCGGCGACTTTCTGGGCGAGCACGCCGCCGCCCGCGCCCGCCCGTCGCAGCTCGAGACCACCTTCCGCCTCGATGATGAGACCTCCATCCTCCCCAACGGCCGCCTCGACGCCGGCGAGAGCGCGAAGCTCGTCTTCACCGTCCGCAACCGCGGCGCGGGGCAGGCCTTCGGCGCGCGGCTCCGCCTCTCCGCGCCGCAGCGCGAGCTCACGTTTCCTGCCGAGGCGAACGTCGGCGACGTGCTTCCGGGCGCCGAAGCGAGCGTCACCGTCCCCATCACCGCGAGCCTCGCCGTGCAGAGTGAAGCCGTGCAGCTCCACATCGAGACCTCGGAGAAGCGCGGCTATGGCGGGCGTCCCGTCGTCGCCAGGATCGCCACCGAGCGACTCCATCCGCCCACCCTCGAGATCGCCGACGTCGCGCTCGGCGCCGGACGGCCGGCCAACGGCGAGACCGTCGAGGCCCTCGTCGTCGTGCGCAACAGCGGCCCGGGCGCGGCGGTCGGCGGCGCGCTGCACGTCTCCGCGGAGGACCCGCGCATCTCGATCGTCGAGCCGACGCTCTGGTGGCCGCCGATCGCGGTCGACGATGCCGCGCAGGCACGCGTCCACATCCGCGTCCCCGTCACCTACGACGCCGGCAGCATCGCCCTGACGCTGCGCGCCGTCGAAGCGCGCGGCGAGAGCGTGGCCGAGGCGAAGCGCTCCGTCGTCTGGCAGATGGATTTCCGCCGTCCCGCGGTCGAAGTGGCGTATCGCCTCTACGACGGCAACTCCGTCGGCTCGAAGGGCAACCGCGACGGCGTCGCCAACTCCGGCGAACAGCTCGAGCTCGTGCTCACCGCCGTGAACCGCGGGGCGCTGGCCGCGCGCGAGGTGCAGCTGGCCCTGAAGCCGCTCGACGCGGGCATCGCGCTGCAGCCGGACAGGCTGATGGTCGGCGACCTGCCGCCGAAGGTGGAGGCGCCCGAGCAACGCGTCGTCATCCACGTTCCCCGCACGACCGGCCGCGACGCATCGCTGCAGGCGCTGTCATTCGCCGTCACCGCCACGCAGCGCGACTTCGAGCCGCGGGAGACGCGCATCGAGCTCGCCTTCGCCCAGCACCGCCCCGACCTCGTCCTCGCGCTGGCCGAGGTCTCGCCGCTGCTGGAAGGCGGCTCCTCCACGATCTCGCTCGACGTCCGCAACCAGGGACTGCTCGCGGCCGAGCGCGTGCAGATCGAAGTGACCTCTGCCAGCGCCGCCGTCGACCTGCTCGACGAGCGCGGTGCGCCCGTGTCCCGGCGCGTGATCGACGCGGGCACCATCGCGCCGCGCACGGCGCTGCCGCCCATCGACCTGAACGTGCACGTGAAGCGCACGACCGCGGCGGGGGAGGCGCTGCTGAAAGTCGTCGCCCGCCAGCAGGATTTCGCCGTGGTCACACGCGAGGCGGCCCTGCGCATCGAGCCGGAAGCGCCGGCGGTGATCACCGTCGATCCACCCGCGCCGCGACCCGAGCGCCGGGACCGTCCCACGCCGGTGCAGGCCAGCGTGGCCTTCCGCCGTTACGAGGAGGGAGAGCGCGTGGCCGGCGAGGCGATCGACCTGCGCTTCGAGGTGCAGTCCGCGAGCCGCGTCGAGCGCGTGCGCCTCGAGCACAACGGACGCGTCATCGCGCTCCAGCCCCCGCGCCTTCTGCCGGGGCAGGGGGGACGGCTGCTGGAGTACGAGCAGCGGATCGACCTCGACTACGGCGCCAACCTCTTCGAAGTCGTCGTCGTCACGGAGGAAGGGTTGCGCAGCAGCCGCACGCTCACCCTCCACCGCGACCGTCCCGACGGCAGGATCTGGCTCGCCGTCGTGGGCATCTCGGACTACGCCGGCGACAGCGTGAACGACCTCGCGTTCGCGCGCAAAGACGCGGCGGCCGTGGCGGCGTACTACAGCGAGCGCTTCGGCATCGACGAGGGGCAGATCATCCAGCTCCTCGACGAACAGGCGACGCTGGCGAACATCAAGCGCCGTCTCGGCACGGAGCTCGTCGCCAGGGCGCTCAACCCCAACGACACGGTGATCATCTACTTCGCCGGCCACGGCCTGAAGGAGCGCGACCGCGCCAGCGCCGACGCCGACGGCTTCACCAAGTACATCCTCCCGTACGACGCCGACCCCGGCGACCTGTTCAGCACCGCGCTGAGCATGGAGCAGCTGGCGCTCATCCTCCAGCGGCTGCGGCCCGAGCGCGTGGCGCTCATCCTCGACAGTTGCTTCAGCGGCGCGGCCGAGGGAGGGCGCACGCTGTTCGACCCCGCGGTGCGGACGCGCGGCATCGTCACGGACGAGTTTCTCTCGCGGCTGGCCGGGGCGGGGAAGGGACGCATCGTCCTGACCGCCAGCGGTGCGAACGAGATCGCGCTGGAGCGGCGAAACTTCGGCCACGGGGTCTTCACGTACTTTTTCCTGGAAGGACTGCGCGGCGCGGCCGATGACGACCGCGACGGCCAGGTCGACGTCGACGAGATCTACAAATACGTCTCGCGCAAAGTGAGCGCCGAGACGCGGGGCAGCCAGCACCCGATGAAGAAGGCCTCCAGCCAGACCGGAATCGTGGTCCTCGGCCGCACCTCCGTGCGGGCGCAGGAGTGACGCTCTACCGCGCCGCCGGCACGTACCGCGTGATCATGTCGATGATCTTGTCGCGCGTGAGCGGCTTGCGCATCCAGGCGTTCGCACCGGAGCTGGGGAACATCTCTTCCAGCGAGCGCTCGGGGAGGTCCGAGATCAGGACGATGGGGATGTCCTTCTTGTTGGACTGCGACTTGAGCACTTCGCTGAGGCGGTTGCCCTTGATGCTGGGGAGGTTCACGTCGAGGAAGATGATGTCGGGCGTGTTGCTGGCCAGGACGTGGTTGAACTCGATCCAGCTCGACGCCGTCAGCACCGTGCTGCCTTCGCGCTCCAGCAGGGCGCGGCCGAGCTTCAGCACCAGGGGGTTGTCGTCGAGAATCAGGACGGTGACGTTCGAGAGAGCAGGCATGTAACTCTGTTTTCGCCTTTCGTGGAGGTGCGGGGACCAACCGTGGCGACATGATACTCTCTCGCCCGGCGTGCTGCGACCCGCTGATTACTACTCCGGACCCTCTCCCGCGGCCGTGCTGCCGCGCGGTGTCACCTTCGGGTGCGGCGCCGCCTCCATCGTGGCCCTGATCCTCCTGGCCGGCGCCGGCGCCTGGATGGCCGCGGGCGGCATCGTCGACTTCATGGACCTGACCTTCGGCATGAGCATGGGAGAGGTGCGCGGCATGTACACCGCCGAGGTCACGGCGGCGCAGAAGAAGGCCCTCGAGGAGGCCATCGAGGCGCTGCGCGAGAATCTCCGCACCCGCAAGGTGCCCATCGCGAACCTCAACCCCGTGCTGCAGACGATGCGCAACGGCATCGCCGACAAGAAGATGCAGCCGGCCGAAGTCGAAGCCCTGACTGCCGCCGCGCGGAAGGCCAGCCAGCCAGCCCCCGCGAAGCAATGAAGAAGTCGACCGTCGCCATCGCGGTGGTCCTCGGGTTCCTGGGCGTGATCGGCCTGGCCGCGGCCGTGGTCGCCTTCGGCTACTTTGCCGTGAAAGGCGTCTCCTCCGGGCCGCCGACCGAGGCGCAGAAACGCCTCGTCCTGAGCGCGGCGGCATTCGACTCGTACGAGGTCGACCTCGACCCGAAGTGCGTCCAGCTCACCTCGAAGCGGAACCTCGACCGCACGCACGAGATCTCGTTCGAGCATGACTGCGAGGGGTCGGACATCTACGTCTCTTCCGGCGCGGAGATCTGTCCGAGCGTGCGCGACGCGCGCGAGTCGTTCGTCATCAGCGTCGGCGCCTACCGCACCGGCGTGGCCATCGGCGACGCCGAGCTGCAGTCGCGCGCCGCGCTGCTGCCCCTCGGCGACGAGCGCTACGCGGCCATCATCCGCAACAACGGCAAGCCCGTCGGCAACGTCTTCGTCGTGCGCCAGGGCCGCGTCCTGCACTCCCTCCTCGTCACCGGCCTCTACTTCGACAAGGCGGAAGACGTACGGGAGCTGTTCACGCCGCTGCTGGCGGAGTCGAAGAAGCAGTTTCCTTGAACGGTTGCTGGGTTGCTGGTTGCTGGTTCGTTGCGGGGCTTTGGCCCTGAATGCCGGGCGCCGCAATGAACCAGCAACACAGCAACCAGCAACATCAAGCGCTAAACTCCCCAGTCCCATGTCGTTCAACCTCATCTCCCCATTCCAGCCCCAGGGCGACCAGCCGGAAGCGATCCGCCAGCTCGTGGAGAGCGTGCAGCGCGGCGATCCGCACCAGATCCTCCTCGGTGTGACCGGCTCGGGGAAGACCTTCTCCGTGGCCAAGGTCATCGAGCAGGTCAACCGTCCCACCCTCGTCCTCAGCCACAACAAGATCCTGGCCGCGCAGCTCTACCAGGAGTTCAAGAACTTCTTCCCCGAGAACCGCGTCGAGTACTTCGTCTCCTACTACGACTACTACCAGCCCGAGGCCTACATCCCGCAGAACGATCTCTACATCGAAAAGGAGATGACCAAGAACGACGAGATCGACAAGCTGCGCCTCTCCGCCACCAAGGCCCTCTTCGAGCGGCGCGACGTGATCATCGTGGCCTCGGTCTCCTGCATCTACGGCATCGGCGAGCCGTCGCTCTACTACGGCATGCTCCTCTTCTTCGAGCGCGGCACCGAGAAGCCGATGACCGAGTACCTGCGCAAGCTCACCGAGATGCAGTACGAGCGCACCCCGTACGACCTGGCCCGCGGCAACTTCCGCGTGCGCGGCGACGTGCTCGAGCTCTGGCCCGCGTACGAGGACGACGCCGTGCGCATCGAGTTCTTCGGCGACGAGATCGACAAGATGACCCGCATCGATCCGATCACCGGCAAGACCTCGGGGCGCAGCTACGACCGCCTGGCCATCTATCCCCGCACGCACTACGTCACCCCGCGCGAGCGGCTGATGACGGCCATGGAGAACATCCGCGTCGAGCTCGACGAGCGCGTGGCCGAGCTGCGCGCGGCCGACCGCCTGCTCGAGGCGCAGCGGCTGTCGCAGCGGACCATGTTCGACCTGGAGATGATCGCGGAGCTCGGCTACTGCAACGGCATCGAGAACTATTCGCGCCATCTCAGCGGCCGCCAGCCCGGCGAGCCGCCGCCCACCCTCATCGACTACTTCCCGAAGGACTTCCTCCTCGTCGTCGACGAGTCGCACCAGACCATTCCGCAGGTGCGGGCCATGTGGGGCGGCGACCGCGCCCGCAAGGTCACGCTCGTCGACTACGGCTTCCGCCTCCCCAGCGCCATCGACAACCGCCCGCTCTCCTTCGAGGAATTCGAGGGGAAGATCCGCCAGACGATCTACGTCTCCGCGACGCCGGGCAATTACGAGCTGGAGAAGACCGGCGGCCTGTTCGCGGAGCAGGTGATCCGTCCGACGGGCCTCCTCGATCCGCAGATCGTGATCCGTCCCGTGAAAGGGCAGGTGGACGATCTCCTCGGCGTGATCCGCGAGCGCACGGCGCGCAACGAGCGCGTCATGGTGACCACGCTGACCAAGCGCATGGCCGAGGACCTGACGCGGTACCTGATGGAGCTCGGCGTGAAGGTGAACTACCTCCACTCCGACGTCGAGACGCTGGAGCGCATCGCCATCCTGCGCGACTTCCGCCTGGGTGTGTTCGATGTCCTGATCGGCATCAACCTCCTGCGCGAGGGGCTGGACGTGCCGGAGTGCTCGGCCGTGGCCATCCTCGACGCCGACAAGGAAGGATTCCTCCGCTCGCAGACGTCCCTCATCCAGACCATCGGCCGCGTCGCACGCAACCTGAACGGCACGGCCTTTCTCTAC
This sequence comes from Thermoanaerobaculia bacterium, assembly GCA_035627015.1. GTDB lineage: Bacteria > Acidobacteriota > Thermoanaerobaculia > Gp7-AA8 > Gp7-AA8 > QHVT01. Next base: position 11,831 of record DASPMO010000010.1, on the reverse strand, counting down.
GCCGACAAGATCACCGACTCGCTGCGCTGGGCCATCGACGAGACCAACCGCCGCCGCCTCGTGCAGCAGCAGTACAACGAGGAGCACGGCATCGAGCCCGCCTCGATCATCAAGGCCATCGACTCCGATCTCGTGAAGATGGCCAACCTCGATTACCTCGACATCCCGCTGCCCGGCCAGAAGGCGAACCTCGGCATGAACGAAGGGGAGGACCTCGACAAAGCGATCGCCCGCCTGTCGAAGGAGATGAAGGAGGCGGCCAAGAATCTCGACTTCGAAAAGGCCGCCGAGATCCGCGACCGGCTGCGCGAGTTGAAGGAGATGCGGATCTTCGTCTGAGGGGGAGGGAGGGCACAGGTTCGCGCGATCCCCAACGAAGATGCAGTTTATTGCACCACCCGTGCGGTCGGCAGTGACGCGGATGCATTCTATTTCACCGCCGATGGCATCGATCTCACCGCGGATGGCATCGATCTCATCGCCGAAGGGATCGATCTCATCGCCGAAGGGATCGATCTCATCGCGGATGGCATCGATCTCATCGCGGAAGGGATCGATGCCATCGCCGAAGGAATCGATGCCATCGCGGAAGGAACCGATGCCATCGCCGAGGGGATCGATCCCATCGCGGAAGGGAATTGATCCCATCGCGGAAGGGATCGCTCCCATCGCGGATGGAATCGATCCCGTCGCCGGACGCAGGATCGCCGCTTGCAGCCTCGACGGCCCATGCGCGACCCCCGCTACAGGTTTTCCGACGACGTGCGTGCGACGACGCGTGCCATCGCGCTGCGGATGGTTCACGCGGGGACGGTGGCGGAATCGCCGGAGGGACTGGAGGCGTGGATCGCGCGAACGGACGACGTGCGCGAGCGGCTGACGCAGGGCGGCTACGGCTCCGCGTTCGACGCCGGCGATCTCTTCCCGCTGTTCCGGGGGTTCGTCGCCAAGGCCACCGCGGCGCCTCCCGCTCGTGCGAGCACAGGGCGCGCGAAGTGGCTGTGGATCGGTCTCGTCGTCATCATCGTCGCTGCCATCGTCGTCGCCGCGGTCGTTGCCTCGTAGCTGGCCGTTCGCATCGACCGCGCCGGGCAGCAGGCCGTGCCCTACGCCGCGAGCTTTCGCGACATGGCCATGCGCAGTCCCTCTTCCGTGACCGGTTTGACCACGTACGCGTCGATCCCGTATTTGAGCCGGGCTTCGTTCTCGTAACGCACGTTCTTGTAGATGGCCGTTGTGAAAATGATCCGCGGCTGGTACGCCGGGTCGATGCCGCGGATGAACCGCGCCACTTCGAACCCGTGCATGCCCGGAAGCAACCCGTCCAGCACGATGAGGTTCGGGCGGAACTGGGAGGCCATGCGGATCGCCTCGTGTCCCGTGTTCGCGATGCGGATGTCGCGAGCTCCCAGCGTCTTCAGAATCTCGACCAGCTCCGCGCACTGACGGCGGCTGTCTTCAGCAACGAGAACGCGAACCGCGGTGGCAACATCCTCTACAGGCATCGGCGACTCCTCTCTTGGACCGGAATTGCCCCAGCGCTCCCGCAAAATGCCGGCCCACGCCGCGGGAAGAGACAAGTTGCTGACAAACCACGCGTTAGCAGGCCGGTGCGAGATCTGGAGCGTGTGCGGAAAACAGCCGGCCGTCCAGAGTCCGGACACGCTTTCCCGCGAGCGGACCGTTTCGCGAACTTGTGCCGCACCTCCATTTATAAGGTTGCGCTGCCGCCGGTCGGTCCCTACACTCGATCCAGTCCATGTACCTGCGAGGGCGGGTCGATGAATTTCGACATAGCGACCATTACGTATCCAGACGGCCGTGTCGCGAAATTGCCGCCCGGCGAGTTCTACGCCATTCCGCTGGGTGAGCGCATCGAATTACTGACCAGCAGCCGGATCAAGTTCGAGAAAGACCGGAAGCCCATCTCGGCGCTCGACGCGCTGAGGAAGAAATGAGACGGCGCGTCCTCACGGCGGTGCTGGTCGCCGCGGCCGCGCTCTGGCTCGGCACCGTGGCCGCCGCGTACGAGGCCATTCGCCGCTTCGAGACCACGCCGGGGCTGCCCGCGTCCGCGCCGCGGGTCTGGCCGGCGGCGAGTGCGGTCGCGCGCCCCGCGGATGCCTGGTCGCTGGTCATGCTCGTCCACCCGCACTGCTCGTGCAGCCGCGCCAGCGTCAAGGAGCTGGCCGAGATCGTCGAGAAGGCGCCGCGCGACGTGCAGACCACCGTGCTCGTCTACCGCCCGCGCGAGATGAAGCCCGGCTGGGAGCGCACCGGCGTCTACGCCGCCGCCACGCGCATCCCGCGCGTCCGCGTGCTGCTCGACCACGACGGCGCCGCGGCGCGCGCCTTCGGCGGCTTCACCTCGGGACAAACCTTCCTGTACGACCACCAGGGGCGGCTGCGGTTTGCCGGCGGCGTGACGTCGCTGCGCGGGCACGCCGGGCTGAATCGCGGCCGCGCCGACGTCATCCGCATCGCCCGACAGCGTGGCGGAGAGGGGACCCATCCCGTCTTCGGCTGCGCCATTACCACCACCAACCCCAGGGGAGAGAAGCCATGAGTCCGAACGTCGCCGCGCGTGCCGGGGAGCTGCATCAGGAGCAGAACGCCAAACGCCACGTGATGGTCAGCCGCATGTTCGCGGCCCTGCTGGTCGTGCAGTACCTGGCCTGCGTCGGCGCCGCCTTCGCCGTGTCGCCGTACGCCTGGGCGGGGAAGGATCGCGTGCTGCACATGCACGTGTGGGTGGCCATCCTGGCGGGCGCGGGCATCACCCTCCTGCCCGTGCTCATGGCTCTCTACCGTCCCTCGGCGCCGCTGACGCGCCACGTGATCGCCGCCTCGCAGATGCTCTCGTCGGCGCTGCTGATCCATCTCACCGGCGGACGGATCGAGACGCACTTTCACGTCTTCGGCTCGCTGGCCTTCCTGGCCTTCTATCTCGACTGGAAAGTGATCTTCACCGCGACCGTCGTCGTGGCCGCCGATCACTTCGCGCGCGGCGTGTTCTGGCCGGAGTCGGTCTACGGCGTCACGGATCCCGAGTGGTGGCGCTTCCTCGAGCACGCCGGCTGGGTGGCGTTCGAGGACGTGTTCCTGATCTGGTCGTGCCTCTACGGCCAGCGCGAGCTGCGAGGGGCGGCGCTGCGGCAGGCGGAAGTCGAGGAGCTGACCGAGCAGGAGCAGCTCAAGACCGCCGCGCTGGAGATGGCGCTGAGCGAGATCCGCACCGCCACGGCCTGAAGCACGCCTGTCATCCTGAGCCGCGCAGACGGCGAAGGACCCCCTGCCTACGGAGCGGGCACGGGGTTCCAGCAGGGGATCCTTCGCCCTCTGCGGGGCTCAGGATGACAGGTGTAGACTGTGGGCTTCCGGAACGAAGGAGGAAGGCATGACCAAACGGACTGCTCTGATCCTGTTCGCCCTCACCATGATCCTGCCGTTCGCGACGCCGCGGCGCGCCGAGGCGGTCACCTGGGACACCCTCACGACGTACTACGCGGGCAGCTGCACCAATCTCTCCTACAACGGGTACAAGTGGCGCGAGTGCGACGGCACGCTCTCGCAGGACGGCACCCTCAGCGGCTCGTGGCGCTGCGACGACACATACGACTGCGTCACCGGCGACTTCACGTACTACTGGTACGAGCGCTGTAACAACAGCTGGGTGCACCGCTACACGGTCTCGGGCTGGGGCAACAACCGGATGCCCACGGCCAACGATTGCCAGTGCACGTAGGGTTTGCGCACTGACAACTGACAACTGACAACTGATGGGGCGGGCTGAAAGCCCGCCCTACGCCTCGTCGAACAGGCGGCCCAGCTCGCGCTGCGCCAGTGCCTGCAGCTCGCGCAGGAGGAGGTCGTCCGCGCCGCCGCCGAGGAAGACGTTCACCTCGGTGCGGGTGATGAGGCGGGCCAGCTGCTCGGCATCCCACACGGCCGGGATGTCGAGGGTGGAGCTGCGTCCGCCGAAGGAGCAGACGAAGGCGCGCTCGCCGGCGCGCGACCAGCCGCGCTGCACGGCCAGCGCCGCCAGCGGGTCGGTGCTGCTGGTGACGAGCGCGTATGCCGACTCGGCCGTGTTGCGCGCGGCCGAGGTGCGCATGGCGCGGTCGGCACGCGCGGCGAGATCGTCCAGCTCGGTCATGACGCCAGCGCCTTCCGGACGCGCTGCAGTCCTTCTTCGATGTCGTGCAGGGACACCGCGCCGGCGCTGAGGCGGAACCAGCCGTCCTCGCGCTGCAGGCCGAAGGCCTGGAACGGCACCACCGCGAAGCCCGCCTCTTCGAGGAGGAAGCGGCGGATGGCCTCGTTCGTCCCGAAGCGCCCCAGCAGGTCGAACTGCGCGGAGAGATAGATCGCTCCCTGCGGGGCGATGGCGTTCACCGGCAGGCCGTCCCGGCGCATGGCCATCAGGCCGTCGTACAGCGCGTCCAGGCGCAGGCGCAGCTCGCGGATCATCTCCGAATGGTACGCCGCGATCTCGTCCTTCTGCCGGAGGAACGAGGCCACGGCCAGTTGCTCGGCCTTCGGCGCCCAGGCCCCCATGTGGCCGATGATGTCGCGCATGCGCGCGGTCACGGCCGGCGGCGCGACCGTCCAGCCGACGCGCAGTCCCGTCGCGGCGAAGGCCTTGGAGATGCCGTCGACGAAGATCGTGTACGCCGCCGACTCCGGCACCACCTGCGGCGGCGCCCAGTGCCGGTTGTCGCCGAAGGTGAGCATCCAGTAGATCTGGTCCCAGAGGAGGAAGAGCGGGCGCTGGCCCGTCGCGGCGCGGCGCTCGTTCTCGTCGACCACCAGCCGCGCGATCGCCTCGACCTCGCCCTTGCTCATCACCGTGCCGGTGGGATTGAGCGGCGTGCAGACGGCGATCAGCCGGACGTCGCGCACGTGCGGGCGGATCATCTCGGCCGTCGGCAGGAAGTTCGTGTCGGCGCCGACCACCAGCTCCACCGGCACGCCGCCGCTCAGGTAGCTGTAGTGATTGTTGTTCCACGACGGGGTCGGGTAGAGCACCTTGTCCCCGCGGTCGACCACGGCCGCGTACGCGGCGTAGATGATGGGACGCGCGCCGCCGGCGATGAGCGTGGCGTCGAGGGGGTAGGTGAGCCCGAGCTCGTCCCGAAAGAGCTCGACCACCGCCTTGCGCAGCTCGAGCGTGCCGTCCGAGGGAGGGTAATTCGTCTGCCCGTCCGCGAGATTGCGGGCGATCAGCGACTCCAGGAGCGGCGGGATGCGGAACTCGCTGGGAGAGAAATCGCCGACGGTGAGGTTGGCCACCGAGCGGCCGGAGCTCGTCAACGCGCGCACTTCGCTCGCGATCTTCAGGACCTCGGAGCCGGTCAGTCCCTGGGCGAGAGAGGAGAGGGAAGCGTCGGTGAGCTGGTGGAGCGTGTCGATCATCGCGGCGCATTGTGCCACGACCCAATTTCCTACACGGAATCTCTCCTTTTCTACGGACCGGCGCCGGATGCGATCCCTACACTGATTCTGTCCAGAGCGGTTCCACGGAAGGAGGTGATCGGCGTGAAGGTGAAGACCAGCGTCAAAGGCGGCGGCGCGTTGCTCTCCGACTGACCCGCAGTCCCACGAATCCTCGCAAGGGAGGTGATGGCTCGTGAAGGTGAAAACCAGTGTCAAAGGCGGCGGCGTCGTAATCTCCGACTGACCGCAATCCCTGCGAATCCACGCAAGGAGGTAATGACTCGTGAAGGTAAAGACCAACGTCAAGGGCGGCGGCATCATGACCACCGACTGACCGCAATCCTGTGAATCCACGCAAAGGAGGTGATGGCTCGTGAAGGTCAAGACCAGCGTCAAAGGCGGCGGCGTCGCCATGAGCGACTAGTTGAGAACGGCCCGGAGCTCTCTCCCGGGCCGTCTTCGTTTCAGGGGTGCGCGACCACGAGCAGCGTGTCGGCGCGCTCCAGCACGTAGCGCATGCAGACCTCGAGCGTCTTCGGATCGAGCGCCGAGAAGGTCTCGTCGAGGATCATCAGCGACGGCTTCTGCAGGATCGAGCGCGCCAGGAAGACCCGCGTGCGCTCTCCGTGGCTGAGCTGCCACCCCGTCTCTCCGACCGGCTGATCGAGACCGAGGGGCATGCGCTCGAGGAGCGGCCCGAGGCCGAGCGCGTTGCAGACCTCGACCGCCTCCGCCCGATCGGCAGCCGCCGCGGGCCAGCCGCGCCCGAGGAGCAGGTTGTAGGCGAGCGTGCCGATGAAGATGTGGTTCGCGTGGAACTGCGGCGCGAGCAGCACTCTGCGCCGCCAGTTCTCCAGTCCCACGGTGGCGACGTCCAGTCCGCGGAAGAACAGGAGGCCCGACTGCAGCGCGCGCGTGCCGCTGAGGAGCGCGGAGAGGGTCGACTTGCCCGACCCCGAGGGACCGCGGAGCAGGATGCGCTCCCCGCGGCGGATGAGGAGGTCGACCTGCTCCAGCGCCGGCACGTCGCGGCCCGCGTGGCGGTAGGTGAGGGACGAGGCGTGGACGAGCGGCAGCGCCTCGTTCGGGTCGCTGTCGAGCAGGACGCGGATGGCCGGGCTCCCCGGCGGCGCGGTGCGGTCGGCGGCCCGCCAGAAGGGGAGGATGCGGCGCCATGCGCTCAGCGCGCCGGCCAGGCTCGCGCTGGCGTCGGTCCATTGCGTGAGCGCCGTCGCGCCGAGGAGCACCCCCGCCGCGGCGATGGCCAGCGACTCCGGCGTGGCGTTGCCGAGGGCCACGGCCGGCGCGAGCGCGAACAGCCCCACCCACGGCCACATGCGCCGCAGCATGTCCAGCCGCAACGCCGGGCGGTTGAACGTCAGCTCGGTGGCCATGTACTCCTCGAGGCGGATGTCCTCCCCCTCGTTGCGCTGCTCCGGCTCCTTCTGCACGAGCCGCGTCTTGTGTCCGGTCATGTTCTCGACCACGTGCCCGGTCAGCGCGAACCGCGCCTCCGTCCACGCGGCGCGCCCGAGGCCGAAGCGAATGGTCAGGTACGCGGCGATGAGGATCCAGAGCAGATAGAGCGCGACGTGCCACAGCCCGCCCGCGCCGCGGCTCATGACCCAGAGCGCGGCCAGGCCGGCCACGATGGCGGTCACGCCGGCGAACGCGCCGCTGGTGCCCATCCCCTCGACGTGCGCCGACTCGAGCACGTGGCTGAGGAACGTCCCCACCCCTTTGCCGTTCACCTCGTCGGGCGAGAGCTTCAGCGCGCCGAGGAGCACGCGGCCCTTGATCGCCGAGCCGAGCTCCACGACCAGCGAGCGCGCCGCGGCGACCGCTCCCGCGCGCAGGGGGACGATCGTCAACACCGCCAGCAGCCAGAGCGCGAAGAGCGTGTCCAGCGAGCGCGTGTCGAACGCCATGAGCCCGAGGACCCACCACGACAGGACGAGCAGCAGCATCTCCCCCGCGTTCAGGGCCAGGAACGTGAGCGCCTTCTTCCACAATCCCCCCTCCCGCACCACGCTCCGCACATCCTCGAGCTTGGGTCGCAATATCGTGACGCGCCCGATCTGCGCATCCCCCACCATCTCGCGCAGCACACGAAAACGTAGGGCGGGCTTCAGCCCGCCCATCACGCGATCGATCTCCAGACCCGGCTTCTCTTCGACCGAAGCGCACAACCGCCCCCGCAACTCCCGCAGCGGCATGCGCACGCGCTCTCCCTCGGGCGTGAGCAGATGCGCGTGCCGCGCATCGGTCCGCACCACCGCGAGAATCCCCTCCTCGAAGAAGAGCAACGACGCCCCGAGCGCCCGCAGCTCGCGCTCGATGTGCGCGTACCGCAGCGTGACCGCCTCGGACTCGATCTCCCACCCGCGCACCCGCGCGATCGCCGCCGCCGCCTCGGCCGCATCCTGCCAGTAGGTCATGTGAGCCGCCCGTTCCGCAGCTCCAGCCGCCGCCAGACGTCGCTGCCCCACAGCTCGTCGCGGATGACGCGGTTGGCCTCGCGCATGCGGTTATAGAGCGACTCTTCGCGCGCGATGAGCGCCTCCGGCGTGTCGTATTCGACGACCTTGCCGCCCTGCATCACCAGCACCCGGTCGCAGTCGACTGTCTCGTCCACGTCGTGCGTGACGACGAGGAACGTGGCCTCGGACCAGAGCCGCCGGCAGCGCCGCAGGAGCTCGTCGCGCAGGGCGCGGTCCATGCCGCGGAACGCCTCATCGAGAATGACCAGCCGCGGCGCCGGCTGCATGAGCGCGCGGGCCAGCCGTACGCGCTGCCCCTCGCCGCCGGAGAGCATGCCGCCCCCCTCGCCGAGAGGCATCCGCGAGTCGGGGATGCGCTGCAGCACCTCGTAGAGCTCCGCCTCGCTGAGCGCGAACGGCAGGCGCGCCACGTCGTCCGGGCCGCTGGCGTAGCGGACGTTCTCCTCGAGCGTGGTGTTGAAGAGCTGGATGGCGGGATCGACCCAGGCCGTCTCTTTCCGCGACGCATCCACCCGGACCGTGCCGGACACCGGCTGCATGAACCCGAGCAGCGCGCCGACGAGCGTCGACTTCCCCGCCCCCGACGAGCCGACGATGCCGACATACGCCCCCGCGTCGATCGCCAGGTGAACGTCCTCGAGAATCGTATGCCCCGCCGCGGCAAAGGTCGCATGCTCAAACTCAATGAATGACGTAGGGCGGGCTTCAGCCCGCCCCTCCCGCGGGCTGAAGCCCGCGCCACATGCCTCCACCGGCGCATCCAGCGGCTCGAGCAACCGCAGCACCACCGTGCGCTGGCTGGCCCAGATCTGAAACTGCAGCGCGAGCTCCGAAACCACCAGCGGGAGGTTCAACGCCCAGTAGGCGATCAGCAGCACGCCCGCCGGATCCTCGACCGTGGCCAGGTAGCGCCGGATCAGCACCGCCGTCAGCGCGAAGCCCGCCGCGGCGAGGATGGTCGTCTGCGACACCACCGCCGCGATCTGGCGCCGCAGCGCCTGCACCCAGTCGGTCATCAGTGACTCGTGCTCGCCGCGCACGGCACGCTCGCCGGTGTGCGCGTGGATCGCGCCGACGCCGGCCAGCGCGTCGAGATAGAAGCGCGTCAGGCCGCCCGCGTGCGTCCGCGCCCGCATGTCGATCTCGGCGAAGAGCGGCTGGAACGCGAAGGCGATGCCGAGCAGCAGCAGCGCGCCGAGGAGCAGCGTGACGCCCGCTTGCGGCATGAGGAAGAGCAGCGCCGCGACGGTGAGGATGAACGTCGCGCCGTGACGCATGATGCGCGCGAGGAGCAACGGCAGCGCGCGCAGCTCGGCGATGGCGTGCGAGCGCTCGGCGAGATCGGAGATGAGGCGGCTGCCGAAGTAGTCGTTGCGCAGCGCGGCCAGGGTGCCGAAGAGCGCCGCCGCGAAGCGCGCCTGCAGCTCGTGTCCCCAGTCGATGGCCCGCCGGGTGACGGCGTAGTCGAGCGCCAGGAGGAAGGCGGCGAAGAGCGCGAACGCGCCGAGGATCGCCAGCCGCTCCTGCGGCAACCCGACGTCTGCCACGAGGTCGTACATGGCGCGAAAGAGCAGCCCCTCGGCCACCGGACTGACGCCGAGCACCGCCGCGCCGAGCGCCGCCAGCGGCAATGCGCGCCGCGTCTCCTTCGAGAGGAGGGAAAGCACACGCGCCAATGGACGCACGCGCGGCTCGCGTAGAAACGTGGGGACGGGCTTCAGCCCGTCCGGGGACGGGCTGAAGCCCGTCCCTACGTTGACGCGAATCAACACCGCGCCGCGCAGCACGACGTTCTCTGCATCCGCCTCCGTCACGCTCCAGAAGCGCTGCGGGATCTCGTCGATGGTCTCGAGAAAGCGCCGCGCCTCGCCGCCGCGCCGCAGCGCGCCGTTGCGCACCAGCGTCTCCGTGAGCCGCGTCGCGGCATCGAGCCGCGCCAGCGGACGCCACTCCTCGACGCTCAATGCCTTCGCGATCGCCTCCTCGGCGAAGCGATCGCCGGTCACCGCGCGGAGGCGCTTTCGCAGCACCGGGTCCGTCGACGCCCATTCGCGCCAGTCCGCCGCGCCGACGCTCTGCCGGTGGACGTAGACGCTCGACAGCAGGTCGCGCGCATGGACCCAGCGCCGTCCCGCGGCCGGGTCCATGATCTGGAAGAACGGCCCCACCTTGCGCCACACCACGACGAAATGCGCCATGCCGGTGGGCGTGCGGATGACGACGACCGCGGGGAGGGCGGTGTCGTCGAGGAGCAGGTAGTCGGGCGGGAGCATGACCTGTTCGGCGTCGAGGCCGACTTCGCGCGCCACCGTTTCGATGGTGTCGATGGAGGTGCCGTCGAGTCCCGTCTGACAGGCCTCGCGCAGGCGGCCGTAGCCGGCGGCGATGCCGAAGCCTTCGAGGAGCGACTTGAGCGCGGCCGGGCCGCAGTCGACGGCCGACGTCTGGATGGTCTCGGGGACGAAGAAGCGCGCGCTCATGACGGCGAGGGGAGCATGCCGGCCGCGCGCAGCAGCGCGTCGAAGGGGGAGAGGCGCTGCACGTCGACGGTGACGGTGGCGGGGAAGCCCTGGTCGACGTTCGGCGGGAGACGCTTGGCCAGCCGCAGCGTGATGCGGAACTCGCCGCCGCTCGGATCGCGCTCGATGCCGGTGACGGTGGCGGCGAAGCGCCGCCGCCCGCCGCGGCCGAGGGACTCGAGCCAGACGGAGGCGTCCTGGCCGGTGCGGAGGAGCGGCATGTCGTCGAGCGCGAACCACGCCGCGACCTCGCGCGACTCGGCCGGGACGATGGACGCCGCCACGGTGCCTTCCTCGACCCAGGTGCCCGCGCGCAGCTCGGCCGAGCTGCCGATGCGTCCGTCCGCCGGTGCGCGCACGCGCAGGCGCTCGAGGTCGACCTCGGCCTGCTGCAGGGCGGCCTGCTGCGCGGCGAGCGCGGTCTGCAGCTCGATGCGGTCGCTGTCCAGCGCGCGCAGCGAGGCTTCGGCCGTGGAGATCACTTCGCCGCGCTGCTCCGCCGCTTCGCTCTCCGCCGCCTCGAGTCCCCGCCCGCGCGCCCGCGCGGCATCGGCACGGCTGCGCGCATCGCGAGCGTCGGTGGCCGGCACGAGGCCCTGCGCCGCGAGCCGCTCCAGCCGCTCGGCGCGGCCCGATTCGATGTCCGCCAGGTGCGCGGCCTCGGTGCGGCTCTCCCGCGCCTGCTGCAGCTTCGCCGAGGCCGCCCGCTCCTGGTCGGACGCCCGCGCCCGCGTGGCCGCGATCTGTGCGCTGATGGCCTCGAGGCGCCTTTGCAGATTCTCGATTTCCGCGAGCGTCTTCGTGCGCCGGATGCTCGCATCGGCGGCGTCGAGCTCCAGCAGGATGTCTCCCCGCCGCACGCTCCGCCCCAGCGCGATGTGGATGGCGGTGATCCGCCCGCTCACCGGCACCGCGATCTGCCGCACCGCGGCGTGCGACTCGAACCGCGCCCGCTTCGACACCGCCACGACCGACACCCGCCCCGCCACCGCCCACGTCAGCCACCCCGCCACCAGCACGAGCGCAATGACCAGCCCCCGCACGCGCCGCGGCGTGTCGTCCTGGAGCGCGCGCAGGGTGCGGGAGAAGGATGTGGAGGACACGCCTCATTGAAGGGGAGCGACGCCGCGAGTCCTGTCGCTTTCTGAGGAAGCGGGTTGTGGGAAAAGCGGTATCTAATGAGAACCGACCGGGAGGCCTCCGGCGGGCCGGCCCGGCCGGCAGCGCTTCATGGCCTAAGCAGGACGCACTGGCTTGGCCAACGGAAACACAGCGGACCGCCGGCGTCCTCGCCGGCTGTCGCGCAGGCGTCCCGCGCCTGCGCCCTGGGCGGGAGTGGCGGCGCGGGACGCCGCCACGACAGCCGGCGAGGACG
>DASPMO010000009.1:0-36140 GCA_035627015.1 Thermoanaerobaculia bacterium | reverse complement strand
GGCGACGCTGAAGGTCCAGGCACCGCCGCGCGGGCGGACGTAGAGGACTTCGACCGTGCCGCTGGCGATCGTGATGGCGCTTTTTCCGGCCGCGGCCTGGATCGGGATGGCGTGCTGGGAGACGATGGTCCCGGCGGGCTTCGCCTCCGCGGTGACGCCGTTGTCGACGTCGGCGACGACCCAGAGGGAGCGCGACGTGTCGGCGTTCTCGTAGTCGATGGCGAACGACGAACCGGGCGTGGCCGGTGCGAAGCCGCGCACGATGCGCGTGGCGGCGTAATGCCGGCGCGGCTCGCGGACCATGGCCAGCCAGGCCAGGCGCGTGCCGGGCTTCAGACCCGCCACCGTGACGCCGCTGCGTCCGAAGGCAACGGACGGCGGGGTTCCTTTCCCGGCGGCATGCAGTGAATGAAGGGCGAGGGTGCCGCAGAGGACACCGAGGAGCACTCGTCTGATCACGGGGTTTCCTTCCGGCTACTGAAGCGACAGGAGGACGAGAATTTCACCCTCCCCTTTGGCGAGCGGCTCGAGGGCCTTGCCGATGATGGTGCCGGGCTGGTGGAACGTGCGGCCGCTGATCTGCACGGGCTCGGACTTCATGGCCACGCCGGCCTTGTCGCTGCTGACGAGCAGGTCGCCGATGGCCACGGGGGCACGGGAGGCGTCGACGCGGACTCTGACCCGTCCGGTGGTAGCCACTTTCACTTTGGCATCGCCTTCCTCGCCGAGGAGCAGGCCCGGGCGGTCGGAGACGACGCCGGCCACGCTGGTGGCATACGCGGCCGTGGAGGGCATGACCTGGTTGGGCGCGCTCGGGTCGAGGACGACGACCGTGGCGGCGCCGATCTCCTCGGCGGCCGGGACCCACTCGGCGACGTCCTGGTATTTCGCGTTGATGTTGCCGGTGACGTGGATGTCGCCGTGGACCTTGAACCGTGTGCCGGTGTCGCCGGTGAGGCCGACCGTCACGAGACCGTTGTAATCGAGGCGCATGCGCTCGACGCCCAGGCCATTCGTGCCGGTGGAGAAGACCAGATCGGAGGGGACGGAGCCGGTGAGCGGATTGGCGCCGGCCATGAACTTGATGTTCGCGCCCGTGCGCACGTACGAGGTGCCGTCATACGCCTCGGAGTAAATGGTGCCGAGGGAGTCGCCGTTGGCGACCACGGTCGGCACGGCGAACGTGCCGCGGCTCTTGCGCAGGGCGATGATCGCGCTGTTGTTGCCGGTATTGGACTGATGGATCATCAGTCCGCGCGGCTGTGCGATCTCACTGCTGAAGATGTGCAGCGCGGTCGCGGGAGTGGTGACCCCGATCCCGACTTTGTCACTGGTGGTCGTATTGCCGTTGGCACTCTGAAACCCTGGGGTCTGGGCGCCCGCGGTGATCGCCGCGAACAGAAGAACGGCAGACGCAACTCCGGTACGGATACGCATGAACGAAGCTCCTTGATTGTCTTTTGGACGTGTTTCGGTCCGTTGCTATGACCGACGGAGCGATGTGGCGCGTATTACCGGGCACTAAAAAAATTAAAAGGGACATATTGACTTCCTGCCATCTCGGATGCTTATTGTGGGGATGCGTACAATCAAAGGCCTTTCCTTGCTGCTGCTGCTCGTCTGCCTGACGGCGTCCGCCCAGGACGACGTTCCATTGAAGAACTGGTCCGTGCCGGCACAAGGGAAGGTGACGACGAACACGAACGGGACGACGTTCGTCGGGATCACGCCCTGTCGGCTCGTCGATACGCGCTTCAGCAACGGACCGTTCTCCGGTCCGGCATTCAGTGCAAACGAAACGCGTACGTATGACGTCGCCGCCGGCCCGTGCACGGAGGCCGCCTTCGCGGCGGTGTACTCACTGAGCTTCACCCTCGTGAACTACAACCCCGCCGCGAGCGGCTATGTGACAGCCTTCCCCGCGGGCGTAACGATGCCCCCTGTGTCGACGGTGAACTTCGGCAGCGGCGTTCCCGTGGCGAACGCCGCAATTGTCGCCTCGGGCGCTGGAGGAGCAATCTCAGTCTATGCCAGCGCGGCGACGCACCTGATCATCGACGTCAACGGCTACTTCATCGGCGCGGCGCAGTCGCTCCCACCCGCAAAGGTGTTCCAGCTGACCGGGACCGTGTCAAACGGCGGCGTGATCATGGGGCGCAATGCGACATCCGTCAGCGGCTTTTACACAACGGGCGTTCTCGGCCACGTCACAGACCTGACCCTCACCGACGCGTCCGGCGTGATGGGCTACACCACATCCGGCGTGACATGGGGCGTGAAGGGCTTCAATGGCGGCACGACCGGCAGCAGCGGCGGAGTCCTCGGCATCGCCGGAGCGCGGCCGACCGCAACCACGTTCGGAATCGCCGGCGTACGCGGCGAGTCGAAGTTTGATTTCGGTGTCCTCGGAATGACGTCCAACTCGAACTCCGCCGGCATCCAGGGAGTCGTTCTCGACGCACAAGGCAACATTCTCCGCGGTGGCAACCTCGGCACGAATGCGTTCGGTGTGTGGTCGATGGGCAACACCGGCGCGTCCGGAACCAAATCCTTCGTCGATCCCCACCCTACCGACCCGACCAAGGTCGTGCGCTTCATCTCCCTCGAAGGACCGGAGGCCGGGACGTACTTTCGCGGGCGCGGCAGGTTCGTGCGCGGGAAAGCCGTCATCGAGGTGCCGGAGGCGTTCCGCATTACCACCGAGGAGGAAGGGCTGACCGTGCACATCACGCCGATGGGACAGCCGGCCATGGTCGCGGTGACGCGACAGTCGCTGGCGGTTATCGAAGCCACCGCGACGCGCGACGTGGAGTTTTCGTACGTCGTCTACGGTGTCCGTCGCGGCTACAAGGACTTCCAGCCGATCGACGACGGGACGGAGTTCATCCCTGAGACCGCGAACGCGAAAATCCCGGCGTATCTCAACGAGAGCCAGAAACAGCGCCTGATCGACAACGGCACGTACAACGTCGACGGCACGGTGAATCTCGCCACCGCGGTACGTCTCGGATGGGAGAAAGGGTGGGCGGAGCGGGAGAAGCGGCGCTAAGCAGAACGCACCCATTCGACCCACAGTCCCCTCTCCCCACCGCGTGGGGAGAGGGTCAGGGTGAGGGGACGTGCCCCGCTACGAGGAACCGCCCCTCACCCTGGCCCTCTCCCCGCACGCGGGGAGAGGGGACCGTGGGCGGAACCACTGCGTTCTGCTTAGCGCTCGAGCGCGGTGCGGACCCGCTCCCACCGCGTCTCCCAGTCGCCGCTGACGATCTCCCATTGCGTCCCGAATTCGTCGAGGGCGGCGCGGAAGGCGTCGAAGAGGTCTTCCCGGGCTTCGCCGCCGGCGTCGCGGGCGGGGTCAGGCTTCCAGGGGATGTCGGTGTCGAGAAGGAGATAGAGATCGGCCTTGCGGCGGCGCGCTTCCTCCTCGATCCACGCGGGGCAGGAGCCGTAGTAGTAGCGGGCGTAGACGACGGTGGAGATCAGGTCGGTGTCGAGGAGGATCAGCGGGCCGCCCGCGGCGTCTTCGTTGGCGATCTGGCCGCGGGCGATCGGCTCGACGTCGGCCGTGGTGAGCTCCTGATGGCGCTCGGCGTACTCGCGCGCGTACTCGCGCACCCACGTCGCGCCGAGCTCGCGCGCGGCGCGGGCCGCGAGCTCGCTCTTGCCGGTCGACTCGGGGCCGGTCAGGCAGATACGAGTGATTTTCGCCATTCGCGGTATCCGAGGATGGCCAGCACCCAGAGCGCGACGTAGAGCACGGCCGTCGGGTAGAGCTCGCGGTAGACGTAGAGCGGCACGGAGACGGTGTTGACCGCGATCCAGAGGAGCCAGTTCTCGATCCATTTGCGCGCGGTCATCCACTGCGCGACGAGACTCCAGACGAAGAGCGACGAGTCGACGTACGGGTTCGGATTGTCGGTGAAGCGGAGTTGAAAGGCGATCACGGCGGCGGAGCCGAGCACCCCGATGGTGAGGCCGGCCAGCCACGCCCAGCGCGGCGTGCGCGTCACCGGCAGCTCCGTCTTCCGCGCGCCGCCGTGCAGCCACTCGTACCAGCCGTAGAGCATCAGCCCGAAGCAGACGACCTGCAGCAGCGACTCGGCGTACAGCCTGGCCTGGAAGTACACCCACGTGTACATCACCAGCGCCACCAGGCCGGTCGGGTAGTACCAGATGTTCTCTTTCGTCGCGAACCAGATGCTCGCGACGGTGATGACGGCGGCGACGAGCTCGAAGACGCTCAAAATCCGAGATCCAGCAGGACCACCGCGTTGCGCGTGGCCTGCGGATAGTAGTACGCGGTGCGGGTCAGCTCCTCCCCCGCGTAATAGAGATAGCTGTAGCCGCTCGGGCGGATGCGGTCGTTGTCGAAGACGTTGTTGACCTGCAGCGTCACGCGCGCCCACGGCGTCACGGCGTACGAGAGCGTGGCGTCGGCGGTGAAGTACGCGGGCGTGTCGAGGTCGGGATGGTTCGTGTTGTCGAGGTACGCGCGGCCGACGTAGCGGCCGATCGCGCCGGCGCGGAAGCGGGCGCCGGGCGTGTAGTCGACCGCCTGGCTCAGGATCACGGAGGGGGTGAGCAGCGGCTCGACGTCGCGGTACGCCAGCGCACGCGATCCCGCCCAGGCTCCCGACGCGTCGTAGACGTCGACGGACTGCGTCCAGTCGCGGATGCGGTTGCGGCTCAGGTTGGCGACGGTGCGGAGGCGGAGCACGGCGGAGGCCTGCCACGCCGCGTCGAGCTCGACTCCGCGGCGGAAGCTCCGGTCGACGTTCCGGCGCAGCGCCATGCCGGTCTCCGACTGCCCTCCCGTCGCGGCAATCTCGTTGCGGAACTCCATGGCGTAGAGGTTCGCGCTCCATTCGAATCGAGCGGCCCGGTAGTCCCAGCCGGCCTCGATGTCGACGACACGCTCGGGCCGCACCGCGTGCGGGTCGAGCGGCTCGGACAGGTTGTCCTGGCCGAGGAACATGTCGTTGCGGGCCGGCTCGCGCGTCGTGGTTCCCGCGGATGCATAGATCGACGAGCGAGCGTTCAGCGTATGGCGCACGCCGATCTTGGGGTTGAAGAACGTCCAGTCGATCGATTCGATGTCGACGTCGCCGTGATAGTCGAACGTGGCGTGGCGCACCTGTGCGTCGCCGTAGAGCAGCCACTTGCCCGCGGTGTACGTGAGCTTGGCGAAGGCGTTGGCCTCCCCTTTCACGCCGTAATTCGCGTAGTCGCGATGTGGGGCGGGCTTCAGCCCGCCGTCTTCAGCGGGCTGAAGCCCGCTCCACATTCCGATGTTGTCGCGGGTGTGGTCGCGCTTGAAGCGGTTCACGTGCAGGCCGGTGTTGAGCGTCATGGCGCCGCGCGTGCGCGAGTACGTGCCGATGGCGCCGAGGAGCATGCCGTCGAGGCCGTACTGCCGCAGCTCGCCGGCGCTCGAGAAGAGGCGGAACCAGCCGTAGCCGCGCTGGTAGTACACCGATGCGGTCATGTCGGCGTCGCCGCCGAGGGGGCGGATGTACTGCACCTGTCCGAGGTCGTAGCCGAAGTCGTCCTTCTCCTCGGGGCGCAGCGGGTTGGCGCGTGGGTTCGTCTCCAGCAGCGCCGCCTCGGTGGCGTAGTACGAGGCCTGCTGTTCCATGTGGCCGGAGAAGCCGGTCACCTTGAGCAGCGCGTCGCCGACGGTCTTCGAGCCGCTGAGGAAGACGTTGCGCTGGCGCACGCCGGAGTTGTCGCGGAAGCCTTCGTTCTCGAGGTACGACACGCGCGCGTAGAGCGCGAGCCCCGTGGGAAGTGCGCCGGAGTGCCAGCCGGCGGAGACCTGGCGCCCGCCGAACGAGCCGGCACCGAGCGTGGCGTCGACGCGTTGCTCCTGGCCGAGGTCGATGGACTGCATGTTCACCGAGCCGCCGAAGGAGGGGGTGCCGACCGTGGAGGTGCCGACGCCGCGCTGGATCTGCACGCTCTCCAGCGACCGCGCCAGATCGGGAAAGTCGGCGAAGTAAGTCCCCATGTCCTCGGAGTCGGCGAGCGGGACGCCGTCGAGAGTGAAGTTGATGCGCGAGGGGCTGACGCCGCGCAGCGAGATGTAGGAGTAGCCGGTGCCGCCCGCGCCCGACTCGGAGAAGGCGGTGACCGCAGGCGCGTCGCGCAGCAGCAGCGGGACGTCCTGGCCGTAGTAGCGCTTCTCGATCTCTTCGCGCGGCAGGTCGCTCTTGGTGACGGGCGTCTCCGCCTCGGCGCGGATGCCGGAGACGGTGATGGTCTCGGCGAACGCGGGATCGAGCGTGACGTCGACGCGGTCGCCTGCCTTTGCCTGCAGTTCCTCGGTGTCGAAGCCGGGATGCATGACGCGGAGGTCGTAGGTGCCGTCACCGAGGTCGAGGGAGAACGTGCCGGCGGCGTCGGTGGTGACGCTGCGGACGTTGGCGACGGAGACGGTGGCGCCGGAGACCGGGGTGCCGGAAGAGTCTTTGACGGTGCCGCTGAGCGTCGCGGCGAGTACGACGAGTAATGAAAGGTTCATTTGCCTTCCCTACGCCGGTATGAGCCGGATCAGGTTCCACGGGTTTGATCTCAGGCCGCGAACGGCCACCCCGAGGCTGTACGAGAGTGTACTCGATTCAGTCCCCTCTCCCCCGCCAGGAGGAGAGGGTTAGGGTGAGGGGTCGTGTCCCGCTGCGTGACACGGCCCCTCACCCCGGCCCTCTCCCCGCGCGCGGGGAGAGGGGGGAGTGCTATGTCACTTCAACGCGAGCGTCACATTTGCGCCTGGAACGACGTCGTTGACCATCCCCGCCGGGTCGGTGGGCGGTTTGGTGGCGGCGTCGCCGTCGCTGTCGAGGCGTGCTTCGAGGCGGAACCTGGCCGGGAGCGGCTGGCCCATCATCGAGTCGGCGGAGCTGAGGGTGATGGTCAGGGGGAACGTCACACCCTGCAGGCGCTTGACCGCGGCCGGCGGCCCGCCCGCGGGATTGCGGGCAATGACGAAGAGGATGCCGGTCTTGGAGCGCGCCGCGGGGTCGAGCTCCAGGGTGACGTTGACGGACGGGCCGGAGACCGGGCCCGCGACCTGCGTCGGGGCGGCGGGCGCTCCGTCGACGGGCGGATGCCCCGCGGGCAGCTCGCCCGAGGCGGTGTCGATCGGCGGCGCGGAGGCGGCCTGTTTCATCTGCCGGAGCACGTCTTCGAGGCGCGCCTTGTCGCCCGGCGACTGTTTGGCCGCCTCGGCGATCATCGCTTCCGCTTCCTTCATCTCGTTGCGCTGCGCGTGCATCCACGCCAGGCCGACCCAACTGTCGAGGTTCTTCGGATTGCTCTTTGCGGCGCGCTGCAGCATGCTCCTGGCCTGGTCGCTCTCCCCCATGGCCATGCGCACGAGCGCGGCGTAGGTGAGCGCGCGGCTGTCCTCGGGCTGGCGGTCGAGGACGAACTTCGTCTGCTCGAAGACGGCCATCAGGTTTTCCTGCTCGAGGTAGGCCTGCGCGAGATCGTTGCGGAGCTGGAGGTTCTCCGGATCGCGCTGCACGGCGCCTTCGAGCTGCTGGAGCATCGGGTTGGCCGCCTGCTGCGGAGGCGCCTGCTGCTGCATGGCCGGCAGGTTGCCGGTGACGGTGCCGCCTTCCTGCCGCGGCTCGGCAGCCTGCATGACGAAGTAGAAGAGCGCGGCCAGCGCGGCGCAGGAACCGGCGCCCCAGAGGAAGCCTTTGGTGGAGGGGTTCATGCCGGACGCAGGGCGGGCTTCAGCCCGCCTTTCCGCGGGAACGGGACGGGCTGAAGCCCGTCCTGCGTCGAGCTTGCGCAGGACTTCGGCGGTTTCATTTTCGAGTCGGGCGCGCTCATCCGCGGTCGTCGACGGGTCGCGAAGCTGCGCGATCAGGGCGTCGCGCTTGGCCTCGAGATCCTTGCGGGCCAGCTCGTGCTCGTCGCCGAGCGTGCGTGTGCGGCGCTTGTTGAAGACGAAGATGAAAAGCGCGCCGAGAGCGAGGCCGGCGCCGAGGATGGCGAGTGCGCTCGTCCAGTCGGTGGTTGCGTTCATGATTTCTCTCCGCTGACGAGGTCGCGGACTCGCGCCAGATACGGGTCGTCAGCGGTTGGCGGTTGGCGGTTGGCGGTTGGCGGGTCGGGAGCCTGCTGGAGCTTCTTGAGTTTTACGAAGACGACGATCAGGCCGAGGACGAGGGCGAGCACCGGCAGCAGCCACACCACGGGGCTCTTCGGCTTGAGCAGGACGAACTGGCCGTAGCTCTTTTCGAAGTACTCGAGGATCTGTTCCTCGGTGTAGCCGCGGGCGAGGAGCTCGCGCACCTGGTTCTTCATGTTCACGGCCATCTCGGCCGGCGAGTCGGCGACGGACATGCCCTGGCACACGGGGCAGCGCAGGAGCGCGCCGACTTCGTTCGTGCGCTGGAAAAGCGCGTCGCCGGTGAGGGGCTGTCCCTTCGGCGGCCCGACGAACTGCTGCGCGTCGGGGACCTGCAACTGCAGCAGCAGCACGAAGGCGAGGATGGTCATTGCCGCATCACTTTCTGGAGGTGCTCGCGGATGATGTCACCGTTCATCGGCCCGTTGTACTTGGCCACGATGACGCCGTCGGCGTCGATGAAGTACGTCTCCGGCACGCCGCCGACGCCGTAGGCGATGGCGGTCTTGCCCGCCTCGTCGACGACGGTCGGGTAGCCCGAGCCGCGCTGCGCGAGGAAGCTGAGGATCTTGTCTTCCTGGTCCTGGAACACCACGCCGAGGAACTGCACGTTGGGCTGCAGCATGCGCGCGTTGGCGACGAGGACGGGATGCTCTTCCCAGCAGGGGCCGCACCACGTGGCCCAGAAGTTGACGACCAGCGGCTTGCCGCGGAACTGCGAGATATCGATGGTGTTGGTCGTGCCGACCTGCCGCAAGGCGAACGTCGGCGCCGCCTTGCCGATCAGCGGCGAGCGGATCTCCGCCGGGTTCTTTCCCAGCCCCATGAAGAGGACGCCGACGAGGACCGCGGCGATGATGACGCCGACGAGGAGGACGGTGCGGTTCATGCGGTCTCCGCGGCTCCAGGGAGGGGATCTCTCGCCGCGCTCGGGATGACGCCGCGGCGCATGGCCGGGATGAGTCCGAAGAGCGCGCCGACGGCCATGGCGATGACGGCCAGCCAGATCCAGACCACCATCGGGGCGATGAAGACGGTGATGCTGGCGGTCTCCGCGCGCGCGTCGACGTTGCTCAGCGAGATGTAGAAATCGCGCAGGGCGGTGGTGTGGACGTCGGGCGTGCCGATCGGCTCGCGCATCATCTGGTACTGGTTCATGTTCGGCTCGAGCCGGGCCACCTGTTTCCCGCCCTGCATCACGTTGAAGACGCCGACGGTGGAGAGGCGGTGCGGCTCCTGCCGCTGCTCGACGCCGAGGAACGTGACGTCGTAGCCGCCGGCCTGCTGCGTCTGTCCCTTGGTGAAGTGCAGCTCGAGCTGCTGGCGGTTCGAGCTGCTGACGGCGATGGCGATGATGGCCAGCACCGCCGCGGCGTGCACGATGTACGAGGCGAAGCGGCGGCGCCCGCGGCGCAACTGGCCGTCGATGAGTGCCGTGCCGAGCGACTCGCCGCTCTTCATGCGCTGGAACATCGGCACGAACATCTGCGCCAGGGTGACGTATGCGGCGTAGCCGCCGAAGGCGAGCGTGAGCAGCGTCCACGGCGCGCGCACGCCGAGGACGTAGCCGAGCGCCGCGAAGACGACCGCGCCGGCCACCGGCGGGATGAGCGCCTTCTTGATCTGCTCCTTCGTCGCCCGTCCCCATGGGAGCGCGGGGC
The DNA here is from genome assembly GCA_035627015.1 of Thermoanaerobaculia bacterium. Lineage (GTDB taxonomy): Bacteria > Acidobacteriota > Thermoanaerobaculia > Gp7-AA8 > Gp7-AA8 > QHVT01. The sequence continues at coordinate 26,342 of DASPMO010000009.1, read as the reverse complement.
CGACGCCGAGCAGGAAGAGCAGCAGCGCGCCGAGCGGCACGGTCATCGAGTCGAAGTACGGCCGCCCGACCGACATCTGCTTCCCCTTCACCGCCTCGACGACGAGGGGGAAGACGGTGCCGATCAGCACCGTGAAGGTGAGCAGCACGAAGATCAGGTTGTTGAGGAGGAACATCGCCTCGCGGCTGCCCGCCCCCTCGATGCGTCCTTCCGACTCGAGCTTGTCGATGCGGAAGGCGAGCAGCGCGATGGTGAAGAGCAAGGCCGCGGCGAGGAAGCCGAGGATGGTCGGGCCGATCGCGCTCTGCGTGAATGAGTGCACGGAGTTGAACACGCCCGAGCGCGTCATGAACGTGCCGAGGATGACCAGGAGGAAGGTGGCCTGGATGAGCGTGATGGTCCACCCTTTGAGGATGCCGCGGCGCTCCACGACCATGATCGAGTGCAGCGCGGCGGTGGCGGTGAGCCACGGCAGCAGCGACGCGTTCTCGACCGGGTCCCAGGCCCAGTAGCCGCCCCAGCCGAGGACCTCGTACGCCCACCAGCCGCCGAGCATGATGGCCACGGACTGGAAGATCCACGGCAGCATCAGCGACTCGCGCAGCGGCTTGAGCACGTTGTGCCCGAGGCGCCCCTTGAGCAGCGCCGCGCAGGCGAAGCCGAACGGGATGACGAAGCCGACGTAGCCGAGGTAGAGGAACGGCGGGTGGATCGCCATCAGGATGTGGTTCTGCAGGAGCGGGTTCGGTCCCGGTCCGTCCAGCGGCGGGTTCGGCACGGTGTGAAACGGATTGGCCGGGCCGGCGATGAGGAAGCTGAAGAACGCCGCGCAGGCCAGCCAGACGCCGATGGCGTCGGGCTGATATTCCGCGTAGCGGCCGCGCGTGAGGAACGTCGCCGCCGCGATGTACAGGCCCATGACCATCCCCCAGAAGAGGATCGATCCCTCGAGCGAGGACCAGAGGCTGACCACCGTCACCCAGGTCGGAACGGACCGCGAGCCGACCTGCGCCACGTAGCTGACCGAGAAGTCGTGAATCAGCAGTGCGTAGACCATGATCAGCGCCGCGCCGACGATCAGCGCGGAGTACAGATAGGCAAATCGGCGCGCCCACTTCAGGCCGTCGGCGCTGCGCGTGCGTCCCGCGGCGAAGCCGAGGATCGCGCCGGCGGCCGCGGCCAGGAGCGAGGCGAGGATGAGGATACGTCCCAGGGAGGCGATCATGAGTTTCCTTGCTCGACGGACTTCATCATCCGCTCGAGCTCCTTGCGGTCGACCGGATGCCCTTTCTCAGGGGCTTTGTATTCATTGTTGTGCGAGACCATGAGACGGCTGGACTGGAAGTAGCCGCCCGGGACCATCGTCCCTTCGACGACCACGCCGATGTTCTCGCGGAACATCTGCGGCGGGACGGTGCTCGTTTTCACCGGCACGCGCGTCTTGCCGTCGTGCACGATGAACTCGACCGCCGAGCCGCCCAGCTTTTTGATGGAGCCTTTCGCGACCATGCCGCCGAGGCGGATATTCGCGCCGTACGCCTTCTGCCCGTTCGCCTGCAGGTCGCTCGGCGTCCAGTAGTAGACGAGGTTCTCGCTGATGCCGCTGGCCGCGATCACGGTGAAGGCAATGCCTGCCACCACGAACGCGCCGAGCATGAAGAGACGCGTCTTCCGGCGAACCTTATCGCTCTCAGTCATGTTTGTTCAGCTCCTTGAGACGGACGATCAGCGAGATACCGTACACCACGAGCGCGATTCCCGTGATGGTGTACGCGGCGATGACGAACTCCCACCCTCCCTGAATGACTCCGGTCATGCGAGCTCTCCCGCTTCTTCGTAGGTGTGAGGAATGGCCGTCTCCTGCCTCAGCTTGAGGGCGGCGACGCGCGTACGCAACCAGATGAAGCCGATCATGACGAACAGGACGCCGAAGGCATTGACCCGCAGCGGCAGGTGGTACACGGAGTCGACGGTCTGGGGCGTCGACTGCTCCTGGTGCAGCGAGTTCCACCACTTGACCGAGTAGTAGACGATCGGCAAGTCGACCGAGGCGATGATCGTGGCCACGGCGGACCAGACGGCGCGGCGCATCGGATCGTCGACGAAGCTGCGCAGGGCCATGATGCCGAGCGAGGCCGCCAGCAGCACGGCCACGGAGGTCAGGCGCGGGTCCCAGTCCCACCAGACGCCCCACGTCGGCTTGGCCCAGATCGACCCCTGACAGCAGAGGAGGAACGCCAGCAGGACGCCGACCTCGAGGCCCGCTTCCATGCGCGAGTCCCACTTCATGTTGCTGGTGAAGAGGAAGGCCACGGCGCATGCGAACGCCCAGAGGACGGCCAGCATCCAGTTCCAGGCCGTGGGGACGTGCACGTACATGATGCGCTGCACTTCGCCCATGTACGTTTCGGCCGGCGCGACGGCGAGACCGTGAAAGGAGCCGAAGAGCAGCAGCGCGACTCCGAGGGCGAGCACGGCGTAGGGAGCGTTCGAGGTCCGGTTCATCAGTCCTCCACCACGCGGCCGAAGAGCAGGCCGCAGAGAGACCAGTAGATGAGGTCGAATGCCGCGAGCAGCGTGATCCACGCTTTCGACTGGTCCATTGGGTCTCCGAGTATCACGAGTGACGTCGCCTTGACGGACGCGAGTAGTGCCGGAACGATCAGGGGGAACAACAGCAGAGGGAGGAGCATCTGTTTCGCCTTCACCTGCGAAGTCATCGCGGCGTACAAAGTTCCGGGGGCGGAAAGGCCGGCCGCGCCGAGCATGATGATGGCGAGCAGCTTCAGCAGTTGAAGCGTGCCGGCGTCGTAGAGGATGACCATGACGGGCACGAGCGCGCAGCCGAGGAGCGTGAGCTGGAGCCAGTTGGCGATGGCTTTCCCGTAGTAGAGCGCCCGCGGGTCGCTCGGCAGCAGGAGCAGCCCCTCGAGGGCGCGGTTCTCCATCTCGCCGTGGAACGACTCGGCCAGGGTGAGGGTGGAGGAGAGGAGAAGGCCGAGCCAGAGGAAGCCGGAGGAGAAGGTGCGCAGCATCTCCGCGTTCGGCCCGATGGCGAAGCTGAAGAGGAGCAGCGCGGTGGCCCCGAAGACGAAGACGGCCATCATCTGCCCCCGCGAGCGCCACTGGAGGAGCAGTTCCTTGCGAAGGGCGGCCGCTAGCATGGGACCTCCTCCGCCGCAGACTGACGCACGACTCTTCCCTCTTCCAGCACGATCTCCATGTCCGAGTACGTCCGGCTCCGCTCCAGCTGGTGCGTGGCCATCATGATGGTCGTCCCGCGGCGTTTCAGCTCGCGGATGACCTCGTCGACGAGGTCGAACCCGGGAGGATCCAACGCGCCATACGGCTCGTCGAGCAGCACCACCTTCGGCTCCTGCAGCAGAATGCGTCCAAAGGAGAGCCGCTTGCGCATCCCCGCGGAAAACGTTGCCACCACGTCATCCGCGCGCACCGCCAGCCCGACCTGCTCGAGCACGCCCATGACCCCGCCCCGCGAGATGCGCAGGTGGTCGGCCACGACGTTCAGGTTTTCCCGCGCGCTGAGCGTGTCATAGAGGTAGTTGGCGTGACTGAGGATGGCGGTCATGCGCCGCACGTCCTGGCGGTCGCGCACGACGTCGAAGCCGCCCACCCGGGCGGTGCCGCGGTCGGGACGGATGGCGGTCGCGAGCACGCGGAAGAGCGTCGATTTCCCCGCCCCGTTCCGTCCCGCCACCATCACCACCGAGGCGCGCGGGACCTGAAACGAAACGTCGGCCAGCGCCCAGCGCCGCCCGTAGCGGCGGGCCACCCGCTCGACATCGATCGCGACCTCGTCCATCGCCGACGAGTGTGTGATGATTCGCCACCATGCGCAAGCTACTCCCCCTGATTCTCCTCGCCGCCTGCGCCACGCAGACCCCGCCGCCTCCCCCCGCCGCCGCACCGCTGCCCGTGCGCGAAGGCCCCTACGGCCTGACCGTCGAAGAGGAGGCGACGATCCTCGCCCTCGAAGACCGGCGCCAGCACGACCCGAACGTGATCAACGCGTGGATCCGCCACGAGAACTCGCTGCACCGCCAGCGCATGGCCCTGGCCCTCGGCCGCATCGGCGCGATCACGAAGACGGGGGTGGCGGAGCTGGGGACGCTGGCCGCCGATCCCGACCGCCGCGTCCGCGAGACCGCCGCGTTCTCTCTCGGCGAGATCGGCGACGGCGTGGAGACGCTCTTCCGGCTGGCCGCCGATCCCGATGCGGCCGTGGCCGCGGAAGCGGTCGACGCGCTGTCGAAGCTCTCCGGCCACAAGGCGGCCGTCCTCCCCCGCTACGTCGCCATTGCCGACACCGCCGGCAGCGAGGGAGTGCGGGCGCGCGCCGTGCGCTACCTCTTCCGCTGGGACGACGACACGGCCAGCGAGGCCGCCCGCCGCGCCCTCGGCTCGACTTCCTCGGCCGTGCGCCAGGAAGCCGCGTACGCCCTCGCCCGGCGCCCCTACATGGCCGCGCGTCCGGAGCTCGAGCTGCTCATGACGGACGCGAGCACGCTCACGCGCGCCTATGCCACGACGGCCCTCGGCCGCATCGCCGATCCGGCGTCGTTCCGCCTCCTCATGACGGCCCTCGGCGACTCGCACCCGTGGGTCCGCACGAACGCCGCCATCGCCATCGCCCGCATCGCCGCCAAGGACCGCGCGGTCCTCAACCCGAACGACCTCCCGCGCGTCTTCGCCACCTTCGACGACGCCGACGCCGGCGTCCGCGCCTCGATGATCGATACGCTCGGCTACTACGCGGCGATGAACCAGACCGCGCGCACGCGCCTCGTGGAAAAACTGAGCAACGGCTCGCTGTGGGAGCGCGAGCTCACCGCCGGCGCGATCGCCAAGCACCTGCCGTGGGACGCCGCCTCGCGCCTGCTCACCACCCTCACGCCGTGGCAGATCGTGCGCGTGCTCGAGGCCACGACGGAGATGCCGCACGGCGCGGAGCTCCGCCGCCAGTACGCCAGCCACTCCGACCCGATGGTGCGCGCGAACGTCCTCACCAACATCCCCGAGAAACAGGCTGACGCGGAGCTCGGCCTCATCCGCGCGGCGATGAACGACGCCGACGTGATCGTCCGGGCCAATGCGTACGATCGCATCGGCTTCACCCGGGAGCTGCCGCTCCTGGAGCTGCTGGCCGCCGAGCAGCGCGAGCGCACGGCGCCGATGAACGACGCGCGCCTGGCCCTGCTCCACACCATCAACAAGGCGCCCACCTCGCAGGATCGCGTGGCACTGCTGCAGGCGCTCCTGGGCGACGCCGACCCGGTGGTGCGCCGCGTGGCCTCGGAGCTCTCCGGCACGACGCCGGCGCCGGCGTACTGGCCGCTGGCCGTGCAGCGCACGCCCGCCGAGTACGCGGAGATCGTGCAGTGGTCGCGGCAGCCGCACACGGCCACGATCCACATGACCCGCGGGAAGATCGAGCTGGCGCTGCTGACGCAGGAGGCGCCGATGACGGCGTGGAACTTCGCGCAGCTGGCGCGGCGCAAGTTCTTCGACAACACGTCGTTCATGCGCGTCGTCCCGAACTTCGTCATCCAGGGCGGCGACCCGCGCAACGACATGAACGGCGGCCCCGGCTACGCCATCCGCGACGAGATCAACCTGCAGAAGTACACGCGCGGCGCGGTAGGCATGGCCCTCTCCGGCCCCGACACGGGCGGCTCGCAGTTCTTCATCACCCATTCGCCGCAGCCGCACCTCGACGGCGGCTACACGATCTTCGGCCGCGTCTACGACGGCATGACCGGCGTGGTGGACCAGACCGAGCGCGGCGACCGCGTGCTGACCATCACCATCGACGAGCACCCGCCCGTGGCCGACATCAGCATCCCCAACGTCTCCCTGCCGCTGGAGATCGGGCCGATGACGGAGGAGCGCCTCCTGTCCATCGTCCCCGACTACGCGCAGCGCCGCGGCGACTACACGCCCGACATCACCGTGCTGGAGATGATGAAGTCGTACGTGCGCGCCGGAGACCGCGTGGAGGTCTACATGGGGACGTGGTGCCCCGACAGCCAGCGCGAAGTGCCGAAGTTCCTGCGCATCCGCGACGACCTCCGCTCGCAGTTCGGCGTGGAGCTGCCGGCGAAGTTCGTGGCCGTCGACCGCTCCAAGCAGAAGCCGGAGGCGCTCATCGCCGGCAAGGGCGTGGAGAAGGTGGCGACGTTCATCTACTACCGCGGCGACGAGGAGCTGGGACGGATCGTGGAGAAGACGCAGTCGCCGCTCTTCGAGGACGACCTGCTGTCGATCGTGGCCAAGCAATGAGCGTTCTGATCGGCCGCCTGCTGCAGCTCTCGGGCATGATCATCCTCCCCATCGGGCTCTTGATCGGCCTCGGACGGGGCGACATCCGCACGGAGGTGAAGCTGCTCGCCCTCGGCGGGTTTCTGTTCGTCCTGGGATGGATCCTCGCGCGCGAGAAGGGGTCGTGAGATACACGGTCGTCCTGACCGCGGAGTTCCCCTCCGTGGCGCGCGACCTCCTCGCGCCGCACTTTGACGTGGTCGAGCACCCGACAGAGCACGACCGCTCCGAGGAGGATGTGATCACGCTGCTGGCGGAGGCGGATGCGGCCATCGTCCTGCTGCAGGACCCGATCACGCGCCGCGTGCTGGAGGCGAACCCGAACCTGCGCGTGGTCTCGAACTTTGCCGTCGGCTACAACAACATCGACGTCGCGGCCGCGCGCGAGCTGGGCGTGGTGGTGACGAATACGCCCGGCGTCCTCACCGAGGCCACCGCCGACCTGACCATGGCCCTGATCCTCGCGGTGACGCGCCGCATCGTCGAAGGCGACGAGGAGATGCGCACGCACCGCCGCTGCGAGTGGGAGCCGCTGAAGCTCCTCGGCGCGTCGCTCCAGGGCAAGCGCCTCGGCATCATCGGCATGGGCCGCATCGGCACCGCCGTCGCCACGCGCGCCCGCGCGTTCGGTCTGGATGTCCTCGGCGTCCGCCGCGGCGAGCCGCTGGATGAATTGCTCGCCACGTCGGACATCCTCTCCGTGCACGCGCCGTTGTCCCGCGAGACGCACCACCTGCTCGATGCCGCCGCCTTCGCGAAGATGAAGCCCGGCGCCTACGTCATCAACACCGCCCGCGGCGCCCTGATCGACGAAGCGGCGCTCTGCGACGCTTTGGAGAGCGGCCGCCTCCGCGGCGCCGCGCTGGACGTCTACGAGCACGAGCCCGAGGTCAACCCCCGCCTCTTCGCCCTGAAAAACGTCGTCCTCGCCCCCCACATCGGCTCCGCCACGGAGGAAGCCCGCAACGCCATGGCCCGCATCGCCGCCACCAACGTCCTGCTGTTCCTGCGAGGACAGGAGCCGTTGCACCGGGTGGTGTGAGGGACGGGCTGAAGCCCGTCCTACGTCGAGCACGGTTTCGGCGATGCGCGTGCTCAACGTAGGGCGGGCTTCAGCCCGCCTCCCCCCGTGCTGCTCAGCGCGAAACCACGCTGCACGCATTTGAAAATACCCACGCTTCATTTCGAAAGCGCCCTCCGTGGATTTGAAAACGAGGGCCGAGCATTTCGCAATCGACCGGCTTCATTTCACAAGCACTCCCGGAGCATTCAAAAACGCGCTCCGAGCATTCGAAAACGGGGGCGGAGCATTTCGAAATCGACCGGCTTCAATTCACAAGTGCGTGCGCTCGTTTCGAATCCGTCTCGTGCGACACTTCCCCCGTGCGCCTGGACCGCAACGATGCCGTGCTCGTCGTCATCGACGTACAGGAGCGGCTCATGCCCGTCATTCACGACCGCTTCGAGGTCGAGAAGAACATCGAGCGGCTGATTCGGGGGGCGCACGTCCTCGGCGTGCCGGTGATCGTCACGGAACAGTACGTCAAAGGCCTCGGGCCGACGGTGGAGCCGCTGCGGGCGGCGCTCGAGGAGACGTCCGGCTACCGGCCGATCGAGAAGCAGTGCTTCTCGGCGCAGGGGTGCGCGTCGTTCGCGGCGCAGCTCGGCGCGCTCGACCGGCGGCAGGTGCTGCTGAGTGGTGTCGAGACGCACGTGTGCGTCTACCAGACCGCGCGGGATCTGCTGGCCGAAGAAAGGCGGGAGCTGTGGGTCGTGGCCGACGCGGTCTCGTCGCGTACGCCGCGCAACCGCGACCTCGGGCTGCAGCGGATGACGTCCGACGGCGCGCGGCTCGGCTCGACCGAGATGGCGCTCTTCGAGCTCCTCGGCGTGGCCGGCACAGAAGAATTTCGCGCGATCTCGAAACTCGTCAAATAGCGGCGCGGGGTTTGCTCACCTGTTATTTGCAGCTTGGGCGTGGCGGCCGCTAGATGAAACTCGAGAAACGGATCCTGGTAGTTGACGACGACGACGCAATTCGGGCACTCCTCCGCACCGTTTTGCGGCGGCGCGGATTCGCGGTGGATACCGCGCGCAACGGCGTCGAGGCACTCGAGCAGATGGGGACGAGCCGCTACGCCCTCATCGTGCTCGACCTGATGATGCCGCGCATGAGCGGCTACGAGCTGCTGGAAACGCTCCAGGAGCAGTCGATCATGATCCGCCCGCGCGTGCTGATCCTCACGGCCGGCCTCGAGTCGCGCCCGTTCGACTCGTCCCTCGTGATCGGCATGATGCACAAGCCTTTCGACGTCGAGCTCCTGCTCGACGCCGTAGCCGGATGCCTGAATCCGCTCGAGCCGCTGGCGCAGCAAAACGAGAACACGGACGAACTCGCTGTGACGCCGCTCTCACAGATGAATTAGGCACAACTTTTGAGATTTAGCTGCTCATCATGAGCACTGAACCAAGAGTGTTGATCGTCGAAAGCAACGACGTTCTGCGGACGCTGCTCTTCACGATCCTGCGCCATCAGCCCGTGGCCGTCGACACGGCCGTCTCTACTGACGAGGCCCTGAAAAAAGTCATGACCTGCGACTACGCGCTGATCATCGTCGACACGGACATGAACGACGCGCCAGCCTTCCTGAACCGCTTCCGCGAGGAGCGCCCCGAGGCGACCTCGTTCGTGCTGGCCGTACGCGACGCCCGGAACGACGCTTTCCTCGATCCGGAGATCGTATCCGCCGTATTGAGCAAACCCCTGGAGATCGATACGCTGGCCGAGCTGGTCCGCGAATGTGCCATGGTGGTGCCGCCGCCGGAGGACCCCCTGACCTGTCCACCCGCCGAGAGCGACATCCGTTCGCGGATGGAGCGGGGGCCGTACATTGCGAATTAGGCGCACATGACCGAGATCGTCGGCTGGGCCAGCTCGCTCATCCTCATTGCGACCATCGCCAAACAGGTCCACAAACAATGGTCCGACCGTACGAGCGCGGGCGTGTCGACGTGGCTGTTCGTCGGCCAGCTCGCGGCGTCGGTCGGCTTCACGATCTACAGCCTGCTCGTGCGCAACTGGGTCTTCGCCGTGACGAACGGGATCATGGTCCTGAACGGTCTCCTGGGGTATGCCATCACCGTTCGCCACAAGCGCAGGAGCACCTGAGCTTGCAACGGCTGGAAAGAGAGGCTTATGCTGCTATAGCATGCAAATAACCGCGGCCATCCTCTTCTCCCTTGCGTGTATCCCCGGCCTCGAGGCTCCTCGCGCCTACCCTGTGCCGGCGGTCTGGAGACTGGTCGCGGCCGACGTCGATGTCGACGGCCATCCCGACGTCGTGACGTCGCACCAGTTCGGCATCGAGATCTCCTACAACCGCGGCGGGACGCTGGCGCCGCCGGTGCCGCTGTTCCCCGAACCGGAACAAGGTCTCTCCTGGCATCTCGCCGACGTCGATGCGGACGCCCGCCCCGACTTCATCCTCACCCGTTACGCGCCGAGCACGGACGAACAGGTGACGGTGCTGCGGCGCAACCTCGGCGACCGCCGCTTCGGCGCGCCGGAATCGATCGCGCGCGCCTCGCGGGGCGCGGTGCAGGCCGTGCTCGATTTCACGAACGACGGCAGCCCGGACCTGCTCATCCCGCGCGGTGAGCTGCCCGCGCTGCTGGCGGTGAACGACGGCCGCGGCCACTTCACCGTGCGCGAGACGGCGCCGATTCCACGGGCCATCCGTGCCGCGGGCGACATCGACGGCGACGGCGACGGCGATCTCCTGCACGCCGAGGGAACACGTCTCTTCATCACGCGCAGCAACGGCCAGGGAGGGTTCGCCGCGACGGAGTCACGCGTCCTGCCCACCGAGTTCGTGCCGGTGCTCGCCGATCTCGACTCCGACCGCCGCAACGACCTGCTGGCCTTGCTCCGCGACTGGGGACAGGTCGAGATCTACCCCGACGCCGCGGCGCAGCCGTCCTCGAAGATCCTTTATGCCGGCCTGCCGCGCGACGTCACGACGGGAGACTTCAACGGCGACGGCACGCTCGACGTGGCGATCTACAGCGAGACCAACACCGAGCCCGACGTGGTGCTCAGCTCCGCGCCGCGCCTGCTGATCTACCTCAACGACCGCGGGGGAAGATTCGTGCGCGCGCCCGACGTGCTGGTCGACGGACAGAGCTCGGCATCCATCGCCGCCACGGCCGACTTCAACGGCGACGGCGCGCTCGACCTGGTGGTTCCCGCCGGCGAAGGGTGGATCTCGCTGGTCTTCGGCAACGGCGACGGCACCTTCCTCGGTCCCCGCACCGTGCAGCACAGCCGCTACCACGCCCTGGCCATGGCGGCGGACCTGGACGGCGACGGGATCGACGAGGTGCTCACGCGGACGATCTCTCCCGGGCTGGAAGCGTACGCCGGCCGGATCTCGGTCGGCTGGCTCACCGCCGACGGCACCTACGCCTTCGAGGCCCTGCCGCAGGATCTCTACGCTCTCGGCGAGCTGGCGCACGTGGCGCCCGGCGACGTGAACGAGCACGGCACGCGCACGCTCGTCACGGGTGGCAGGGAGCGGCTGCGCGTGTTCTCGCGCACCGCGCCGGGAACGTGGGAGGAGATTGCCTCCATTCCGAGCGGCCAGGTGCTGGCCGTGCAGGCGGGCGACCTGACCGGCGACGGGCGGAGCGAGCGGCTGGCCGTCGTCGCCGAGGGGCAGGTCGCGCATCTGCGGGTGTACGACGCCGCGGGCAGCGTACGCACCTCGCTGGAAGTGGGACGGAGTTTCGCCTGGTACGACATCCAGGTCGCGGAGCTGACCGGCGACACGCACGCCGACCTGCTCTTCACCTACGGCGGCTCGTATGCGGCCAGCCACCACGATCCCGACCCGCAGGATGGCTACCTGGCGCTGTTCCCCGGCCGCGGCGACGGGACGTTCGACGCGCCGCGCCGCCTGCTCGACGAGACGCGTCCGGGCCTGCCGCGCCTCGGCCATTTCAACGGCGACGGGCGCACCGACATCGCCGTCGACCAGCGCCTCCTCGCCGGCGACGGCCGCGGCCACTTCGCGATCTCCGCGCTGCCGTTCCATGCCGGCCTGGCCGCCGACGTGAACGGCGACGGCGTGACCGATCTCCTGTCCGGAACGGCCCTGTGGCAGGGGACGCGCGCGGGCGTCTTCGTGCACCGCGGGACGTACATGTTCGGCTCCAGCCTGCAGGGAATGGCCATCGTGCGCCGCTCCGCGGCCGGGCCGCTCACGCTCCTCGGCATCGTCGACTACGCCGGAGAATTCATCGCCGCGGACTTCACCTGCAGCGCGCCGCGCCGCCGCACGATCCGTCCGTAACCACCGCAAACGTGATAAATCGCGGCGCGTGACTGCGCGCCGCACCGGCATCCTCTTCATCGTCCTGGCCGCCCTGCTCTGGTCGACGGGCGGCATCGGCGTCAAAGGCGTCGCCGACGCGGCTCTCAAAATCACGTTCTACCGTTCCCTCTTCGCGGCGGTCACGCTCTTCATCCTCTTCCGCCGGGACGTGCGCGTGCGCGTGTCGCCCGCGTTCGTGGCGGCGATCGTCTGCTACGGCGCCTGCCTGACGACCTTCGTCATCGCCACGAAGTGGACCACCGCGGCGAACGCGATCTTCCTCCAGTACGCGGGAGTGATCTGGGTGCTGCTCCTCTCCCCGCTCGTGCTGCGCGAGCCGATGCGCGCGCACGACGCGATCGCCATCAGCGTGGCCCTGGTGGGGATGGCGCTCTTCTTCGTCGGCAAGTTCGAGACGCGCGGCATGGCCGGCAACGGCATGGCCCTCCTCTCCAGCTTCTTCTTCGCGGGACTGATCCTGGCCCTGCGCCGCGAGCACGGCTCGTCGCGCGCGGCGGTGGCGTGGGGAAACGTCTTCATCGCCGTGGCGCTCTTCCCGTTCGTGATGGGGGACCTGGCGCTGACGCCGCAGTCCCTCGGCGCCTTCGTCTTCCTCGGCGTGTTCCAGATCGGCCTCGCCTACGCGTTCTTCGTGAAGGGATTGCAGCACGTGACGGCCACGCAGGCCTCCCTCACCGGCATGCTGGAGCCGGTGGCGAACCCGGTCTGGGTGCTGCTGTTTCTCGGCGAGAAACCGTCCGCGTACGCCATCGCCGGAGCGGCGATCGTGCTGCTGGCAATCGGCTGGCATACGTGGAAGGGCGGCGAACCGGCCAGCGAGATACCGGCGCCAGACTAATCATGACGACAACACTGATCGAGCCGGCTACCGGCGAACCTCTGTTCGAGGTGGCGCAGGCCACCGCGGACGATCTCGATGCCGCCGTGCGGGCGGCCCACCAGGCATTCACGGGCGAGTGGCGGCGCATCAACACACGCAAGCGCGGACAGCTCCTCAACCGCCTGGCGGCGCTCATTCGCGAGAACGCCGACGAGCTGGCGCGGCTGGAGTCGCGCAACGTCGGCAAGCCGATTCGCGACTCGCGCGACGAAGTCGGCCTGGCGGCGAACGTGTTCGAGTACTACGCCGGCGCGACGAACAAAGTGGGCGGCCAGACCATCCCCGCCGCGGCGCCGGGCGTGCTGCTCTCGTTCCGCGAGCCGGTGGGCGTCTGCGGAATCATCGTCCCGTGGAACTTTCCGATCGCCATCACGGCGTGGAAGTCGGCCCCGGCGCTGGCGATGGGGAACACGGTCGTGCTCAAGCCGGCCGAACAGACGCCACTCACCGCCGTCCGGCTCGCCGAGCTCGCGCTCGAGGCGGGGATTCCCGAGGGAGTGTTCCAGGTCGTCACCGGCTCGGGGTCGGTGATCGGCGAGGCGCTGGTGAAGCACCCGCTCGTGCGAAAAATCGCGTTCACCGGCTCGACCGAGGTCGGGATGAACGTGATGCGCCTGGCGGCGGACGACATCAAGCGCGTGTCGCTGGAGCTGGGCGGCAAGTCGGCAAACCTGATCTTCGAGGACGCGGACTTTGACAAAGCCGTCGATTCGGCGGCGTCGAGCGCCCTCGGCAATGCGGGACAGGATTGCTGCGCGCGCTCGCGCGTGCTGGTGCAGCAGTCGATCTACGACCGCTTCTCGAAGGCGCTGGTGGAGAAGTTCGGCGCGATGAACGTCGGCAATCCCCTTTCCGACGAGACGGAGATGGGACCGCTCGTCTCCACCTCGCACCGCGAGCGCGTGATGAAGTACATCGAGGCCGGCAAGTCGGAAGGGGCGACGCTGGCGTGCGGCGGGCGCGCCCGCGAGCGCGGCGCGTACCTCGAGCCGACCGTGTTCCTCGACGCCACGCCGGAGATGACCATCGTGCGCGAGGAGATCTTCGGGCCGGTGGTGGCGGTGATGCCGTTCCGCGACGAGGCGGAAGGGATCGCCATGGCCAACGACTCGACGTACGGCCTCTCCGGCTCGATCTGGACGCGCGACATCGGCCGCGCCATGCGCGCGGCCCGCGCCGTGGAGACGGGCAATCTCTCGATCAACTCCGGCAGCAGCGTGCACCTGGAAGGCCCCTTCGGCGGCGTGAAGCGCAGTGGCCTCGGCCGCGAGCTGGGGCTGCAGGCGCTCGACCATTACACGGAGTGGAAAACGGTTTACATCGACGTGAGCGAGTGATGCAGGGACGAATCGATTTACAGGAGCTCAAACGCCTCGTCGCCAACGACGAGATCGACACGATCCTCGTCGTCTTTCCCGACATGTACGGGCGGCTGATCGGCAAGCGCATCGTGGCCCGCTTCTTCCTCGAGGAGAGCGAGATCCACGCATGCGATTACCTCCTCGCCTGCGACATGGACATGGACCCGGTGCCGGGCTACCAGTTCACGTCGTGGGCGAAGGGGTACGGCGACTTCCGCCCCGTCCCCGACTTCAACACGCTGCGCGTGGCTTCGTGGCTGGAGAAGACGGCGCTGGTGCTGTGCGACGTGCACCAGGAGGAGTCGGACGAGCTGGTGCCGTACGCGCCGCGCGGCATTCTCCGCAAGCAACTGGCGCGCGCCGCGGAGCGCGGCTACACGGCCATGGGCGCCTCGGAGCTGGAGCTGTACGTCTTCAAGGACTCGTACGAGGAGATCGCCCGGAAAGGCTTCATCAACGCGGAGCCGATCGGGCGCCTGATCGAGGACTACCACATCTTCCAGGGGACGAAGGAAGAGCACGTGATCGGCGCGATCCGCCGTCATCTGGAACGCTCGGGCATCCCGGTGGAGTCGTCGAAGGGCGAATGGGGACCGGGGCAGCAGGAGATCGGGTTGCGCTACGCGGAGCTCCTCGAGATGGCGGACCGCCACTCGATCTACAAGCACGCGGCGAAGGAGATCGCCTGGCAGCTCGGCCACGCGGTGACGTTCATGGCCAAGTGGGACGAGCGCTACGCGGGCTCGAGCTGCCACATTCACATGAGTCTCTGGAAGGGCGACAAGCCGCTCTTCAAAGGTGATGAGAACCTCGGCCCCATCAAATGCTCCCCCATCTTCCGCTGGTTCCTCGGCGGCTGGATGGCGCACATCCGCGAGCTGTTCCCCTTCTACGCGCCTTACCCGTCGTCGTACAAACGCTACGTGCCGGGGTCGTTCGCGCCGACGGGGATCGCCTGGAGCTACGACAACCGCACGGCCGGCTTCCGCATCGTCGGTCACGGCTCGTCGCTGCGCATCGAGTGCCGCACCGCCGGCGCGGACGCGAACCCGTACCTCGCCTTCGCCGCCACGCTGGCCGCCGGCCTCGACGGGATCGAGAAGCAGATCGAGCCGCCCCCGGCGTTCGAGGGCGACGTCTACGGCGCGCTGGAACTGCCGCAGGTACCGCACTTTTTACGCGAGGCGATCGACGAGCTGGATCGCAGCCAGTTCGCGCGCGAGGCCTTCGGCGAGGATGTGATCGAGCACTACCTGCACTTCTTCCGCACCGAGCAGCGGAAATTTGATGCGGTGATTACGGACTGGGAGCGGCGGCGCTACTTCGAGCAGGCGTGAGGGAGGCGGGCTGAAGCCCGCCCTACGTTGAGCGCGTTTCTCGCGATGCGCATGCTCAACGTAGGACGGGCTTCAGCCCGTCCCAGGGTGGACTTTCGTCCACCCTCGGCACGTTCCTTTTCCCATGCGCGCCGCCATCCTCTCCGCATTGATGAACTTCACGCCCGTGGCACCGGTGGACCTGTTCCGGTTCCTCCGCGTGCCGGCGATCGTGTTGACGATTCGCGCGGCACGCGGCCGTTCGTGCCGGGCTACGAGTTGCCGAGAGTCTTCAGCGCGATCCCGCCGTTCGTGGTCCGCATCCGGATCAGCGTCCCGCCGCCGTTGATCTTGCCGCGGAGCGAGTTGTCGCCCGCGCTCCTGGTCGTCACCGGCAGGTCGGTCCGGATCGAGCCGTTCGTCGTGGAGGCGTCGATGTCGGCGGCGAAGTCGGGCGGCACGGCCACCGAGATGCGGCCGTTCGTCGTCTCGAAGCGCATCGGCTGCCCCTTCGACACCTTCGTGAGCTCGGCGTCGATGCCGCCGTTGGTGGTCGTGGCGTCGAGCGAGCCGGCGCAGCGCGCCACGGAGATCTTGCCGTTGGTGGTGTCGAGCTCGTGCTTGCCCGTCACGTCGCTGAGGTAGATGCCGCCGTTCGTATTCTCGACGTCGACGTTCATGTTGCGCGGCACGGTGACCTCGTACGTCACCTGCGCGTCGATGTCATTACCGAGGAGCCAGTCGAAGATCGACGAGGCGCCGCGCTCGTTCGGGTAGTGCGTGGTGATGACCAGGCCGCCGTCGCGCTGCTGGAACTCGACGCGGAGCTCCTTCATCGCCTGCTGGAGCTGGTCGCGCTCGGTCTCCACTTCCTTGCGGGCCACGACCCTCACGCGCGGCTGGTCCCACGCCTTGACGGTGACGCTGCCGTTGACGTTGCTGAGCTCGACGTTCGCGCCGGGGCGGACGTCGAAGGTCCTGTCGATGGTCTCTTTCAGCGTGGCCGCGGCCGCGACCTGCGTGAAGAGCATGAGCACGGCGGAGAGCAGGAGCTTACGCATCGGGTGAATCCTCCGAGGCCTTGATACGGAAGGCGCGGCGCGGGGTTGCAGGAACCGAAGTGGACCGCCGGCGTCCTCGCCGGCTGTCTGTGCGGGCGTCTCGCCCGCACAGTGGCGGCGGGACGCCGCCACAGACAGCCGGCGGGACGCCGGCGGTCCACCTACAATGCGCCCCACATGCGTCGTGCGATCGTGGTCGCTCTTCCGTTGCTGGTCGTGCTCGCGCTTGCCGCCTGGCGCATACGCGGGCCGGAGCCGAAAGGCGAAGAGGCAGCGGGCTTCTCCTCCGCACGGGCCATGAAGACGCTGCGCGAGCTGCTCGTGGACGGCGTTCCGCACCCGATCGGCAGCCGGGCGAACGCGCGCGTCCGCGCGCGGCTGGTGACGCAGTTCCGCACCCTCGGCTACGAGACGCGCGTCCAGAGCCGTTTCGTCTGCAACGCCGCGGCGACGTGCGCCCAGGTGGAGAACGTCTACGCGACGCGCGGCGGCCGCGGCGACGTCGTGCTCGGCGTCGCCCATTACGACTCCGTCGGCGCGGGGATGGGCGCGTCCGACGACGGCACCGGCGTGGCGGCGCTGCTCGAGACCGCACGCGTGCTCCGCGACGAGCGGCTGCGCAACCCGGTGGCGTTCCTCGTCACCGACGGCGAAGAGGCCGGCCTCCTCGGCGCCGAGGCCTTCATCGCGGACGAGGCGCTGTCGCGCGACGTGGCCGTGGTGGTGAACGTCGAGACCCGCGGCACGTCCGGCCTCTCGAACATGTTCGAGACGAGCCCGGGCAACCGCTGGCTCATCCGCCATCTCGCCGAGGCGCTGGAACGGCCGCAGGCGACGTCGTTCTTCTACGCGGTCTACAACCTCCTGCCGAATGACACGGACGTGACGGTCTTCAAGCGCGCCGGGAAGGCGGCGGTGAACTACGCGGCCATCGGCGGCGTGCACTGGTACCACACGGCCTACGACGACCTGGCGCACGCGGACGCGCGCACGCTGCAGCACCACGGGGACAACGTGCTGGCCACGATCCGCGCGCTGGCGAACGCCGACCTGGCGGCGCGCAGCCGGACCGACGCGACGTACTTCGACCTGCTCGGGTTTCACCTGGTGTGGTGGCCGCAGGAGTGGACGCTCTGGATCGCCATCGTCAGCCTGCTGTTGCTGATGATCGGCGCGCGCAAACAGCCGCCGCGGGAGATGACCTTCGGCGTGCTGACCGCGTTCGCCGCCATCCTGCTGGCGCTCCTCGCCGGGACGGGAGTGTCGTCCCTGGCGCGACTGCGCAGCGGCGGGATCAACTTCGTCGCGCAGCCGCTGACGTCGATCGCGGCGATGTGGCTGACGGGCCTCGCGGCGGCGTTCTTCGCCGCGGCGCTCTTCCGGAAGCGCGCGAAAGCGCGGCCGATGCTGTACGGCGTGGCCATCGTCTGGCACATGATCGGGATCGCGCTGGCGGTGCAGCTCCCCGGCGCGGCGTTCCTCTTCATCGTGCCGGCGCTCTTCGTCGCGCTCTGCGCGCTCCTCGATCTCGACGAGACGGTCACCGCCGCGATCGCCTCGACGGTCGCGGCGATCCTCATCTTCCCGATGGGACTGATGTTCTACGACGCCCTCGGCGGCCGGCTGATGGTGGCCATCGCGCTCTTCATCGGCGTGCTGGCGACGCTCTTCGCGCCGCTGTGGCCGCGCTTCGGCAACGGGGCGATCGCGCTGCTGCTGGCGCTCGTCTGCGCGGTCGCGGCGATGCTGCAGCCGCCGTACGACGCGGTGCGTCCGCGCCGGCTGTCGCTCTCTTACATCGACGACCCGTCGCCGCGGTGGTTCGTCTACGAGCTGACGCCGCAGCTCGAGCGCGCGGCCCGCTTCGCGCCCGCCGGCGACGCCATGCGCGGCCCCGGCTTCGCCGCCCCCGCTCCCCCCGGCGTCCCACGCGTGACAATGACCGCCACCCGCAACGGCGCCACGCTCACCGTGCGCGTGCGCTCCTCGCGCGACGCGAACCGCGTGACGCTGCAGTTGAAAGGCGACGTGAACGTGCTGCGCGTGAACGGCGTCGCCCCCGCCCCGCGGCCTCCGCGCTTCCGCGCCCGCACCCCGCGCGGCTGGCATTACGCCATCGCCCATGGCGTGAGCGAGATGACGGTCGAATGCACCGCCCGCGGGCCCGTCGAGGCGATCGGCAGCGACCTGACGTTCGGATTGCCCGCTTCCGGAGCGGCACTGATTCAGGCGCGGCAGGCGTCCACCGCGATTCCGGTGCAGGATGGGGACGTGACGATTACACGGACTCGGGCGGTGTACTGACCACTCAAAATGTAGGGCGGGCTTCAGCCCGCCTCCCCCGGGGGAGGCGGGCTGAAGCCCGCCCTACATCAAAAACGCCCGCCTTGCGGCGGGCGTTTGGGGGAGATTTACTCTTCCTTCTTCTTGCGGGACCGCTTCGGCTTGTCCTCGGCGGCGACGTCGTCTTCGTCGGCTTTCGGCGCGGCCTTGCGGGTGCGCTTCGGCTTTTCGTCGTCGGCGGGCTCCTCGGCCTTCGGCTTCGCCGCGGCCTTGGCCTTCTTCGCGCCGCCCTTGGTAGGCGTCGTGTCAGCGGCGGCTTCCGTGTCGGGGGTGCGCTCGACCAGCTCGAGGATGGCCATTTCCGCGGCGTCGCCGCGGCGCGCGCCCAGCTTCAGGATGCGCGTGTAGCCGCCCGGGCGGGTGGAGAAGCGCGGGCCGATCGTGTCGAACAGCTTGGCCACGACCGTGTCGTCCGGCACCTGCTTCGCGGCCTGACGGCGCGCGTGCACGGAGTCGTTCTTGGCGAGCGTGATCAGCTTCTCGATCTGCGGGCGCAGCTCTTTGGCCTTCGGCAGCGTGGTGACGATGCGCTCGCTCTGGATGAGCGAGGCGAGCTGGTTGCGGAACATCGCGTTGCGATGGCTCGAGGTGCGGCCCAGCTTACGGTTTGCGTATCCGTGTCTCATGGTTTCACCTCACCTTAATCGCGCATGTCGGCGCGGGAGCCGACCGGGACGCGGGTCATGCCGAACGAGAGGCCGAGGGACGCGAGCACGTCCTTGATCTCATCGAGCGACTTGCGGCCGAAGTTCTTGGTCGAGAGCATCTCGCGCTCGGTGCGCTGCACCAGGTCCCCGAGGGTCCGGATGTTGGCGTTCTTGAGGCAGTTCGCGGAGCGGACCGAGAGGTCGAGCTCCTCGATCGGCTTGGCCAGCATCTCGGCCAGGCGCGGATCGACCTCAGGGGCCGCCGCTTCCTCACGCTCCTCGAGACGGGTCTCGAAGGCGCTGAAGATGCGCAGGTGATCGCCGAGGAGCTCGGCGGCGAGGCTGATGGCTTCCTGCGGCGAGACGGCGCCGTTGGTCCACACCTCGAGGATCAGCTTGTCGTAGTCGGTCATCTGGCCGACGCGCGCGCCCTCGACGTGATAGTTCACGCGGCGGACGGGCGAGTGGATCGAGTCGACCGGGATGTAGCCCAGCGGCAGGTCGGAGTCGGCGTTGCGGTCGGCCACGACGTAGCCGCGGCCCTTCTTCAGGCGGGCCTCCAGCTTGAGCGAGCCTTCCTTCGACAGCGTGGCGACGTGCGCCGTCGGGTCGAGGATCTCGACGTCGGGATCCTGCTCGAAGTCGGCGGCGGTGACGACGCCCGGTCCGCGCTTCTCGAGGTAGAGGGTCTTGGGGCCGGAGCCGTGGAGCTTGAAGGGGATCTGCTTGAGGTTGAGGACGACGTCGGTCATGTCCTCGACCACGCCCTGCAGCGAGGAGAACTCGTGCAGGACGCCTTCCACGCGCACCGCCGTGATGGCCGCACCCTCGATGGAGGAGAGCAGCACGCGGCGCAGCGCGTTACCGATGGTCGTACCGAAGCCGCGCTCGAACGGCTGGGCGGTGAAACGCCCGTAATTCGGGGTAAGAGTCTCGGGATCGTAATCGAGCTTTTTGGGTTTCTGGAAATCTGACCACATCATGGGAGCGGCCTCCTCGCGTGAGACGGCACCGCGGACGCGCGAGCGCGTCGTCCGCAGTGCCATCGAATTGGATTACTTCGAGTAGAGCTCGACGATGAGCTGTTCCTGGATCGGCAGGCGGATGTCTTCGCGCTTCGGGACATCCGTAACGGTGCCGCGGAACGAATCGGGCTCGAGCTGGAGCCAGGCGGGAACACCGCGTCCGGCGGCCGTCTCGACGGCCTGGCGGATCTGGTCGTTCTTGCGGCTCTTTTCGCGAACCTGAATGACGTCGCCCTTGCGCACCTGATACGAGGGGACGTTGATCTTCTTGCCGTTCACCTCGATGTGGCCGTGCCGCACGAGCTGGCGGGCCTGGGGGCGCGAGGAAGCGAAGCCCAGGGAGTAGGCCACGTTGTCGAGCCGGAGCTCGAGCTGCCGGAGCAGGTTGTCGCCCGTGACGCCGGTCTTCTTCGCAGCGCGCTGGAAGTAGAGCCGGAACTGCTTCTCGAGCAGACCGTAAATGCGCTTGACCTTCTGCTTTTCACGAAGCTGTACGCCGTAGCCGAGGACCTTCGAGCGGCGGCGGCCATGCTGGCCGGGCGCGTAGTTGCGGCGCTCGATGGCGCACTTGTCCTTGAAGCAACGATCGCCTTTGAGAAACAGCTTCATGCCCTCTCGCCGGCAAAGCCGGCAAACGGGATCCGAATAACGAGCCACTATGCCTCCTGATGTTTCGCACCCGCATCACCATGATGCGTTGCGGATACGCCGGCTGCTGCACGGCGTAACGTTTCGACTCGATGTAGGACGGGCTTCAGCCCGTCCCGGCGGGCTAAAGCCCGCCCTACACGCGGCGGCGCTTGGGCGGCCGGCAGCCGTTGTGGGGGATCGGGGTGACGTCCTTGATCGACTTGATGTCCAGGCCCGAGGCAGCCAGGGCGCGGATGGCCGACTCGCGGCCGGCGCCGGGGCCCTTGACCTTGACGTCGACCGAGCGGATGCCGTGCTCCTGCGCGAGCTGGGCGGCGTTCTGCGCCGCGACCTGCGCCGCGAACGGGGTGCCCTTGCGCGATCCCTTGAAGCCGATGCGGCCGGCGCTCGACCAGGAGAGGATGTTCCCCATCGGGTCGGTGATGGCCACGATCGTGTTGTTGAACGTCGCCGCGATCGAGGCGACGCCGTGCGGAACGTTCTTCCGCTCCTTACGCTTGGTGCCGGCGCGGCGTGCGCCCGCCTTGGGTGCTCTTGCAGTTGCCATCGGTTCGAATCCTTATTTCTTGGTAGCTTTCTTCTTGCCGGCAACCGCGCCCTTGCGCGGGCCTTTGCGCGTACGCGCGTTGGTGTGCGTCCGCTGGCCGCGCACCGGCAGACCGCGGCGGTGGCGCATGCCGCGGTAGCAGTTGATCTCCATCAGCCGCTTGATGTCGAGGCCGACGTCCTTGCGCAGATCGCCCTCGACCTTGCCCTCGTCGGTGATGATCTGGCGGATCTTGCGAACGTCGTCCTCGGTGAGGTCCTTGACGCGAACGTTCTTGTCCACACCCGAACGCGACAGGATGTCGTTCGAGCGCGTACGGCCGATCCCAAAAATGTAGGTCAGGCCGATTTCGACCCGCTTGTTCAGTGGAAGATCCACACCCGCGATACGTGCCATTTGTCTGTGTGCTCCTGATTAACCCTGACGCTGCTTGTGCTTCGGATTCTCACAGATGATCCGAATCACGCCCTGACGGCGGACGACTTTGCACTTGCTGCAGATTCTCTTGACCGATGAACGAACTTTCATGATTCGACCTCAGTTGTTAGCTCTTAGCTGTTAGCTCTTAGGAGCACCGGGCCCCGCCCTGCTCTTGGTCTGGTTCTCCTAAGAGCTAAGCGCTAACAGCTGACAACTTCACTTGTACCGATAGGTGATGCGCCCGCGCGTCAGATCGTACGGCGAGAGCTCCACCAGAACTTTGTCGCCCGGGAGGATGCGGATGAAGTGCTTTCTCATCTTGCCGGAGATGTGCGCGAGCACCTTGTGCTTGTTCTCCAGCTCCACCTGAAACATCGCGTTGGGGAGGGTCTCCAGGACCGTTCCCGTCACCTCGATGGCTTCTTCCTTGGCCAGGACTTCCTTCTCGGGCCTCGGAGATGCCGACCGCTGGGGGGCTCGTCTTCCTCTAATCAATCAGCACCTTTTCCTTTTATTTACCTAATACCCACGGCCCATTTGCCGTGACTGCCACCGAGTTCTCGAAGTGTGCGGCGAGGGCCCCATCGACCGTTCGCGCCGTCCACCCGTCGGCGTCCGTCTTCACATCCTGAATCATCCCGTTCGAGCCCGCGCGATCGAGGCGCGAGCGCAGCTTCGACCCGATCTCGCAGAGCATCGGCTCGATGGCCAGCACCAGTCCCTCGCGCAGCTCGAGGCCGCGTCCGCGGCGCCCGAAGTTGTGCACCTGAGGCTCCTCGTGCATCCGCCGGCCGATTCCGTGGCCGACGAACGTGCGGATGACATGGAAGCCGCGCGATTCCGCGTGCTCCTGCACCGCCGCCCCGATGTCGCCCAGGTGACGCCCCGGACGCATCTCTTCGATGGCCAGCTCCAGACATTCACGGGTGGTATCCATGAGCGCCTGTGCCTTCGGGGTCACCTTGCCGACCGGGATCGTGATCGCGGCGTCGCCGACGTACCCCTCGAAGATCGACCCGAAGTCGAGCCCGATGATGTCGCCTTCCTGCAGCTTCGCGCGAGTGGGGATGCCATGCACGATCACATCGTTGACCGACGTGCAGACGACCGCCGGATACGGCGGCAGGCCCATCGGAGAGTAGCCTTTGAAGGGCGACTTCGCGCCGCGCTTCGCCAGCTCTTCCTCGGCCATCGCGTTGAGCTGAGCCGTGGACACGCCCGGTTTGACCATGTCCCGCATCAGCTCGAGGATCTCGACGACGATCCGGTTGGCCCGGTCCATCGTCGCGATCTCGTCGCGATTCTTCAGTGTCGGTCCCTTCATTCGATCGAGCATTTATGTCAGGGACTCTTCAATTCGTTCAAAGACCACATCGAGAGGACCGACACCGTCGACCTCCCGCAAGATTGACTTCGACTTGTAATACGTCGCGACCGGCATGGTCTGCCTGTGAAACGACTCCAGACGCTTGCGCACGGCCTCTTCCGTATCGTCGGGCCGTGCAATGACCTCGGCTCCGCAGCGATCACACACGCCGTCGGTCGCCGGGGGGTTGTTCTCCAGATGGTAGATCGCCCCGCACTGCGCACACGTCCGTCGCATGGTGATGCGCTGAACGATGGCGTCGTCGGGGACGAGCAGTTGAAGAACGCGGAGGGGGTCGGTCCCATTCCCCACGATTCCGTCCAGCTTCTCGGCCTGCACCAGGGTGCGGGGGAAACCGTCCAGAATGAAGCCTTTACGCGCGTCCGGCTTCTCCAGCCGCTCGTTGATGATGCCGATCATCAGATCGTCCGGCACGAGCCCGCCCGCGGCCATGATCGGCGCCGCCTGCTGCCCGAGGGGCGTCCCGCCCGCCACGGCCTCGCGGAGCATGTCGCCCGTCGAGATGTGAGGGATGTCGAAGCGGCTCGCGAGCCGCTTCGCCTGGGTCCCTTTGCCGCTGCCCGGAGGGCCGATGAAGATGAGCTTCACTGCGTGATTACCCTCTACGTCCGCGGATGCGGCCCTTCTTCATGAAGCCGTCGTAATGGCGCATGACCAGCTGGGACTCGATCTGCTGCATCGTGTCCATGGCCACGCCGACGACGATCAGGAGCGACGTGCCGCCGAAGTAGAAGTTCAGCCCCATCCCCTCGGTGAACCAGAGCGGGAGCCAGCTGTCGAGCGTCGCGCCGACGCCGAACGGCAGCTGCGCGACGTGGAAACCGGAGATCAGGAACTCGGGGAGGATGCACACCGCCGCCAGGTACACCGAGCCGACGAAGGTGATGCGCGTCAGCACGCGGTCGATGTAGTCCGACGTCCTCTTGCCCGGGCGGATGCCGGGGATGAAGCCGCCGTACTTGCGCATGTTGTCGGCCGTGTCGACCGGGTTGAAGACGATCGACGTATAGAAGTAGGCGAAGAAGATGATGCCGGCCACCTGCAGCAGGTAGTAGAGCGGCTCGCCCATGGCGATCTGGCGCCCGATGGCCTGCGCCCACGGCTGCTGGATCATCTGGGCGATGGTCTGCGGGATGACCAGGATCGAGGAGGCGAAGATGACCGGGATGACCCCGGCCGTGTTCACGCGCAGCGGGAGGTACGTGTTCGAGCCGCCGTAGACCTTGCGGCCGACGACGCGCTTGGCGTACTGCACCGGGATGCGGCGCTGGGCGCGCTCCATGAAGACGACGAAGGCCGTGACCGCGACCATGAACAGGACCAGGAAGAGCATGGCGAAGAGGTTGCGCTCGCCGGTGCGGATGTCCTGGAAGGTGCCGATGACCGCGGAGGGGAGCCCGACCACGATGCCGGCGAAGATGATCAGCGAGATGCCGTTGCCGATGCCGCGCTCGGTGATCTGCTCGCCCAGCCACATGACGAACGTGGTGCCGGCGGTGAGCGTGAGCACGGTCATGATCGGGAAGCCGAGGCCCCACAGCGCGTCCTGCACGTGCGCGGGGACGAGCGGCGCGCCGCCCGGGGCGGCCTGGCCGCGAAGCCAGAACGCGACGCCCAGCGACTGGACGATGGCCAGGACGATCGTGCCGTAGCGCGTGTACTGGTTGATCTTGCGGCGGCCCATCTCTCCCTCTTTCGAGAGCTTCTCGAGATACGGCCAGACCACGGTCAGGAGCTGCAGGATGATCGACGCCGAGATGTAGGGCATGATCCCGAGCGCGAACACCGACAGGCGCGAGAGCGCGCCGCCGGAGAAGAGGTCGAGGAAGCCCAGCACGCCGCTGCCCATTTGCTTGAAGAACTCCTGGAGCGCGACGGGATCGACGCCCGGAGTGGGGATGTGCGATCCGAGGCGGTAGACCGCCAGCAGCGCGAACGTGAAAAGCACGCGCTTGCGGAGGTCCTCGATCGCCCAGATGTTGCGGACTGTATCGACGACGTTCGGCACGTTACTGGATCTCCTGGACAGTGCCCCCGGCGGCCTCGATGGCCGACTTGGCGGTTGCGGAGAACTTGGTGGCGGCGACGGTCAGCTTCTTGGAGAGCTTGCCGTTGCCCAGCACCTTGACGCCGTCGTTCTGCCCCTTGACGAGGCCGGCCTGACGCAGCGCCGCCTCGTCGACGGTGGCACCGTTGTCGAAGCGCTCGAGGTCGGCCAGGTTGATGACGGCGTACTCTTTCTTGAAGATGTTGGTGAAGCCGCGCTTCGGCAGACGGCGGTGCAGAGGCATCTGGCCGCCTTCGAAGCCCAGTTTGCGGCTGAAGCCGGAACGGGACTTCTGTCCCTTCTCACCGCGGCTGGACGTCTTGCCGTGACCCGATCCCGGGCCGCGGCCGACGCGCTTCTTGGCGTGACGCGCGCCCTTTTTCGGTTTGAGGTTGCTCAGTTCCATTGGTCACTCCTGGTCGCGAACGACTTCGACGAGATGCGGGATCTTGGCGATCATCCCGCGCACTTCCGGGGTATCGGCGCGCTCGGTGATGCGGTGCATCTTGCCGAGGCCGAGGGCCTTGAGGGTCTCGCGCATCTCCACCGGGCAGCCGATGCCGCTGCGCACCTGGCGGATGCGGATGGTCTTGCGGCCGGTGAGCTTCTCTTTGACTTTCTTGAGAAGGCTCATGCTTCGCCTCC
Source organism: Thermoanaerobaculia bacterium (assembly GCA_035627015.1). Classification (GTDB taxonomy): domain Bacteria; phylum Acidobacteriota; class Thermoanaerobaculia; order Gp7-AA8; family Gp7-AA8; genus QHVT01. The sequence goes on along the minus strand of DASPMO010000009.1, from coordinate 280 downwards.
CTCCACCGCCGGCTCGTTGCCGCCGCGCAGGGCCTTGTACTGCTCCTCGGTGCGGAGGAGCTTGAGGGCCTCGAAGGTGGCCTTGACCACGTTGTGCGGGTTGGCGGTGCCGAGCGACTTGGTGAGGATGTTCTGGATGCCATCCTCGAGTCGGCCGGCATCCAGAACATCCTCACCAAGTCGCTCGGCACCGCCAACCCGCACAACGTGGTCAAGGCCACCTTCGAGGCCCTCAAGCTCCTCCGCACCGAGGAGCAGTACAAGGCCCTGCGCGGCGGCA
>DASPMO010000008.1:0-77958 GCA_035627015.1 Thermoanaerobaculia bacterium | reverse complement strand
CCGCCAAACTGCACACAAGCATGTGCATGCTAGCCCGCGACCGCCTTCGACATCAGTCACCCGCTTCCCAAATCGCGTTTTCCACAGCTCCGGTGCGGATCATTTCAACGTGGTGAGAAATGCGGGCTAGCCTAGATCGGGCGGCGGCAGGGCGCGACGAACGGTTTCTTTATCGCTTTTTTACGGGGGGTAAAAAAAAGATCACCGGCCGTCCGTCTAGACCAGTGTTCCCCGATGAGTGTCGCTTCTGTAGCCGTGCTGGCGAAGCTGCACGACGAACTGCGCGTCGTCGTGGACGAGACCGCCGCGCTCGCACCGGCGGCGCGTTTCCAGCGGGTACTACACAACAATGAGCTGGTAGCGAAGCTGGACCCTTCGGGCCAGCAGCGCGCCGAGGCGGCGAAACGGTACGAACGACTGAAATCATGCAGCCGCATCCTCGACGTGCTGCTGCGGCGGTATGCGATTCAGCCGCCGGTCGCGCCCGAGAAACTGGCGGACAAAGCCGCGGCGTATGTGAAGTTCGAGCGCCACATGCGGCCCGAGCTCACGGAGGGGCAGTGGCGGCGGGCGTTCGACGATGACCTGCGGGACCTGCATCGCCAGCTCGACAGCCTCATCGACCTGTGCGCCGCCGCGGTTCCGGCGGCGTCTCGCGTGGTCCGCTACGATCCGGTCGACATTCGCATCGAGCATGTCGACGACTCGACCTGCCGTGTAAATGGTGTCGCGACGCTGGTGCGGATCACGGCCGGCGAGCAGCAACAGCTGGTCGCCGACTACCGCAAGCCTCGCGCCGACCCACCAAACCAGCTGACCGCGCCGCTCGTCGCATTCGGGCAGAAGTTGTTCAAGTTGATCGCGCCGGCGTATCGCAGCGGCGATATCCGGTTGCATCTCGCGGATGCCGGCGGGCTCGCCAAAGCGCCGTGGGAACTGCTGCACGACGGCAGCGACTTCGTAGCGCTGCAGCGCTCGACCGTCATCACCCGGTGCGTCGACCGCCCGCCGGCACCGCTCCGCGAAAACGACGGACCGCTGCGCGTGCTGCTGACCATCAGCTCACCCGCCGGGTTATGCATGCTCAACGGCGCGGAGGAGCGGCGCCGTGTCGAGGATGCCGTCGAGGGGCTGGTGCTCCTCGGTCGCCTCGAGCTGGACGTCGCGCCGGATGGCACGCTCGACACCCTGCGACGCATGCTCCGCGCCGCGGACGAGGCAGGCCGGCCGTTCCGAGCGTGGCACTTCATCGGCCATGGCCGCTACGACCCGCTGGCGCGCCGCAGCGAACTGGCGATGGAGGGCATTAGCGCCGCGCACTGGGTTGGCGGGAATGAATTCCAGGTCCTGTTCGGCGCGCATCCGCCGATGCGCTTCGCAATCCTCAACGCATGCGAGTCGGGTCTCGAGGGCATCGATGACCCGCGCAGCGGGCTGGCGTCGACGCTCATCGACTGCGGCGTGGAGACGGTCATCGCCACACAATTCCAAATCTCGGATGAAGCCGCGATCATCCTCTCCGAGGAGGTGTACGGGGCCTTCGCCGGCGGCCACGATCTTCTGTCCGCGGTCGCCGAGGCGCGGCGCGCCATCTTCTGCCGACCGAGAGGCGTGGAGTGGATGACGCCGGTGGTGTTCGCGCGCGCGAGCCAGTACGCGAACACCTCGTAGGCGCGGGTGCAGCGGTACTTCTGTCGCGCCCGTTTTCCGTCTGTCCGGAGGGACGCCGATATGGGGAACCTGGTGTATGCTCGCGGGCGAGCCTCAAAAGAGAGAATCTCGCTTTCAGCGGCGCGTCGCGCACCGACTGTTGACGACTGGCCGATGTCCGAACCAAGCGATCTGCTTGTCCGCGAGCTGCCGCTCATCGAACGGATCACCCGGGTGGTCTGCCGCCGCAACGGGATGGATCCAGACGCGATCGAAGAGTTCACGGCCGAGGTGCGGCTGCGCCTGGTGAAAGACGACTATGCGATCCTGCGTGCGTACCAGGGGCGCAGCCAGTTCAAGACCTACATCGCCGCGGTGGTGCGGCGGCTACTCATCGACCACCGCCGCCACGACTGGGGCAAATGGCACGACTCCGCCGAGGCCGTGCGCATCGGGGACATCGGCGTCGACGTCGAGCGCTCCCTGTACCGTGAGGGACGCAGCGTCGAGGAGACGCAGAGGCAGCTTGGCACGAAGTATCCCGGCCTCTCGATGGAGAAGGTCGAGCAGATCGCGGCGCGGCTGCCGCCGAAGATCCGCCGCAGGCGCGTCAACGTCGACGAGGCGCTGACGGTCGAGGCGTCGGGCGGCGCCGAGCAGGCCGTGCAGTCGGAGATGGCGTCGCGGATCTCCTCGGTGGTCTGCACATTCATCGACGGACTGCCCAACGAAGACCAGCTCATCTTCCGCCTGCGCTTCGACTGCGACATGACGGTTGCGCAGATCGCGCGTTCGTTGCACCGTGATCAGCAGGTGCTCTACCGCCGTCTCTACAAACACTTCCGCGAGCTGCGCGAGGCGCTCACCGCGGCGGGCGTGGACGCGCGGTCGGTCGAGGAACTGATCGGCACCGACTCCACTCTTCTCGACTTTCGCCTGAAAAACCGCAGTGTGCGTCCGTCCGGAGATGACGAGAGCGCGGTAGCGGCCCGTCAGGAGGAGGACGCCTCGTCATGACCGACGACACGAGCCGCTGCCCGACACCGGAGCAGATCGCGGCGTTTGTCGCGGGGAGCCTGTCGGGTGACGAGTTGAAGATGGTTGCGGATCACTTACGCGAATGTGAAGACTGCCGGCTGGTCGCGGCCGAGGGGGCGCGGGTCGACCGTGAGTCGGAAGAGCCGGCGGTGGCCGCGCAGGCCACCGTGACCGCGCCGCGGCGGCGGGTCTCGCCGTGGTGGCTCGCGGCGGCGGCCGCGGCGCTGGCGGGCATCGTCTACTTCGCGGTGTGGCCGGGAATCGTTCGCGACGGGAACGGGGCCATTCACCGCCTCGTCGAGGCCGCGCCGCGCGACGGCCGCTACATCGAGCCGCGCCTGACCGGCGGATTCGCGTGGGCGCCGATCCAACCCGTGCGCCGCGACAGCAGCGAGCCGCTCGAGCCGCGGCAGATGAAGCTCGTCGGGGTCGCGGGGGAAGTGCTCGAGGAGACTGCGAACGATCCCTCGCCCGAGGCGCAGCATGCGACCGCGCTCGCGCATCTCTTGGCCGGACGTCCGAACGAGGCGGCGGCGGTGCTGACGCGGCTGTCGGCGGCCGGCGATGCGCGCGTGCTGAGCGATCTCGCCGCCGCGCGCTACAGCGCGGGCGTGCAGCTCAATCAGCCGGTGCGGTTCGCGGAGGCGCTCGCGGCGGCAGATGCGGCGCTGCGCATCGATTCCAAACTTCCCGAGGCGCTGTTCAACCGCGCGCTGATCGTCGAGCGCCTCGGGCTCCGCGATCGTGCCCGCGACGCCTGGCAGCGGTACCTCACGGTCGATCCCGACGGCGACTGGGCCGGCGAGGCGCGCAAGCATCTGCAGCAACTGCAGCCGGTCGGCGACTTCCGCGAGGAGCTCGAGCGTCACTACGCGCGGCTCGTGCGCGACGACGACGCAGCCCGCGAGCTGGCCCGGCGCTATCCCCAGGAAGCGAGGCTATGGGGCGAGACGCAGATCCTCGGTCGCTGGGCCGCGGCGTACCAGCAGGGCCACCAGCAGGACGCGGAGACGCACCTCCGGCTGGCGCGGACCTTCGGCGACGAGCTGGCGCGCTCGCGCGGCGACCGGATGCTGCGCGACGCGGTTGCGGCCGTCGATGACGCGAGTCAGGAGAGGCGGGCCTTTCTCGCGCAGGGGCATGTCCACTTTCGCGAGGCGCAGCAGCGGTTCATGGCCGCGCGGCCGCTCGAAGCCGGCCCGCTGTTCGAGCAGGCGGTGATGGCGTTCGAGCGCGGCGGCACGCCGGTCGTGCTGCTGGCCCGCTACTTTCTGGCGAACACGAAATATGACCGCGGCTGGCTCGCCGAGTCGCAGCCGTCCATCGAAGGACTCCTCGCCACCGCGCCCCCCCAATACCCGGCCAACCGCGCGCAGCTGCAGTGGCAGGTAGGGCTCGGCAAAGCAGCGGAGGGAAAGTGGGGCGCGGCGATCGGCGCGTTCGACGACAGTATTCGCACCTTCGAGCAGCTGGGGGAGAAGCGCTACGCCGCGATCGTGCGCGGAATCCTGGCCGAGGTGTACGACCAGATTGGCGATCCGCTCGCGGCGGCGACGAATCGTATGCTCGCGTTGCAGGAGCTCGGACGCACCGAGGACACGCGGCTGCAGGTGACAGTGCAGGCGGCTGCGCGGGCGGCGGCGCTCGAGCAGAACTGGCCGGTCAGCCTCTCGTTCTTCGATCTGTTGCTCGACATGCCGCGCGGCGGGCGGAGCGATCTGCTGCAAGTCAACTCACTGCTGGTCCGCGCGCGGATCCACAGCCAGCTCGGGCAAAAAGAGGCGGCCGCGGTGGATCTCGCGGAAGCGACGGCGGTCATTCCGACGCTGCAGGATCCGGATCGCCGTGCGCGTGCCGAGGCCGATCGCCTGGCCGTGGCCGGGTTCCTTGCGGCGTCGCCGCCCGACGCCGTGGCGAACCTGACCCGCGCGCTGGAGTTCCATCGCGTCAAGGGCCGGCGTATGTTTCTTCCGGAGATGCACCTGGCGCGGGGCCGCGCCCACGCCGCGATGGGCAACCGAGCTGCCGCGGCGAAGGACTTCGAGACCGGGATCCTGGAGTTGGAGACGCAGCGGCTTTCGCTGGAGGCAGGCGACGACCGCTGGGGAATGTTCGCGTCAGGCGCGGAGCTCTTCGACGAGGCGGTCGCGCTGGCGCTGGCGCGCGGCGATGAGGCAGCGGCGTTCGCGTACTCGGAGCGCGCCCGAGCCCGCGAGCTGCTCGACTCGATGGGCGAGACTCGGATGACGCAGGTTGTGGGCACGCTTCCCGCCGCGCCGGCCGACACGGTGCTGATCGAGTACGCGTCGCTGCCGTCGTCGCTGGTCACGTTCATCGTCGACCGGCGTGGGCTGCGCGTGGTGCAGACGCCGGTGTCCCGGGCGACGCTGGCGCGCGACGCGGAGCGGCTGGCCGAGAGCGCGACGGCGCGCGACGCGGCGCGGTTCCGCAGGAATGCGGCGGAGCTCTACTCGCGGCTGCTGCTGCCGATTGCCGACGAAATGGCCGGTGGGCGGACGCTCGTGTTTGTGCCCGATGCGACGCTGAGCGCGGTGCCGTTCGCGGCGCTGATCGACCCGGCGGGCAAGCATCTGATCGAAGACCACACCATCATGACCTCGCCGAGCGCGGCGGTCTTCGCGCGGCTGGCTGCGCGTCCCCGTCCCGCGCGGCGCGATTTGCGGCTGTTGCTCATCGCCGGGCCGGCCGGCCAGGAAGGCGACATCCGCCAACTCACCTCGGCGCAGCGCGAGGCGGACGCGGTCGCCGCCGCCTACCACGAGACCGTCGAGCCGAAGGATGGAGACCCTGAGTCGTTTGAAAGCCGCGCGGCCGAGGCGGACATCATTCATTTCGTCGGCCACGCGGACATTCCGGGGTCCGGTTCGGAGGGAGCGCTCGTGGCCTCGCGCGGGGCGAACGGGCGGCTCGACGTGCGCAGCATCGCCACGCTGCGGCTACCGCGGACGCGGGTGGTGGTGCTGGCGGCATGCGGTACGGCGCGCGGGCAGCAGCGCGCGGGCGAGGCGACGCTCAGCATCGCCCGTGCGTTCCTGGCGGCCGGCGCCCCGAGCGTCGTCGCGACGCTCTGGCCGATCGATGACGATCCGGCCGCGGAGTTCTTCCCCCGGCTTCACCGTTATCTCGCGGACGGCCTCACCCCCGCCGAGGCGGTCCGCGCAACGCAGCTCGAATGGATTCGAAGGCGCGATGCGCCGCCCGGCCTGTGGGCGGCGGTCCAGATCATCGGCAGCTAACCCCAACAATCGAGGAGGACGTATGCCTTACAAGGTGCAGTTCGTGGGATTGGTGTGTTTCTATCGCGAGCAGGGCGGCCGGCAGGCGCTGCTTCCGGACGGCCGCAATCCGGGAGACGGGATCGAGCCGCACGTGGCGTCGATCCGCGTGGCCAGCGGCGACGTGATCGAGGCAGTGGGGTGGAACGGCAGCGCTGACACGGCGCGCGGCGCGTACGAACTGCCGCCGTGCTGGGTGACGCTCGAGGGGGTGGACGCGGACGGCACGCTCGACACCTCGCAGCATGACAACCGTCTGCCTCAGCTCAAGCAGATCGACGCGAACTTCGAGATCGATCCCGAGCGTGCGGAGACGATCGCGCGGCTGCGAATCCGCCAGGGAGAGCTGGCGGCGTACCGGATTCCCGGCGGTACCGCGGCCATCTCGGAGCTCGACGTGCCACACGACGGCGAGATCCGCGTCACCGTCACGCCGCGCGATGGCTCGGCCGAGCGCACGCTGCGGCTGCGGCCGGGCACGGAGGTGATGGTCGCGAACATGGCCCAGAGCGGCTACCACGGCGCGGCGACGTGCAACAATCACTTCAAGATCTACGAGAAGCTGAGCATGCGGCCGGTGTCGCTGCAGGAGCCGTCCAGCGTGCCGGCGGTGCCGCCGTCGCTCTCGCAGCACGTGGCGTTCCTGCGGCCGGAGCCGATCGGGCTGTCGGTCGACTGCACGAACACGGGCTGCTGCTGATCAGAGGGGCGTGAGCTCACCGACGACATCGACAATCACCGGGACACCGTCGACGGCGTCGGGGATCGCGCCGTCGGCGGGGCGGCGGTCGACCAGGATCTTCACGCCGTAGCTGCCGTCGACGAAGGTGATGCCGAGGCCCCGCAGGCCGGGGAGCTTCCCGAGGAGCCGCGCGCGCAACTCGGCCTTCGCCGCACGGGCTTCCTCGAGTGTGGCCGCGCTCATGACGCGAAGCTGACACCGAGCGCGGCCAGGACGTCACCGATCGGGTTCGCGTAGCCGCGTCCGGAGTTGCCGGGGCCGCCGGCGCGGGCGTTGAGGAAGAGTAGGCCGACCGGCTCGTAGTCGCAGGTGAAAATGAGCGAGCCGCTGTCACCGCTGCGGCAGAAGGGCGTCGCGTCGAGCGACTCGATCTCGATCTGGCCGGAGAACGACACGCGGCCGCAGTCGTAGTCGACGTCGAAAAAGTCGAGGTCGATGGTGGTGATGATGCCGCGCGTGCGGCCGGTGGTGCGGCCGATCTTCTCGACGAGGAGCTGTTTCTCGGCGGTGGCGATGGTGGTTTTCAGCGTCTCCGTCGGACCGAGCGCGAGCGGATCGAATGCAAGGCCCGACACGAGCCGCGCGAACGCGCAGTCGACGGTCTGGCCTTCCGGGCGCAGCCGCGGATAGTTGCCGCAGAGGTGGGCGATGACGTCGTTGGGGCTGCGGCCGGAGTCGGCGGGCGCGGGATGGAGGATCTCGTCGGCGTCGAGGCCACGGTTCTGCGCGGCGAGGATATGGTTGTTGGAGACGATACCGATCGCGCCGTCGGTATTCCGCCGTGCGAAGAAGCCGAGCGTGCCCGAGGCCGTGCCGTAATGCGCGGCGGAGGCGCCGATGGATAGGCGCCGCGAGGGCATGGAATCGGTGACGGGCAGAACCTCGAGCGGGCCTGTGTACCTGAGGTCGACCTCGCCTCCGGCCTGTGCGCGAATGCGGTCGAGCAATTTCTGGTCGATGTCGTTCTCGCTGCGTGCGCGCACGGCGACCTTGTGCTCGTCGGGGCTCGTGCCGAGAGCCACGCCGATGGCCATGTGCGCGCCCTCGTCGCTGCGCGCAGCGAGCCAGTAAGGGTCGCTGACGATGGCCTGCTTCAGTTCGCGTACGGATTCGAGTCTCATGGCAGTTCTCCCGCGCGCTCGAGGCGCTTGCGCCGCGTGATGGAACGGCCGGCGAAGGTGTTGTTCGCCCATATGAGGTCGAGGAGCCGGCTCACTTGTGGTTCCCGGAATCAGTGATGACGACGCCGCCGATGAAGACGCCTTCGTCACCGGTCACGTCGCCCATTTCGGTATGGCTGTTGACATTCTGCCCGTCAATGTCAGCCGCTGAGCCTTGCACCCCGACCACTTTCACATGTTTCCCCATGACCCGCCCGGCCTTGAGGCGACTTTCGACGCGGGCGTCACCCGGCGCGGGCGCGATGTAGTCGCGAAGATCAGCGAGGCGAACCACGCATCCAGGCAGCGAGTCGACTCCGCGGATGGGCGCGTCGGTCAGCCGCACCAGCAGCAGCCATGACGCGTCGCGCGCGCGAGCCTGGACCTGTTCGACGGCGATCTGCAACTCGCTGTCCGCGTGACCATTCGCGGAGAACGCGCAGCGCACGGGCTGGATCAACTCCGTGTCCTCGCGGCGATATGAGAGGAAGACCTCTTTCTTCGCCATGCCATGCTCTCCTCGTGATCCTGTATGCGTTCGAGACGGACACGCGTGCCCGTTTTTTTAGGGGTGGCGCCGATCCAGGCCGAGAAATGCGGGCTGCAAGCCCGTGCGCGAGGAGCCACCAGCGGCGGAAGAACTGATAGAGGCCACCGCCGAGGATCGCGACGACAAGGCACATCGCGAAAAAGAACCAGCCAGCACTGATACCGTCCAGACAACCGACCGCCATCCAGGTCGTAGTCAAATGAGGCAATTGCGCCAGCACCCACCGCCACGCGGCGGCCAGCCCGAAGTACCAGGACCAGAAGATGTAGCCGGTGAAAAGGAACCGCCCGATCAACAATCTTGGCGTCACTTTGCGCTGGGGGATCACGGGCGTCGGTTGAGTGCTCGTCACAGCGCCAGTGGCAGTCGCCGTCGCCGGCCGGGTCGCGGTCACCGGAATGGGCGGATTGAGGATCATCAGGACGGAGATCAGCCCCGTGCCGGCGAAGAGCAGCCACGAAAGCGCAATCCAAGGATCGAAAATCAGATACGCAAACGGCGAGGTAGGAGCTTTGGCCGTCAGTACAGGTGTCGTCGTGGACATTCGTCCCCCCGAACCGCTGGAGAGGGATGGCAGTGGCTCATTTTCGCGCGGAATGCGCAGTCGCTACTGCAACTATGGCGAGAAGTGACGGGAAGGTTGGTAGCGCATACGGGATTCGAACCCGCTCAGGCCACATCTCCTGAGTCTTCTCAAACCTCTGCAATCCCAGCAGATCCAGATTATTAGAGGTCGTCTCGCTCGATTCTTGTCCACGAAAGATACGTGCTCAAGTGAGTCTCTGTGGACACGAGTTGAGAGTGATTTTGAGATGCAGGAACTGAGTCAATTCAGTCAGTCTCGACAGCGAACACCTCTGCAACGCTTGGCAGACCGCGGATTCTGGAAGGTATCAAAGCTCCGCGGAATCGTGGTCTCTCCTGGGAAGCGGCGACAGGGATGACATGCTGTCCGGGAACATATCGATCCGCTGGATTCGGTTAGCATCGACTGTCGGTACCCTTTAATTCTGCTTTGTCACATCGATGAACGTCGATAAGCCGTTTAAAATCAGCGGCGAAGATGTTCCGTAGCCCACCACACGAACGGTAAGAGGAGTAGATTTCATGAGCGCTGTTCGCACACGGCGTGGTTGAGCGCTTTGATGCATCGTTCGACGATTACGAGCCCTGTTTCGTGACGAAGACGCGAGCAAGTGGTTCGCAGGCCCGGCATCTACTTGCGGGGGCTGATGCAAGCACGGCGGCGCAACATCGAGCGCATCCGCGATGCCGTACCGGGTTCGGATGAACAGGCCCGACCTCACTTCATCACGAACTCACCATGGGATCATCGGCCGGTTCTTGATTGGGTGGCTCGAGACGCCAGCGCGTTGCCGGACGGCACCGACGAGTCGTTTCTGCTGATCGACCAGACCGGATTTCCGAAGGAGGGTCGCGCATCCGTTGGTGGAGCCCGCCAGTGGTGCGGCCGGCTGGGCAAGGTCGACAACTGTCAGATCGCGGTATGCGCCTCGCTAGGAAAGGGACCTCTCGTCACGCTGATCGATACGGCGCTGTTCCTGCCCAAAGAAAAGACCCGCGGCTCCGCGCGGATGGCCGAGGCCGGAGTCCTGGAAGCGTCCCAGACCTATCGAACCAAACAGGAGCTGGCCCTGGATCTGATCGAAAGAGCGCTGCAGCACGGAGTGCAGGCTGGCCGCCCGATCAAATGCTCCGCAAAATTTCGACGATCATGGCCGTCCTTAGTGCAAAGGAGGAGTCATGTCGTCACACAACCCGGGTCACACCGTTCATACCGCGCATCAACTCGTCGAGCAACTCCAGCCGCTCGCCGAGGTGAAGAATCCGTTCGTGGCCTTTGTTCTCGGCGTGTTTTTCGGCGCGCTCGGCGTCGGCATCTACTTTAAGAGCTGGAAAGACTTCTTCGTCTGTCTGATCCTTTTCCTATTCCTGACCTTGATGATCCCGGGGCTCGGAGTGGTCCCTGGATGGCTGTTCGCGGGATTCTACGGCGGATATCGGGCGTACACCTCGAACGAAAGACGCCTCAGTCTACGCGCGTAGCAGCGGCGAGCTGCACGGGTTCCACCGCTCGACGTCTTTCGTGCGGACGGCGCCGCGCTTTGAAAGCCGGCTAGGCGCGTCCGTTCAACAGATCGAGCACTGTAGGAGATGTCGCCACGGGAATAGCGAGGTCTTTCTTTACAACGCGAGGATTCAGAGTACGCCGACGAAGTACGGATCGAGGGTGATGAAGAAGCGATCGCCAGGCAAACCGACGATTCGAAAACGGGCATCAACTGAGGTGACGCCATCGGCGTCACCGTCATTCTCGACGCCGCCACCGCAGGTCGGCAGTTCTATCGCCGCGCGTGTGGACATCCGCGATATCCATTCGAAAACAGCAATCGTGGTCGGGACGATCATCCAGAATTCTCCGGATGAATCCCGCGGTGTTGCCGCCTACGCCACCCCCGAGGCACTAGCGTATACGCGGCTCTCGTACCTCCGCTGGGTCGAGCGAATGCACGACGAGCTGAGAGTTGTCGGCGTGCAAACCGCGCTGCCGGTGAAACTGCAGGAGGTCTACGTCGCATTGCGGGGCGATCGCATCGGTGCGCAGGAGCTACTGGAATCGCAGCAGCTCTTGGAGGAACAGCTTCGCGAGCTGAACGAGCTGTTCGACGGCCTGCCGGAAGCTGAGCAGCGCCGGCTACGGGCTGAGATGCTGCGCGACCACCCGCACATGCTGTCACTACGCGAGCGCGATCGCGCAGGGCGGGGAGGCGCGGACCTGTTCCAAGGTCGCGCCGTATCGTCGATGACACTGGCCGACGCCTTCAGTCGCGAGCGGTGGCTGGTCATCCTCGGTGACCCCGGCAGCGGTAAGACGACGCTGGCCCGCTGGCTCGCCCTCGGTCTCGCCCGTGCCATGCGGATGCGCGAAGCTCGCATGCTCGTTCCCGCCGCGCATGTCAATCCCGAGACACCCTACGACTTGCGAATGATCGACCTCGGCGCCGCGCGGCTGCCGATCCTTGTTCATGTGAGCGAGCTCGCGGAAGCACTCGCGCGTGCGAAGCGCGAGGGGAAAACTCTGACCATGGTGGAATGGCTACCGCGGGCAACTTGGAAACGTCAGCCCCCAAGCGACGCCGGTCCCATTCCCGAGGAGGCGCTGAAACGACTTTTCCTCGACGCGCTTGATCCGAAGCACGGTGGCGCCGTCGTCATTCTTGACGGCCTCGATGAGATTCCAGAGAAGTCGGACCGGCTCAACGTGATCGAGGCGGTGTGCGAGCTCTGCCGTGACTTCATCCCGGACGTGAACGGCTCTCCGCTCGAGAGCGGGGGGAGCCAGCTCATCGTCACGAGCCGCATCGCGGGCTATCACTCCGCGCCGTTGGCGATGCGGGGCGTCGCTACCGTGACGATTGAGCCGATGCGTCGCGTCGCGGTGGAACATTTCTGTGAGACGTGGATGCGCGCCGTGCACCGCGAATTGCGCGGCGCGACGACCCCCGAGGTAGACGCGGAGGCGCAGGAGAAGGCCGAGGCTTTGATCGTCGCGATCTTTTCCCGCGCCAGCCTCACCGAGATCGCCACGAACCCGCTGCTGATCGCGAGCGTCGCCTCGCTCTTCCTCGCGCAGCCGGAACTGCCGAATAGCCGCGCCGGCATTTACCAAGCGCTCGTCGAGATGTTGGTCGGCGGGTGGCGAGAAACCGGTCTCGATCCCGACGAGGTGGTCCGCATACTTGAGCCGGTGGCCGCGGAGATTCACGCCAGCCAAGCGACGGGCCTCATCGAAGCGGCGCACCTCAAGCGCCTCATCACCGATCATCTGGTGCGCGCGCGGGGGGGCGAAGTCGGATCGACAATCCGAGAGGAGGTGCGCCGATTCATCACCGTCCTCAGCGAGCAGGTCGGACTCATCGCCGGTCGCGGTGAGCGACTGTACGGCTTTCTGCACCTCACGTTTCAGGAGTACATGGCCGGCCGCCATCTGGTGGCCGATCCGGCGACGGCAGCGGCGGCCATCCTGGCGAAGCTAGGCGATCCTCGATGGCGGGAGCCGATCCTGCTCGCGATTGGTCATATCGGTTTGAATTGGCCGATCGCCGAGGTGGAGCGGCTGCTTGACGAGCTACTCGCACTCGACGATCCTCTCGGCGCGTTCCTCCCGCGCGTGGCCCTGCTTCTCGGAGAGGCGGTGGCGGAGCTGCCCGAGCTGCCGGAGCGCTTGTACCGGCGGCTCATCCGGCGGCTTCTCGGCGCGTACGCGGCGACGAGCACGCGCGAGCTCCCGCTGCTGGAGCGTCGCATCGAGCGCGCACTGCTCCGGCTCCGGCGGTTCGGCGATACCGTGGCGATGGACGAGGTGCTGGCTGAGGCGATCGCCACGCCAGACGCACCGGACCTGGCGCCGGCGGCCGCGGCGGTGGCACAGCGCAACGGCTGGCTGTCCGACACGGTGGTTCATGCGATGCGCGACGGTCTGGAGCACGACAGCGCCGCGTGGCAGTGGCCGATCGAGCAGGCACTCGCGGATCTTGCATCGCCGCCACCGCCCGAGGTCATCCCCGTAGTCGAGCCGGTGGACCAGCTGGTGCGTGTGGCTCTGACAAACCTGGAGGAGCTCGAGACGGGAGAGTTGCTAAAGAAACTAACGGCCGCCGTGCCGCGCCTCAGAGCACAGGGGGAGGCGGAAGAAGCTGAGCTGAACGCGCTCAGGGAAACGCCTCCGGAAGATGCGGAAGGAAAGGCGCGCCTGCAGCAACTCGAAGAGCATCAGAAGGCCTGCGCCGAGCTGGCGGCGATGCTCGTGGACGTGCAGGCCGGCGGAGCGGCGACGCGCGAGATGCTCACCCGGGCGGTTGATGAAGCGCGCGCCAAGGTCGACGAGTTGCTGTACACGAAGCCGCGCGATTACGAACGACGTTTGGCGCGGTACGCGCTCGCCGCCGCTGCCCGCGAGGACTTCGATTTGCGCAACCGGATGCATATCCGTCCAGAGACCGGCTTTGAGCTGTCGATGCGCGACGCCGTCGAACGGCGACTCAATGCATTGAATGTCCGGCAGCTCGGCGCGCTGGCGGCGGTCTACGGCGGCTATCCCGACCGTCGCGGCGCACAGACGGCGGCCGAGTATCACGAGCTCGCGCTCTTTCTGCAGCGCTCCGACTCCGAACGGGAGACCCGCCTCGATGCCACCGCGGAACGCTACGTGATGCGCTTCGGAAACAGCGACGTGATCTACCGCATCGCCAGATACCTAGACGAAAAAATGGAAGGACGGCTGGATCTGGCTAAGGAGGACACCGTTTTCCTGCCGGAGGCGATGTACCGTAGCTCGCCGCTGGATCGGGTGATGCTGCTATGCCTCCGCGCCTCCCAGGCAGAGGAGTGGATCCAGCCGCTTCGCGATGCATGGCGCCACGGATCGACGTTGCGCGCGAAAGCCGATGCCATCGCCGCGCTGGTGGCCTTCGGGGAAGACGTCGTACCTGAACTGCGCGATGCTCTGGCCCACGACTTAACGCGTGCGGCCGCGGAGGCCGCGATTCAGAACCTGCGCAGATTGACCGTGTTCCTGCGCGACCCGGTCTACCGCTCCGCGAACGTCGTGCTGGCGGACCTCGCCGCGCTACAGGAGCCGGAGCCGTGGCACTGGATCGACCTCATCGATCCAGTGCTCCTGGAATTGGCCAGATCCACCACGGCGCCCATTAATTTCTCCGTGCTCATACCAGCGGCCCCGTACATATATCGTCCGGTGCTCCAAGCTGATCGCTGGTGCCGCATGTTCTCGGCCGGAGACGATCGCGCCGCTTACGCCAAACGCCTTCTGGTGGACGTGCCGCCGGTGGATGAATTGGTCCCGCTGCTGGCAAACGTCGCCGGCTCGCCATCGCTGCGCGCCGGACGCCTCCTGTTCCGCTGGCCCGTCGAGCCGATCGGCCCGAAGCTCGTCGACGATCCGCTGGACATCCCGATCGAGGCGCTTGAGGCACTGGAGGCGCTTCATCTGGAGCTCGTGCATCCCGACCTGCTCTACGTCGCCGAGCAGCTCGCCATCGAGCAATTCAGCGCGCGGGCCGCGAACGATCCAGAGCTTTGGGTGGCGCTCAACGCATTCGCCATCAGGCTCGGCATGGTCCGCGATCCGGCGCGGGTCTTTCCCTCGCTCGTGGCCTCCGCCGATCCCAGCGCGCGCCTGCTCCACGACCTCGATTTCATGCGCAACCACTATCTGCGTGTGCGCGCGATGGCCGACCTCTTGCCGCTGCTTCCCCGCCAGTACCGGCAGAAGCTGTTCTCGGAGTGCGTCCGCGCGGTCGGCAAGGTCCGGGACGCGTTCCGGCGCAGCCGCCTCTTCGAGGTCCTGCTCCCGCTGGCGGGGGAGGCGGAGCGGGAGCGCGTCGTCGCGGAAGCCGATGCGGCCGCGCGGAAGGTCCGCGACGCGGAGCAGCGCGCCCGCTCGCTGGCACGGCTCGCACGTTGGCGCGAGGGGACCGTTGTGCACGTGCAATGGGCGGACGCGGTCCGGAGCGCCGCGGCGATCGAGGACCCCGATCGCAAAGCGGAGACGCTGCGGCTGCTAGGAGCGTACATGCCGGCACACGACGGCGTCCGCACGCTATGGTTCCAAGCGACGGCGGGCCTACCCTCGGAGGAGACGCGGGTGCGCGCGCACGACCGTCGCGCGAGTCTGCTGCTGCGCCGCCCGCCGGCATCGCTGTGCAGCGCGCTGACAGAGCATGCCCAGACGTGGACGCCGGTACTGTTCGTGGCGGCGGTGCAGGAGACGCTGGCGCAGCTGGAGCCGGCCCGGATCGCGCGCGACCTCTGGCTCTCGCTGGCCGCTGATCCGGCGAACTGTGAGACCGTACGCCGGCTGCTAGCGCTGGAGGCGGAGGACGGTATCGCACTGACGGCCGAAGCGGCTCGCGCGGTCGAGGCGTTGTCGGCGGCAGCGAAGACGGAATCGCTCCGCCTGCTGCTGCCGCTCCTGCAGGCGCCGACGGTCGAAGGACGGCGGCACGTTGGCCGCTGGCTGAGCACGTCCGATCCGTTCCTTGCGGATCACGCGGGACTTCTCATCGCCGAGAACGGCCGCCGGATCAATCATGAGACGCTGCCGCATCTGCTCGCGTTGCTCGAGCGCGGACCGGAGCGCTCCCGCTGCCGCGTGGAACTGGTGCTGCGCTCATCGATCTGGAGCGTGGAGAAGGAGGGGCCCTGCCTGAATGTCTCGGAGCTCGGCGTCGGCGTCTGCGACGCGCTGGCGCGCGTGGCGTCCGATCCTTCCGTCGATGTGCGGGTGGCGCGGGTCTGCGACGGCATCACCGTGGACTATGTCCACGACAGTCCGGAGGCACTGCAGTCATGGATTGGGCGGCTGCGCAACGACCCGCAGGACGCGGAGGCGCGCCAGAACCTGAGGATGGTTCTCCGCCTCACTCCCGGCACGTGGCCGCGGTTTCTGGAATGGCTGATTGTGGAAGACGTGCCGGTGCAACTCGTGCTGCTGGAGGCGCTCGCGCAGATGGTCTATCTCAAAGGGCGCGTCCCCGAGGCGATGCAACCGCAAGTGGTGGCGGCGCTGCGACGTCTTAGGCCGGAGAAGTTCCGCGGCGTGACGGTGCTGGCGGAGCCGGAGCGCGCTGTGGCGGCGGTGAGCATCGAGGTGGCGAGCTCAGGAGCCATCGCCGAGGAGTGCCTGGAACGGCATACGACGACGCTGGAGGTGGTGCTGCGGACGGAGGGAGATGAGAAGCTGCTCGCGGCGCTGCGACCGTTAGGGAGGATGAAGTTCCGCATGCTCGACGGCACCGAGCCGGAGGCTCAGGCCGCGGCGGCGGAGATCCTGGCGCACGAGTCTGCCTTTCAGCCGCTCGTCGAATGGCTCACTGTCCGCCTTGCGCGCGATCCGCAGCCGCTGCCTTGGTTCGATGTGACGAGTGCGCTCATGACGGTGACGGCGCGCGCGGTCCGCCTGCGACAAGCGACGTACGGCAGACATGCCGACAGGCGCCGGCTCGAACCGCTCCTCGTGCGCGCCGCGCGTCACCGGCTGCACGCCAACGGACGCCGCGCGGCAATCGTACTCCTCGGGCACCTTCCGCGGGTCAGTCGGGAGACCGTCGACGCGTTTCTATTCGCCCTCGGCGACGATCGCGACATCCAGGATGCTGCCGTCGACGTGATCGCGCGCCTTCCGCTCCGCAGCGACATGATACAGGCTCTCGTGCGGACGCTCGACTCAGAGAACCCCGGCGTCGTGCGCGGCGCCGCGAGGATGCTCGCTGTGATCGCGTCCGACGACCGAACGTCCCGCACGGCGCGCGACGAGATCCTCCAGGCGCTGGTCCAGGGCGTAGAACGCTCGCGGCTGCGCGGGATCTATCAGCTCGCCGGAACGGGAACAAACGCGACCGAGCATGTGAACCTCACCCGCCTCGGTACTCTCGATCAAGAGCTCTACCGCGCCATCCTGCATCTCACGGGACTCACAGAAGCCGCGCAGTGAATTTAAGGCGGGTTGCCAGCGAAAGCTGACTCACTTGCGGTTCTCGTGAACCGGGCCACGTCACGCACCTCGGTGTGACTGTTGATATTTGACCGCCAATGACCGCCGCCGAGCCTCCCCGCTGGCCACTCTTACATGCCTTATTTGAGGCGACCGACCTGTACGCAGCTTCTGACCAGGCGTCACCCGTCGCGGGTGCAATGTGGTCGCAAATGTCAGCGAGGCGAATCACGCAGCCGGGCATCGAGTCGACTCCGCGGATGGGCGCATCGGTCAGCAGCCACGACGTGGGGCGTGCGCCGGACTAAGCCGGTTCGACAGCGATCTGCAGCTCGCTCTCCGCGTGGTCATTCGCGGAGAACAGGCGATGAAATAGCCGAACTGCGGAACGGGCACACTGGGGCGCTCGTCGTCGGTGCCAAATGGGGGAAGCCCGCGGATTGGACCAGGCAGCGCCTAGACTGGATCAACTCCGTGTCCTCGCGGCGGTATGAGAGAAAGACCTCTTCGTTCGCCATGCGATTCGCGCTCCTTGCAATCCTGTCTGCGTTCGAGGCGTACGGGCGTGCCGTTCTTAGAGGGGCTGATCCAGGCAGGGCAACGTGGGCTCCTACCCTGCGCGAAGATCCTGGTAGCGCATACGGGATTCGAACCCGTGTTACCGCCGTGAGAGGGCGGCGTCCTGGACCCCTAGACGAATGCGCCGGATGAGGGGAGGCGGAGAGTAGCGAAGCCGCTCGCCGCGTGTCAAGCGCCTCTAACTGTAGGGTCACGGGGCGCATTCCCGCGGGTCAAACGTTGGTGTGTGGCTGCGATGCTGACCCGGCGAAATGCCTGCAAAGGGTCGCCGGGTGATCCAGGGCCGGAGTCAAGTCTTTGAGAACAAAGGACGGTGGTACGTGGCGGAGGCGTTGCTCTGGGAGCGAGGCACAAAGGAGACTTCATGCGCAAGTTTGCCCTCTCGTTCCTCGCGGTCCTCGTCGCCGCTTCCGCCTTCGCCGCACCGCCGGCGTTCCGCGGTCAGGCCCCGCAGATCAGCCGTTCCGACAACGGACTCACGACGCCCTCCAACGCCGCCGCCGCCGACGTCGTCCGCGGCTACCTGAAGCACGCCGACCGCACTCTCGCGGTCGAGCGCGAGAATCAGGGCGCCCGCGGCGTCAAACATCTCCTCATGCAGCAGTCCATCGGCGGACGCGCGGTCTACGGCGCGTACGTCAAGGCGTCCGTCGACGGGCAGGGGCGCCTCACCAGCGTCATCGACGCCTCCGTCGCGCCGGGCGCGGTGAAGAAGACGTCGCTGAGCGCGGAGGAGGCGCGCGCCGCGGCGTTCGCGTTCCGCTTCGGCGCGAGCGTGCCCGCCCTCTATCGCCAGCCGGTCGTCACGCCGGTCATCGTGCCGATGAGTGACGGCACGCTCGAGGAAGGCTTCCTCGTCGAGACCTGGGAGCTGCGCAGCAACGACCTCTGGCACACCATCGTCGGCAGCGACGGCGCGGTCGTGCACCAGGAGCACCGCACCAACAGCGACTCCTACTTCGTCTATCAGGTGCATCCCGGCGCCGCGCCGCAGGCGCTGGTGAGTGGTCCGGGGAGCACCGGCACCACCGAGTCGCCGTCCGGCTGGGTGGCCAGCAACACCACCATCGGCAACAACGTCGACGCCTATCTCGACCGCGACAACAACAACGGTGCCGACGCCGGCGGCCGTCCCGTGTCGGCGACGCAGGACTTCGTCTACACGCACGATCCGCTCGCCGCGCCGACGACCTCCACGAACCAGATGCTCGCCGTCGCGAACCTCTTCTACCTGAACAACGTCATCCACGACAAACTGCACCGGCACGGCTTCAACGAGGCCGCGGGCAACTTCCAGACGAACAACTTCGGCCGCGGCGGCGCGGGGAACGATCCCGTCAACGCCGAGGCGCAGGACGGCGGCGGAACGAACAACGCCAACTTCTCCACGCCCGGCGACGGCAGCCGTCCGCGCATGCAGATGTACCTCTGGAACACCGCCACGCCGAGCCGCGACGGCGACGTCGACTCCGACGTCGTCTTTCACGAGTACGGCCACGGCCTGACGTGGCGCATGATCGGCTCGATGGGCGGCGGCCTGGCCGGCGCGATCGGCGAGGGAATGTCGGACACGGTGGCCTGCTACATGAACGGCGAGGACCGCGTCGGCGAGTACGTGAAGAACAACACCACCGGCATCCGCCGCTACCGCTACGAGGGCTATCCGCTGTCGTACGGCGATGCGGCCGGAACGAGCGTGCACGCCGACGGCGAGATCTACGCCGCCGCGATGTGGAAGCTGCGCTCGCTCTGGCTCGCGTCGGGGCGGACCATGGACTCGCTCTGGAGCTATGTCATCGACGGCATGAACTACACGCCGTCGAACCCCGAGTACGAAGAGATGCGCGACGGCATCCTGGCGTCCATGCCGACCCAGGCCGAGGATTGCGTCGTGTGGGATGCGTTCTCGCAGTTCGGCATCGGGCAGGGGGCGGCCGGCACCGACTCCTGCTTCATCAGCTGCACGATCAGCGTGCAGGAGAGCTTCGCCAAGCCGGCCATCTGCGGCGGCACGCCTCCGCCGACGGACGTGATCACGCTGTCGACGCGCGGCTACCGCTCCAGCAACCGCCCGCGGGTGGACCTAACATGGAGCGGCTCCACGGCAGCGAACGTCGACGTGTTCCGCAACGGGACGCGGATCACCACCACCGCGAACGACGGCACGCACACGGACACCTCGCTGGCGAAGAATGCGGGCGGGACGTTCACGTACCGCGTCTGCAATGCGGGGACGACGACCTGCTCGAATGATTCGAGCGTGTCCTTCTAGGCAAACACCGCTCAGCGGGGGATGGCGATATCCGCCACCCCCGCGTTCGGCAGCTTGAGCAGCTCCGACGGCGCGATGCGCGCTTTGCTGCTGCGGTTGCCGCCGCCGATGATGATGCGCGGCTGTTCCATCACCCGCTCGTCCACGTAGATGGGGATGTCCGGCGGCAGGCCGGCGATGGTCACGCCGCCGATGAGCATGCCGGTCAGCTCTGCCGTTTCCTCGGACGAGGCGAACGACAGTTTCTTCGTGCCGGCGATGGCGGCCACTTTCCGGTTCACGTCGAGCTTCGTGTCCGCACGGACGAGACAGGCGAGGTAGCGGCGGGGCGTGGTTTTCACGACGACCACGATCGCGTTGCAGGCCTCTTCCGCGGCGATCCCGTAATGCGCGCAGAACTCAGCCGTATCGGCGAGCTCGGGCGCACAGGGGAGGGTCTCGTAGGTGATGCCAGCGGCGTCGAGCGTCTCGCGGACCCGGTCATGAAGAATCGATGCATCAGTCATTTGTGCGTATTTTCTGCCGTTGTTGCCGGGCACGCAAAACGCATTTCTTCAGCTCGGAGGAAATGCAAAATGCCCAACGCCATCACGATGCTCAAATCAGATCACGCGACGGTGAAGCGCCTGCTCCGCGAGTTGTCGGAGACCACCGAGCGCGCCACCAAACAGCGCGAGGCGCTCGTCGCGCAGATCGAGCGCGAGCTGAAGATGCACGCCCAGATCGAGGAAGAAGTCTTTTATCCGGCATTCAAGGCCGCCTCGCGCGGCACGGACGCCGAGGACCTGTTCTATGAGGCCGCCGAAGAGCACCACATCGTCGACATGGTCCTGCCGGCGCTGAAGGCCGCCAACCCGAAGTCGAAGGAGTTCACGGCCAAGGCGTCGGTGCTCAAGGAGCTCGTCGAGCACCACATCAAGGAAGAGGAAGGGGAGATGTTCGCCGAGGCGCGCTCGCTGTTCAGCGACGACCAGCTGCGCGAGCTCGGGGACATGATGCAGGCCCGCAAGGACTCGGTGGAGGCCATGTGGGACAACCCGCTGCTCCGCCCGGTGAAGAAGCTGCAGAGCGTCGCACACAAGATGATGCCAACCAAGGTCAAGACGGCCAAGGCCACGGCCATCGGTGCGGCGATCGAATCGCGGACGCGGTAACGCCCCCTGAACCCTCTCCCGCATGCGGGGAGAGGGTTCAAAAGTAGACTGTTCCCCCGCGCGGAGAGGCATAGAGTGCCGTGCGATGCCCTCGCGCCCCGAAGATCTCGAATGGTGCCCCCTCTGTGACACCTGGATCGACCCCGAGTATCTCGACGAGGTGCTGTTTCACGGTTTCGGCTCGTGCATCGAACCGGGTGCCGAGCCGCCGCAGACGGGCATCCGCGGCGTGAAGGTCTACGAGCCGCCGCAGGGGTAGTGAAACGGTGGGCTGAAGCCCGCCGCTCCACTCGGATCACCGCCGGTAGCGGTTCCAGGGATGGTCGTCCCAGCCGCCGCGGTCGCGGAAGCGGTCATTGTCGTCGCGGTCGCGCTCGTAGCCGCGATCGAAGTACGGGTCTCCGCTCGCGTAGCGGTAGCGGTCGTCGTCGCGGTAGCGATTCGGGTTGCGCTCGCGGCCTCGGTCGTAGTCGTAGCCGCCGGCGAAGCCGCGCTCGAGCTCCGTGCCCCGCCATCCGAAGTCACGCTCGCCGCGGTCGCGGTCGTCGCGCGGCCGGTCCGTCCAGCCGCAATTCGGGCATCGGTCCATGGGTCACCTCCACCATGGAGAAATTCAGGAGCCGTTCCAGCTAGCGGTTGACGTCGATGGCCACGCGTCCGCGGATGCGTCCCTTCATGATCTCCTCGGCCAGCTCGACGATGTTGGAGAGCGGCTCCGTGCGCGACAGCTCGGCCAGCTCCGCCGCGTCGAGGTCGCTGGCGAGGCGCGCCCAGGCGGCGATGCGCTTGGCCTTCGACGTGCGCAGCGAGCTCACGCCGAGGAGCGAGACGTTCCGGAGAATCAACGGCCAGACCGTCACGTGCAGCTCGTGACTGGCGGCCATGCCACAGCAGGCGATGGCGCCGTCGTAAGCCGTCTGCGCGTACAGGTTCGAGAGGATCTCGCCGCCGACCGTGTCGATGCCGCCCGCCCAGCGCTCCGACTGCATCGGGCCCCCCTTCTTCGTCAGCTCCTCGCGCGGGAGGATCGACGTCGCGCCGAGGCCGCGCAGATAGTCATCGAGCTCCGGGCGCCCGGTCAGCGCGGCCACGCGGTAGCCGCGCTTCGCGAGGAGCATGACCGCGAGCGATCCGACGCCGCCCGCGGCGCCCGTGACCACGACTTCCCGCTCGCCCGGCAGCACGTCGTTCTGTTCCAGCGCCAGCACGCAGAGCATGGCCGTGAGTCCCGCGGTGCCGAGGTGCATGGCCTGCTCGAGCGACATCCCCTCGGGGACGGGCACGAGCGCGTCGGCCGGCACGCGCTGCCGCGGCGAGTAGCCTCCCCACATCAGCTCGCCCAGCCCCTGGCCGGTGGCGAGCACGCGGTCGCCGGGCCGGAGCTCGTCGCTGTCGGAGGCCGTCACGGTTCCGGCCAGGTCGATGCCGAGGACCATCGGGAACTTGCGGACGATCTTCCCGCGTCCCGTGACGGCCAGGCCGTCCTTGTAGTTGAGCGACGAGTAGGCGATGTCGACGAGGACGCCGCCCTGCGGCAGATCGTCGTCGGTGAGCGTTTCGAAGGCGACGCCGTTTTCACGCGCGAGCAGTGCTTGGAAGGACATGCCGCCCTTCTATATCGTCCCGGCGTGCGGATCAACACGAATCGCTGGAACCGGGCGCGCTACACGCTGTACGCGCCGTTCTACGACCTCATCGTGCGCCGCCTCGGGCGCGGACGCCGCCGCGCCATCGCGCTGCTGAACGTGCAGCCGGGGGAGCGCGTGCTCGTCGACGGCTGCGGCACCGGCCTCGATCTCGAGCTCCTTCCCCGCGACTGCCTCGTCACCGCGGTCGACCTCACGCCGGCGATGGTGGAGAAGACGCGCGCCCGCGCCGCGTCCCTCGGCATGCAGGTCGACGCGCGCGTGATGGACGCCGCGCGGCTCGACTTCGCGGACGAATCGTTCGACTGCGTCCTCCTGCACCTGATCCTGGCCGTCGTCCCCGATCCGCACTCCACGGCGCGCGAGGCCGCGCGCGTGCTCCGCCGCGGCGGCCGGGCCACCGTCTTCGACAAGTTCGCCTCGGGGCGTCCTTCCCTCGGGCGCCGTGCCTTCAATGTGCTGACGAACGCCGTGGCCACTGACATCACCCGCTCACTCGCGGATGTGCTGGCCGGCAGCGGTCTGGACGTGGTGCGCGAAGAGCCGTCCGTCTTCGGCGGCGTCTTCCGCGTGGCCACGCTCAGCCGCGCGCCCTGAGGAGCAGCTTCGGCGGCGGGATGCTGACGTGCTCGATCTCGCCGAACTCGACGGTCTGCGGGCCGTCGTCGGTCTCGAGCTCGACCCGGCCGTAGAACGCGTTGGGCGGCCGGACCTCGTGCACGTTGCTGCCGCTGCTGATCGTACGGACCTTTCCCTCGATCACGCGTCCGTCGCGCAACTGCAGCAGCACCGCGCCGCGCGGCGGCAGCGCCTTCTGGATCCGCTGCAGGTGCGGCAGCTCCTCCGGTCCGACCCACTGCATGCCTACGCAGAATGCACGGTTCGGACCGGTTCCGCCACGACACCGGCGCCAAACGTAGGGCGCGGCTTCAGCCCGCCCCCCCGGGCGGGGCGGGGGCGCATGGCGAGCGCCCGACGGGCTGAAGCCCGTCCTACGTTTCCACGTGCATCGCGAGGACTCTCACAATCCGAACGAGCGCAGCGCGAAGCGGATGTCCCGGGACGTCGCTTCGTCGAGGGACGCTTCCGCCGCGGCGAAGGCGGCGGTGAGTGAGGCGAGCTCGTTCCGCGATGGTGCAACCTGGCTGCGGTTGTAGGCCGCGTTCCAGCGCTGCACGTACTGTTTCGCCAGCTCCGCGACGTCGTCGTGCAGGACGGCTTCGAGCAGCGGGGTGATGCTCTGCCACTTCCGGAGGCCGGCCAGGAGGTGCAGCGTGTTCTGGCGCGCGTGCAATGTCGAGGCGTTTGCGAAGAGAGCGCGGAGGTGCGCGCTGCCGAGATCGGGCGCGTGGCGGCGCAGGGAATTGCGGGCGGCGGCGGAGACGGCGGGCGACGGATCGTCGAGCAACGACGAAACGCGTTCCGCGTACGCATCGCCTGCGAGGCGCATTCCGCCTTTCACGGCGGCGCGGCGGACGCTGCTCGCGTGGTGCGCGAGATACGGCGCGATGTGCTCCGCATCGGCGGAGGTGCCGGTCTCGGAGAGGCCGGCGATGGCGACGGCGATTTTTCGCGGTGTCGCCGCCGCGTGCAGCGCGTCGCGGTAGATGGCAGGGTAATCGGCCGGAACGAGGAGGCGCGCGAGCTCGCGCAGCGAGCCGCTCGTGTCGAGCACGGCTCGCTCGAGGAATGGGCGCGCTTCATGGAGAGGCAGAGCGCGCAGCGCCGCGTAGCGCACGCCCGGCGCGGGATCGTGCACGAGCCGGAGCGGCGCAAGCGGCGCGGCCCACGAGCGGATGACGGGATCGCGCGAGGACACGCAGGCGTCGATCGCGGCTGGATTCTGCCCGAGGAGCAGGCGCGCGATGCCGCGATCGGCGCGCGCGCGGAGCTGCGCGAGCAAGGCTGCCTGGCCGCGCGGCGTCGCGAACGGCTCGACGACGAATCGCGCCCGTTGCACCAGCGCGAAGTTGCGCGCGAACGCTTCCACGGAATCGTCGCTCACGCGCGCCTGCACGGCGCGCAACGCGGCTTCCCGCACCTGCGGCACCCAGTCGGTCAGGCGCAGCAGGAGGTAGGGGAGCTCCGCGCCGTCGCGCGACTCCGCCAGCCGCCGCACTGCCGCCTCCCGTACGTATCCGCTCGGATGGAACGAAAAGACGCCGAGAACCTCGGTGGCGTAGTCCGCGGCGAGTTTCGGCGTATCGACGTACTGGTGGCGCCATTGCACGCGGACGTCCTCGTCGAGGGCCGTCAGGCGCGCGGGCGGGATGCCGCGCAGCAGGCGGACGATCGCGTTCGCGGCGGCCGTCCGGATCTCCTCCGAGTCGTCGAGCAGAAAGGACGCCGCGCGCGGAAGCGAGCCGATGTCGTGCATCGCGTCGAGCTCGCGCACGAACGGCCACACGTCGCGCTTGCCCCACGGCCACATCGATTACTTCTTCTTCACGGTCCGCGACAGATACTCGCGGATGCGCGCGTGCGTGGCGTCGCTGCTCCACGACTCCAGCGCGTCGGCGTCGAGCTCGTGCGCGTAGTGCTTGGCGCGGTTGATGGCCCGGCCGCGGAGCTGGCGCTTGGCGAGGCCGAAGGCCTCGGTGGGCAGCGCGGCAAAATGCGCGGCCACCTCCTCGGCGCGCGCGGCGAAGTTGTCCGTCACCTCGTCGATGATGCCGAGGCGCAGGGCCTCCTGCGGCTCGACGGTGCGGCCGGTGTAGATCAGCGACTGCAGGTGCTGCGGCGGGACGGCGAAGCGGATCACCTCCAGCACCGACGCGGGGAACGGCACGCCGACGAGCAGCTCGGGCATGCCGATGCGCGCCGTGCCGGCGGCCATGAGCCGGTAGTCGCCGCAGAGGGTGAAGATGCAGCCGCCGGCGATGGCGTGGCCGTTCACGGCCACGATCAGCGGCTTGGGGAAGCCGAAGAGGTCGAGCATGAGGCGCGCGAGCGCGGGGAAGAAGCGCGCCACGTAGTCGCGGCCACCGTCGACGACGCGAAAGAGGTCGACACCCGCGCTGAAACTGGAGCCGGTGCCGGTGAGCACGACCGCCCGCGCGTCCGAGGTCGCCAGCTCGTTGAACTGCAGCGCGAGCGCCTCGGCCAGCTCCAGGTCGAGGGGGCTGACCTTGCCGTGTGCGAGGCGGAGAGTGACGACGTCGCCGGTAGTGCTGCGCTCGATCATGGGGCGCAGGATAGTACGAGTGGCGCCATGCGACACTCTGAATCAGGCGCGCTGCGTGCAGTTATTTGTGGTGCCGTAAGCATTGATCGAGAGGCCTGACACGCGACCCGGTGCACCGCACCGGCGCGCACCAACAACAACCGAGGATCCCCATGCGCTTCATGACGACAGCACTCGCTCTCTCTGTATTCATGCTCATCTCCGCGCCGGCCGAGGCGGCGTCGTGGTATGTCGCGACCAACGGCAGCGACACGAATCCCGGCACGCTGGCGGCGCCGTTCGCCACGATCAACAAAGGTGTCTCGAAGCTCGATTACCCCGGCGACATGCTCTACGTCCGCGGCGGCACGTACAACCAGCTCGTGACGGTCTGGGGAGTGCACGGCAGCCAGACTTCGCCGATCTACATCCAGCCTTACAACGGCGAGACGGTCGTCATCGACGGCACGGGGTTCACCGGCGTCAGCGCGGTGGTCGGCCTCGGCCAGTCGTCGTGGGTCCGGTTCGACTCCTTCGAGGTGAAGAACGGGATCGAGGCCGGCATCAAGGTCTACGACTCCAACAACATCAAAGTGCGCTGGAACAAGGTGCACGACAATCAGAAGTTCGGCATCGTGGTGGCGACCGCGAGCGCGAGCGCGTTTGGCACGGCCCATCACGTCCTGGTCGAGGGCAACGACGTCTATCGCAACGTGCTGAACAACTCCGCGAAGACAGCCACCAGCGGCTGGACCCAGGGGATCGGCACGCTACGCGCCGAAGAAGTGGACATCGTCGACAACTACGTGTTCGAGAATTACGGCGAAGGCATCGACTGCGTCC
The DNA here is from genome assembly GCA_035627015.1 of Thermoanaerobaculia bacterium. Lineage (GTDB taxonomy): Bacteria > Acidobacteriota > Thermoanaerobaculia > Gp7-AA8 > Gp7-AA8 > QHVT01. Next base: position 51,329 of record DASPMO010000008.1, on the reverse strand, counting down.
TGACGAACGGCTGCAGGATCGTGAACAACACGGTCTATGACAATTACGGCACGAACATCTATCTGGACAACGCCACGAACGTGCTGGTGAATCGCAACTTCTGCATGTCCGGGCGCGTGTCGAATTACCTCGACTACTACCGCAACAATCACGGTGCGCACGGCATCTCTCTCGCGAACGAGTTCTACACCATCAACGGCGCGTCGACGCAGAACCCGCTCAATCACATCAAGATCACAAACAACATCGTGGTGAACGGGGGTCACGGCGTGCTGTATCGCGACTCGTACTACGGCGGCGGCCTGCACGACACGCTCGTGGCGAACAACACGTTTTACGGCAGCAGCACTCACGCGCCGGTCTACATCGAGGGGACGACCGTCCACGACACGACCACGATCCAGAACAACATCGTCTATGCGTCGGGGACGAGTTACGCCTACGCCCCTTCCGCCGCGATCACCTGGGGGTACAACACCTGGTACAACGGCACCGCGAACACGCACAAGAGCGGCCCCGGCGACATCCTCGCCAACCCGCTGCTCGTCAACGCGGGCACCGGGACGAAAACCGATTACCAGCTGCAGTCGACATCCCCCTGCATCAACACCGGCACCACGCTCTCCGCGGTGACGACCGATTACTGGGGCCAGACGAGAGGGACACAATACGACATTGGAGCGGATGAGTATTGATGCAGCGCTGTCATAGCGCCTTCATGGCCTTGGCGATGGCCTGGGGATCCGCATCCGGATCGAAGAGCTGCGCCACGTCGCCGTCGCGGTCGAGGAGATAGAGGCGCAGCGTGTGATCGACGAGCGGCCCGGCGGCGGAGCCGGTGTCGCGGATCTCGTAGCGCGCGCCGAACTGCTTCACCACGGCGTCGACCTGCGCCTTCGAGCCGGTGAGCCCTCTGGCCGGCACGGCCGCGAAGTAGCCGAGGTACTCCTTCAGCACGGGAGGCCGGTCGCGCGGGTCGACGCTGACGAAGAGCGTCGGGATGCGGTGCGCGTCGGGGCCCGCCTCGCGGTACGCGCGGGCGACCTTGGACATCATGGTCGGGCAGGCGTCGGGGCAGTGGGTGTAGCCGAAGAAGAGCAGCGCCGGCTGGCCGCGCAGCGACTCGGAGCGGAAGGTGCGGCCCTCGTGGTCCACGAGCTGCCATGGGCCGACATCCATCAGCTTTTCATGGGGCCGCGGTTGACCGCAGGCCACGAGGAGGAGCAGGAGAACGAGCCCGCGCCACCGGAAGCGGACCGCCGGCGTCCCGCCGGCTGTCAGTGGCGGCGTCCCGCCGCCACGGTGCGGGCGAGACGCCCGCATGGACAGCCGGCGAGGACGCCGGCGGTCCGCTTCCGGTGGCGTAGTCAGTGCGGTCTGCTTAGTCTTCATGGCGGAGCACGGCCGGGGCCGTGATGGTGCTGCCGTCGTCGAGGCGCAGGGTGAATTCGGTTTGCCGCGGCAAAGGCTTCGTCAAGCCGATGAGCATGAGATGCGTGCCGCCCGGCTCGAGCTTGGCCGTGCCGTTCGCGGGGATGCGCAGCGCGTGCACCTTCTGCATCGAGGCCATGCCGTCGATGGTTTTCGTCTCGTGCATCTCCACGAGATTCGCCAGCGGCGACGAGACCGCGACGACGGAAAGCGGCTCGCCGGACATGTTGACGAGGGTCAGGTAGCCCGCCGCCACGTCCACCGCGGGATTGGGCGTGCGCACCCAGGCCTCGTGCACCTCGACGCGTGCGGGATTCTTTGCCAGAGAGAGAATGTACTCGGCGATGGCCTCGCGCTCGCGCTTCGGGATGTCGGGATAGCCGGGCATGCCGGTGCGGCCCTCGGCGACGCCGAAGGCGATGGTCGAGGAGATGGCCACGACGCTGCTGCCGCCGCGGTACGCGGCGAGGTTCGTCAGGTCGCGCGGCTTCACGTGCGCCAGCCCGGCGGCGGGGCCGCGGCCGTCGGCGTTCACGCCGTGGCAGGCCGCGCAGCCGTAGGCGAGGTACAGCTCGCGCCCGCTCTTCACCTCGGCGCCGGGGCCGCAGGCGAAGAGCAGGAGCGCGAGCAGGATCGGCGGGCTGAAGCCCGCTCCACATCTACTGCTTCGGGAAGTTGGGATCAGCCTTGACCTCTTCGATCTGAAGAGTGTGCCGCTCGCTGTGGCCGGACTGGAAGAGGAACCAGCCGTAGGCGTCGAGTGGGCCGAGGAACGGGTGCGGGCCGCCCTGGGCGCGGAGATCGAGGTCGGGGGTCGAGGCGAGCTTGATCGTCTCGGCGCGCTCGCTCTTGAATTTTTCCACGGCCGCCTGCGGATTGCCGAAGCGGTTCGTCGGGATGAGCGGCTCGGGCGCCTTGAACTTCTTCGAGCGGTCGACGAGGCCCGTCAGGAGCTGCTCGTCCTTCTTCGCGGCGGGGAGCATCTCCGCGGTGAGCTTGTTCTTGATGGCCTCGGCGATCATGCCGCGGATGAGCGGCTCGGCCGCGGTGACGTGCTCCGCGCACTCCGCGATCGACCAGCGGTCCGGCGCCGGCTTGAAGTTCCACTGCGCCTCGGAGAGGCCGTCGATGGACTTCAGGAAACGCGCCTCGGTGCGCTGCAGTTGCGCGACCAGGGCGGCTTTGTCGTTGTCGGCGGCGAATGCCGAGACGGTGAGCACGAGGGCAACGATGAGAGAGAGTGGACGATTCATGGACAACCTCCAGTGCGGTGCAGTTTAGTACGTCTCGCCGACTGGTTCCCTTTCTCTACGCCGGGGAGAGGGCCAGGGTGAGCGCCCCATCCCCATCTTTGCCGGATCCATCCCCGTTCCGGTGAGCACGGTACCAAACCGATGGACGCTCAGCGGGCGCGGTTTCTACGCTCGCCGCAATTCGAATCGATCGGAGGGTCGAATGCGGCACATAGCGTTTCTGATCGCAGTCGCGGTGGCGTTTCCCGCGGTCGCCAGCATCCAGCCGGCGACGTCGCGGGGGTTCACGACGGACGGCGCCTATCACGTCAACGGAATCGACGCGGTCAACGGACTGACGGGCAACCTGGAGGTGGTGATCCCGATCGGTCCGGCGTTCAAGACCAACGGAACACTGACGTATTCGTTCACGCTCCGGTACCACGGAAATCTCTGGGACCTGATCGAGTATCCCGGCACTGACGGCTGGCCGGCCGGAGGCGTTCCCACGCATTGGAGCCGGAACCCGCCCATGGACGCGTTTCCCAGCCGTGATTTCAACGCGGGACTGGGGTGGCGGCTGACGGACGGCTCGTACCTGAAGAACCATCCGCTGACGTCCGAGGATCGGAGATACGTCGACGAGACCGGCGCGGACCACAGGACCTTCCCCACTCCGGCGGGAGGCTCGACGTCCACCGGCAAGACGTTCACGATCGACATGACCTATCGGCGGATCACCGCATCGGCGGGATCGAACTATGTGACGGTCGAGCATCCGGACGGCATCCGCGAGCGGCTGGTGTGTCACCGCGCGTGTGGGACGAATGCCGACGAATGGGGACTGGACCAGAAGTCGGACCCGTTCGGAAACGTGCTGTACGTGACGCGCACGACGAGCGGATCGACCGAGACGTGGACCTATACCGAGGCGGTGGGGACGGGGCCATATCCCGACCATCTGCAAAGCACGCTCACGACGGTCCGCACGCACAAGGTGCTCTACACCGACCAGCGCGTGTCGCAGGTGAAGTTGTCGAGCGCCGGGCCGGGGCACGAGGCGGTCTATACGTTCGGATACAACACGTTCGGCATTCTGCGCCCGTACCTGCTCAATGGCCTGCCGCAGCCGACCGTGCCGTTCGGCGTCTCGCACGGGCAGAACCGCATGTCGCTCGCGCTGCTGACCGGCATCACCATGCCCGCGAACGAGGACGGCTCGTCACCGGGCGACTGGGCATTCTCGTACATCATCGACCCGAGCCCCGCCGATTACCCGGGCGACGTACGGTCGTTCCAGACTCCCGACCACAATTACAGTTGGGACGCCAGCCACTACGGCGGCCTGCTGGAACAGATCACCCTCCCGACCCGGGGGAAGCTCCGTTACAAGTACGAGGTCCGGAACATCTCCCGGAGTTACTGCACCGCGCCGCCCGAGGTGATGCACCAGGGGTTCGCGTCCATTGCGGTGCGGGAGCGCGCCATCCTCAAGGCGAACGGCGATCTCGATGGTCCCCGGCCATGGCGATATTTCGGGCGCATGTTCACGGTGGAGAATCCGCAAGGGCCGCAGCGCGAGCTTGTCAGCGGTGTCCTCGATCCCCTCGGCAACATGGAAGTGTCGTACTTCGCCGTCTTCATCGGCGATTGCGTGGGGCAGCTCCCCGCCCCCGATGGCTACAACAAATACGAGTGGGGAATGAACCTCTCCAAAGAGGAGAAAGACAGCGCCGGACGCTACCTGCAATCGCGCGTGTTCCAGTGTACGAACCTCTCGCAGTTCGACGTGCGGCCGACCGAGCCGAATCCCTTCGATCCCGGCACGGGATACCGGGCCTTCCGGCGGCTGCACACCCGCTATCACTACTCGTTCGAGCCGCCCGACGGCCTCAGTTGCGGCGCCCCGGTGCGCACGACGTACGCGCAGTGGGAGAACGACGGCGGGTATTGCCGCGGCGACTACAACACGGACTGCGACCAGTTCAACCGGCGGGTCAAATCGACGTCGACCGTCTATCACGACGACCAGAATTCCTTCACCGAAGTGGTGAACGACCACTATGACGGCTTCGGCCACTATCGAACGATGCGGTCCGGCGGAAACTTCTTCGCACGGAACTATCCGCAGCTCAGCGGTGGCGACGAGCGCATCGAGTTCATCGGCTACAACCCGGGCGTCGTGTTCCAGAACGGCACCTACACGTCGCTGCCCGGCTCCGCGACGCTGGCGACGATGCCGTGGATCCTCGATACCTATGACCTGGAGAAGATCAGCCAGGCCAGAAACGGGCAGGCCGGGGGAGCGAACCCGCTGGTGTCGTCGACGCTGTTTCTCTTCAATGCCACGACCGGCTTTCTGGAGCGCCAGCGCACGCTGCGGCGCTCGGTGGACTGCACGTGGAACGCGGCCACGGCGAAAGCGGCGTGCTATACGCCGGCATTCCTCGACGCGGCGGACCTGATGACGGTGCAGAGCCGCTCGTCCAGCGGCACGACGACTACCGTCACCTCGGCATTCCACGGCGGCGACAAGAACGGCTCCCTGCCCACGTCCGGCGATCTGACGACCGCGCTGGGCGTTGCGGACTACGTGATCAAAAACCAGTATCAGTACGGCGGGCTGCTGTCTTCGGGCTATTACGACTGCGGGGGCGGCGAGCCGCTGTTCTTCGTCGAGCAGAATCAGGTCGACCCGTATTCGGGTCTCGTCGTCAGCAGCAAAGACAGCGCGGGCGCCGAGACTCTCTATGCCTACGATCATCTCGGGCGCTACAGGAAGATCGATCCGCCGGGCGGCGAGGTGCCGACGACGTACACGTATATCGCGGCCAGTGGCAGCGAGCCGCCGCGCATCGAGGTGACGACGGGCAGCTCGCCGGCGAGCGTCCTCCGCACCATGATCTACGGACTCGATCACCTCGGCCGTCTCGCATTGGAAAAAGAACAGGTCCCCTCCGAGACCGGAGGACTCCTCGACAGCGTGCGGACGACCGAATACCACGCGAACGGCTGGACGATCTCCCAGTCGACGATGGGCCCCGCCTCGGCGCAAGGCAAAGTCCTCTATCAGGATTACGACGCGTTCGGCCGCGCCAAGACCGTCCTGCACGCGGATCACGGCACCGGGGGAGAGCGCAGGACGACGTATCAGTACTTCGGCATCCGGGAGATGCTCGAGACGGTCCACGGCATCGCCGGCCAGTCCACGAGCGCGGCCACGACGCGCGGCTACGACCGTTTCGGCAACCTCGTCAAGGTCAGCCAGCCGGCCGGCGCGAACGGCGCCGACGCGCGCACGCGGTACGAATACGACAACCTCGACAACCTCACCTTCGTCGACGGACCCGGACAGACGCGCACGTTCGCCTACGACATGCGCGGACTGCTGCTGTCGGAGACGCATCCGGAGCTGGCCGGCCGCTCGATCCGCTATTCCGCCTATGACGCGCGCGGCAATCCGGGGCAGAAGGCGCTGGCGGGGGCCAGCGAGCCGGCCACGCCGTTCGACGTCCGCATGCGCTATGACGGGGCGGAACGGCTCATCCGGGTGACGCAGATCGGCGGCCCCCCGTGCCCGTCCGACCAGCCGAATTGCAAGCTCCTCAAGACGTTCAATTACTTTCCGCAGACCGGCGGAGGAATTCCGGCGCTGTCGGCGGGCAAGCTCAAACGCTCGATCCGCTACAACCGCGTGCCGCCCGCGACGGCGCCGGCCGGGCAACGCATCCAGACGCCGGTCACGCTCGACTACGCGTACAACGCCACCACGGGGCGCCTGGCCAGCCGCACCTTGACCGTGGCCGATCTCGCGCTGACGACCGGCTACACGCACGACGTGCTGGGAAATGTAGCCACCATCGTCTATCCGCGCCTGAGCGGCTGCAGCGGCTGCACCACCACCATCGGTCCGGCGCGCACGGTGAGCTACGGATACCAGCAGGGCCGGCTCGCGTCCGTATCCTCCTTCGCGTCGAGGATCGCCTATGCGGCGAACGGCACGGTGCGCAAGGTCGTGCACACGAACGGGACCGTCGATCGCTTCGAGCCCGACACGGACTACCTGCCCCGCCCGTCCTCCATCCGGACGGAGTTCGTCGGCCATGCGGCGTGGAATGCCGGACCGTATACGTACGACGCGCGCGGCAGCGTCTCCTCCATCGGCGCGGAGACGTACTCCTATGACCGCGTCAACCGGCTCGTGCACGCCACTCTGTCGGGCGGAAACGAGGCTTACGAGTACGACGCGAACGGCAACCTCACGAAATTCATCGGCCGCGGAGTGCAGCAGACCGTCCCTCTCAATGCATCGACGAACCGCCTGACCGCTCCGAATACGCAGTACGACGAAGCCGGCAACCTGACGCGCTGGGTCGATCCGCGCGACGGATCGGATGCCGTCCGCGACTACGACCCGTTCAATCTCCTCACCCACAATCGCGGCGCCGGCCAGGGAAAGATCTACCTGTACGACGCGTCCGACGAGCGGGTGGCGGTCTATGACTACGGGAGCGGCACCGCGCTGCGGCAGACGTGGTCGGTCCGCGGCGTCGGCAACATGGTGCTGCGCGACTTCACGCGCGTCACGCCGGCATCGGGACCGGCGGTGTGGAGCTGGCGCGACAACATCTTCCGCGGGACGGCGCTGCTCGCCCAGGCGTTCGGCGCGGCGGCGAGCGCGGGGGAGGTGCTGCACGCGCACGTGGACCATCTCGGCTCGGTGCGCCGCCTGTCGAACGGCGCCGGCGCGCCGGTCGACAACCAGGAGTTCTTCCCCTTCGGCGAGGAGGTCAATCCCCTGCCCGACGAGAACCGCTTCAAGTTCACGGGACACGAGCGCGACAGCGGGACGAAGCTGCACGGCACGCTCGATTCCATGCACGCGCGCTATTACGTCCCGACCCTGGGGCGCTTCCTCTCCATGGATCCGGGCGAGCCGGATTGGAACGATCCGCAAACGTGGAACCGCTATGCCTACGTCAGGAACAACCCGGTGAGCCGCATCGACCCCGACGGACGCGTCGACCAGACCCCCAACGAAGCGACCGATCCGGGGTGGGTGGACTGGGGGAACCAGTGCATCTCGCCGGAGGAAGCCGAACGCCAGCTCGAAGAGCGCATCGAGTTATGGGAGCGGGAACAGAAGGCCCTCGAGAACGAGCGGCAGTTCCAGCAGGACGTCGTGAACGGGCTCGTGGAGACGCCGCTCTTCGTCCCCGACCCTCCCCACGGCACCATCGGACCCGCCCCTCCCGAGCGGCCCGACGACCATCACGGTTCGCACGCGCACGGCGGCAGCCATGACCACCCGCCTCATCTTCCGGAGAAGGAGGGCTCCGGCGGCATGCGCGGAAGCGGAGATCGCGAGACGTGGCACGAGCACCAGAAGCTCAGGGAAGAAGCCCAGAGGCGGGCCGAGGATACGGCGCGCTTCCGGCGCAACCTGGAAAAGATCAACGGGACCGGCGGCGGCCGCGCCAGCCGGCGTGGCAGACGGTAAGGCCCACTGGAGACAGCATGCACAAGAACATTGCCATCGCACTGACGCTGTCGCTGTTGTGCGCGACCGCCGTTTCCGCGCAGATTTCCACCTCCGCCTGCTTCACGGTCGAGGAAGACAATTACGGCCCCGTCGCCAATGACGACTATGTGCCCTGGCCGAACGGGACGGTCCTGATTCCCGCGCTCGCCAACGATACGGACGTCGACGGCGACGCGCTGGTCATCACCGCGCTGGGACTGGTCAGCGGCGGCACCGCCACGATCACCGACGCGGGCACGACCATCACCTTCACGCCCGGCAGCGGCATGAGCTCCGGAAGCGTCCCCTACACGATCTCCGACGGACAGGGACACACCTCGGGCGCCACGATCCGGCTGACCTCGAACACCGGCGCGGACTTCAACACGAGCTGTAATGGCACGTTCTGTACGTTCACGGCCATTCCCTTCAACACCGCCGACATCCGCTCGTACACCTGGGATTTCGGCGACGCTTCGAGTCCGGAGACCCGGTACGTACCGGGCGCCACGCACCAGTATCCGTACCTGACCCCGTCGACGCCCGCGTCGTATTACGCGACGCTGTCGATCGACTATCTCTCCGGCGCGCGGGCGGTGGTGACGAAAACCGTCTCCATGACCGGACCGCCGCGGCAGGTCACGTGGTCGTACCGGAACAACTTCGTCGGCTGCAACCAGTGCCTGGTGGTGCAGGCCACGGTCACCTCCAGCAACCTGCTCCAGCCGACGTCCACCGACGAGTGGCGCTACTTCATGAACTGGGGAGACGGCACGCAATCGCGCTTCCAGTTCGGCGCCCACTCCTCGACGTACCCGGCGGAGGTGCTCGCCCATACGTACGCTACCAGCGGCGCGAGATTCCTCGAGCTCTCCATCGAGCGGTGGGTATGGTTCCCCTCGCAGAACGGCTGGTTCCGCGTCGACGGGCCGTACACGTTCGGCGGCCAGTGGGTCCAGATCGTCGATCAGCCGCCCACCGTCACCTTCACCGCCACGCCATCCTCCTCCGATCCGAAAGAATTCACCTTCAATCCGCAGGGCTCCTACGACGACACCGGATTGTCCAATGCGACGCACCAGCTCATCTGGGATTTCGGCGACGGCACGTATGCCACGGGAAGCGTCGCGGGCAGCGACCCGCAGCCGGTGACGCACCGGTACTATTCCAGCGGAAATCACCGGGCGAAACTGACCATCCACGATCCCACCGGCGGCCACAGTACGACCGCCGAGCGGCAGGTGAGCATCGCCAACGACCCGCCCGTGGCGGTGATCTGGCACGGCTGCTCTGTCCGCAACGGCGCGTGCTCGTTCACCGGCCTCGGCTCCCGCGACGAGAACAACAGCATCGTCAGCTACGAGTGGCTCATCAGCGGCAACGGCGTCAACACCACCACCAGCGGCCGCACCGTCGAGAACTGGAGTCTCGCACCCGGCTGCTACGACGTGAAGCTCACCGTCACGGACGAGGGAGGGCTGACGCACTCCAGCACGCGCACCATCACGGTCTCGAATCAGCCGCTCGCCGCCGGCGACGTGGTGGTCGTCGATGCCCACTCCAGCACCTATGAGTGGACGACCTCTCCCTATGGACCGCTCCTGAGAAACACGACCGGCAACCTCAATGGGATTCTCGAGCCGGGCGAGCGTGTGAACGTGGAGCCGATGATGACGACGCCGGCCACTCCGGACCGGCGCAGCGTGTTCATTTTCCCCGTGGATTCCACCAACCCGGCCGTCGTCCCGGTGATCGAGAACAACGTACCGAGGTTCGATCAGACGGCGGGCGTGACGGATTGCTGGCGCATGGACGGAGTGGACCGCATGGTCTGCGCCGTGTTCGGCGCGACAGTCCAGGGCACGCGCACTCCGCCGCACGCCGACTTCTCCTTCGAGATGCCCCGCAGCGAAGGCAGCGCGGAGAACGTCACGCTGAAGCTGCACGTGGGCTCCAGCTTCACCGACGTGCCCACGACCGCCTGGTATTACGCCGACGTCGAGTCGATTCTCCACGCCGGCCTGACCAGCGGCTGCGGCGCCACCACCTTCTGTCCCGACATGACCATGCCTCGGGATCAGGTCACGGTATGGCTGCTCCGGGCGAAATACGGTGCGGCCTATACGCCGCCGCCGTGCACCAGTTCCCCGTTCCCGGACGTCAACTGCAGCACCACGCCCTTTGCCGCGTGGATCACCCAGGCCTGGCTGGACGGCATCGTCATGGCCTATGGGGACGAGACGTTCCGGCCCGGCCACCCCGTCTCGCGCGCCGACCTGGCGGCGATGATCGTGCGCGCCGTCCATGGCAGCACCCCCATCCCGCGCTGTACGCAGGACTTTACGGATATCGTCTGCACGAGCGATCCCTCCACGTCGCACTGGGCCGCGGACTACATCAGCGAATTGAAGCGCCTCGGTGGAACGGGCGGCTGCGGCAATGGGCTGTTCTGTCCGGATACGAACGTGACCCGCGCCGAGGCGGCGGCGTTCTTCTCGAAGAGCTGGAAGCTGTCGATCGTGAACCGCGTCTGTCCGATCGGCACGCCGGTGGCCATCGGCGCGCAGGCGGAGCCGGAACAGTGACCGGGGAAGGCGCGATGTTTGCGCGTTGGCAACAGCAACGTTTCCACGAACCGGTTTGCCGCCGTGTACCGTGCAGGTCATGGCCTTTCCGGGCGTCCCAATGGGGGCCGTCATCGTCGATGACGACCCCCTCGGCCGTATGCGCATCCGCGAGCTGATCGAGGAGCGGGAGGACGTGGTCGTCGCCGCCGAATGTGTCAGTCCCGCCGAGGCGGTGGCGGCGATCACGGAGCTTCAGCCGGAGATCGTGTTCCTGGACGTGGAGATGCCGCGCGGATCGGGACTGTCGGTCCTGGAGGCATTGGGGGAGGAAGACCGGCCCGCGGTCGTGTTCGTGACCGCGCACGAGCGTTATGCGCTGGACGCCTTCGCGGTGCAGGCCGTCGATTACCTGTTGAAGCCGTTCGCGCGCGAGCACTTCGAGCGCAGCGTCCAGCGCGCCTGCGCCTATGCCATGGCCCGCAGCATGTCCCGTGCGCGCCGCGCGGCCGCATCCACCGTGCGCGGGCCGTTTCAGGAGCGCATCGCCATCCGCTCGGCCTCCGGAATCGCCTTCGTGCGTCCGGCCGACATCGACTGGCTGGAGACCGCGGGCAATTACGTGCGGCTGCACGTCGGCGCGGAGTCGCACCTGGTTCGCGGCACGATGAACATGGCCGAGGAGCAGCTCGACGGCAGGCGCTTCGCGCGCACGCACCGCACGACGATCGTCAATGTCGAGCGCATCCGGCAGCTCGTCCCGTCCGTGGGCCGCGATCACCTGATCGTGCTGCGCGACGGCACGCGCGTGAGGCTCGGCTCGCAGTATCGCGGCAACCTGCGGCGCCTGGGATTCGACTTCTGACCCTGAAGTCTCTGCCCGCGTTTGTGCGGTCGTCGGCTCCGGCCGTCTTCCTCGGCTGGCTGGTGGTCGGCATCTTCCGCTACGCGCATCACGTCACGTACAACTTTCCGCTTCCCGTCTCGCCGCTGCCGGTCGTGGTCTATTACAGCTTCGACGCGCTGCGCTGGACCGCCTTCACGCTGTTCGTCCTCTGGTTCGTGCATCGCTATCCGGCCGAGGCGATGAAACGGGCCACCTTGTGGACGGTCATTGCGCCGCTGCTGCTGCTGTCCGCGACGGTCATGCTCCTCACGGACCTGAGCGTCTTCTCCTCGCCGACGGCCGCGCCCCTCGGCGTTCCACGGGACAACATCTGGTCCACCCTGCTGCAGAAGCGGTTTCACCGGATGCTGCTGGACGTGACGACGGTCGTGATCATCGCCTACGGGATCAACATCCAGAAGACGCTCGCCGCCGAGGAATTGCGCGCTGCCCGGCTGGAAGCCGCGGTCACCGAGACCCGCCTCACGGCGCTGCGGCAGCAACTGCATCCCCATCTGCTGTTCAATACGCTGAATTCGATCGTCGCGCTGATCCGGCGGCAGCCGGAGCGGGCGGAGCGCATGATGGTGCAGCTCAGCGATCTGCTTCGCGCCATCCTGCGCGTCGGCAACCGCAGCACCATTCCCCTGCGGGAGGACGTGGCGTTTGCCGAGGCGTTCCTGCGCATTCAGCAGTACCGGTTTCCGAACGGATTGCACGCGGAGATCGAGGTTCCGGAGGCACTCCTCGACGCTGCCGTTCCGCCGCTGCTGCTGCAGCCGCTGGTCGAGAACAGCGTGAAGCATGGCATCGACGGAACGGGGGGGCCGGCCGTGATCTCGATCGTCGCGGCGAGCCGCGGCGCCGATCTCGTGCTGCAGGTCTCCGACCCTGGACCGGTACGGGTCGAAGGCGCGCAACACGAGGGATTCGGCGTCGGCCTCGGGCAGATCCGGGAGCGGCTGCGGCGGATGTACGGAACGGCCGCGTCGATCGACCTGAGCTCCTCGCCGGGTCACGGCACGACCGTGACCCTTCGCCTGCCACTGGCACTGCTGGAGCCCCCGGCAGGTGAAGGAGAGGGTTAGCCCCAACGGTCTTCAGTCAGCGGCGTGCGGGGCGTGTGAGTCCCCTCTCCCCCACCGTATGGGGAGGGCTAGGTGAGGGGCATCTGGTTTGTCCTCAGGATGTTGCAACGGGACCCGCTCAGTTTCCAAGCGCTTGGCAGGCGTGAGATCGTTGCACAGTTCGACGGCGGGCAGCTCAGCTCCGACGGCGGTCGTGGCGAAAGTTTCGTCAGTACTGGCCAACTGTTCGCCACTACTGACGAAACTTTGGGCACGACTGCCCAAACTTTCGGCACGACTGCGTCGTTTGGGGGCGTCCTTAACCCAATGGCCTTCAGTTAAGGACGACGCTGGCGCCCACAGTCCCCTCTCTGTCGACGCCGGTGCCCCCTTCCTCCTGGAAGCGTACCTGCGCGGAGAGGTTCACGCGGTCGCCGTTGGCCAGCTTGACGAGGTTCTCCCACACCGTCGTCTTCGTGCTCGGCGGCGTGGCGCGCCAGCCGGTCTCGTAGTCCCAGAAGTTGATGTTCTGCTGCTTACACCACGCCGCGACGGTCGCCGCCGCGGCCACCCACGGCGGACGCGTGGTCTTGCCGCCGTAGCCGCCGCCGACGCGCTGGATCTTCACGTCGACCTTGTTCGCCGGCACTGCGGATGGGCCCAGGGCGGTCTGGACCGCGCTGACGATGGCGTCCGGGCTCTGCGTCGACGGACGGATCTCCCAGGAGTCCTGCTCGCCGGGGATGGCCAGGCAGGCCTGCGTCTCCATGGAGTAATGGAGCTGCGAGCCGGCGTGCTGCGTGCCGGTGATGACCCGGCACTGCACGCCGCCCACCGCGGCCTGCTTTTCCTTCGTCCAGCGCAGCTCGCTCGCGGGGCGGCGGATCTTCCAGATGTGATTCGGGTCGGGATAGGTGTACTTCGGATCGATGCGCAGCACCGGTCCTGCACCTGGTAGGCGATGCAGTCGGTGGCGATGAACTGGGCGATGCGCTGCGCCACGATCTCGTCGTTCGCCAGCACCAGGCCGATGAGCTGTCCGTAGTTCTGCACCGTGCCGGTGGCGAAATAGGGATCGGCATACGTGCCGATCGTGACGCCGTTCGTGCCGGGGACGTCCTCCGCAGTGACGAAATCGATGAAGCCTTCGAACCGCTCCCGCAGGTACTCGACGAGTGCCGAACGTAGGGCGGGCTTCAGCCCGCCTGGACGGGCTGAAGCCCGTCCTACGTTTGGCAACTGATACGTGTACTTCGCGCTGGCCTGCATGCTCGTCACCGCCGCGGCCTGCACGCCACGGCGAGGCAGCGGGAGGTCGTGGGTGTACTGCGCCTCGCCCGACGCCTGCAGGAACGCGCCGAGCTTCACGTACGGCATGTTGACCGGGTACTCCCGTCCGCTCGACGCGCTTCGTCTTCGGGTTCCAGCGCGAGAGCATGACCGTGCACGCGCCGCAGCCCCCCTGGTCGCACCCTTTCTTCGTGCCGGTGAGCCCGACGTCGGGCGAGCGGAGCCAGTCGACGAGAAGCGTGGTCGGATCGACGTGGTCGACCACCACCTCGGTGCCGTTGACGTAGAAGCGCAGATCGTTGGCGAAGTTGTTCATCGCCTGGGAGTTGCGCGAGAGGGGAGGTTCCCTGCCCTCGGATGTTGCTGGTTGCTGTGTTGCTGGTTCGTTGCGGCGCACCGCCTTGAACCAGCAACCAGTAACCAGCAACCGTCTAGCGCCGCGACCAGAACCACCATGCCGGCAGCCCCGCCGCCATGATGCCGATGCCGATGATGCTGTTCACCGGCGACTTCGCGAACGTGCCGATGACGATGGCCCAGCAGGCGATCACGAACAGCGCCGTGGTGACGGGATGCAGCGGCGTGCGGAAGCCGGCCGGCTCGGCGATGCGCCTGCGGAAGACGAAGAGTGCCAGTCCCGTCAGGCCGAAGAAGATGAAGTCGACCGAGACGACGTAGCTGAGGATCTGCTCGTACGTGCCGGAGAGGGCGATCACAATCGCGGCGATGCCTTGCAGCACGATGGCCAGGATCGGCACGCGCGTCTTCGGATGCAGCTTGCCGACGGCGCGGAAGAAGAGTCCATCCTCGGCCATGGCGTAGTAGACGCGCGGCGCGGTGAGCATCCCCTGGCTGAGGAAGCCGAGGGTCGAGACGGCGATGCCGGCGGCGATGAGCGTCGCCCCGCGCTCGCCCATCACCGCGCGCATGACCGCCGAGGCGGGCGTGGTCGTGGCGGCCAGCCCCTCGGCGCCGAGGACGTGCAGGCAGATGTAGTTCACGCCGAGGTAGACCGCGATCACGCCCGCCACACCGGCCAGCAGGCCGATGGCGAGATCGCGGCGGGGGCGTTTCAGCTCGCCCGACATGAAGCTGGCAGTCTGCCAGCCGCCGTAGGCGAACATCACCGGCGTCATCGCCGCGGCAAAGGTGAGAAACGTAGGACGGGCTTCAGCCCGTCCATGCGACGGGCTGAAGCCCGTCGCTACGTTTGCACCCGCGACAATCAGCAGCACGATCGCCGCGAGTTTCAACAGCATGAGCAAAGTCTGCGTGTTCGTGCCGCTGCGCACGCCGAGGCAGTTGATCAGCGTGAGGATGGCCAGCGTGCCCGTGGCCAGCAGCCACTCCGGCATGGCCACGCCGGTCAGCTCGAGCGTGTAGCGCGCGAACGTCACCGCCACGGCCGCCATCCCGCCGCTCTGGATGACCAGCAGCATGGCCCAGCCGTAGAGGAAGGCCACCGAGGGATGCCAGGCGTCGCGCAGGTAGGCGTACTGGCCGCCGACCTCGGGGCGCAGCGCCGCGAGCTCGGCGTAGACGAACGCGCCGATGAGCGCGATCGCGCCGCCCGCCGCCCACGCGCCGAGGATCAGCGCCGGCGTCTGGACCTGCCGCGCCACCACGTACGGATTGATGAAGATGCCGGAGCCGATGATGCCGCCCATGACGAGCATCGTGGCGTCGAAGGCGTTGAGCCGGCGGGCGAGAGTCGTCACGTCAGCTTGAAATAGAACAGCAGCACGTGCGCGCCGATGACGAGTCCCGGAATCACCAGCGCCCAGACGGCGGCGAGCGGGCGTCCGACCAGCTCCCCGTGCTCGAGCCGCGGGCGCGACGGCGCCTCGTCGAGCAGGTACGCGCGCGACGGCTCGTTCGGGTCGTAGAGCAGCGGCTCGCGCTGCTCGTCCTCGAGGCGCGACGTGTCGGTGCCGCGCGCCTTCGCCTCGTGCCGCTGCCCGTTGCGGTCGGTGAACTCGAACGTCACTTCCCACACGCGCTGCTTGTTCACGGTCATGTTCGTCGGCTCGCGCCGCACGAACTTGCCGGTGGTGAGGATGCCCTCGCGCAGGAGGTGATTCCGGGTCACGCCGCTCTTGGTGGCGAAAAAGAGAATGAGGAAGCCGACGGCAGGGAAGATGACCACGATGGCCGCCCATGGTCCGAACATGGCCCTGCGCATGCCGGCGATGCGGGAGCGCTCCGGCGTCCCCTGGTCGTATTCGACCGGCACTTCGGCCCCCTCGGAGAGGCTGTCGCCGGTGACGTACGACGTGCCGGTGAGCGTGCGTCCGGCCACCGAGTACTCGTAGTGATGCGCGCGCACGCGCTGCTCGTTCTCCGAGGCGCCGGTGTCCTCGATGCGCGTCACGCGGCCGCGCGCGCGGCCGTCGACATGGAAGGTGGCGAAGGAGAAGTCGGCCTGCGCGCCGAAGATCCAGAAGAAGAGCATGCCGAACCCGAACACGATCCATCCGAGTTGCGCCGCACCGTTGAAGAAGTTGAGCACGCGGAGCGAGAGCGGCACGCCCCGCGGCGGGGCCGCGAAGTGCATCGGCATGTTGTGCATGAGGACATGGTAGCGGGGTTATCAGTCGTCGCACAGGTCCCGTATGTGGAAAAAGATCGTTCTGGCGATGGCCGCGCTCGTCGCGGGCACGGCTGCTGTCCTGCTCTGGCAAGCCGACGGTGCTGGTCTTCGGCAGCTTCACGTGACCTAGACGGGTGGGGCGCATAGGCGAATAGGCGCATAGGCTCATAGGCTCATAGGCTCATAGGCTCAAAGGCTCATAGACACACCGAGATCCTGTGAGCCTGTGAGCCTGTGAGCCTGTGAGCCTGTGAGCCTGTGCACCTATGAGCCTCAGAAGCCTCCGGTTGCTTTTTTCGGCCAACCCCCGTCCTATACGGCGTGATGCGAAAGATCGCCGTTCTGGCGCTACTGGCCCTTCTGATCCTCTCCCTCGCCGCGGCGCAGCCGCAGGCGTCCACGCCGTACACGAAACTGAAAACTGATGCCGAGCGTGAGTACGCGGAGAAATCGTTCCGCCGCGCGCACGAGCTGTACGAGCAGGCCGCCAAGCTCGAGCTGCCGGCGAACGAGCGCCGCTGGGTGACCTTCCGGCTCGCCGACACGGAGCTGCGCGCGCAACTGGCGGGGCGCACGCGGGACGAGAAGGCGGTCTCCGCTGCGCGCGAAGCGCTGCAGGAGCTCATCGACAAGAGCGAGCACGACGAAGTGTGGGCCATGGCCAACGAGTCGCTGGCCGTCTTCACGCGCGAGCCGCGCTACTTCACCGCCGCGCTCGACTTCTGGGCCGGCAGCAGCGACCTGCCGCGCGCGCGGCAGCGCTGGCTGGAGATCTTCTGGAGCTGGGTCGGTCCGGGCAACGAGACCTGGAACGTCCCGCGCCAGGTGCTCGTCGACGCCTTGCAGGTCGCCGAGAAACCGGCAGAGCGTGCCCGCGTCCGCTACATCCTCGCCCAAAGCTACCTGAACAGCGGCCAGCCCGCGGACCGCGAGCGCGCCCTGGAACTGCTCGAAGAGATCGTCGCCATCGGACGCGGCACCGAGCTGTACGATGAGGCGCTCTTCATGCTCGCCGCCAACTCGGGCGACGACTACAAGAGAGCGCTGGAGCTCTACCGCCGCCTCCTCCGCGAGCTCGCCCCCGGCCAGTCGGGGTATCGCGACGACGCGGAGAGTGCCATCGACGAGATCCTCCGCTCCGCGGTGAGCGTCTTCGCCACCGGCACCTTCCTGCCCGAATCCGAGCAGGAGATCCACCTCGGCTGGCGCAACGTGAAGCAGATCGAGCTGACCGTGCAGAGCGTCGACCTGACGAAGCACGCGCGCGGCGGCGTGTCGCGCAACTGGATGCAGGACCTCCCCGTCGAAGGGCAGCCGGTCGTGCGCCGCTGGACCTATCAGACCAACGACACGGGCGAGCACATCCCCGGCAACATCGTGCATCACATCGAGCCGCGGCTCCCCGTCGGCGCGTACGTCCTCACCGCGCGGAGCGGGAAGGCCACCGCGCGGCAGTTCCTCCTCATCACCGACGCGCACATCCTCGTCCATGCTGGCCACGGGCGCACCGACGTCTACGTCTCCGACGTCGAGACCGGCGAGCCGATCGCGGACGCGCGCGTCCACGTCACGCAGCAGCTCGGGCGCGAGCAGTACGCCGAGCTCGAGGCGCAGACGAACGCCGACGGCCTGGCCCGCATCCAGCACGACCCGCGCGGCGGCTCCGCGCTCATCACCGCCGCCGCCGGCGCGCGCCAGGCGTTCCACCAGACCTACATGCACTACTGGGGCGGACGCGACCACGGTCCGTCGTGGCGCATCTACGCCTTCACCGACCGCCCGGCCTATCGCCCCGGCGAGACGGTGCAGTGGAAGATGACCGCGCGCATCCGCCAGAACGAAGAGTGGGTCACTCCCGCGAACGCGGAGCTCGACTACGTCATCACCAATCCGCGCGGCGAGAAGATGATCCAGGGCGCGGCCAGGCTGAACGCCTTCGGCAGTTTCTGGGGCCAGGTCCCGCTCACCGAGGCCATGCCCCTCGGCGTCTACCACATCACGTTCCACGCGAAGGGGAACGAGCGCGACGTGCGCGGCGGCGCGCAGCTCTTCCGCCTCGAGGAGTACAAGCTCCCCGAGTTCCTGGTCAAGGTCGGGACGCCGGAAGGGAAGCAGTACCGCCTCGGCGACACGATCGAGGCCACCATCGACGCCAGCTACTACTTCGGCGGCCCCGTCGCCAACGCCACGGTGGAGGCGGTGGTGTTCCAGCAGCCGTTCTATCGCTACTGGTATCCGTGGCGCCGTTACCACTGGTACTACGACCCCATGCCGGCGCCGCAGGGCGGCACGATCGTGCAGCGCCAGACCCTCACCACCGATGCCGAGGGACGGGCCGTGCTGCGCATCGACACGCCGCGCGACGGGAACGACTCCACGTACCGCATCGAGGCGCGCGTCGTGGACGCCTCGCGCCGCGAGGTGCGCGGCGAAGGGACCGTGCGTGTGCTGCGGCAGCGCTACTCCGTCATGGCCCAGCCGGAGCATCGCGTCTATCGCCCCGGCGAGAGCGTGTCGGTGGAATTCAAGGCACTCGACGCGAACGACAAGCCGGTGCAGGCCACCGGCACGGTCACCGTCGTGCGGCGGACCAATGTGGCGCGGGCTTCAGCCCGCCGCGGGCTGAAGCCCGCGCCACATGTCGACGAAGAAGTCCTGACCGCGAAGGTGGCCACGGACGCGGAGGGGAAGGCCACCTTCACCTTCGTCCCGCGCACCACCGGCTACTACACGATCCTCTGGCGCAGCGAGGACGGGCCGCGCGCGCGCGACGTCGTCATCACCGAGACCGCGGTGTGGGTCACGGAGCGCAATACGACGGAGCTCGGCTATCACGCCGGCGGACTCGATCTCATCGTCGACCGCGAGACCGTGCAGCGCGGCGAGACCGCCTCGGTCCTCGTGGTCACCCCCTCCAGCGGACGCTGGGTCGTCTTCAGTTCCGGCGGCGACGACATCCTCGACACGCAGGTCCTGCGCATGGACGGCACGGTGAAGCTCGTGCAGATCCCGGTCGAGCAGAAGCACATGCCGAACTTCTTCGTCACGGCCTCGTCGGTGTTCGACCGCATCTTCATGAGCGACACCGAGCGCATCGTCGTCCCGCCTGCCGAGCAGTTCCTGAACGTCGAGGTGAAGCCGGACCGCGAGCAGTACGAGCCGCGGCAGGAAGGCACCGTCACCATCACCACGCGCGACGCCAGCGGCAAGCCGGTCTCCGCGGAAGTGGCGCTGGCGGTGTCGGACGAGGCGGTGACGGCCATCCAGGAAGACCTGGCCGGCGATCCGCGCCGCTTCTTCTACGGCGACACGCGCGGCAACCCGATCTCCGTCTCCGCGGGCGTGCACTCGCAGCAGTACGTCAAGCTCGAGGAGCCGACCGCCGAGGAGAAAGAGGAGGCCGAACGACAACTGCGCGATCAGTCGATGGCCAAGACCCGGAACGAGGCGTCCTACGCCTACGACGGTGTCGTGGGCGGCGTGGCGGGTGGCCGCATGGGGGCGCCGCCCCCGCCGCCGCCGGCCGCGCCCGCTCCGGTCGCGCCGCCGGTGGCCGAGGCGATCACCGTCACCGCCGCCACGGCCGCGGGAGCGTCGGTCGAGCAGCAGCAGGGGATTGACGTGCAGGTGCGCAGCGACTTCCGCTCCACCGCCTTCTGGAAGCCCGACGTCGTCACGGATGCGAACGGCACCGCCACGGTGCAGCTCCACTACCCCGAGGCGCTGACCACGTGGCGCGCCACCGCGCGCGCGGCCACGGCCGGCGCGCAGTTCGGTATGGCCTCCTCCACCGCGCGCACGTCGATGCCGCTGCTGGTGCGCCTGCAGGGGCCGCGCTTCTTCGTGGCCGGCGACCGCGTGACCGTGTCGGCCGTCATCAACAACAACACCGACCAGCCGCAGACCGTCAACGCCTCGCTCGAGGCGAAAGGCCTCGGCGGCACGCACGCCGCCATCCCGGTGCAGGTGCCGGCGCACGGCGAAGCGCGCGCCGACTGGACCGTCCTCGCCGAGATCCCCGGCCCCGCGAAGCTCACCGTCACCGCGCGCAACGCGCAGTACGGCGACGCCATGGAGCGCAGCTTCACCGTCTACGAGCACGGCATCGACAAGCTCATCGCCCGTAGCGGCAAGCTGCGCGGCGACGAGGCCGTCGTCCGTCTCGACCTGCCGCGCGAGCGGCGCGCGACCGATCTCGTCGTGCAGGTCGCGCCGAGCATCGCCGTGACCATGCTCGACGCGCTGCCGTACCTCATCGAGTTCCCCTACGGCTGCACCGAGCAGACCATGAGCCGCTTCCTCCCCGCGGCCATCGTGGCCCGCACCATCGAGAAGCTCGGCCTCGGCCGCGCGCGCATCGCCGGGAAGGACCTGGACGCCGTCACCGCCGCCGGCATCGCCCGCCTGTACGACATGCAGCACGGCAGCGGCGCGTGGGGGTGGTGGAAGGAAGGGAACGACGACGCGTTCATGACCGCGTACGTGGTGTGGGGCTTCGCCATCGCCCGCGACGGCGGGTTATCGATCGACGCGAGGCGGGTCGACCGCGCCGCGAGCTGGCTCGACAACCAGCTCGTCAGGTACGAGCGTGCGTACGACGACCAGGCCTGGATGCTCCACGCGCTCTCCGCGTGGCGCAAGACGCCGGGCGAGAACGCGCGCCGCGCTTTCGAGAACGTCTACAAGAACCGCGAGCGCCTCTCGCCGTACTCGCGCGCGCTGCTCGCGCTCACCGCGCACCGCTGGAACGAGGCCGAGCGCGCCCGCCTGCTGCTGCGCAATCTCGAAGACGGCGTGCAGGTCGACAAGACGCCCGACTCGTCGGTGCTGCTGAAGGGGGAGACCACCGCCGAGACGATGCAGACCGCGCACTGGGGCGCCTCCAACCGCTTCTGGTGGCGCTGGTACGAGGGCCCCGTCGAGACGACCGCCTTCGCGCTGCAGGCCTTCGTGACCATCGACCCGGAGAACAAGCTCGTCGAGCCGATCATGAACTGGCTGGTGAAGAACCGCCGCGGCACGCGCTGGCACAACACGCGCGACACCGCCATCGCGCTGCTGGCGATGAACGAGTACCTCGAGCGCAGCGGCGAGCTCCTCGGCGACGTGTCGTACGAGGTGGCGGTGAACGACAAGGTCATCGCCACGAAGACGCTCACCGCGCAGGACGTCCTCGGCGCGCCGAGCCGCTTCTCCGTCGATCCCGCCCTGCTCGCCGACGCGCGGCAGGAAGTGCGCATCCGCCGCACCTCCGGCAAGGCGCCGCTCTACTTCGCGGCCGAGGCGCGGTTCGTGTCGCTGGAGGAGCCGGTGAAGGCCGCCGGGAACGAGCTCTTCGTCCGCCGCCAGTACTTCCGCCTCGCCCCGCGCCCGACGCTGCTCAAGGGCGTGCAGTACGACCGCGTGCCGCTGAAGGACAACGAGTCCATCGCCAGCGGCGAGCGCGTGGAGGTGGTGGTGACGGTGGAGACGAAGAACGACTACGACTACCTGATGTTCGAAGACCTCAAGCCCGGCGGCTTCGAGGCCGTCGAGCTGCAGAGCGGCGGGATCACCGCGACCTCCACCACCGGCCGCTCGGCCTGGGGCCACCAGGAGCTGCGCGACCGCAAGGTGGCCATGTTCATCGACCATCTGTCGCAGGGAATCTGGGAGATGCGCTACACCCTCCGCGCCGAAGTCCCCGGCTCCTTCCACGCCCTCCCGCTCCTCGGCCAGGCCATGTACGTGCCGGACGTGCGGGCGAACGGGGAGGAGGTCCGGGTGGTGGTCACGGAGCGTTAGGCAGACGTAGGGCGGGCTTCAGCCCGCCTCCCCCGTGGGTGGGCGGGCTGAAGCCCGCCCTACGTCACGCACGCACCACGAGCAAGGTCACGTCATCGCAGGTCTTCAGCTTTTCGAGCAATTGCTCGGGTGGCGTGCCCTCCGCGAGCATGGCCCGCAGTCCCTGCACGCCCAGCTCTTCCTCCTCGAGGACCGCCTCGGTCACCCCGTCGCTGTACAGCACGAGCGTGTCCCCTTCGTCGAGGAGCGTGGTCGTGGAGGTCCACGAAGGAGCGGGGAGCACGCCGAGGATGGGGCCGGTGGAGGAGAGCTCCTCGACCGTCCCGTCGTGGCGGACGATCAGCGGCGGGCAGTGGCCGGCGTTGGTGAGGGTCAACGTACCGTCGTCGCCCAGCCAGCCGATGACGGCGGTGGCGAAGCGGTTGCGCGGCAGCAACGGCGCGAGGAACTCGTGCAGGCGTGCGGCGGTGCGCGCCGGGTCGCACTCGGCCGAGGCGCAGGAGGCGATGCGCTCCTCGAGCTCCTCCTGGATCATGGCCATGACGACTGCCGCGGGGAGGCCCTTGCCGGCCACGTCGCCGAGGGCCAGCCAGAGGCGGTCGTCGTGCCGGTGCGTGAAATAGAAATCGCCGGTGAACGTGCGGGCGGGACGCGAGATCGCCCGCACCTCCGGACTCAGGCCGCGAACGGCTGGCATCGTCGACATGGGCGGAATCCTTTCTCCAGCGCTTCCTCCGCCCCGCGAAAAGGGACGCGGTTCTCGTCGCGGATGCGCTTCGCGTCCTTGCAGGTGGGGAAGCAGACGATCTTCGAAGTCTTCGAGCCGATGTAGCGCACGCGCTCGCGCCCGAGGCGCTCCAGCGCCTCGACGTCGACTCCCTCGCGCTCCAGCAGCTCGCGCTTCAGCGCGCTGCCGTACGCGTAGTTGCCGACGCCCCCCGCGGCGGGGACGACGCGGTGGCACGGCACGACGAACGGCACGTGGTTGCGGGCGCAGACGGTGCCGACCGCGCGCACGGCCTTCGGGCGCCCGAC
The DNA here is from genome assembly GCA_035627015.1 of Thermoanaerobaculia bacterium. Classification (GTDB taxonomy): domain Bacteria; phylum Acidobacteriota; class Thermoanaerobaculia; order Gp7-AA8; family Gp7-AA8; genus QHVT01. The sequence continues at coordinate 27,929 of DASPMO010000008.1, read as the reverse complement.
CTGGCGGGCCACCCACTCGTAGGTGCGCACCTCGCCGCGCGGGATCTTCGTCAGCGTATCCAGGACGTCGCGCTCGAGCTCCGAGAGGTCGTCGTCCCAGTCCACTTTCGGCTTCGTCACGCCTTCGCCTTCCAGCGCGGCCGTGACCTGCTTTCGCAGCGCCTCGGGAAGCGCGGCCGGTTTGAGCGTGCAGCCGCCGCGCGCGCAGTGGGCGGCGCGCAGTTCCTCGAACGTCCCGCCGCGGCGGATCATCTTCAGGCCTTTGTCGGAGAACACCACCCAGACGTCGCCGAGCTGTTCGTACGAGTCGGCCAGGGCGTCGCGGCAGGAGCGCGGCGGCGCGGTGATGAGGTCCTTCAGGCTGCTGGCCAGCGTATCGACGTCGCTCACCGACTCGTCGCACGACGGGCAGCTGCGGAGATGCTCGTGCACGGCGCTCCGTTCGCCGGCCTCGAGCTCGCCGGTGCGCAGCGCATCGACGCGAGTCAGCACGGATCTACACTGCATGGGCCACTCCTCTCTTTTCCAGGGCATCGCGGAGTAATTTGAGCGAGCGGAACACCTTCCCCCGCAGCGCGGCCTCGGTCGCGCCGACGGTCTTGGCGATGTCCGCGTACGACATGTCTTCCATGAACCGGAGCACGATCAGCTCCCGCGCCTCGACCGGCAGCCCTTTCATGGCGTCGCGGAGCAGTTGCGCGTCCTGCTGCCGCTCCAGGTCGGAGCCGTGCTCGCGCACGAACGGGCCGATGCGGCCGTCGTCGAACGCCTCCAGCGGCGTCTCCAGCGCGCGCGTCTTCGAGCGGCGCTTGTTGAGGCAGAGGTTGCGCACCGTGCGGAAGAGCCACGGGCGCAGCGCCAGCTCGCGGCAGCGCAGCTCGTCGTACTGCTTCGTCAGCGCGCGGTGCGCCCGCAGCATCGCGTCCTGCACCACTTCCTGCGCGTCGAACGTGTTCTGCAGGATGCCGTGGGCATACGCATACAAAGCGGGCTCGAAGCGGTCGATCAGCCGCTCCAGCGCCCCCGGCTCGTTGCGATGGACCGAGACCGCGAGGTTCTCCTCGACAGGCTCCAGGAGAGCGGCGGCCGTGCCGCCGGTCCATGAGTTCTTCATGATGGCCATAACACGCGATAGAGTCCCGGCGTTCGCATGCCTGTCCTCCTGACCGCAGAAAATCTCACCAAAGCCTACGGCGCCCGCCCCCTTTTCGAAAACCTCGCCTTCACGCTGGACGAGGGAGACCACGTCGGCCTCGTCGGACCCAATGGATCGGGAAAGTCGACGCTGCTCAAGATCCTGGCGGGCGTCGAGGACGCCGACTCCGGCAATGTCGCCGTCCGCAAGGGCGTGCGCATCGGCTACGTGCCGCAGGACGCGGTGTTCGCCCCCGGCAAGTCGGTGGAGGAGGTGCTGTTCGAGGCGCTCGCGGACCACAAGACGCTCGACGAGCACGAGAAGCACGGCCGCGTGGCGGTGGCCCTCGGCAAGGCGGGCTTCCTCGACCGCGAGCAGCAGACCGACGTCCTCTCCGGCGGCTGGCGCAAGCGCCTGGCCATCGCGCGCGAGCTGGTGCGCGAGCCGGACGTGCTGCTCCTCGACGAGCCGACGAACCACCTCGACGTCGAGGCCATTCTCTGGCTCGAAGAGCTCCTGCGCAGCGAGCCGGAGGCGTTCATCGTCGTCAGCCACGACCGCTACTTCCTCGAAAACGTTGCCCGCCGCATGCTGGAGCTCAACCGCGCCTATCCCGGCGGGCTGCTGCAGACCACCGGCACGTACAGCGATCTCCTGGAGAAGCGCGACGAGGTGCTGAAGAACGAGGCCGCCTACCAGGAGACGCTGGCGAACCTCGTCCGCCGGGAGATGGAGTGGCTGCGCCGCGGCCCGAAGGCGCGCTCGACGAAGGCGAAGGCGCGCATCCAGAACGCGGAGCGCCTGATCGACGACCTGGCCGAGAGCCGCGACCGCGCGCAGTCGTTCAGCACCGACATCGACTTCACCGCCTCGCAACGAAAGACGAAACGCCTCTGGTCCGGGAAGGGCCTGGCGAAGCGGGAGCTCTTCCGCAACCTCGATGTCCTGCTCACCCCCGGCATGCGCCTCGGCGTCCTCGGCCCGAACGGCTCGGGGAAGACCACGCTCCTGCGCGTGATGGTCGGCGAACTGGAGCCCGACGCCGGCACGATCGAGAAAGCGGACGGCCTGCGCGTCGTCTACTTCGAACAAAATCGCCAGTCACTCGATCCGAACCTCACGCTCAAGCGCGCCCTGGCGCCGGAAGGCGACAGCGTCCTCTATCGCGACCGCTCGATCCATGTGGCCAGCTGGGCCAAGCGCTTCCTCTTCCGCTCCGAGCAGCTCGAGACCGCCGTATCGCGCCTCTCCGGCGGAGAGAAGGCGCGCATCGTCCTGGCCCGCCTGATGCTGCAGCCGGCCGACCTGCTGGTGATGGACGAGCCGACGAACGACCTCGACATCCCGACGCTGGACGTGCTCGAAGAGTCGCTCCTCGAGTTCCCCGGCGCGCTGGTGCTCGTGACGCACGACCGCTACCTGCTCGACCGCGTCTCGACGCAAGTCCTGGCGCTCGACGGCAAAGGCGGCGCCGAATACTTCGCCGACTACAACCAATGGGCCGAACGTAGGACGGGCTTCAGCCCGTCCCCCGCCCCGAAGGGGCGGGCTGAAGCCCGCCCTACGTCGAAGCCCAAGCGCCTCGGCTATCTCGAACAGCGCGAGCTCGACGGCATGGAAGCAACCATCCTCGCCGCCGAGGAGCGCCTCGCCGCCGCGCAACGCGCCACCGAGGATCCGGCCGTGGCCTCGGACGCGAACGCACTGCAGCAGCGCTACGCGGAGCTCAGCGCCGCGCAGGCGGAAGTCGATCGCCTGTACGCCCGCTGGGCCGAGCTCGAAGCGAAGCTCTGATCTGGAGTGCGGCAGCGCTCAGCTGCCGCTTTCCATAGCGGCAGCCGCAGCTGCCGCGGGCGGGCGGAGGCTGGCGCCTCCGCATGGAAAGCGGCAGCTAGCGCTGCCGCACTCCATAACGCTGCGGACGCGGCACGTGCATCGGGCGCGGCTGGTGCGACATCACCGCAACCTCCGAGTAGTCGAACCCCTCCACCCGTTTCCGCGGCACCGAGCGCCGCGTCATCTTCTCCAGCCCCCGCACGTACGCCTCGTCGTCCGGGGTGACGAAGCTGATGGCATCGCCGACGGCGTCCGCGCGGCCCGTGCGGCCGATGCGGTGGACGTAGTCCTCGGGGTGCATCGGAAAGTCGAAGTTGACGACGTGCGAGATCCCCTCGACGTCGATGCCGCGCGAGGCGATGTCCGTGGCCACGAGCACGCGAGCGTGGCCGTTCTTGAAGGCACCCAGCGCGGCCACGCGCTGGCTTTGCGAGCGGTTCGAGTGCAGCGCCGCGGCGGCGATGTTCGCCGCCTTCAGCTTGCGCACGATCTTGTCCGCGCCGTGCTTCGTGCGCGAGAAGACCAGCACCGAGTCGAGGCTCTGGTCGCGCAGCAGGTGAATGAGCAGGTCGATCTTGCGGCTCTTCGGCACGGGGTAGAGAAACTGCGCCACCGACTCCGCGGGATTGGAGCGGCGGCCGATCTCGACCGTCTCCGGGTTGCGGAGGAACTCGCCGGTGATCTTCTCGATGTCGCTCGAGAGCGTGGCGGAGAAGAGGAGCGTCTGGCGCTGTTTCGGCAGCGCGTTCACGACGCGGCGGATCTGCGGGAGGAAACCCATGTCCAGCATGCGGTCCGCCTCGTCGAGCACCGCGATCTCGATCTCGCGGAGGTTGACGTGGCCGGAGCCCATGAGGTCGAGCAGCCGTCCGGGAGTGGCCACGATGACGTCGGTGCCGCGGCGCAGCGCGTCGATCTGCGGCTGCTCGCCGACGCCGCCGAAGATGGTGGCGCAGCGGACGCGATGGTGACGGCCGAGGATGCGCACCTGCTCGTCGATCTGCAGGGCCAGCTCGCGGGTCGGGGCCACGATGAGCGCGCGGGGGCGGGCTGAAGGCCGCCCTGCGTTCATGATGCGCTCGAGGATCGGCAGCACGAAGGCGGCGGTCTTGCCGGTGCCGGTCTGCGCGATGCCGATCAGGTCGCGGCCCGCGAGGACGCGCGGAATCGCGGCGGTCTGGATCGGGGTGGGTTGGGTGTAGCCGGTATCAGAAATGGACTGGAGAAGCTTCGGGCCGAGCCCGAGTGAAGAAAATGACATGCTCTCCGCCGAACCGGGGCGGTGTATCTTCAATTCCCTGAGCCATCTCAACTTGTGGAAGCAGCACCTCGGCGCGGTGCCCGAGTCCGCGTGGCAGGACCGCGAGCTGGAAACGCTCGTCCTGGCCGACAACGACCTCACCGAGGTCCCGGCGGAGCTCGGCAGGCTGACGCCGAAGCCGTTTTGCAGAACTTGACGTACACAACTGAATGAGCAACGGGTGCGCGGGTGGGGGAGAACCAGCAACCAGTACCAGATTTCCCCGACAAGACCCTGCAACATCCGCGTCCTGGTGTACTCTGCACTCGGTCCAAAACTCAGGTGTCCAAAATTGAGAGGAGAAATCCATTCATGAAGAAGAGCTTTGCCCGTTTTGCGCTTTCGTTCGCCCTCGTCAGCCTCGTCGCGGTCACCGTGTCGGCGGATGAGTACAAATTCAAGGTCCACAACAACACCAAGTCGGCGATCAAGAAGATCCTGGTCTCCGAGGATGGTGAGGAGTTCGGCTTCTTCAACATCGGCAACGGCATCAAGCCCGGCGCGACCGTCGAGCTGGTGTGGGATTCGTCGACCGAAGGGGAGTCGTGCGAGCAGTACTTCAAGGCCGTCTTCGCCAACGGCGAAGAGTCGGAAGCGACGCAGTTCGACTTCTGCGAAGAAGGCGTCGTCCTCGAGTTCGATTAGCGCTCATTCCCCAGGGTGACGCGGAAGCGTCACCCTTCCTTTCGTGTTACCCTGACTGCGCCGCAGAGGAACCTTCCTCTCGCTTCGGATTCTCTGAACTAAGTCAGACGTCTGAACCAACCCTCTTAGTTCTTCCCCGGAGAATCCATGAAACTTCACGTAGGCAATCTGCCTCACGCAGTGTCCGACGACCAGTTGCGCTCGCTTGCGGAGCCGTTCGGCATCCCCGAGTCCGCCGAGGTCGTGAAAGACCGGACCAGCGGCAACTCCCGCGGCTACGGCTTCGTCGTGTTCAGCACGGCGGACGAGGCCCAGGCGGCGATCACCGGCCTGAACGGCAAGGACGTCGACGGACGGACCATCACGGTCAGCGAGGCGCGCTCCCCGAAGGATCGCGAGCGTCCGCGCGTTTGATTTGAAGAGGAGAACGAGATCATGAGTGCAAAGAAAGCCACTGCCCTGAAACCGAGCCGCGAGGCCGTCAAACGCATCCCCGTCTCCGAGTCGAACCTGCGCAAGGCCGCCGCGCGGCTGCTCACCAGCGGCCTGGTCTCGACCGAGGTCGACTACGTGCAGCGCGTGCTGGGCAACAGCGCCACGCAGCAGGACATCGACGCGAACGTGCTGGCCGTGCGCAAGCTGGCGTGGTCGGCGATCGTCGTTGCCGACTGATCAGCCCCAGAAGACCCCGAGGGGGTCCTTCACGACGACGTCGAGCAGCGTGCGGAGATCCTTCGCACCCTCGACGTTCGTCACGCGGTGCCACTTCTCGCTGGCATCCGTCCAGTACAGCGACCAGCGGTCGCGCGCCTCGGAATAGCGGAACTTCGCGATCGGGCGCGACGTCCACTCGGCCGCGTTCATGAACGACGGCCGCTGCTGGATGAGCAGCGCCGCATTCGCGCCGACCTCGTACGTATAGCGCTGCTGCGCCGCGTCGGTCGAGTGCGACTCGCAGAACGCGCGCAGCGCGGTCTCGGCGTCGGTGCGGATCTCATTCGGAATGCTCATCAGGCGTGCACGCCCGGCGCTTCGCGTCCGGTCTTCTCCACGTATTCGACATACGACCCGCCGTACGTGAGCGGCGAGCTGTGGTCCTCGGGGGCGAGCTCGAGGACGCGGTTGGCCAGTCCCCGCAGGAACGTGCGGTCGTGCGAGACGAAGAGCATCGTACCCTCGAAATCCTTCAACGCCTCCACCAGCATCTCCTTCGTGGCCAGGTCGAGGTGGTTGGTCGGCTCGTCGAGGACCAGGAAATTCGGCGGGTCGAGGAGCATGCGCGCCATGACCAGGCGCGACTTCTCGCCGCCGCTCAGCGAGCGGATGCGCTTGTCGGTGTCGTCGCCGGAGAACTGGAACGCGCCGAGGAGATTGCGCAGCGTGCCGATGCCCTCCAGCGGATAGTCCTTCTGCATCTGCTCCATGACCGTGAGCTCGGGATCGAGCAGGTCGAGCGACTGCTGCGCGAAATAGCCGAGCTTGAGGCTCGCGCCGAGGCGCACCGTCCCTTTGTCCGGCGTCAGCGCGCCGGCGATCATCTTCAGCAGCGTCGACTTGCCGGCGCCGTTCTTCCCCATCACACACCAGCGCTCGCCGCGGCGGATCTGGAAATCGAAGCCGTCGTAGATCGTGCGCTTGCCGAAGCTCTTGTGGATGTCCTTGAGCGCCACCACGTCCTCGCCCGAGCGCTGCGGCGAGCGGAAGTCGAACTTCATGGCCCGGCGCTTCTTCGGCGGCTCGATGCGCTCCTGCTTCTCCAGCATCTTCACGCGGCTCTGCACCTGCGCGGCCTTGGCGGCGTGCGCGGTGAAGCGCTCGATGAAGCGCTGCTCCTTGGCCAGCTTGGCCTGCTGGCGGGCGTAGGCCGCTTCCTGGTTCGCCTCGCGCTGCTCCCGCTCGCGGACGTAGAAGTCGTAGTTGCCGGAGTAGGTGAGGATGTCGCCGTCGTCGATCTCGACGACTTTGGTGACGATGCGGTTCATGAAGTCGCGGTCGTGCGAGGTCATGAGGATGGTCGACGAGACGGACTTGAGGAACCCCTCCAGCCAGACGATCGACTCGATGTCGAGGTGGTTGGTCGGCTCGTCGAGGAGGAGCACGTCGAAGTTGCCGAGCAGGATCTTGGCCATGGAGACGCGCATCTTCCAGCCGCCGGAGAGCGCGCCGACGTCGCCGTCGATCTGCGCGTCCTCGAAGCCGAGGCCGTGCAGCACTTCGCGCGCGCGGGCCTCCAGCTCGTAGCCGCCGAGGTGCTGATACTCCTCCTGCACCTCGCCGTAGCGCTCGAGGGCCTTCTCGTCGTGGAGGTTCTGCTCGAGCTCGATCAGCTCGTGGTGCAGGTCGCCGAGGCGGCCGCTGCCGGCGATGGCCTCGTCGAGCACGGGACGCCCGCTCATCTCGTCCACTTCCTGGCGGAAGTAGCCGATGGAGATCTTCTTCGGCACGTTCACCACGCCGTCATCGGCGTCCTCGTCGCCGGTGATCATGCGGAAGAGGGTCGACTTGCCGGCGCCGTTCGGCCCGACCAGCCCGGCCTTCTCGCCGGGATTGAGCTGGAACGAGGCTTCGACGAAGAGGACTTGCTTCCCGTACTGCTTGCTGACGTTACTGAAGGAGATCATGCGCGGCAGTCAACAGGAGACCCCCGCGAAGTGTTCCTCTGGAGTGCGGCAGCGCCAGTCACTGCCGGCGTTGCGACTCCTTCTCCCGCGTGCCGATCGCCTCGTTATTTTTCCAGCGCTCATAGTAGAAGTCGGGCATCGGCGCTGCCGTGACTTTCACGGTCCGGCGGGCGCCGGCGCGGGTGACGACGAACGTCACGTGGTCACCCGGCCGCAGGGAAGAGAGCGAACGCATAGCCTCGACCGGGCTCTTGAAACGAGGCGGCTTCCCATTGACGGCCACGATCAGATCCTGCGGCTTGATTCCTGCCGCGGCGGCTGGACTGCCAGGGAGCACATGACGCACGTGAAGCCACCCGGCTTTTCCCTCGGTGCCGGCCTGGTAGGTGAAGCCCATGCCGAGCCATCCCGGCCGCTGATCGGCGCCGGCAGCGCAGGTCAACATTGCAATGAATCCATAAGTCACCAAACTCAACGTCAAGCGCTGCATCATGGCGAACCTCCGGATGCCGGTCTCAAGTTCACGCTCGTGAGTGTTCCGGGAGAGAGCAAGCGTCGCTGACAACGTTCCGAGAGCGACGCTCCAGGGCATATGACATATGTGCCGGCCTCGAGCTCGGGCGCGAATCCGGCGCTGGTGAAACCGTACGGTAGTCCGACGGGATCGGGCCGGAAAAAGAGACCGGCCACGGGAAAGAATGGCCCGTCGGAACGCGCGATGTAAGGCCACGCCTGGTCGCCGATGTCAAAGCGGAGACGTCCGCCGGTGGGATTCATCGTCACCACTACTCCGCTTTTCGCATCCAGCGGAAGCGAAAGAAGCTTGAGGGGCAGTCCCGCGGCGAAAACCGCGGCATCGATGCTCCCGCTCCCCGGCACCTGCAACCTCACCGTTCCGTCGGGCCCACTCACCGCTTCCATTCTGCGCCGGAAGGGGGGGAGGAATTGCCACACGACAGCACCCGATACGGCCCGGCCATCGGGTGTGACGAGCCGAATGGCGATGGCCTGCCGTTTGGGGACGACGATGCGCAGATCCTCGGTTTGCTCTTCCGCGATCGTCCACGGGACGAGCGCCGACCCGTAATCCTCCGCATCAGCCTCGACTTGTGCCGGTCCGGGCGTCAGCGCGACGAAGTCGAACTTGCCGCCTGCGTCCGTGGGACCGTACGCCTTCACTGTCGCACCTGCACGAATGCGGACCGTGGCCTGGAGGGGCCTTCCGGACTCGTCGAGCACGAGCCCGCGAGCCCTGCCGCCGGGCAGCTCGATCTCCACCCCGGCCGGTTCGCCGTCATCGCTCGCCGCGATCTCGATGGGTCCGTAATGAATGTTCGCTCCGCCGGCAGGTCGAACGTCCAGGTTCCAACGGCCGCCCTGCGGAAGCACGCCCGAGAAGGTGCCATCGGCGCCGCTTTCCATCTCCACACGAAGTGATCCATCAATGAACGCGAGCCGTGCCTCGATCGCGTTCTGTCCGGCCGTGACGCGTCCCGCAACGGCCACTTTCTCGATCGTGATGACTTCTGACAAGCCGGGTGCCGTGAGGGTGATTTCACGTCGCGCGAAGACCGAGCCGCGGCTGTCTGTCACGGTCAGCCTGTAAAAGTCCGCCTCCAGGTCCATGCCGGTCCAGTAGCCTGATTCCGCTGCCTGCTCCTGCCTCACCACCGCGAACGACCGTGACAGCGGAGCCGGGCGACTGAGCGTGACGCGCCATGGGCTCTTATCCGGCCCGACCGGTGGTTGCAACGTGACGGATAGCGATGCCAGCGGCTGAAGGCGGAGCGGAGCGCGCAATACGTACTCGCGGCCCGTCTCGATCTCCACATTCGGCTCGCGTGCAGGCGACCATCCGCGCTTGCGCGCGATCAGGCTGTACGAACCGGGAGGAACTTCCGGAAACTGAAAAAAGCCCCGGTCATTTGCGATCGTGATGCTGCTGCGTGGAGCGTCGCCGTGGGCGACGGGAATCTCCGGAGCCGCTCCGATGGGCAACAACTCGACCTCGGCCGCTTTCCCATCGCCGTGCGGAACCTCGACCCAGCCCGAAATCGACGCTCCCCGAATGAGACGCGTCGCCGGGAGTGTCGTGACTTTGCCGTGTTGCGCCCGCACGTTCCATAGATAGGAGGGGACGAAGCCATCGGCGTCGAGGCGGATATCGATCTCGGTCGCGGGCACGCTGCATGTCCACCGGCCGCGCTCCACCGGACAAGGGATAACGGTATCCAAAGAGGTGTCCCGGCCGGGCGGCAGCGTAAGGCGCGCGCGCAGCAGGCGCGGTGCGAGATCACCCTGGACGGAAACCGTGCCTGCAATCGTGGCGCGCGGCCAGAGCGTTACGTCGACCGAAGGCGAAGGCGCCGCAGTCGTCAAACGGACCGGCGGTGCCCAGCAGTTTTTCGACTCGACGCCGATGATCCAGTCGAACGGCTGTGACCTGTCCAGGTCCACAGTATGCGTGGGGCCGAGCCGCCACCGGCTGGTGGCGCAGTCGGCCCCGCCGCACTCCGCTCGCGCGACGATCTCGCCATCACACTGGAGCCGCGGGTCGACGGCTGTTGTATGTACGGTCACAGGCGCAGCGCCTGCCGCCGCGGCCGCGAACGCGAGCACTGCGCGAAGCGCGGATCTCAAACCCACATGCAGTATTCGCCTTCGCATTGGGCCGATGTGCATTGCCGCTGCCTGCCGCTATCCGTAACGACCCACATGCATTGCCGGGTGACGTTACAGGACACCCATTGACCCCGGCTGCTGCCGATCTCGTAGCACGATACCGACGGTTCCTCACCCTCGACGCCAGAGAACTCGTACAGGCACGTCCATGCTCTGCATGGATCGGCCACTTGGGCGGATGTCACCGGCACTGCCGCCACGACCAGCACAAGCACAGCAATCCACGATACTGACTTATGCATACGAACCTCCGTCAAGATGGCAGCAAATGTCATTCCTCATGCCCCTTTGGAGTGGAGAGAGGGTTTACCCGAGAAAGTCCGCCCAAGATCTCCAGGATGCGGTTGAGGAGAGCCCGAGTAGGTCGAGGTGCAGCGGCCCGAGGACGAGGTTGTGGACTTCGCACATGGCGTTCGTCGAGATGCCTTTGCGCATGGTGGCGCTGTTGTAGGCGGAGAATCGACGGGCCAGGCGATGAACCGGCTCTACCGGAGGCTCGGCGTGTCCTCGCGCCTGCAGTTGCTCGCGGCGGCGTTCAAACGGAGGCTCGTGCGGTGATCTGGAGTGCGGCAGCGGCCAGCTGCCGCTTTCAATGCCGCAAGCGGCAGCCGCAGCTGCCGCGGGCGGGCGGAGGCTGGCGAGCATCAATGGAGGTCGCGAAGCCGAAGGGTTATCATACGGCCTTCCGGAAACGTCTATGGCCGACCTGTTCCTCAGCTACGCGCGGGAAGATCGCGAGTGCGCGGAATCTCTTGCGCGGGCGCTGAAAAACCGCGGCTGGGCCGTCTGGTGGGATCGGCGCATCCAGGTCGGGCGCTCGTTCTCAGCGGAGATCGAGCGCGAGCTCGATGCCGCGGCGTGCGTGCTCGTGCTCTGGTCGCGGAATTCCGTGGCGTCGGAATGGGTGCAGAACGAGGCCGCGGAGGCGGCGCGGCGTAAAGTGCTCGTGCCGGTGCGCATCGAAGACGTGCGTCCGCCGCTCGAGTTCCGCCGGTTGCAGACGGCCGATCTCTTCGACTGGCGCAACGGATTGGAAGGCCCGGAGTTCGAGGCATGCATCGCGTCGATCGAAGCGCTCGCGCAGCGCGACGTGAAGACTCCCGTCGCGGCGCCTGAGGTCGCACCGCAGCCGCAGCCCGACTACTGGATTCAACAGGATGGCAAGCAGTTCCACGCTCCCGACATCGCTACGCTCGTGCAATGGGCGAAGGAGGGCCGCGTCAAGCCTGAGGGGCAGGTCTATGACGCGGCGCGGAAGCAATTTACGCCCGCTCGCGACGTGGCGGAGCTACGCGACGCCTTTCACAAAACGTCCGAGCTGCCGCCGAACGAGTTCTGGGTCAATCGTGACGGCAAGCAGTTCACTGTGCCCGACCTCGCCGCGCTGCGAAAGCTGGCGGAGGACGGCGGCATCGACGGCGAGACGAGCGTCTACGATCCGGGCCTGCGTACGTGGGTGTTCGCGCGGACCATGCGCACGCTCGACGGTGCGCTTCCGGTGAAGGCGCCGCCGCCGGACGTGTTCTGGGTCCATCGCGACGACCAGCAGTTCGCCGTGCCGGACATCGCCGTGCTGCGAAAGCTGGCCGAGGAGGGCGGCATCGACAGCGAGACGAGCGTTTACGATCCGGGCCTGCGTACGTGGGTATTCGCGCGGACCATTCACGCGCTCGACGGTGCGCTTTCCGTGAAGACGCCGCCGCCGTCGCCCGCGACAGCACCGGCCCCCGCTCCGACTCCGGCGACGCCGGTATCCACGCCGAAACCGAAGCACAAGAGCGCGATGCCCTCGCGGGAGTTCAAGATCGCACTCACGATGCTCGTCGGAGTCGCGCTCCTAATGATCGTGATCGCGTCGATGTCACAGCGTCACCAAGAGCCGGTCACCGACACCGCCGCGACCGACACCACGATGATGCAGTTGCTGACGACGGATACGGTAACCACCGCAAACATCGACACTATCGTGACCGACACGACCGTCACGCAAGCGGCAACGACCATCTCGATCTCCCTCACCAATACCTGCAAAGACAAGACGATCTCCGCGGCTATCGCGTACATCGACACGACCGGCACGTGGGTGAGCCACGGCTGGTACATCCTGGCACCGGGCGAGACCAGGAACGACCTTGCACGTGCGACGGACCCCAACGTCTATTACTACGGCGTTTCCGGCGAGTCGGTGTGGCAAGGGACTCCGGGCGATACACTCAAGCATCCCATCCCGGTGAACAAGACCGCGGCGTTCGGCGGACCGTTCGAACAGCTCACGGGTGCCGGCATCGAGAAGGTGTCGTTTTTCGGCCGCACCGTGCCGGCGGGGCAGACCACCTGGACGCAGATATTCTCGTGCGATTGAGCCTCGCATAGAAAGCGGCAGCTAAGCAGACCGCTGCCAGAAGGCCCACGGAAGCGGACCGCCGCCGCCCGCCCGGAGCGCAGGCGCGGGACGCCTGCGCGACAGCCGGCGAGGACGCCGGCGGTCCGCTGTACTTCCGTTGGCGAAGCCAGTGCGTTCTGCTTAGCCGCTGCCGCACTCCAGACGGAGGGCCTTCGCTTCGCGGAGGAGCTCGGCGACGACGTCGTTGTGCTCCATCTCGTCCGGGTCGCCGAGGCCGGCGTTTTTCTGGAGGCGGACGCCTTCGCGCACGAGGTCGCGGATCTGCTCGGGGTTGGCGACGCCGCGGAAGTAGGCGACGTGCATCGGCTCGGCGCCGGCTTTCTTCCGCTCCTGGTCGCTCGTGCCGCCGCCGCCGGCGGTCTTCACCTCTACGTCGGCGATGCCGAGGGCGCGCTGGAGCGGGCCCTGGCGGATGGAGATGTTCTGCACGTTGGCCAGGGCGATGGTCTTCTCGCGGACGGTGACGATCCCCTCGCGGATGCGGATGGCGCGGTCGGAGAGCAGGTACCAGCGCAGCTCGTAGTCGAGGCTGACGATGGTCCAGCCGACGACGGCCTCGGCGAGGAAGGCCACCCAGCCGAACACTTCGCCGAGCTGCATCACCAGGATCACCCACGGCGGCGTCTGTTTGGTCTGCAGGTACTGGACGAACCAGAGCGCCCAGAGCAGGCCGGCCAGGGCGGCCAGGCGCGTGAGCGCCCAGCGCAGCAGCCGCAGCTTGAAGAAGTTCGGGGCGGCGCGGAAGACGCGCGGCGGCGAGCCGGGCGGATGCTCGGGCTCCGGCGGGACGCGCAGCAACGAGAGGATCGAGCCGCGCCAGCTCATCGCTTCTCCAGCGCCGCGCGCACGTCGCGCAAGGCGGCGGCCACCTCGCGCAGCGCCGCGGTCAGGTCGTCCTGCGGCGCGGCCGCGCCCTGCTGCGGGCGCACGCCGCGCATCTTCGAGTAGAGAAAGTCGCGCACCCCCTCGAACTCGTGCAGCCCCTCGAGGGTCATCTCCGCCGAGGCGCTCGCGCTCGCGGTCTGGATCTGGATGCGCGCCAGCCCCAGCCAGCGCTCCAGCACGTTGCTGGTCAGGTGGATGTCCTGGATGCGCGCGTACGTCAGCGTGATCTCGCGGCGGAAGAGGATGCCCCAGCGCATGGAGATCCCCTCCTCGTCGAAGTCGTAGCGCATGGTGTGGTAGCGGAAGTAGAGATAGAGCAGCGGGATGAAGAAAAACGGTCCCGCCACGAACGAGGAGAGGACGTAGTACTTGAAGAGGGAAGGGGACGGGCGGTGGATGGAGAAGACGTCCACCGCCCGATGCTACTGCAGTTTCACCGCGCCGGTCCGATGGTGGTGCCGGTGTGCTCGGGCGAGCAGCCGTTGCCGAGGGCCGAGGCTTCGAAATCGACCGAGAAGCGGTTCAGCGCGCGCATGGAGACCGTGACCCAGTTCTGGGTGGCGATGCGGTCGCCGGAGTCGCGGTCGAGGTTGAAGTAGGTCCAGCCGGAGATGGCGCCGTTCGGCATCGGCGCGGCGGCCAGGAGCGAGGTCGCGGGAAGCGTCAGGTCATCCTCGAGCGTGGCCGCGTTCTCCGCCTCGTCGAAGACCACCGTGTCGCTGACGGCCATCATCCCGTTCGCCAGGAGCGAGCCGCACGGGTTGCCGGGACCGTTCGGCACCTCGCGCCAGACCTTGAACGACGTGTTGAAGGCGTCCGGGCCGCCGGCGATCCAGCGCGCGGCAAAGGTCGACGGCAGCGGCTGGCGGGCATCGCTGAACTGCGGCGTGGTCAGGCGCTTGTAGAACGTGCGCTCGAGGTTCGTGACGAAGCTCGGCGACGTCTGCCGCGAGGCCGGCGTGCCTCCCTCGGGGATGGCGCGGATGTGTACCAGCGGATTGCCCTGCGCGGAGTTGTTGGACGCGTCGACCTGCTGGTAATCGCCGATCAGGACGTTGTCGTAGCGGATGTCCTGGCTGAAGTAGTTGGGCTCGGTCGGCTGGAGGAAGCCGCAGTTGCCGACCACGTCGATCGTGGCGTAGCCGACGTTCCGCTCGTGCGTATTGCCGACGACGTCGCACGCCGGCACGACCGAGCCGAGGGCCGGCACCCTTCCCTGCCGGAAGGCTTGCCGCATCAGACTCACATAGGTGGGGTCGAGCGCGCCCGGCAGGCGATCGCAGTTGCCGAGGGCGAGGGAGGGATTGACGCTGGAGAAGCGGCCGCGGGGGCGGACCGCGGTGCCCGTGCCGTTGTCGGGCGCGATGATGCCGCGCTCGATGACGTCGAAGAGGTTGATGGCCTGCACGTCATACCCGGTCAGGAAGAGGTTGAAGCTGATGACCGGATAGCCGTAGTCGGTCCAGAGCGTGACGCGCGCGATCTGGTCGGTGTTGGTCACGTTGGTGATGGTGAAGAGCGTCGTCTGCGCCGCCGGCGAGGTGGACACCTCGAAGTACGGCAGCAGCAGCGTGGCCGCGGGGAGCTGCGCGATGTCGCAACTGTCGTCGTTGTTCCTGGTCAGCGGCGCGCCGGTGGGAAAGATCGTGGTGGGGCCGTTCGGCGACGGGCCGATCGGCGTTCCCGCGGTGGCGACGAGCTGCGATACCTCCTCCGCCGGCGAGCAGCCGTTGCCGAGGCCGGAGGCGTTCTGGTCGGCCGAGTAGCGTCCCTCGGCGCGCATGGAGGTGATCATCCATCCCTGTTCCGCGACCTCGTCCGAGGGATCGTCGAGATTCAGGTACAGCCAGCCGGCCGTGGCGCCGTTGCTCAACTGGACGAAGTACTCCGGGTCGCTGATGGAGGCTCGCAACGCGGCGGGAATAGTGATGGGCGTGAAGATGGGAGGGGAGGAAGTGCGCGAGCCGTCCCCCCCGGCGCCGTTCTCCGTCTCGTCGAAGACCGCCTGGTCCGACGCCGCGCGGACCTCGCTCGCCGGCGGACAGGTGCCGGCGCGGCCGGAGAGCTCGCGCCAGATCTTGATGTCCGTCTGGAACGAGGTCGCGCCGGCCCGGATCCAGCGGGCGGCGAAACGCGACGGCAACGGCTGCCTGGCGTCGGAGCCGTTCTTGGTGAAGCGCCCGTAGAAGGTGCGGGTCAGGTTGGAGGGGCCGCTGTTGCGTCCCTCGGGCACGGCGCGGATGTGGACCATCGGTCCGCCCTGCGCGAAGTTCTGCGACATGTTCAGCTGCTGGTAATCGCCGATCAGCACGTTGTCGTTGCGGAGGTCGGCCGCGAAGTAGTTCGCGTCGACCGGCATGGCGCCCGTGCACGCGGCGACGACGTCGACGGTGACGTAGCCGATCGCGTTCGCGTGCGCCTCGCCCGCGACTTCGCATCCCGGCACGACGCCCTCGGTGAGCGCGCGCTGCACGCGCACGATCGTTTCCTGCGACAGCGGCGCGATCTCGATGCAGCCGCGCGCGTCGATGTTCGTGTTGCTCGGACGCCCGAGCGGGCCGAAGTTCGAGACGCCCGTGCCCGTGCCGCCGGTGCGTCCAAGGGTGAGCACGTCGCGCAGGTTGATGGCCTGCACGTCGAAGCCGGTCAGGAAGATATTGAACGACACGAGCGGCACGCCCAGGTCGGTCCAGATCGTGGCGCGCGCGATCTGCGGGAACTCGGTCACGTTCGTGACCGTGAAGAGCGTGGTCTCGCCGTTGATGTCGGAGAGATCGACCTCGAAGTACGGCAGCAGCAGCGTGGCCGCCGGCAGGTCGGCGATGTCGCAACTGTCGTCGTTGCTGGTCGAGCGCGGGCCGCCGAGGTCGTAGCGCGCGGCGTGAGCGGCAAGGGTGAACGGGAGGAGCAGGACCAGGAGCAGGGAGCGAAACCGAGCGTGCATGCGAACGTCCCTCCGGCGCGCGATTATCTTCGCGCGGCGGTCGCTTGCCAAGAGTTATTTGGTTCTTAACCACAGCGGACCGCCGGCGTCCTCGCCGGCTGTCTGTGCGGGCGTCTCGCCCGCACAGTGGCGGCGGGACGCCGCCACAGACAGCCGGCGGGACGCCGGCGGTCCGCTGTGGTTAGCGCGAGCCGGAGGCGCTGGCGGTCTGGGTGCGCGGATCGCGGGCGGCGACGTAGTTCAGGTGTGCCACGAAGGCGTTGAAGATGCGCTCGCTCGCTTTCGCGGACGTCTGCGTCTTCGACAGCTCCTCGACCCAGGAGCCGGTGCGGAGCTCGAGCTGCGGATCGCGGAGCAGCATCTTGATGAGCATCTCGGAGATGGCGAACTGGCTCGGCAGCTTGACGTTTTTCGCCTTGGCGGCGCTCTCGATGGCCTCGCGCGTGGAGGGGGCGAGCTCGCGCAGCGCGCCGACGAGCGTCGTCTCGATCTGGCTGGCGCCGGGCGTGATCACGGTGAGCGGGTTCTTTTTCGGGTCGAAGCTGTCGGTGGCGTCGATGATGCCGCGCGTGGCGGGGAGGAAGAGCTTGTCGCCGGGATTGGGGTTCAGCTTGAGATAGATCTCGGGCCGCAGCAGGCGGCCGGAGTTGCACGCGCTGATGATGATGTGCCGCACGCCGACCGGCTCGAGCCACTCCTGCAGCGCGCCGACGGAGATGTAGGAGCGCGGATCGCTCTCTTGCTTGCCGGTCTGCACTTTCAGGCCGTGGCCGTTGGTGCCGTGCGTCTCCAGGATGAGCGTCTTGATCTTCCGGCCGGGCGTGGAGATGTTGTGCGCGTGGATGCCGCTGAGGATCTCCAGCCAGTCCGCGCTGTCGAAGCAGGCGAAGCCGAGGGCCGTGTAGAAATTGCAGTTGCCCGGGACGCTGAGGTCGGGGCTGAAGACGATCCCCACTCCCGCACCGATGTCGCCCAGCCCCGCGCGCGCGGAGGCGGGCCACGCCTTCGCCAGCAGGACGGAGGTCTGCTCGTCGGCCTGCACGAGGCCGGCGACGAGGAAGAGAGCGAGAAAGAGGGATGCGCGTTTCATAGGCGATACAAATCGAGTCCCCTCTCCCCGTGCACGGGGAGAGGGTCAGGGTGAGGGGATCTCATCAATCCTTTCTCATCCGTGTCCGCGGTGTCGTGGTTCCCGTCGTCGTGTCCTGGTCGTTGTCGTCATCATCGGCCGTCGTCGAGCTGGCCATGCTGCCGCTCGTCGTCGTTCCGGTCGTGTTGCTGTTGTTCAGGTTCTGCGTATTCGCAGAGTTCATGCCTGTCGACGTCGTGCCGGTGCCCGACACGGTGCCGGTGGCCGTGGTGTTGGTGTTGTTGTTGGTGTTGTAGTTCGTGTTGTTGTTGTTCGTGGTGGTGTTGCTGGTGACGGTGCCGGTCCCGGCCATGGAGGCCGTGTTGTCCGTGGTGACCGAGGTGCTCATGCCGCTCGTACCGCTGACGCTGGTGGTGCTGGTCGGGCTGGTCAGGTTCTGCGTGCCGACGGTCGCGTCATGGGAATGCGTGCCGCTCATGGTGGCGGTGCTGCCGGTGGCGGCGGTCACGCTGGTGTTGTCCGTGGTCTCGTTGCTGGTGTAATTGGTGTTGTTGGTGGACTGGGTCGTGGCGCTCTGATCCGCGGCGGAGGTCATATTCGTGTCGGTGGTGGTGGCGGTGTCCGTCGTGGCACAGCTGCAGAGCGCGATGCACAAAATCGAAAGGGTGATGAAGGGCGTTCGTTTCATGGCTTTTGTTTTCTCCTCCTTCACCGAAACGCCATTTCAAAATACGAACCTGATACATTCCTGAGCACGGCATTTGCGTCGCACGCAACACGCGATGGAACGCTTCCTCGGCCGCTACGCTCCTCATCTGTTCGCCATCCTGCGCATCGTCGCGGGCTTGATGTTCGCCATGCACGGCACGCAGAAGCTCTTCGGCTGGCCGGGCGACAAGCCGCCGCGCACGGACCCGACGTCGCTCATCGCCGGCGTAATCGAGCTGGGAGGGGGCGTGCTGATCGCGCTCGGTCTCTTCGCCTCATGGGCGGCCTTCCTCGCCAGCGGCACGATGGCCGTGGCGTACTGGTGGAGGCACGGCTGGGGCGCGAGTCCGTGGCCGATCGTCAACCGCGGCGAGCTGGCGGTGCTCTACTGCTTTCTGTGGCTGTTCCTCGCCGCGCACGGGCCGGGGATCTGGAGTCTCGGACGCAAACGGGATCGCCTGTCATCCTGAGCCCCGCAGAGGGCGAAGGACCCCCTGCTGGAACCCCGTGCCCGCGCTGTCGGCAGGAGATCCTTCGCCCTCTGCGGGGCTCAGGATGACAGCCCTAGCAGACCACACTGACTTCGCCAACGGATGCGGACCGCCGGCGAGGACGCCGGCGGTCCGCTGTGTTTCCGTTGGCGAAGCCAGTGCAGTCTGCTAGGGCGCGGGGCCGATGACGGCCGTGCCGACGGTGACCTCGGTCTGCTTCGCGGCGGGCGAGCAGCCGTTGCCCAGGGCCGCGGCGTCGATGTCCGTCGCGTAGCGCTCCTCGGCGAACATCGACCCGATCACCCACGCCTGTGCGCCGCGCGTGTACGCCTCGTCGTTGTCGAGGTTGAGGAACATCCAGCCGGCGGGGGCGCCGTTGACGAGCTGCGGATAGACGCTGGCGTCGTTCGTCGACGTCCGCGACGTGGCGGGCAGCGTGAGCTCGTAGTCGATGCAGGTGACCCTGCAGATCGGAAGATCGCCGACGGGATTCTCCTGTTCGTCGAAGCGCACGATCTCGTTGATCCGCGTCACGTTCCGATGGTGCATTCCGCACGCGAGCTGCGGCTGCCGCGTTCCCTCGCGCCAGATCTTGTAGAACGTTCCGAACGGGAACGGGTTCTGGATCCAGCGGACGGCGAACTGCGACGGGAGCGGCTGCCGCGCGTCGCGATGCGGGAACGCCGCACTCTGGTAGCGGCCGTAGAACGTGCGCGGGAAGTCGTGCCCCGGGATGGCGCGGATGTGGACGAGCGGCGCACCCTGCGCCGCGCCCTGGGTCGGCCGGATCTGCTGATAGTCGCCGATCAGGACGTTGTCGTACGCGATGTCGGTTGTCCAGTACGCGGCGTCCTGCGGGTTGCGGGCGGCGCAGTTCCGTACCACGTCGATCGTGGCGTAGCCGACGGCGTTCTGGTGCACGTTGCCGACTTCGTCGCATCCCTCCACCTCTTCGAAGTCGGTCAATTCCCCCTCGGTGAACGCCCGCTGCATCCGGGCCACGGACGTCCCGGCGACCGTGACGGGCTGCCCCGCGCAGTCGCGGACGCCGGGGAACTCCCCCTGCAGCACGTCGAAGAGATTCAGGCTCTGCACGTCATGGCCGCCCAGCGCGACATTGAAGGTGAGGATGGGAAACGAGTAGTCGGTCCAGAGCGTGACGCGCGCGATGCGCGGCTCCGGCCCGGTATTGGTGACGGTGAAGAGGGTGGTCGTCGTCCGCGTGCGCGAGAGATCGACCTCGAAGTAGGGGAGGAGCAGCGTGGCCGCGGGGAAGAGGGCGATGTCGCAACTGTCGTCGTCGTTTGCCGGGGCGATGGGCGTGCCGCCGGCGAGGGTGACGTTGCTCGCGCCGGCGGCCGGGGCACAGCCGTTGCCGAGGGCGGAGGCCTCGATGTCGGTGGAGTAGCGGCCGAGGGCGCGCATCGACGTGACCACCCAGTTCTGCGTGGCCGTGCGGCCGTGCAGGCCGGCGTCGAGGTTCATGTACATCCAGCCGGCCAGCGCGCCGTTGGGGAGGCGCGGGTAGCGGCCGTCGTCGATGGAGGTGAGGGAGGTGGCGGGGAGGGTGAACGGCGCGGAGAGCCCGGCCGCGTTCTCGTCCTCGTCGAAGACGACCACGTCGGTCGCGTCGAGGACGCGCACGTGCGCGAGATCCGCGCACGCGGTGGACGGCGCCGACTCGCGCCACACTTTGAACGACGTGCCGAGGTTGCCCGGCCCGCCGTCGATCCAGCGCGCGGCGAACTGCGCGGGGAGCGGTTGGCGCGCGTCGAGACGCGGGGCGTCGGCGGGCTGATAGCGCCCGTAGAACGTCCGCTCGAAGCGGGCGTCGACGAGGAAGTTGCGGCGCCGCAGCTCCGGCGTGCCTCCCTCCGGGACGGCCCGGATGTGCACCATCGGCGTCCCCTGGGCGAAGCCCTGCGCGGGCTCGACGTAGTGCGTCTCGCCGATCAGCACGTTGTCGTAGCGCAGGTCGCGCGTCCAGTACGCGGGATCGCCGGGGCCGGCCGCGGTGCAACTGCCGACGACGTCGATGGTGGCATAGCCGACCGCGCGCGCGTGCCTCCCGCCGGCGGTCGCGCATTCTCCCGCCACCCCCTCGGTGAAGGCGCGGCGCATGCGCTCGAGGGTCGGCTCGTCGAGCACGCCCGGCAGCTGTACGCACCCGCCGAGGTCGAGCGCGGGATTCAGGTCGGAATAGGGTCCGCGCCGCGGCGACAGCAGGGCCGTGCCGGTGCCGCCGGGCGGCGCGATGATGCCGCGCGCCAGCACGTCGTACAGGTTGATGCTCTGCACGTCGTAGCCGGTGAGAAAGATGTTGAAGTCGAGCACCGGGTACGCGTGGTCGGTCCACAGCGTTACGTGCGCGACGCGGTCGACGTTCGTGACGTTGGTGATGCTGAAGAGCGTCGTGCCGCGGGAGCTCTCGTCGAGGTCCACTTCGAAGTACGGCAGCAGCAGCGTGGCCGCCGGCATCACGGAGAGGTCGCAGCTGTCGTCGTTGGCCTTCGTGGCGGCGAGGAGCGGTGTGGCCAGCAGCAGGAGCAGCAGCAGTTTCTTCATCGCGGGTTCCTGTCCGGCGCCGGTCCGATGACCACACCGCCGGCGGTCACTTCGCTGCGGCCGGCGGGAGGAGTCGAGCAGCCGTTGCCGAGGGGGGTGGCGTCGGCGCGGACGGCGTGCCTGCCGAACGCCAGCCGCGTGGCCACGACCCACGCCTGCGCGGAGCGCTCGTCGCCGGGGCGGTCGAGATTGAAGTAGATCCACCCCTCGGTCGCGCCGTTGGCGAGGAGCGGGTAGATGCTGTAGTCGCGCACGTTGCTGCGCGACGTGGCGGGGAACCGGAATTCGAGCTCGGGGCAGGGCTGCCGGGCGCAGACGCTGATGTCGGCGATGGCGTTCTCGCGGTCGTCGAACTTCACGATGTCGGCCGAGGGCGCAAAGTTCTGACGCAAGTCGGCGCAGCTCGCGTCGCCGCGCGTGGCACCCTCGCGCCAGATTTCCATGATCGTCTCCACATTGGCGGTGCTCCACCTCGCGGCGAAGGTGGTGGGGAGCGGCTGGCGCGCGTCGCGCCGCGGCGCGGCCGCGCTCTGGAAGCGGCCGTAGAAGGTGCGCGGCAGTGCCGTCTCCCCGCCCCCCTCGGGAATGGCGCGGATGTGCACCATCGGCGCGCCGTCGGCGGCGCCGTTCGCGACGAGCTGATAGTCGCCGATCAGCACGTTGTCGAAGGCGAGGTCGCGCGACCAGTAGCTCGCCTCCGTGGGGGCGGTCATGGCGCAGTTGCGCACCACGTCGATCGTGGCGTAGCCGATGGCCAGCGTGTGGAACCCGCCCACGACGTCGCATTCGGGCACCGACCCTTCCATGAAGGCGGTGCGCATCCTGGCGATCCATTCCGGGCCGAGCGTGCCGGGCAGCCGCTCGCAGCCGGGGGCCACCACGACGCCCCGCGCGATGACGTCGAACAGGTCGATGCTCTGCACGTCGTAGCCGGTCAGGAAGACGTTGAAGGTGAGGAGCGGGAACGCGTGGTCGGTCCAGAGCGTGACGCGCGCGATGCGCTCTTCCGCGCTGACGTTGGTGATGGAGAGGAGCGTCGTCTCGCTCCGCGTCGGCTCGAGGTCGACGCGGAAGGAGGGGACGAGCAGCGTGGCCGCCGGCAGCAGGGCGATGTCGCAGCTGTCGTCGTTGTTGGTCGAGGCCTGGCCGATGCGGGGGTTGCGGTTCACGTTCGGGGAGGGCTCGATCGGCGCGCCGCCGCTCGCCGAGAATCTGCTGATCCGCGCCTCCGGCGAGCAGCCGTTGCCGAGGGCCGCCGCTTCGGTGTCGGTCGAGAAGCGCCCCAGCGCGGACATCGAGGAGATGACCCAGCTCTGCGTCACCTCGCCGTCGTCCGGCGCCGCGTCGAGGTTGAGCGCGAACCACCCCGCGGTCGAGCCGTTGGTGAGCTGCGGGTAGAGCGAGTCGTCGGCCACGCTGACGATGGACGCCGCATTGAGCCCCGGCGCGGGGAACGTGGGGACGATGAGGCGCGAGGCCGGTACCCGCCCGGCGCCGTTCTCGTTCTCGTCGAAGCGCACCAGGTCCACCGCGTCGCGAATGCCGTTCGCGGCGAACGCGCTGCACGGCGCGCCGGCGGGGACGGCACTCTCGCGCCAGACTTTCAGCGAGGTCCGGAGCTCTCCCGGCCCCCCCTGGATCCAGCGCGGCGCGAAGCGCGCGGGCAGCGGCTGGCGCCCGTCCAGCCGTGGCGCGTTCGCCGGCTGGTGCCGGCTGTAGAACGTGCGCTGGAAGCCGGCGTCGAAGGTGACGGGCGCGGCGCGGCGGAGCTCCGGCGTCCCTCCCTCGGGAATGGCGCGGATGTGGACCAGCGGTCCCCCCTGGGCCACGGCGCCGCTCGCGTCGATGACCTCATAGTCGCCGGTGAGCACGTTGTCGTAGCGGAGGTCGCGCGTCCAGTACTCGCTCTCCTGCACGCCGGCCGTGGAGCAGGAGCCCACCACGTCGATGGTGGCGTAGCCGATGGCGCGCGCGTGCGGGCTGCCGATCTCCCCGCAGCCGGCCACGTTGCCGGTCGTGAAGGCCGCCTTCATGCGGGCGATGGTGTCGAGCGGCAGCGCGCCGGGGAGGAAGCCGCACGCGGACGTGTCCAGCGCGGGGTTCCCGCGCGAGTAGCCGCCGCGCGCCCGGACGGTCGTCCCCGTCGGCTCGATGAGGCCGCGCTCGATGACCTGGAACAGGTCGATGCGCTGCACGTCGTACCCGGTCAGGTAGACGTTGAAGCCGAGGACCGGATAGGCGTAGTCGGTCCAGAGCGTCACGTGCGCGACGCGGTCGGCGTTGGTGACGTTGGTGATGGTGAAGCGCGTGGTCAGGCGCTCGGTGGGCCCGGGGAGGTTCCCGAGCTCGACCTCGAAGGCCGGCAGCAGCAGCGTGGCCGCCGGGAGGAGGGCGACGTCGCAACTGTCGTCGTTGTCACGCGTGACGGCGGCGAGGGGAAGGGCGAGGAGGAGGAAGCCGAGGAGCAGCAGCCGTCTGGGCATGCAGACCAATTTATGGCGTTATCCCATAACGCGCAAGGGTTATTTGGTGAGATGCCGCAGGGCGCGCTTGAGCACGGCCGAGAATTCGGCCTCCACGCCCACTTCCTGGCGGGCCTTATCGACGGCCAGCTCGGCATCCTTCGGGCGGTAGCCGAGGTTGACGAGGGCGGACTGCACGTCGTCGTCGATGCTCGTGCGGGTCGCGGGGGCGGGAGTGGCGGTGGGGAGGGCGTCGAAGACCAGCTTGTCGCGCAGCTCGAGGCAGATGCGCTCGGCGGTCTTCTTGCCGACGCCGGGGATGGAGGAGAGCTTGCGCGCGTCGGCGCGGGCGATGGCGTCGGCGAGATCGTGCGGGTCGATGCCGGAGAGGATCTTCTGCGCCAGCGTCGGCCCGATGCCGGAGATGGAGATCAGCTTCCCGAAGGCCAGCTTCTCCTCGCCGCCGGCAAAGCCGTACAGCGACAGCGCGTCTTCCCGCACGTGCGTGTAAATCTCCAGCGCCACCTCCCGCTGCCCCTCCAGCCGGTAGTAGGTGGAGAGCGAGATGTGCACTTCGTACCCGACCCCGCCGCAGACCACCAGCGCCCGGGCGGCATCGAGTTGTTTGAGGGTGCCTTCGAGGTAGCCGATCATGGTGAGAGACGGAATTGAAAATTGAAAATTGAAAATTGAAAAAGCGAGGCCGCGCTTTTCAATTTTCAATTTTCAATTTTCAATTCCCCTCACTTCCTCCTCCACCGCACCCCCGCCGGCGTGTCTTCCAGCAGGATCCCGCGGGCCAGCAGCTCGTCGCGAATCCGGTCCGACTCGGCGAAGTTGCGGGCTTTGCGGGCGGTCTGGCGTTGGGCGATCAGGGCTTCGATGTCGGCGTCGATGGATTGTTCGAGCTCGGGGAAGATGTCCAGCACGGGGTCGATCTTGCGCAGGGCGGCGCGCATTCCTTCCGCGTCGCCCGACGAGATGCGGCCGGCGTCGATGGCCGTGTTGCCGTCGCGGATGAAGGTGAAGAGCGCGCCGAGGGCGCCGGCGGTATTGAGGTCGTCGTCCATCGCCTCCTGGAACTCCCCCAGGAGCTTGCCGATCAGCGCGTCGCCTCCCTCGTCCGCGTGCGCGGCGTCGCGCGGGCCGGAGCGGGCCACCTCGTCGAGGCGCAGCAGGAACGACTCGATGCGGGCCAGGGCGTGCTTCGCGTCGTCGAGCGACTGCGTGGTGAAGTTCAGCTTCGTGCGGTGCGGCACGGAGAGCAGCGCGTAGCGCAGGGCCAGCGGGGAGTAGCCCAGTTCCTCGATCTCGGCCAGCGTGTAGATGTTGCCGAGCGACTTGGACATCTTCTGCTGGTCGATGTTGAGGTGCTCGCCGTGCACCCAGTAGCGGACGAACGGCTTGCCGGTGGCCCCTTCGCTCTGCGCGATCTCGTTCTCGTGGTGCGGGAAGATCAGGTCCACCGCGCCGGTGTGGATGTCGAACGTCTCGCCGAGGAGACCCATCGACATGGCCGAGCACTCCAGGTGCCAGCCGGGGCGGCCGTCGCCGAGGGGTGTCTGCCACGACGGCTCCCCTTCTTTTTTCGCCTTCCAGAGCACGAAGTCGCGGGCCGACTCCTTCTCGTACTCGTCGGACTCGATGCGGCTGTAGTCGCTGGCCGTATCGAGCTCGATGCGCGCCAGCTTGCCGTAGCCGGGAAGCGTCGAGACGCGAAAGTACGTCGAGCCGTCGGCGACGTACGTGTGCCCGCGCTCGGTGAGGCGGTGCACCAGCGCCACCATCGGGTCGATGTACTCCGTCGCCCGCGGGTACGCGCTGGCCGGGCGGATGCGGAGCTTTTTCAGCGAGTCGTGAAAGGCCACGATGTACGGCTGGACGTAGGTGGCGATGTCCTGGCCGGCCTTGGTGGCGTTGCGGATGATCTTGTCCTCGACGTCGGTGATGTTCATGACCTGCGTCACGCGCAGCCCGCGGTACTCGAGGTAGCGGCAGAGCAGGTCGCTCCAGAGGAACGTGCGCAGGTTGCCGATGTGCGGGTTGTTGTACACGGTGGGCCCGCACGAGTAGACCCGCGCCTCCCCCGGCACGAGCGGGATGAACGCTTCTTTCTCGCGGGACAGCGTGTTGAACAGCATCAGGTCCGACATGCGTGCTGGAGTATAAAGGGAGAGATGAATGATGAGAGATGAGCGATGAGCCAGGGCACGGCGGACCGCCGGCGTCCCGCCGGCTGTCTGTGGCGGCGTCCCGCCGCCACGGTGCGGGCGAGACGCCCGCACAGACAGCCGGCGAGGACGCCGGCGGTCCGCCATGCCCCGCTCATCGCTCATCGCTCATCACTCATCGCTCATCACTCATATGCTCTCCCGCTCCGCCTTCGCCTCCCGCTTCTCCGCGCGCGCCCTCTTCGGCATGGTCCATCTGGGGCCGTTGCCGGGCGCGCCGCTCTTCCGTTCCCTGGACGAAGTGCTGGAGCTGGCGCTGCACGATGCGCGGGCGCTCGCGGACGGCGGCTGCGACGGGCTGGTCATCGAGAACTTCGGCGACCGGCCGTTCACGCGCGGGCGGGTGGAGGCGGAGACCGTGGCCGCCATGACGCGCGTGATCGCGGAGCTCGCCCGCGAGGTGCGCCTGCCGTTCGGCGTGAACGTGCTGCGCAACGACGCGCTGTCGGCGCTTGCCGTGGCCGCGGCCACGGGCGCGGCGTTCATCCGCGTGAACATCCACACCGGCGCGGCGGTCACCGACCAGGGGATCATCGAGGGGGACGCGTACGCGACGCTGCGCAGGCGCGCCGCGCTCGCGCCGGACGTCCTGATCTTCGCCGACTACCTCGTCAAGCACGCCACGCCGATGGGGGAGGTGTCGGCGAAAGACCTTCGCCTGCGCGGCCTGGCCGACGCGGTCATCGTCACCGGCAGCGAGACCGGCGCCGCCGCCGACCCGTCGCGCCTGGAGGCGTTGCGCGAGGAGATCGACGCGCCGCTCCTCGTCGGCAGCGGTCTCTCCGAGGAAAACGCCGCACGGTTCGATGCGGACGGCGCAATCGTCGGCACGTCGCTCAAAACGCTTGATCGGGTGGATAGGACAAAGGTCGAGGCGCTGGCGCGGGCGTGGAAGTCCCCTCGCCCGCCGCGATCACCGCATTCCGGAACAACACCGGGCCGATGAGCTGATTGACGATGATCGTGCCGAGCACGATCGTCCCCACCACCGCCCCCCACGGCTTGAAGTCGGCCAGCAGCAGCGCGGCCAGGGCGATGGCCACGCCGGCCTGCGGCAGCAGGCCGAGGGTCAGGCGGCGGGCGAAGACGGCCTCCATCTTCACGATCCGCGCGGCGATGAGTGCGCCGAGCCAGATGCCGAGGGCGCGCACGAGCGCGGCCCCGATCGCGAACGGCGCCGTGTGCAGGAAGGCCTGCAGCTGCACTTCCGCGCCGACCACGGCGAAGAAGATGGCAAACGTCGGCATGGCCACCGCCTCGGCCGCGTGCGAGAGGCGCTCGCCGCCGATGGCGGTCACGTTCTCCAGCAGCAGCCCGGCGGTGAGGCCGATCAGCAGCGGGTTGAGGTGCAGCGCCGCCCCCGCCTCCGCGGCCACGAAGAGCACGGCGAACGTGAAGACGCCGCTGCGCGTGCTGACGCGGCTGGCGTAGAGTGCCATCGCCCCGCCGGCCACCAGCCCCGCCACGATGGAGCCGAAGATGTGCGGCATCAGCAGCCCCAGCGCGCTCCCCCGCGACTCCGACGGAAAGACGCCGTGGCCGAAGGTGCTCGACAGCGCGTAGGTGATCACGATGACCAGGTCCGCCAGCACGACGATCGACAGCGCGCTCTCGCTCAGCGGCCCGCGCGCCTTCGTCTCCGAGAGGATGGCCACCACGACCGCCGGCGAATACGCGGCCAGGACGTTGGCGGCGATGAGCGCGACCACGATCCGCTGCAGTGTGCTGTACTCCGCCGACACCGGCAGCAGGAAGGTGATGCCGTAGAACAGCGCGAAGAGCAGCAGCGCCGCGCCGAACATCGTCAGGAGAGCGGTGGTGCCGAGGGCGCGCAGGCGCGGGGCGAGCTTGCGCAGGTTCAGCTCGCAGCCGGCCAGGAAGGCGATCAGCCCGACCGCGGTCCCCTTGACCAGCGCCAGGTCGGCCAGCA
>DASPMO010000007.1:0-8477 GCA_035627015.1 Thermoanaerobaculia bacterium | reverse complement strand
TAAAGCCCGCTCAGATCCATCTCGTCCACCACTTCCGAGATGAAGAACGACAGGTGATTTTCGGGTAGCCAGTCGCTCGGCGACGGCGGCAACAGGTAGCTCTGCTCCGGTTGGTACGCCCGGTAGTTCGTCGGCATGCACCATTTTACGACGCACTACCGCTTTTCTGCCGCGCAGACTCCTAGGGCTGCCGCACTCCGGACTTTCCGGCTTCGACCCAGGCGAATCGGGTGAGGAGGGAGCCGAGCACGGTGGCGGCGGCGGCGGCTTTGCGTTTGCCGATCAGGCGGAGGACGAAGGGGATGGGGCCGGAGAGGGCGGCGGCGGTGCGCATCAGCGTGTGCTTCTCGGAAGGGGCGGCGGTCTCGAAGAGGGCGGCGCCGAGGGCGAGCGAATTCAAGGCGCGCTGTTTGTGGCCGCGGAGCTCGAGCATGGAGCAGGCGGCGCCCAGGGCGGAAGCGCCGAAGTGCACGGGCAGCAGCGTGGCGTTTTCTTTCCAGACGGGGATGGCGCTCACGCCGAGAAGGACGCCGGTGTAGGTGGACATGGCCAGGCCGGTCATCGCGGAGAGGGCGGCGAAGAAGTCCTTGCCGAGGGGAGAGAGCACGGCAGCGGTGGAGGTCGCGCCGAAGACGGCCACGGTCCAGGCGCCGACGGACATCGGGGAGCGCGGGTTGAAGACGCGCAGCATGTTGAGGAAGCGCTCGGGTCGGCCGAGGTCCGCGATCAGGAGCGGCGTGGAGAGGTTGGCGCCGATGGCGGCGATCCAGCGCGCGTCGCGCACGAGCTGCTCGTCCTCGCCGGAGAGCTGCGCCGCGGCGGCGAGCACCGCGGCCGCGCCGGCGGCGCCTCCGACGAAAAAGTACGTGGGCACTTCCCACGTCCACACCGGGGGCTTGAGCAGCGGCTGGTCGTAGTAGCTCATCGCGAGAGACGGAAGGCGAAGAGTGCGGCCAGGGCGATCGCGCCCGCGGCGGCGGCGGCGGACTTCCACGCCGGGGCGAGCACGGTCGTCGGCACCTCGGGCGCGCGCGGGAGGTTGTATTCGCGCTCGTCGCCGCGGACGAGGAAGAGGGAGTGTGTGCCTCCCACCGACGTGTCGACGGGGTTCCAGAGCTTCGCGTCGGTCATGCCGGCGGCGTGCAGCGTGGCGATGCGCGCGTCGGCGGCGCGCTGCATCTCCTCGAGATCGCCGAAGAGGATGGAGCCGGTGGGACAGGCGGTAGCGCAGGCGGGCTGCAGTCCCTCCTTCTGCCGGTCGTAGCAGAAGGTGCACTTGAAGGCGCGGCCGTCGGTGGGCCGACGGTCGACGACGCCGAACGGACAACTGACGACGCAGTAGCCGCAGCCGTTGCAGATGTCTGGCTGGATGTAGACGCCGCCGAACTCGGTGCGGATGATCGAGCCGGTCGGGCAGGCCTCGAGGCAGCCCGCCACCTCGCAGTGCTTGCAGACATCCGACGAGAACTGCCAGGTGATGACATGCGGCGCGTTGCCGCCGGCGCCGATGGTGGTCTCGTGCTCGACGAACTTGACGTGCCGCCACGTGGAGTGGCCGAGGCCCATGGTGTTGTCGTAGGAGTTGCCGGAGAAGGTGAAACCGTCGGCGGGGACGTCGTTCCACTCCTTGCACGCCACCTCGCACGCCTTGCAGCCGATGCAGAGGGTCGAGTCGGTGAAGAAGCCGGTGACGCTCATCGAGAGCGCGAGAGTAACTCAGTGCCGCACGGCGCGCGAGCGCGACGGCAGCTTGCGCAGGTAGGCGATGCCGTCGCGGGTGGAGAAGAAGACGGTTTTGCCACCCAAGATCTCGACGCGCCCCACGTGATGGCCAGGATCCCCGCCGGCTCTGGTCTGGAGTGCGCGAGCGCTAGCTCGCGCTCTCCATGCGGAGGCGCCAGCCTCCGCCCCCCGCCGCAGCTGGCGCTGCGGCATCGAGAGCGGCAGCTGGCGCTGCCGCACTCCAGATCAGTGCCGCACGGCGCGCGAGCGCGACGTCAGCTCGCGGAGGTAGGCGATGCCGTCGCGGGTGTAGAAGAAGATGGTCCGGCCGCGAAAGATCTCGACGTCGCCCCACGCATTCGGACCGTCGTTCCACTGCACCGCGCCGCGCACGGTGCCGTCGCCGGCCACGGTGACGATCTCCGCGGTGGTGTAGACCCGGAAGCCGTCGCCGTGCGCGCGGACCTCGGCCAGCGGGCTGGTGAGCTGCAGCGGCTGCGGCTCGCGCAGCGGGCGGCCGTCATGATCGACGAGCTGCGCGCCCCGGTAGGTGACGACGAGGCACGCCGCGTCATTGCAGGCCACGCGCGTGAGCTCCACCCCCGGCACGACCAGGAACCGGTCCCCCGCCGCGGCCACGTCGAAGCCGTCGCCGCCGACGGTCGAGACTTCCTCCTCGCTGGTGATGACCCCCCGGCCCGAGATGGTCGTGGCCACGATGCGCCCGGCGTCATT
The DNA here is from genome assembly GCA_035627015.1 of Thermoanaerobaculia bacterium. Classification (GTDB taxonomy): domain Bacteria; phylum Acidobacteriota; class Thermoanaerobaculia; order Gp7-AA8; family Gp7-AA8; genus QHVT01. Next base: position 6,020 of record DASPMO010000007.1, on the reverse strand, counting down.
CCGTACGACCAGCCAGCCGTCGCGGTAGCGGACGACGCGCGCCCGCGTGCCGCGGCCGAGGGAAAGGATCGGATGCAGCGGGGCCCCGTTGTCGTCGAGACGCATGCCCAGGAGCTCGTCCAGGGAGTGCCAGACGATGAAGTTCGGCGCGAGCTGCACCTGATGGGCGTGCACGTCGGGGATGAAGAACTGCGGGTGGCGCGTGCCGTCGTGCCGCAGGCCGCCGAGCCGGATGCTGCCGCCCTCGAGCCACGCCGCGAGCAGCCCCGTGGCGTCGAGCGTCGCGGCGGAAGCGACCTGGCGCGCGTACGTCAGCGAGGCGATGCCGTCGTCGGTGAGGATCTGGCTGTTGGGTCCTTCCCACGCCAGGAGCGTCCGCCGCGGAATGGCTCCGACGGCGGGATTGCGCGCGCCGGCCAGGATCCGGCAGTTGCGGCGCACGTCGGCCGAGCTGGTGAAGACGGCGGTACAGACGCGCCCCTCGCCCTCGGCATACGCGGCGTGCCAGGCGTCGCCGTCCCACGACAGCCAGCGTGTGACGATGGGGACGTTGTCGATCTCGACGCCGTTGGCGTCGACGATGGTGATGCTTTCCGGCCCGGCGATCGCGTAGCGGCCGCGATCCCCGGCGATGAGGCGCGGCTGCGCGCCGCGCAGGAAGAACCACGAGTCGCCATTCGGCGCGACGGCGACGACGTCACCCTCCACCGGCGTGTCGCCGACGAGCCGCCCCTCGGCGTCGAACAGCAGCAGGCGCCGATGATCCTTGATGACCAGCGCCGCCACGTGCGTCCCGTTCCACGCGATCGACAGCACCTGCGCGCCGTTCCGCCCTTCGAGATAGTCGAGCTTCGGTCCCGCGGGCGTGCCGTCGCGGCGGAAGCGGCGGACGGTGATCGTCGGGACGGGATGATAGGGAAAGCCCCTGCGGCCCAACTCCGCGGCATCGACGGCGAGATAGCTCTCGCCCGCCCAGACCACATGCCGCGAGCCGATGGCGATCCTGCCGGGACTCAGAGGGCTCCCGTCGGCGTCGTACGCGCGCCCCCAGTCGCCGGCGGGATGGACGATGAACAGAGACTCGCTCCAGACGACCAGAAAACCGTCGCCTCCCCCGATGACGATCGGCCATTGGCGCACGAAATGGGCCTCGGCAGGCCCGTACTGGAGATCGGAAACCTGGATCTCTGCGGCGGAGAGGGAGAAGGCAACGAGCAGCACGAGGAGCAACCGTGTCATGCAGCGGATACGGCACACGCTCCGTGCCTGTCTACTCGGCGCGCCTGAGGCTGCAGGTCAGTCCCTTCGATTCGAAGATCTTGACGTTCGGCTCCTCGGAGATGGCCAGCAGGTCGTTGACGACGTCGCCGGTGACGAGGCCGCGGCCGCCCCAGTGGTACGGCAGGCCGACCTGGTGCACGCGCTCACCGTGGATGTCGAGGGAGGGCATGCGCGTGGTGACGAGGGCGCGCGCGCGAATGGAGCCGCGGGCGGTGGAGATCTCGACCATCTCGCCGTTCTGCACGCCCGCCTCGCTCGCGAGCTCGGGGGAGATCTCGGCAAAGAGCTCGGGCTGCAGCTCGGCGAGGTGCGAGAGCGTGCGCGACATCGCTCCTGCCGTGTGGTGCTCGGTCAGGCGGTACGTGGTGAGGACGTACGGGAAGCGCGCGTCGGGCGACGACGCGTACGGGTTGTCGGGACGCTCGAAGCGCTGCGCGGCGGGGTTCGACTGCTGCGCGTAGAGCGGATTGCGGATGTTCGACTCGAGCGGCTCGTAGTGCGTCGGGAGCGGACCGTCTTTCAGTCCCGAGGGGACCCAGAGCCAGCCCAGCCCGTCGGGGTGCATGATGAACGGCGCGTCGCCGGGGAGGGCTTCGTCGCCGCCTTTGGTCTGGTCGGGGATGTAGTCGGGCGCTTTGCCGCGCGTGAAGTCGGCCACGTCGTGGCCGGTCCACTCGCGCTTCTCCTCGTCCCACCAGACCAGGGCCTTGCGCTCGCTCCACGGCTTGCCGTCGGGGCGCGCGGAGGCGCGGTTGTAGAGGATGCGGCGGTCGAGCGGCCAGGCGTAGCCCCAGCCGTGGCCGTAGCGTCCTTTCGGATCGCGGGCGTTGGCTTTGTTGGTGCCGTCGTAGACGCCGGAGTAGATCCAGCAGCCGCAGGCGGTGGTGCCGTCGTTTTTCAGCTCGCCGAAGTGCTGGACCGGCGAGCGATGAAGGATGAGCGATGAGCGATGAGCGGCGTTGCTGGTTGCTCGTTCATCGTTCATCGCTCCGCGTTCATCGCTCCATCCGTGGATCTCGCGCAGCACTTCGCCGGCATCTTCGTCTTCGTAGTCCCAGGTGAGCGCGCGCAATGCGGCGTCGCGCGGCGCATCCGTGGCGCGGGCCTTGAGCTTGCGGCCGAGAGCCACCAGGAACTGCAGCTCGCTGCGCGCCTCGCCGGGCGGCTCGACCGCTTTCTCGCGCCATTGCAGGAGGCGCTGGGTGTTGGTGAACGTCCCTTCCTTCTCCACGTGCGAGGCGGCGGGGAAGAAGAAGACCTCGGTGTCGATGGTCTCGGGCGACTCTTCCCAGAAGTTCGAGGTCTCGGTCTCGACGAGATCGCGCACGGCCAGCCATTGCAGCTTGCCGAGGGCGGCGCGCTCGAGCTTCGCGTTGGGAGAGCCGACGGCCGGGTTCTGCCCCATGACGATGAGGCCTTCCAGCTTGCCGTCGGCCATGTCCAGCCAGTAGCCAAAGTACGAGTGGTCGCCGGTGAGGCGCGGGAGCCAGTTGAAGCCGAAGTCATTGTCGCGCGTGGCGGCGTCGCCGTAGTACGCCTTGAGCAGGCTGACCAGGTACTTGTCGACGTTGTGCCACCACCCTTTGTCGGCCTGGTGCTTCTTCAGGTAGGCGGCCAGGTCGCGCTCCTCCGATGTCGGCATCGGGATGTAGCCGGGCAGGATGTCGTAGAGCGTGGGGACGTCGGTGGAGCCCTGGATGGAGGCGTGTCCGCGCAGGGCCATGATGCCGCCGCCGGGACGGCCGATGTTGCCGAGCAGGAGTTGCAGGATGGCCGCGGCGCGGATGGTCTGGACTCCCGAGGAGTGCTGCGTCCAGCCGACGGCGTAGCAGATCGCGCCGGTCTTCTCGGGTCCGGAGGCGCTGGTGAAGACGTCGGCGATCTTCAGGAACTCTTCGCGCGGGATGCCGCACGTATCCTCGACCAGCTCCGGCGTGTAGCGGGCGAAGTGCTTGCGCAGCATCTGGAAGACGCAGCGCGGGTGCCGGAGGGTCTCGTCGCGCGGGGGATAGGGCGTGGTTGCGGGCGTGCCCTGCCCTTCGCCGCGGTGACCGAGGTCAGACGTAGGACGGGCTTCAGCCCGTCCCCCACCGGGGGGGCGGGCTGAGGCCCGCCCTACGTTTTCCTCGGGATACTGCCACGTCTCGGCGGGCGAGAAGATCCCGCCGAGGTCCTCGGCGTCGACGAAGTCGTCGCGCACGATCACCGAGGCGTTGGTGTAGCGGACGACGTACTCCTTGAACCAGCGCTCCTCTTCGAGGACGTAGCGGATCAGCGCGCCGAGGAAGACGATGTCGCTGCCGGCGCGGAGGGGGAGCCAGTAGTCCGCCATGGCGGACGTGCGGGTGAAGCGCGGGTCGACGTGGATGACTTTCGCGCCGTTCTTCTCACGCGCCTCGAGGACCCACTGGAAGCCGACGGGATGGTTCTCGGCCATGGACGAGCCCATGATCAGGATGGCGTCGGCATTGGCGAGGTCCTGCTGCGCGGTGGTGGCGCCGCCGCGCCCGAGGGAGGTGCCCAGACCGGGCACCGTGGAGCTGTGTCATATCCGCGCCTGATTGCTCAGGCAGACCATCCCCAGGCCGGCGGTGAAGAGTTTCTTGATGAGGTAGTTCTCTTCGACGTCCAGCGTCGCGCCGCCGAGGTGGGCGATGCCGGCGGTGTGCATGTGCTCCTGGTCGAAGGTCCGGTTGCGCGAGGTCCACATGCGCTCGGCCACCATCTCCACGGCGCTCTCGAGGTCGAGCTCGGCCCAGGCGCGCGAGCGCGGCGCGCGGTACTTCACTTTCGTGGCCCGGGCGGGGTGCGTGACCAGTTCGTAGCTCGCCGAGCCTTTGGGACAGAGGTGGCCGCGGGAGATGGGCGACCGCGGATCGCCCTCGATGCTGACGACACGCCCCTCGCGATGGTAAACGAGTTGACCACATCCGACGCCGCAGTACGGGCAGATGGACCGCGCCACCTCGGTGCCCGCGTTCTTCGCGCGAAGGTTGCGGGTGGCGTCGCTGACGGCAGCCTCGCGGTCGCCGCGAAGCTGCCGGATCAACGGCCATTTCAGCAGGAGCTCGGCCAGCATCCCGCGAAGGATATCGCTTCAGTCCGCGGTCTGCAGGCGGATCCTGCCCACCCTCACCGTGCCCGCGCTGGCGCTCGGCTGCGGCGACTCCTCCGTCGTGTGGCGCGTCGGCTCGAACGTCACGTCGATCTCGCCGTGCGGCGGATTGCCGAGACGCGCCAGTTCGTCGGTCACGTCATAGAAGAGGAGGCGTCGTCCGCGCGGCGTGTCCGCGTCCTGATGGTGACTGTGCAGCACGCCGAACCAGCTGATCGAGGCGACGTACTCGCGGCGCGTGTCGCCGCGGCGGCCGATGTTGATGCGATACGTGACGCCGGGATTGCCCCCCTCGATGCGCACGTCCTCGAGCAGGAGCACGGTGTGGCCCCGTTCGACTTCCACCCCCTCGGGCAGTGGACGGTCTCCCGGTCCCTCGCCGGTGGGCGGCGCGAGCGGCACGGAGGTCGTCGCTCCCTCGAGCGCAATGGGGAACGCGTTCGCGACGTCGACCCGGGCGGAGGCGGGCTGCGGCGCCTCATTCACCGGCGGGGCGGGAGGCGTCTCCACGCAGTTGGTGACTTTGTCGTACACGTAGTCGATGCCGCCCGGCTCGAAGAGCTGGGAGACTTTCATCGAGACGGGCTGGCCGTTCTCGTTGACGAAGTTCCACACCTGATCGAACCACGCCTGGTTCATGCCGAGGTTGGCCTTGGCCCAGGCCAGGTTGATCGTGGCGCCGTTGGCCTTCCGCACCAGCCAGCACTGGAAGAGGCGGTCGATGTTCGCGTGGTGCATGTAGAAGACGGGGTCGAGGCCGGCCACCGGGACGATGCCGATGTCGGGCGCCTGGCAGCCGAAGCCGGTGCCGCAGTGCATGAGGCCGTGCGGCTGATTCTCGAGTGAGAAGGAGAAGGGGCGGAAGGTGGTGAAGTCGAACGCCTCGGTGGCGTCGCCGTTGGTGGGGTCGATGGAGGTGACGTTGGTGTTGAGGCCCGGCGTGCGGAAGGTGTCGACGAGCGTGTTCGTGCTCGCGCTGCCGCGCATCATCACCGGCAGGGCGATGCCGTTCTGCGGCCCGAGGTTGTCGTAGTAATCCCAGTACGGGAGGGCGAACTGCGGATCGCCGGAGAACTTCCGCAGCGTGCGCTCGAAGTACTTGAGGTACATGCGGTGCCAGGTGAAGAAGTGCATGTTGGCCGTGGCCGCGGTGCCGCTGGGATCGGAGTGCTGGCACATGCCCCAGACCTTGGCGGTGATGCCGCCGTCGCTCGGGAGCGAGTAGTTGGTGACGTGATCGTAGTAGCTGACGCACCTGCTGAACATGACACCGGAGAGGCCGGAGCAGATGCTGTTCGCCTGCGCCTTGAAGGCCTGCGCGGAGCCGGAGGAATTGGGGCCGGTGCCGAAGTAGCCGTGCGTGTTGGCCCAGTAGGTCCAGCTCTGGCGGAAGTCGGCGGTGTTGCGCGCGCGGGTGTTGCGCTCCTTCATGCGCGTGACGGCGCGCTTGAGCGCGGCCACTTTGGCCGGATTGCTGCCGAAGTCGGAGGCGCTGATGCGCGTGAACTGCGCGGAGGCGCCCGTGGCGGCGAAAAGGGCAACCAGGATGAATCCTGCGATACGCTTCATGGTCGTTTTCCCCCTGTTACAGGAGTGTAACGGCGGGGAACATCCCTACCCTTCC
>DASPMO010000006.1:0-10198 GCA_035627015.1 Thermoanaerobaculia bacterium | reverse complement strand
GGCCGAGCCCTCGGCGACACGCTGAAGTACCGCATCTTCGGACGCTGGGTGAGCGAGACGCGCGAGCAGATGGGACAGCTCACCACGCGGAGCGCGGCGTTGCTCGAAGGCGAGGAACAACGCGCGTTGCAGTTCTTTCGCTTGCTGCAGGACGATGTGCTCATCCTCACCGAGGAGTTCATCGGGCCCGATCTGCGCGAGCTGCGCAACTTCGTGACCGGCTACCTGCGCCGCGACTTCCAAAGCTTCCGCGACTCCTTCGAACGCTTGCGCGGCGTGGTCGGCGACTTGCTGAAGAACGAGAAAACGTTCCGCGCGGCGCTGCCGCTGTTCGGCGTGAACACGGAGAACGGCATTCCGCTCGCGCTGCTGCTCGACCCGCGATTCGAGAACTATCTGTTCGATCATCCGCAGGCGCAGAACGCGATCACGCGCGAGGAGCGCGAGCAGTTCCAGCTCATCGCCCGCCGCGTACGCGAGTTCGCCGTGCTCAATCAACTGCGGCGCGGCATCACCTGGATGACGACCATGCCCGACGGAGCGATCGTCTCCGCGGACCGGCGCACGGGCATGACCTACTCGCGGTCGACGCGGCCGATGGACTTCGGCCGCTCCGGCGTGCTCGATCCGATGGTGCACCGCTTCGGGATGATCTACGACATCTCCGCCTTCTCGGAGACGCTCGGCAACATCCGTCGCGGCGGCGGCAAGGAAGAGCTGCGCTCGTACCGGCAGATGCTGATGTTCCAGCGCAAGCTCGACAGCATCGCCGAGCGGCACCTCCTCCAATTCGAGAAGTTCCTCGGCGACGGCGCGTTCTACACCACCCGCCGGGCCGTGCGCATCGTCCGGGCCGCGGTCGAGATCCAGCGCTTCTACAGCGAGATGAAGCGCAAAGGCTTCTCCTTCAACCGCGGCCTGCGCATCGCCATCAACTACGGCTATTACCGCCTCCTGCCGATGAAGACCTCCGACGCCGCCGAGCAGATCACCGAGTTCTACGGCCCCGGCATCGTCGAGCTCTCGCGCCTGACCACGGGGAAGGCCAACAAGGAGATCGAGGAGATCGCCGAGTTCCTCGTCGCGCACGGCTACGACGAGCACAAGGTGCAGCAGTTCTTCGCGCCGCTGGCGCGCGGCGTCGATGTGGTCGACCACACCCAGAGCGCCCGCGAGTACTACGCGTACATCGACGGCAACGGGCACCTCGTGAACGAGGGGATCGTGGCCTCGATGGCGCTGGTGCAGGAGCTGTCGAACGAGCTGGGAGCGGAGGCGCAGCCACTCTTCCGCCTGCGCTCGTCGTTCGGGTCGTATGTCGGCTTCGCGCCGTCGCTGCCCGGCGTCGAGCTCCTCGGCGTGCGGCTGCTGGGCATGGTGGCGCTGAAGGGGCTGGACAAGATCGACGTCGCCGAGCTCGTGCCGTTCGCGCAGGGAGAGGCGGAGGACGTGATGCCGCTCGACCCGCACGAGTCGCTGGTCATGCTGCTGCGGCAGGAGATCAACCGCCGCCGCGAGGCCTCGGGTGGCTGGCGCGCCGTGGAGCGCGACACGACCAGCGAGAGCGAGATTCCGATCGAGCTCGTGATCTGCCTGAAGGCGGACTCGAGCGACCTCGAGGACGAAGTGCTGATCGGCGAATGGGACCCGCGCTCGGACGACGTCCGCCGCCCCCTGCGCCTCCCACGCGGCGACTTTCAGCGCCTCTTCTCCCTCAAAGGCGAGCTGAACGCGGCGCTGCTGGCCGGCAAGCAGGAGAGCGTGCGGCAGATGTACGAACGGCTGTCGCTGAAGTCGCTTGCGCCGAATCTCACCCTCGGGCCGTATCGGGATGCGGGGGGGTATGACGCGTATGTGTTGGGGGAGGTGGTGGAGAAGCTGTAGCGGGCAGAGGCTCAGAGGCCCATAGGCTCACAGGAAGCCGCTATGAGCCTGTGAGCCTCTGAGCCTACGTTAGAATGCCGCGTGCGCGTCGATCACGAGAAGCGGGAGATCGTCTGCTCGGTCGGGGACCTGGTACAGGGGTCGACCTACCGGCGGATCGGGGTGGAGCGCGGCGACGGCTTTCGCCGCATGTGGATCGGGCAGGACATCCACACGAAGCGCGCCGAGCAGCGGGCCAATGACGACCCGCATTACCGCGCCGAGGTGCATGTCGTCCACCGCATGACCGTGGGGGGGTGGAGCGTCACCATCACCGGGCGCATCGACGGGCTCTCCATCGACAGGGAAGCGCGGCGCGTCAGCATTGAGGAAGTGAAGTCGATTCACTTCGACCTCGAGCTGGAGGCGCTGTACCGCTCCGAGAAACTGCAGCGGCACCTCTACCAGCTCCTCCTCTACGCGTACTTTTTATCCGGGCAGCCGGAGCTGGAGGGGTTCGCGTGGGCGCCGCAGCTCGTGCTGATCGACCTCGTCTCGGGCGAAGCGAAAGTCATCGACACGGAGTTCGACCGCGACCGCGTCGCGGCGACGCTCGAAAGCTCCATCGCCAGGCTCATCGAAGACCTCGAGACCGCGGCGGCGCTGCGGGTGGCCAAGCGGGCCTTCGCCGACACGCTCACCTTCCCCTTCGACGTCATCCGGCCGGGGCAGGACGAGATCGTCTCCGCGGTCGCGCGCGCGGTGTACCAGCGCGACTCGCTGCTCGTCTCCGCGCCGACCGGCATCGGCAAGACCATGGCCGTGCTCTATCCGGCGGTGCGGCAGTCGCTGAAGCTGGGGAAGAAGCTCTTCTTCCTCACCTCCAAGACGCTGCAGCAGGACGCGGCCGTCGAGGCGCTGCGCCGCCTCAACGACGGCTCCTTCCGCGTACTGCGCATCCGCGCCAAGTCAAAGATGTGCGCGCACACGGAGATGATCTGCCACGAGGACTTCTGCCCCTTCGCGGCGCAGTACACCTCGAAGATGGAAAAGTCAGGGCTCCTCTCGCACCTGGTCACGTCGATGAGCTATTTCGACCCCGAGATCACCTTCGCCGCGGCGCGCGAGCACGAGGTCTGCCCGTTCGAGGTCTCGCTGGAGCTGATCGAGCAGGCGGACGTGGTGGTCTGCGACTACAACTACATCTTCGATCCGTACGTTGGGCTGAAGGCGTACTCGCAGGAGAACGACTACGGCGACTGCGTGCTGGTCGTGGACGAGGCGCACAACCTCGTCGACCGCGGCCGCGCCTACTACTCCCCCGAATTGCACGAGAAGGCGTTCGAGGAGATCAAACGGCACATGATGTCGCGCAACTGCTGGATCGAGGGGTGGGAGGAGCTGCTGGAGATCCTCCGCTGCCACTTCGAGGAGCTGGCCTCGGTGCTGGAAGGGGACGTGAAGCAGTCGCTCTGCGAGCCGTCGCGCGAGCTGTTCGTCGACCAGCGCACGGAGTGGGAGCGCATCGTCCTCGAGTACATCGGCTGGAAGATCGACAACCGCATCGCCGAGGAAGAAGACCCGCTCATCGACTTCTACTTCAAGCTGGTGAAGTTCACGAACCTGCTCTCCGAGGACGGCGAAGAGTTCGCGCACATCGTGGAGAGGACGAACGAGGGGATCCGGCTGAAGATCTTCTGCAAAGACCCGTCGAAGTTCCTGGGGAAGATTTTCGACTCCGCGCACGCGACGGTGGCGCTGTCGGCGACGCTGGAGCCGTTCGAGTTCTACCGCCGGACGCTCGGCTTCCCCGACGACCGCACGGCCGAGCTCTCCCTCCCCTCGCCGTTCCCCCGCGACAACCGCAAGATCGTGATCGTCCCGGAGGTCGACACGACGTACAAGCGGCGGGCGGACCATTACGAGCGCATCGCCCAGAACGTGGCCCAGATCGCCGACTCGGGCGACGGCAACTTCCTGGCGCTCTTCCCGAGCTATGCCTTCCTGCGCGAGGTGTCGGAGCGGATGCCGCCGATCGAGAAGCGGGTCATGGTGCAGCGCAACGACATGACCGACTACGAGCGCAACGCGATCCTCGACATCCTGAAGTCGCGCGCGCGGAAGGGGAACCTGATCCTGGCGGTCTCCGGAGGCATGTACGCCGAGGGGATCGACTATCAGGGGGACATGCTCTCGGGCGTGATGGTGGTGGGGCCGGCGCTGCCGCAGGTGAGCTTCGAGCAGGAGCTGCTCAAGCAGTATTACGACGAGCAGTACGGCGCGGGCTTCGAGTTCGCGTACCTGATCCCGGGCATGACCCGCGTGGTGCAGTCGGCCGGACGGGTGATCCGCAGCGAGACCGACATCGGCGTGATCGCCCTGCTCTGCAAGCGCTTCACGCAGGAGAGCTACACGCGCTACTTCCCCGCCGACTGGTACGAGGAGTCGCCGCGCGAGCTGGTCTCGCGCAAGCCCGCCAGCGAGATCCGCGCGTTCTTCGAGGCCAAGGCGGTGACGCCGCAGTTGCGGATGCTGTTCTAGTTTTCGAGTCGTCGAATCGTCGAGGGGCTCATAGGTGCAGAGGCTCATAGGCTCAGAGGAGAACCGCTGTGAGCCTGTGAGCCTATGTGCCTCTGCGCCTGTGATGCTCCCGTGAGACTCGAAGACTCGTCCCCCCCCCTCGCGCTCTCCTGCGCCCCCCACCCCCGACTCGATCAGCAGTAGCAGTAGTCCGGATCGGGGCCAGTGTCGCCGATGTAAGACCAGGTGCTGGTCTGCCACTGCCACGCGTACCACTCGACAAACTCCTCACCCGTGCTGCAGTCGCGACTGACCACGGCTTTCCACTGCCCGCTCTGCGTCCCACCCGAGGAGACCGTGCCGTTGCACCACTTGAAGCGGTGGCCGACCTGATCGACGCAGCAGTCGAAGTAGTAGGTTCGGATCTCGAGATAGATCGCTTTCGCCGGCGGGGCGTAGCTGACGGCGGCGACGAGGAACAGCAATGCGACGAACGATCGGACGCGTGCTCCGGTGAACGGCATGGGCTCTCTCCTTCAGTGGGTGGAGAGGATTCTAACGGAGTGGGTACCCTGAGGCGACGAGTCGTCGAGTCGTCGGGGCGTCGAGGGGCTCATAGGTGCATAGGCTCACAGGCTCATAGGAGAACCGCTATGAGCCTATGAGCCTATGAGCCTATGAGCCTATGTGCCTATGAGCCTATGAGCCTATGCGCCTGTGAGACTATGCCCCCGTGAGACTCGAAGACTCGACGACTCGACGACTCGCCCCCCTCGCGCTGCTCCTCGCGCTCTCCTGCGCCACCCGCTCCCCCGCCCCGCTCGTGGCGCCCGACAGCGTCTCCGCCGCGGTCCTGGAGGGGCTTTGCGGGCGGTTGCGCATCGATGCCATTGCCTCGGCCACGGGGCCGCTGGCGGTGGTGAGTGAGTCGCGGCCGCTGGCGACGCAGCAGTCGATGTCGGCGCTGGCCATGACGGCGCGGGGACGGGTCAAGGGGAACCGCATCGCGCAGTCGGCGGTCGAGGCCAATCGCGCCGTGCCGGTGAGTGTCCAGAACGGGCAGTGCACGTGGCGCGCGGTGCCGCCGGCGCAGCTCGACCGGCATCGCGATGAGATGGTGGTCGAGCTTTCCGCGCCCGCCATCAACCCCTTCGCGCCGAAAGAGGGAGGCGTTTTTGCCCGCGTCACGGTCGGCGGCGAGGGGGCCTCGTGGTACTGGATCTCGCTCCATCCGTACGGCGACCAGTGGGCGGTCGGCAACGTCAGCGTGCTCGTGCAGTAAATTTCCATAACCGCCTGATTCCACACGCGTTGGCGTGGCACGCCGTTTTCATTACGGGTAGTCCGGAACGCACATCCCTCGAAGGTTGGGAAACATGGCAACGCCGAAGAAAGAAACGCGGGTCCTGGTCGCCGACGACGATCAGGCCATCCGCCAACTGGTCTGCACCATCGTCAAGCGGGAGGGACTGGAAGTCGATTGCGCGGCGGACGGCGCCGAGGCCATCGAGATGCTGCGCGAGCACCAATACTCGGTGCTGCTCATCGACCTGATGATGCCCCGCGTCGACGGCTTCGGCGTCATCGAATACGTGAAGAACCATCCCGCGCCGCAGAAGCCGGTCGTCCTGGTCATCACCGCCTACGCCGACCAGAAGTTCAAGGAAGTCGACCCGACCATCGTCACAGGCGTGGTGCGCAAGCCGTTCGAGGTGGCCGACCTCGGCAATCTCGTGCGCCTCTGCGTCGACGGCTACGAGCAGGTGCGCTCGGAGTCCTTCGAGGAGACCACCCGCAAGTGGCACATCCCGCAGGGACTGAGCACGCGCACCGGCAACGGCGACGGGGCGCACTGACAACGTAGGGCGGGCTTCAGCCCGCCCAGGGACGGGCTGAAGCCCGTCCTACGTCGCCCAGTTCTCGAGCCAGTAGCCGAGCATCACCACCGCCCAGAGCGGCTTGGCGTGATTGGCCTTGTTGCTCCGGTGCTCGGCCAGCAGGCGCGTTACCAGCGGCTCGTCCACCAGTCCCTGCTCCCGCAGGCGTTGCGGGGCCAGCAGGCGATCCACCTCGCCGCGCAGGCCACGATTGATCCAGCTCGCCACCGGCACGCTCAGGCCGCGCTTCCGCCGGTAGATCACGTTGCGCGGGATCCACTTCTCGGCCGCCTTCTTCAGCACCCACTTCGTCGTCAGCCTGCGTACGCGGAGGTCCGTCGGCAGCGACAGGGCGAAGCGCGTGACCTCGCGGTCGAGGTACGGCGCGCGCGCCTCGACCGAGGAGAGCATCGTGGCGCGGTCGACCTTCACCAGCAGGTTGTCACGGAGATAGCCGCGGTAGTCGAGGAGCATGGCCCCCTGCAGCGGGTCGTCGCCGGCCGGCTCGACGTCGGGTAACGGCCGCGGCGGCAGGCCGGTGCCGAACCAGGAGAGATGCCGTTCCGCCCACGGCCGTTCCGCGTCGCGCACGAAGCGCTTGAGCAGGTACTCGAGCGTGACCTTCTTCCCCGAGGGGGGGAGCGCGTAGGCGAGCTTGCGCACGCCGCCGCGCACGAACGGCGGCAGCGCGTCGTAGCGCGGCGCGAGCTTGTGGCCGAGGTAGGTCGGATAGCCGCCGAACAGCTCGTCGGCCCCCTCGCCGCTGAGGATGACCTTCACGTGCTCGCGCGCGGTGCGCGCCAGGAGGAACGTCGGCAGGATGGCCGGGTCGGCGAGCGGCTCGGCCACGCGCGTGGTGACGTTCCGCAGCGCCTCGTGCAGCGTCTCCTCGTCCGTGCGCACCGGCACGTGCTTCGTGCGCATGCGCTGGGCCAGCACCGCCGCGTCCGCGCTCTCGTCGTACGACTCCTCGGTGAACTGCGCGGAGAAGGTGTGCACCTTGTCGACGCCGATGGCCTGCGAGGCGAGCGTGGCCAGGATGGACGAATCGAGGCCGCCGCTGATGAACACGCCCACCGGCACGTCCGACATGACCTGCTTCCGCACGGCCTGCTCGATGAGCCGCTGCGTCTCGCGCACGGCCTCGGCCGGATCGATCGGCTGGATCGCGAAGGCAGTGGCGTCCCAGTACCGCACCGTCTCCTCGGAGGCCCCGCGGAAGAGCATGTACGTCCCCGCGGGGACGCGGCGGATGGCGGCGAAGGGAGTGCGCGGCTCGGGGATGTAGCCGAGGGTCAGGTATTCGTCGATGGCCACCCGGTCCAGCTCGCGCGAAACCTCGGGGTACTGCAGCAGGCATTGCAGCTCCGAGGCGAAGAGCACCTCGCCGCCGGCGCGGGCGTAGAAGAGCGGCTTCTCGCCGGCGCGGTCGCGGGCCAGGAGCAGCGTCTGCGCCCGGTCGTCCCAGATGGCCAGGCCGAACATGCCGTCGAGATGCTCGACCGCCTGCGCCCCCAGCTCGAGGTACAGCGGCAGGATGGTCTCGACGTCGGAGTGGGAGCGGTACGGATAGTCGGGATGCCGCGCCCGGAGCCCGGCGGCGTTGTAGATCTCGCCGTTGGCCTCGAGCCACACCTCGCCGTCCGGCGACGCGAACGGCTGGTCGGCGCGCTCGTGCAGGTCGATGATGCGCAGCCGCTCGGTGCCGATGCGCGCGTGCGGCTTCGTGAAGGTGGCCCGCCCGTCAGGCCCGCGGTGCCGGAGCGCCTCCCCCATCAGGTCGACGACGGAGGGATGGCGGAGCTCCGCCGCGCTGACGATGCCATAGATGCCACACACCGGCGCGCATTCTAATGGCAGGTCGGGGGATTCCCTGAGCGACGCCGCGTGGGGGATCGGCGATCCTGCGGTCTCCCATGGTCAAGCAAGCTTCGCGAACAGAGTCCGTCCTCGTGGTCGACAGCGATGACGCGGTACGCCGTCTGATCTCGGTGGTCCTCGAACAGGCCGGCTTTCGGACGTGCGCCGTCCAGGACGCTTCCAGAGTGGCGGAGCTGCTGCAGCGGTCCGAGTACGGCGTCATCGTGCGCGACCTGGATCTCGCGCCCGCCCGGTGCGAGCGCTCGCTGCAGCAATTGTTTGCGACCGCGCCGGCGCTCCTCCGCCGCATGGTGATCACCACCACCGCGCACGCGCGTGCGGTGAAGATGATCGAACCAGGCAGAGTGTTCGCGGTGATCGGCAAGCCCTTCGACCTCGACGAGCTGGTGGAGACGGTCACGAGGTGCGCGCGGGGCGCGCGGGAAGAGGAGAGTGACCAGGAGCCCGTAGTCAAGCTGGAGCCGGTGCAACGATTCGTGCGCGACGTGCCGGATCTCCGCCGGCTGCTCTCCGCGCCGGTCAGTTGCGAGCGCGAAGCGGTGCTCCGCGGTGGACGACATGATCGAGGAGACGCTCTGGAGCGCCATCCGCGCGCTGGAAGAACGGGCCATGCTGCTGCGCCACGCCGGCGAGCACCTCCCCCGCGCGGAGGGGGGTCCCGCGGCCGATTTCGCCACCGGGGCGGCCGAGACCCAACAGCGCGCCGATGTCGTGCGCCGGATCCTCCTCGAAGGGGAGGGACGGAAGACGGCCCAGCAGGGTTGAGCGCTAAGTTCGGTCACAGAGCGTGCGGGCGCGCTGCCAGTCCCCTCTCCCCACCGCAGTGGGGAGAGGGGACTCACCCGGTGTCGTGCACCGGGCCTCCGGTGTCGTGCACCGGGCCTCCGGTGTCGTGCACCCGAGCCCTCGATGTGGGTCAACGAACGCTCGGTGTCCTGCATCGAGGCCTCGATGTGGGTCAAATCATATTCAGACACGCGCACGCCGTCCTCGATCGAGGACGGCTCAACGTCCGTACGCAACGTGCCGCGCGCCGTCGCCGATGACGCGCCAGCCGCGCGACTCCAGCAGCGCGCGGCGCGGCTTGTCCCCCACGCGGAGGATGTAGACGCGCGGCCGGGTGGCCGTCAGCGAGCGCTCGAAGTACGGGAGCGGTTTGAGCGGCGCGGAGGGGTTGCTGGTGAAGTGGCCGTAGCGGCGGATGAGGTAGTTGCTCGTCAGCTCGCTCGCGTCTTTGCTGACCACCACGATCGGGCGGCGCAGGTAGAAGGAGAGCGATCCCGCGTAGGCCTCCACGCCGATGATCTCCGTGCGCGGCGTGAGGTGCGGCTGCATCTCCGCCACCATCGACTTCGTGGAGCGCCGTTCGGCGATGGCGCGCAGGAGCGGGTCGGAGGCGAACGGCAGGACGAGGATCGGCAGCGTGAGCGCGGCCAGGACCAGGTCGCGGCGGCGGGTGAAGAGCGCCACCGCGCCGCCGAGGACGAAGGCGATGCCGAGGAGGAGCGCCGTCTGCGGGACGGCGGAGGCGATCTCCGGTTTCATCTTCACGCGCGGCAGGATCAGCGGCGCCGCCAGGAAGATCGCCCCGAACAGCGCCACGGCGATCGCCGCCGCGCGCGTCTTCGCCTCCCCCCAGATCCGCGCCACCATCAGCGCCACGGCCGGCATCAGCGGGAGGATGTACTGCGGGCGCTTCGACTGCGAGATCGAGAAGAAGACGAAGGGGACGGCGAGCCAGAGAATCAGGAAGAATGTGGGGCGGGCTTCAGCCCGCCACGATGCGCGGGCTGAAGCCCGCCCCACATTTCCCAGCGCCACGATCGACCACGGCAGCGCGCCGCCGATCAGGTACGGCAGAAAGTACCAGGGCGGCCCGGTGCGCTGCAGCTCGTCGGTGGCCATGCGCGCGGCGGTCTCGGTGACGAGCACGTAGCGCAGGAACTCCGGCACGACCCGCGTCACCCCCCAGACCCACGGCGCAATGACCGCGGCAAAGAGGACGATCCCGATGATGGGAAAGACGACGCCCAGCGCCTTGCGCCGCCACGCGTACG
>DASPMO010000005.1:0-13163 GCA_035627015.1 Thermoanaerobaculia bacterium | reverse complement strand
CCGGGGCCCCCGAGGAGTCGGACAGTCTCGAGGAAACCGACATCTGGGCCCGGCAGGTGCTGACCAGCGCCGAGCCGAGCGACCGGGCGTTTTCCGCGATCGCAATCGACGCGGCGGGAAACACCTCGGAGATGAGCGTGCGGCGGAAAGCGGATTGAGACTACAGTCCCCTCTCCCCTCCGGGGAGAGGGCCAGGGTGAGGGGCGCACCCGCGCCAGCGTCGCCCCTCACCCTGACCCTCTCCCCGTGCGACGGGGAGAGGGGACAAGGCGCCTGCGGAGGAAAGCGGCGGCTCGGGCCGCCGCACTCCATACGTTGACTCGCTTGCCGTCGCGCAGGGCGTAGGTCACCTTTCCCAGCACTTGCGACTCTTCGACCGGATCGTCGGGCGCGGGGGCGTTGTCGCCGCGGAGGATGAGGGTCGTGCCGCGGCGGGAGACGACGCGGTGCGCGGTCAGGCCGCGCTCGGCCAGGACGAGCACCACGTCGCCGCGCGCGAAGTCGCGCACCGGCTCCACGTGCAGCGTGTCGTTCTCGCGAATCACGGGATACATGCTGTCGCCGTGGACCTGGAACTGCACGGCGTGGCCGCGGCCGAGCAGGTCGACGATCAGCTCTGTGGCGTCCATAACACGAGGTCCACCACGATGCGGTCGCGCGTGAAGCGCAGCTCGCGCACGGGCACGCTCGCGGCGATGCGCTCCAGGAACGAGAGCGTGAAGTCAAGCGCCGCGGCGTCGTGGAAGAGCGGGAACGTGCAGCGGAAGAGGCGCGCCACCGCCTCCGCCGGCTCCAGCGCGCGGAGCTCGTTCGCCTCCGCCTGCACGAGCAGGTAGACGCCGCTGAGTGGCGCTCCTCCCGGCATCGACAGCTCGGCCTCGCCGTGCCACGGCGTGCCGAACATCCACATCGCGCCGTCGCGCTCGCGCACGATCACGCGGTCGTCGCTGACGATGCCGCTGGCCCGGCCGTCCCACAGCCGCGCCGTGGTGGTCTTTCCCGCGCCGGAGACGCCGACGAAGAGATGTCCGCGCCCCTCGTGGTCGATCACGCCGCAGGAGTGCAGCTCCACGCCGCGTCCGCGCGCGAGGAGATTGGAGATCAACACTTCGTCGAGCGGGTACTCGAGCGGATTCAGGTGCGCGAGCTGCGGCAGCATCTCGATCGTGCCGCGGGTGAAGTCTTCATTGAAGGTCGCGGTCTTGTAAGGGTCAGGACCGAAGGCCTCGGAGCGGCATTCGATGCGGTAGCCGTGCTCCTCGCGGAACAGGCGCCAGACGGCGCCGCTGTCGAACACGAGAGAACCACCGGGGGGACGGGCTGAAGCCCGTCCTACGTTGAGCACGATTTCGGCGTCGGTGGGAGCGACCAGGAAGCGCGATACCGGGTCGTCCCACGTCCATTGCGGATCGGGGTCGTGGATCGCGAAGGTGATGCCGCCGATGGAGAGATACGACTCGCGCGGCAACCTACGACCCGCCGGTGAAGCACTGATCCTGGCCGCGGCAGCCGAAGGCGGCCGGCCCGGTCGACGCGCTCGTCTTGCAGAACCCGAGGACCGCTTCCTCGGGGCGCAGCGGAAAGCGGCGCACCACCGGTTTCTCGTACGACTTCTTCGTTTGTTCGTTGTCCTTCTTCATGGTCTTCCCTCCCGATCATCGCACGCTGCACGAGCCGCATGCTCCCGACCCGCAACCGGCGCCCGCCTCCGCTGCCGGCACCGCGGCGATCACTTCCGCCACGTCGGCACCGGTGCGCGAGTGCACCTTGTGCACCATCTCCAGAATGACGCCGCGCTGGTCGCCGCAGTATTCGCAGTCCCCGTGCGACGGAACCTCGACGCCGAACACTTCCGCGCGCAGGTGCGCGACGCGGCATAGGAAATCGACCGGCGCCTCGGGGTCGCCGTTCTCGAGCTCTCCTGTCGCCGAGCACATGCCGCACATCGAGCGGATCGCGCACGTCGTGCACTTCGTGACCTTGGTGACCTTCCGGGCGCGGACGCCGCGGAGGAAGTGCTCCCACCCGTCTCTCACCGAGCCGTCGCGCACGTTGTACTTGTCGAAGTGCGACAGCACGCAGATGGTCATGTCGCCGTACGGGTCGATGGCGAACGAGTTCACGCCGCCGCCGCAGTGGTAGAGACTGGCGGTCTCCCCCTCGCGCGGCATGACCGGCGTGCACTCGGTCGCCAGGCGGCGGAACTCGGAGACGCGCTGCTCGTCGTCGAGGTCGAGCGAGACCACGTCCGCGGGCGTGAGACGCACGGCCAGCGGGCTGGCCGAGCAGTCGATGCGCGGATTCATCATCGCGTCGAACTTGAACTCCACGCCCAGATCGTGGGCGAAGCGCTTCATGGCCGGGATCTCGTGCTTGTTGATCGTGAGCCCCACGGTCTTGAGCTTGAGCGGCAGCTTGCGGTCGAGGATCAGGTGGATGCCGCGCAGGCACTTCTCGAACGAGCCGGGGATGCCGGTCAGCGACTCGTAGGTGGCCTTGGTGCGGCCGTAAAGCGTGACCTCGATCTCGAACGGCGGGTGCTGCGCGAGGAAGTCGGCCACGCGCTCGGTGATGAGCGTGGCGTTGGTGAAGAGCGTGATCAGGAAGCCCTTGCGGTGCGCGTACTCGTAGATCTCGAGGAAGTCGGCGCGGGCGAAGATCTCGCCGCCGGTGTAGAGCAGCCAGAGGCAGCCGAGGTCGAAGAGCTCGTCGACGATGCGCTTGTGCTCGGCCGTGGTCAGCTCGCGGCGGCGCGCATTCACATCCCCCATGGGGAGATTGTTGTAGCAGTGCGCGCACTCGAGGGGGCAGCGATTGGTGATCTCGATCGTGCCGTTGGCCGGGACACGGAGCGGTGAGACGGCCCCGTGGACGACCATGCTGAAGTCGCTGTAGGTCTGCGTCTCGATCATGACACCCTCGACAGAAGCGAGACTCCGGCCAGATCGCTCACGAGCTCGGCGAGGTCAGCCATGACGGTGTCGCGGTCGACCTCGTACTCGGCCATGATCGCCTCGGCCACCTCGTCCGCGGTGCGCACCCCGTCGAGCAGCGACCAGATCCGCGCCGCGACGGGCGAGAGGGTATAGACGAAGTCGAGGTTGCCGACGTTGTTCCGGATCGGAACCAGGATCGATTCCCGCCCCACCGCACGGCAAACGACGTCATCCGAACGCCGGAATACACTGCGGCCATCGATCCCCGTGAGCGTTGTCATATCAGACCTGAAGCATGATGCCACAAGTGGGGGGTGGGACCGAACGAGAAAGGGCCGCCGCGGCTTACCCGCGGCGGCCCGTCATGATGAAGCGGGATCGGTGACTACTGGACGCACGGCAACGGATTCGTGAACGACTCCGTGATGGTGGCGGTGCCGTCGCTGTTGGCCACGCCCTTCGCACCCTGGCCGACGCCGTACTTCGCGAAGGCCGTCCACACCATGCACTGGCGGTCCGTACCGGCAGTGGCCTGCAGGACGCCGTCGCGCATCTGCTCGTACGTCGGCCGCGCCGGCGTGTAGTTCATGCCGCTCACCAGGTCCCTCAGGATCTGATCCTGGGCAGCCGTGAGGCCCATGCGCGCCTCGTACTGCTTGAAGAGGTTCCAGCCGATCGCGCCGTACACCTCGCCGTCGTAGTGGACGCCGTTCGTGCCGTTGACGTGGCCGTACGAGCGCGGGAACGCACCGTAACGCGCCGAGCGGATGCCGTTGCTGTTGCGCTCCGAGTACTCGCCCACCGCGTCATCGTTGTTGATGACGATCGAGAGCACGTCCGCCATCCCCTCGCCGATGGCGCCGGAGATCGGGCCGCTCATACTGCCGATCATGCGCCACGTCAGGCCGTGGCCGTACTCGTGATGGACGATGTCGGAGTCGAGATCGCCGTCGCGGAAGATCGGGTCGATGCGAAGGGCGCCCGTGCTGCCCGCCTGCGTCTTGATGGCCACGCCGTGGGTGTAACCGACGAACGCCGATGGGATGGAGATCGTCGAGTCCGTACCGCCCATGTTCGTGATCGCGTCGCCGCCGGTGGCGTGATTGGCGATGATCACTCCGCGCGCGCCCGCAGTCTGTGCATTCTTCACCTTCATGACGAAGTCGCACGTGCCGCGGTCGATCACCGCGATCCTGCTGGTGAACGTGCCGGCCGGGAACGCCACGCATCCCTCTGCATTGCCGACCGGAGCGATGGCGATGACGCCGCTCACGCCGGTGGTCGTCAGCGCCGCGCCGAAGTCCGCGGTGCCGATCGGGTTGTAGCTCGTCGCGCCGATCGCCACCTCGGGGTGGCGCCAGAGGAACATCTGCATGCGCGGATTCCCCCCCTCACCCGGCGTGGCGAAGTTCGCATTGTTGTAGTCGCTGCCGTCGTGCGCCTCGGCGTTGACCGAGTCCGAGCCGGAGCCGCCGCGGCCGAAGTTGTTCTCCTGGAAGTTGGCCTCGCTCTCGACGAAGCCGGCCTTGTAGAGAAGGTCGTGCGTGACGTTGTTGAGGTAGAAGAGATTCTGCACCGCCACGGCCCGGTTGGTCGTGGTGCTGGTCAGCGAGGTTGGGCTGAAGACGCTGGTGAAGTTGAAGGGGCTGCTCACCGTCGTGCCGCCGCGGTCCGCACGGTTGTTGCCGTCGACGTCGAGATAGCTGTGAACGTTGTTGCCGTAGATGTCGGTCGTCTTCTGCGCCAGCGCCGTGTTGATCCAGCCGCTCGGCGACGGAGTCGTCCCCGCCACGCTGACCGGAGCCGGGCCGGCGACGAGGGTCTGCACGCTCTTGATCGGATCGATCTTGAAGACGTTGTACGAGTCGGTGTTCGTCCGCGTCTCGACGAAGAGCACTTCGCCCCCGCCGCTGACGAGCGTCTCGTGAAGCAGGTTCTTCTCCTCGCTCCACGTCTCGACCAGGTAGCCTTCCTCGAGCGAGCCGTCCGCCATCGGGATGGCGACGCGGGTCGCCGACGGGTCGGCATGGAAGAACGCGCCGCGCGCGAACGTCGTCGTCTCCCCTTTCCGGCCGGAGACGGCGAGGTCGGCGCCCATGCCGGGGTAGAGCCGGCCGAGGGCCGCCGCGAGCGCCTGGCGCTCGTCGATCGTGGCACCGGCGACACGACCCGCCGGAGCGAGATTCTCGATGAGGTGCACGAGCTCGCCGCGCTCGTTGATCGAGGCTTTCACGTACGAGCCGTAAACGGCGAGGCCGTTCACGCGCTGCTCCATGCGCGAATGCGCTACACCGTTGCGAGCGCTCCCCTGCGAGACGGGCGCGAGGCTGCGGAGCGTCGCCGCGTCACGTCCGCGGGCGCCGAGGAACTGCGCGACGATCGCCGTCGGCGAGGCCGTCGACGGCAACGTCAGAGCATGAACTCCCTCGGACCGGTAAATGTTTGCGGAGCGGCTGTTCCAGCGTCCGTTCGTCTGTCCCATCGCCGGAAACGCGGCGAGGGCTGTCACCAACACGGCTGCAATCAATCGATTCTGTCTCAATGGTTCTCCCTGGGTATCTTGTGCGGCTTTGCCGGGCCGCATCCACTGCAGGCGTGCCGCCATCTCGCAAGTTATTGAGAACAATGAAAAGGAGTCCTGGAGAGGGTCAATTGATACGCCAAAACTGGCAAATTCGAGGGTCAGAAGCTGCTCGGCGGGAGCAAAGCTGACCCTTTTTGGTGGGTGCATCGTGAGACGATGCCCGCCAATGAACAAACCACCAGCGATCTCACCAACAAAACCGCCCTGATCACCGGCGCCTCTCGTCCAAGGCCGGCATGGTCAACCTGACGCGCTCGATCGCCCGCGCTGCGCGAAGGACAACATCACGGCCGCGTGCGTCACCCCCGGTTTCGTCGACACCGACATCGCCCGCGCGGCGGTAGTCCTCTTCCTCGCCTCCCCATGGCCAGCTATCTCAACGGCGTAACCGTTGACGTGAATGGGGGTTCCTGGTTTCATTAGCTGTGGCAGCCTGTTTGCTTCGCAGGACCCAACGGAGGTTTTGTTGTCGGAGCAGTATCCCAAGAAAAAGATCCTGGTCGTCGATGATGACGATGCGATTCGAGCGATGGTCGAGCGGGTTCTCAAGCGTGAGCAGTACGAGGTGGAAAGCGCCCGCGACGGCTACGAGGCCATCGAGAAACTCACTCGGAACGATTACGCCACGGTCCTTCTCGACCTGATGATGCCGCGCGTGGACGGCCACGGCGTGCTCCGCTATCTCGAGGAAAACCACGAGGTGCCGAAGCCGTTCGTGATCGTCATGACCGCCAACCTGCAGGGAGCGTCCGAGACCGCCGCCGCCCGCCCGGTGTTCCGCATCCTCTCCAAGCCGTTCGACATCCGGCAGCTGGTCGACCACGTAAAAGACTGCGCGTAATGTAGGTCGGGCTTCAGCCCGCCTCCCGCCCGAGAGGGTCGGGCTGAAGCCCGACCTACGTTCAGACCATCCGGCGGAACAGCCTCTTTACTCCCCTCGCCCCCCGTTTCGCGTAGAGCCACGGCAGCGCTCCGCTGCCGAAGGTCTGGCGCATGTACGCGGGCGGCGGGAAGGCGAGCTGCCAGAGGCGCTGCAGGCGCGCGGGCCAGGGCAGCGCCCGCAGGTTGGCCAGCATGACGTCGCCGTAGCGCAGGCCGGGATCGAGGAAGGCACGGGAGGGCTCGTGGCGAGTGAGCTCTTCGCGCGTCAGGAACTCTTCGACGGCGGGCTGAAGCCCGCCGCTCCACTCGGCCGCCAGCTCGATCGACCGGATGCAGATGCCGACCACGCGCGCATCCGCGGCCTGGCGCCAGAAGCGGGCGTGCTCGTCGCGCGACATGCGGGCGCGCAGCAGGGCGATGTCGACCAGCCAGATCAGGCGCTCGAGGTCGTGGTGATGGGCGACGCGGTGGATGCACGCGAGGAGCAGCGCATCGGGATGCGAGAGACCGCGCGCGTGCTCGCCGAGGCGCGGAAGAGGGATGGCGTGCAACTGCTCGAACGAGAGCACAGAGGCAAAGAGCGGCGAGTTGGCGATGTCCCAGTGCAGATCGTACTCGTGGCCGCCGCGCCGGAGCGTCACCTGCCGGACATTGTGCTCGTCGCCGCTGGTGAGCCGCGACGTGAAGCCTAAGTCCCGAAACAGCTCGATCGCGGCCTCGGCCTGCTCGCGCGGCACGAGGAGATCGACGTCGCCGCGCGGGCGCAGCTCGGGCGCGGCGTAGACGTCGTATGCGAGGGCAGTCCCTTTGAGGATGAGCACGCCGATGCCGCGCGCGGCGAGCGCGGCCAGCACCTCGCGCAGATCGGCGGCGCGGAGCGGCTCGAGCGCCGCCGCGTGGATGGCCGCGTTGCGCAGCGGTTCCAGCGGCTGGGCCGCGTAGACGAGCGGGGCCAGGCCATGGTCCACCAGCGTGCGTACCTCGTCCTCCGAGAGCGACGGCCAGGCAGCCGTTTGGCCTCGCAGCGCGGCGCGCAGCGGCTCGCGCAAGTGCATCGGGATCGGCGATACCTGAAAGGCTTCCATCGGCAGGGCGTTTGCTCTTATCAACCTCGAAGGAAGGGCCCGATGTCAGTCACTACACTCATTCTGTTAGCACTTGCGCTGGTCGTTGCGGTCGCCGTCGCCCTCGGCCTCGCTTACCTGCCGATGCGCCTGCTCCTCGGCCGCATGGCCGCCAACATCACCACGTTCATCCAGCGCCAGCGGGACCGCCGCCGCGTCGAGCGCGGCACGCCCGATCGGAGGCACACCGAGGTCTAGAGCGCCTTTTCGATGGCGCTCTTCAGCTCCTCGTCGCCTTCGAGGATCGCGCCGACCTTTTTCCAGACAATCTTCCCGTCGCGTCCGATCAGCACCGACGTCGGCAGCACCGACGCCTCCAGGACGTTGGCCAGCTTCCCCTGCGGGTCGAGCACGACCGGATAGGTCATCTTGTTCTCGCCCACGAACTCGCGGATCGACTCGATCCCGCTCTCGTCTACGCTCACGCCCACCACCTCGAAGCCGCGCCTGGAGTATTCGTCGTGCATGCGCTGCAGCTCGGGGATCTCGTAGCGGCAGGGGCCGCACCACGTCGCCCACAGGTTCAGCAGGACCACTTTGTCGCGCCGCGTGGCCAGCTCGAACTTCGAGCCGTCCAGGTTCATGGCCGAATACTCCGGCATCATCGCGCCCGGCTCCGTGCCGGTCGCCGTCTGCGCGGGGGCGGTTTTCTGTTGTTGGACTGCCGTCTCGCCGCGTTTGCATCCCGCGACCACCACCACGAACAGAGCAACCAGCAACCAGCAACGCTTTCTCATTTCACTCCTTCGAGAAGCTGAAAGTGCACGCCATCGTCCGCGGCCCAGACCACTCCGACATTCTCTTTCGAAACGGCCATGCGCGGGAACCCGCCCGCGGCCGCGACCCGCATCGGCGCGCCCATGGTCCCGTCGCGCGGATGCGGCGTCGTCGCCTTCGACCACGTCGCGCCGCCGTCGCGCGACTCGGCGAGATGGATCACCGTGCCGTGCCCGTTGCGCGTCGACCAGCTCGCGAGCAGCCGCTTGCCCTTGCCGTTTTCCACAAGCGCGATCGACGGATAGTCCGCGCTGTTCACGAGCAGGTTCGCGTCGCCGGAGATGGTGCGCGCCGGAGACCACTTCCCGTCGCGGATCTGCGCCACCTGGAACGCGCCGTTGGCGCCGACGTGGCTGACGTAGAAGCCGCCGTTGCCGTCGGCGACGACGAACGGCACTTTCGCCTTCGGCAGGACCGCGGCCAGGAGGAGCAGGAGGGTGAGCTTCATAACGAAAACGCCCCGCGGGTTGCGCGGGGCGTGGGATGTACGATGGCTCGAAGACTACTTCTCGTCCTCGGGCTTGCCCTTCTTGATGACCTCGGGCTCGGCCGTCGCGGCGTCCGCGGCCGCATCGGAGACTTCGGCGCGGGCAACCGTCACGCCGACCACCACGCGCTCCGGGTCGTCGAGCACGCGCGCCCCCTCCGGGAGCTGCAGGTCCTTGATGCGGAAGTAGTCGTGGTGGCCCAGCGACGTCACGTCCACTTCGATGGAGTCGGGAATCACGGTCGGGAGGCACTCGATGTGGAGCTCGCGCACCTGGAAATCGAGCAGGCCGCCTTCTTTCACGCCGATGGCCGTGCCGTTGAGGTGCACCGGCACCGTGACCTTGACCTTCTCATCCATGACCACGCGCACGAAGTCGATATGCTTCATGCGGCGCGTGAGCGGGTCGATGGTGATCTCCTTGATCATCGCGTGGCGCTGCTGGTCGGTGCCCGCCATCTTGAGCAGGAACACCGAACGGATCCCGTGCTCACCCTTGGTGACGAGCTCCGAGACCGCCTTGCGATCGACCGTGATCGCCACCGGCTCCTTGTGGCCGCCGTAAACGACCGCCGGGACTTTTCCTTCGCGGCGAAGCTTCTTCGCCTGCTCTTTGCCGGTGCTCTCGCGCTTGGTGACTTCCAGTGTGACTTCAGCCATGGTGCTGACTCCCTAAAGTTTGGTTCGACACGCGGCTAACTGATTGAGAAGGTGGGGTATTCCCGCGATGACCAACGTAGGGCGGGCTTCAGCCCGCCTCCCCGGCGGGGGTGGCGGGCTGAAGCCCCGCCCTACATCTCGAACAGGCTCGAAACCGAATCCTCGCTATGGATCCTCTTGATCGCCTCCGCCAGCAGCGGTCCGATCGAGAGGGTCTTCAGCTTCGGGCAGTCCGCTTCCTTCTCGTGCATGGGGATGCTGTTCGTGGTCACGACCTGCGTGAGGTCGGAGTTGTTGATGCGTCCCACGGCCGGGCCCGACAGCACCGCGTGCGTGCAGGCCGCCGAGATCGACCGCGCCCCCGCGTCCTTCAGTGCCGCCACCGAGTGGATCAGCGTCCCCGCCGTGTCGATGATGTCGTCGACGATGAAGACGTTGCGCCCCTCGACCTCGCCGATGATGTTCATCACCTCGGTCTGGTTCTTGGCGAAGCGGCGCTTGTCGATGATGGCCAGCGACGCGCCGAGGCGTTTCGCGTAGGCACGGGCGCGCTCCACGCCTCCCGCATCGGGCGAGACGATGACCAGCTCGCCGCCCGGATCGACGTCCTTCAGATACTTCACGATCACCGGCGCGGCGAAGAGGTGGTCGACGGGGATGTTGAAGAAGCCCTGGATCTGCGCCGCGTGCAGGTCGAGCGTGAGCACGCGGTCGGCGCCGGCGGTGCTGATCAGGTCCGCCGCCAGCTTGGCCGTGATCGGCACGCGCGGCTTGTCTTTGCGGTCCTGCCGCGCGTAGCCGTAGTACGGCAGCACGGCCGTCACGCGCTTGGCCGACGAGCGCTTGAACGCGTCCAGCATGATCAGCAGCTCCATCAGGTGATCGTTCACCGAGGGAGGACAGGTCGGCTGGATGATGAACACGTCCGCGCCGCGTACGTTCTCGTCGATCTGCACGTAATGCTCGCCGTCGGAGAAGCTGTAGAGCGTGACGTGACCCTGCTCCACGCCCAGGTGCGCACAGATCTCGCGGGTGAGGGATTCGTGGGATCGACCGGAAAAGACTTTGAGGTCGCGCAAAGCGGCGGTGATTATAGTCTGAAGAAACCGATGTCCACGCTCGTCGAAGCGCTGCTCGAAACGGTAGGCGATCCGCTCTGGATCGTCTCGCCGGAGCTTGCCGTGACGCGCGGCAATGCGCCCTTCGCGGCGCTGCAGAGCGGCGGCTTCGACCCCCTCGCGCCGTGGTGGCGCGACCTCGCCCGGCGCGTGCACGGCGGGCGCGCCGTCAGCGCCGACGCGCGCATCGTCGTCGACGGCGTGGAGCGCGCCTTCCGCGTCACCGGCACGCCGGCGGGCAGCGACGGCGCGGTCTTCCTGGCCCGCGACGTGACCGACGTCAGCCGCGGCGAGCACGAGAACCGGCTCGAGCTCGCCGTGACGCGCATCTTCGCCGCCGACAAGCCTCTCGAGGAGGTGCTCGACGACGCCCTGGCCTTCATCGGCGAGAGCGACGGCTGGGACTGCGCGGTGATCTGGCTCGTCGACCCCACCGGCACGCTGCTCGAGCCGACCGCGCTCTGGGCGCGGCGCGGCATCGACGCCTCGAAGTTCAACGAGCGCGTGCGCGAGCTACGCTTCGACCGCGGCCGCGGCATCCCTGGCAAGGCCTGGGCGCGCGACGACGTCATCTGGGTCGCCGACCTGTTCGAGGAGACCGGCGTCATGCGCGGCGAGGACGCGGCACGCGCCGGACTGCACGGCGCCGTGGCCGTGCCGCTCCGCGAGACCGAGCGCATCGTCGGCGTGATGGAAGTGCTCGCGCGCGCCGTGCGTCCCATGAGCGAGCAGCGCCGCCGCGCGCTCGTACGCGCCGGCGCGTCGCTGGGACGGCTGATCGTCCGCCGCCAGTTGCAGGAGCTCATCGAGCGCAAGGGACAGGAGTGGTCGCTCACCTTCGACGCCATCGAGCTGCCGGTGTTCATCACCCATCCCGACGGCACCATCGCCCGCCTCAACCGCGCCGCGCGCGACCTCGCCGGCGGCGAGTTCCTCGACGTCCTCGGCCGCCCCATCCGCATGGCCGAGCGCGAGCCGTGGGTCACCCTCGGCGACGTCGTCTCCGCCGTGCGCGACAGCCGCACGCCCTGCAGCGCACAGATCTCCGTCGGCGAGGTGCACTGGGACCTCAGCGCCAGCTGGTACCGCTCGGCGGCCGATGAGGAAGAGCGCGTGATCGTGGCCATGCGCGACACCACTGAGCTGACGCGCCTCCAGGAGTCCGTGCGCCGCGGCGAGCAGCTGGCCGCCCTCGGTGAGCTCGTGGCCGGCGTCGCCCACGAGGTGCGCAATCCTATCTTCGGCATGGGCCTCACCGTCGACGCCCTGCAGGAGCTGCTGCCGGACGATCCGAGCGTCATGGAGCTCTTCGGCATCCTCCGCATCTGGCTCGACCGCCTGAACCGGCTCATGGAGAGCCTCCTCGAGTACGGCAAGACCTGGTCGCTCGACCTGCGCGAGGGGACCATCGACAGCGTCCTGGCGGGCGTCGTCGACGGCTGCCGCCAGATCGCGGCGCAGTCGTCCATTGCCGTCGACGCGGAGATCGAGCCGGGGCTGCCGATGCTCATGGACGCGGCCCGCCTCGCCCACGCCTTCGAGAACCTCATCAACAACGCCATCCAGCACTCCAAGCCGGAGCAGCGCGTGCGCGTGCGCGTCCGCGCCGCCGGTCCCACGACCATCGAGTGCGAAGTGCGCGACCATGGGCCGGGATTCGACGCCGTCGACCTGCCGAAAATCTTCCAGCCATTCTTCACGCGGAGGCGCGGCGGCACCGGCCTCGGCCTCTCCATCGTGCAGCGCGTCGTGGATGAGCACGGTGGCACCATCGCTGCACGGAATGCCGATGACGGCGGAGCGGTCGTGACCATGCGCTTCCCGGTCTATCGAAGGAGCAGTATTGATGCGGAGTGATGGGGGAGCGAGGTCCGAGCGGATTCTCATCGTCGATGACGAGGAGCTGATTGTCGTGGCGATGCGCCGGTACTTCGAAGGCCTCGGCTACACGGTCGATTCGGCACACGAGCTGGAAGAGGCACAGGCGCTGCTCGCGAAACGCCGCTACGACCTGGTGATCTGCGACCTGCGCCTGACCGGCATCGGCGGCGTGGAGGGACTGCAGATCGTCTCCGACATCCACCAGCGCTCGTCCGACACGCGCGTCATCCTGCTCAGCGCGTACGGCACTCCGGAGATCGAGCGCGAGTCGTACAACCGCGGCGCGGACGCGTTCCTCCACAAGCCGAAGTCGATGATGGAGATCGCCAACGTGGCCGTGAACCTGCTGGATCAGCGATGATCGAGTCGGCCCTGAACCGCATCCTGCAGCCCGGCGCCATCACGCCGGTCTATCAGCCGATCTTCCGGCTGAACGGCGGCACGCCGCGCATCGACGGCGTGGAGTGCCTCTCCCGCGGCCCGCGCGGCACGAACTTCGAGGCCGCGGACGTGCTGTTCGAGTACGTGCGCCTCAAGCGGGAGGAGTCGCTCGTCGACCGCGCCTGCATCGCCGCCGCCTTCCGCGGCGCCTCCACCCTCCCCTCCTCGCTGCGCCTCGGCGTGAACGTCCACGCCTCGACGCTCGGCCGCGACCACGGCTTCATCGGCTTCCTCGAAGGGACGGCCGCGGCCACGGGGATTGCGCTCTCGCGC
>DASPMO010000004.1:0-62754 GCA_035627015.1 Thermoanaerobaculia bacterium | reverse complement strand
GGCGACGCTGAAGGTCCAGGCACCGCCGCGCGGGCGGACGTAGAGGACTTCGACCGTGCCGCTGGCGATCGTGATGGCGCTTTTTCCGGCCGCGGCCTGGATCGGGATGGCGTGCTGGGAGACGATGGTCCCGGCGGGCTTGGCCTCCGCGGTGACGCCGTTGTCGACGTCGGCGACGATCCAGAGGGAGCGCGACGTGTCGGCGTTCTCGTAGTCGATGGCGAACGACGAACCGGGCGTGGCCGGTGCGAAGCCGCGCACGATGCGCGTGGCGGCGTAATGCCTGCGCGGCTCGCGGACCATGGCCAGCCAGGCCAGGCGCGTGCCGGGCTTCAGACCCGCCACCGTGACGCCGCTGCGTCCGAAGGCAACGGACGGCGGCGTTCCTTTCCCGGCGGCATGCAGCGAATGAAGGGCGAGGGTGCCGCAGAGGACACCGAGGAGCACTCGTCTGATCACGGGGTTTCCTTCCGGTTACTGAAGCGACAGGAGGACGAGGATCTCCCCTTCGCCGCTGTTTAGCGGCTCGAGGGCTTTCCCGATGATCGTGCCGGGGCGGTGCATGGGCACACCGCCGATGTCGATGGGCTGTGAGCGCATGGCCAACCCCGCCTTGTTGCTGCTCACCAGCAGATCTCCGACTCGAATCGGCTGTGTTGCGTCGACTTTGACGCGTACACGGCCGGTCGTGGCGACCATTTCCTTGCGGTCTCCCGCTGGTCCCAGAATCACACCGGGTTGTGCGGAGACGACACCCGCGACCCGCACATCGTATTCGTGCTGCGAGGCCATCACCTCGTTCGTCTTCTCCGGGTTCAGCACAACCACCGTTCCAGGCGGTACGTCCGCGGTTGCGGGTACCCATTCCGCGATGTCCTGGTAGACCGCACCGACGATTGCGCCCTTGAACGAGAGCTGAGGACCATTGGGCGAACTGGCATCGACGGTCAGGAGCGGAGTGGCCGGGCGTGCATCGGTCGTACCGTACAGCAATTTGAGTTGCTTGCCCTGTTCGTCGATGGAGAAGGCAAACGCGGCGATCGGGTTGTTGTTCCCGTCCTTGCGTGCCAGTGTCAGCGCAGGGGCGTTCGGATCTCCCGGGTTGTCGCCGGAAACGATGAGCAGACCGGCATCCCCCTGAAGATCGCCGACCGTGAACTGGGCCGGAACTTTCACCTCGTGGCGCGTGTCGGCATTGAGTTGCAGCGGACCGTCGAGACTCTGGATGATTGGAGCATTCCAGCGGCCGATCTGCATCCGGCTCACCATGATGTCGCTGTTGCCCGGCATTTCCATGCGGATGCCATGGGGCAAGCCCAGGAAGTGATTCAGATCCTTGAAAGCAACGGCTACGGGTGTCGCCGCTTCGAGCAGCAAGGGAACCCCTCCGAGGAGAAGGTCAGTGCGGATGCGTTGCTGATCGTTCCGCCATTGTTCTCCAGGATCAGTTCCGGGCCGATCCCTGCCCCGTTGTTCCGGACAAGGTGGAGGATCGCTCGCGGTGCCGGCGTGCCGATTCCCGTTTTCCCATCGGCTTGCACGCGTAACAGTGCGGCACTGGACGCAGTGAATACGACGAACGAGCCGTCTGAGCTACCAAGTTGCGCCGCAATCGAAGAGCGGGATGTTTTTGCCCGCAGCACGACACCTGACGTATTGAGAGATGGGTCGCTGTCGCCGTTGGTGATGACAGCACCGTGGGCTCCGGTGAGATCCTGGGGCTGAGCGGTCACCGTTGCCGCGAGCACAACGACGAGAGTGAACAGGTGCACTGCAGTGAATCGCATGGGATCTCCTGTCCTACTGTTGCCCGGATGCAGCGTCGTCGCATGAGCCGACGCGCTTGGCGGTGATCAGTTGTCGCAGTTCGAGGGTCGGTTCCTTGACCTCGACTTCGCCCTCATATCGGTCGCCCAGATAGGTAATCCGTACGCTGGCGGAGCGTTTCGTCCCGCAGCGGCTCATGTACGACAGAACGTTGCCGGCTACGCCGCCGCTGACGATCTGGCACGGATCGGACGGTTTTCCCCTGGGAGGCTCGGGCCGCTCGGCGGCACCCGGCGCGATACAGACAGTGAATGTTGCCGGTGGCGTGGGGTGTGGCAGTTCGTTCGAGCGTGATCTCCCATCGGCCGGGGACGACCAATTGTGGCGGATCCGCAAACAGGACCGGCGTGACGAACAACGTAAGTGTGCCGACCCACAGGTTGACGCGACGGCGAATGGACAGATGAAACACGCGAGCCTTCTTTCCGTAACTTCCAAAGTGTTCACTGCAGCAGCGACTTGCTTCCCAGGCTGCTGTCGTATGGATACAGCTTCGGTGCTCCCGGGATTCGAGATGTTTGGTTTTTATGGGGAAGTTATGGAGTCCGCAGAGGTGGGTTATTCTTTTGCTCGTCGTCCGGAGGGTTCATGAGCGTCAGTGAGCTGTCGGCCGGCTTGCCGGCTGGAACGCCGCTTCGGAGAGCTCACGTTCGCCGGTTGGCCGGCACCTGCACGAGGTCCTCGAACAGCGCCACCCCCCAGCTCACCAGCGCCGCCATGATGGTGCGCATGGGGGCGTACGGTACAACGGGGGCGGAGATGTTTGGTTTTTGTGGGGATTTCATGGAAGGCCGCAAAGCAGGGTTATTCTTAGTTCATGGTCCGGAGGATTCATGAGCGTCAGTGAGCTGTCGGCCGGTTTGCCGGCTGGAACATTTCGCTTCGGAGAGTTCACGTTCGACTGCGGGTCGCGTCAGTTGACCGGCAGGGGCAAGCCGAAGCACCTCTCCCCGAAGGCGCAGCAGTTGCTCCAGGCCCTGCTCCAGGCGCGGCCGCGCGCGTTGTCGCGCGAAGAGCTGTACGACGCGCTGTGGCCGTCGACGTTCGTCTGCGAGACGAACCTGGCCACGGTCGTCAACGAATTGCGGCGGGCCCTGGGCGACAATCCTCGCAGCGCACAGTACATTCGTACCGTGCATGGGTTCGGCTATGCGTTCTGCGGCGAGGTCACGTCGTCGCCGGCGGGCTTGTCGCACGCCGGCACGCTGGTGTGCGACGGGCAGTCGCACCTGTTGTGCGAAGGAATGAATGTCGTCGGCCGGTCGCCCGACAGCCGGGTCGTGCTGGCCGACCCCACGATTTCCCGACACCATGCCGTCATCACGATGGACAACGGGACGATCTGGATCAAAGATCTGGACAGCAAGAATGGGACGTTCGTCGATGGGAAGAGAGTCGGAGCCTCGCCGGTCCGGGTGACGCCTCAATCCCAGGTCACGATCGCTCTCACAGCCGTGTTGATCGTGCCTCGCAAAAACTCGACGGCGTCGTTGCTGAATCTCCCGGAGATCAAACGCGAGATCGCCGCGCGTCGTGCCGGCATGTGAGGCAACGCGCGTACGCTACACCGCCGCCTGCCTTCATTCGGACTGCGTGATGGTGGGCTCGTCGGTCAATTCGGCCGCGAGTGCCTCGGCTTCGGCATCAGGAGACGGCACGGGTCCTCCGACATGCGGGGTTGGCGGCGGCGGCGCCGGCGGCATGGGATTCTCGATGAAGTCGGTTTCGCGGGGAGAGGGCATCGCTCACTCCTTCGTTCAGTCACACCGCGCTTCTCGATAGCCCTGCATCAGGGCCACACTTTTCGCGACCCGTGTGGCGGTCTGGGGACGGCGGGTGCACGATTCACGATAGTAGAGCTTCGAGGCGCGATCGATGTACACCTGCTGCAGCTTCGGGGCCGCGGGCGCCGTGGCCGCGTCATCGGCCGCGACTGGCGCGAGCGGCTCGGGCGGCGGCGGCACGTACTGTACCGGCTGAGGCTCGGCCTCGCGCGGCGGCAACGCCGCCGCCGAGCTCACACGCACCGTTCGTTCGTCCTTGCGGTCCGCCGTGGCTTCGGGCCTGGGGCGCGACGGCGACAGCGCGAAGGCCAGGAGCATCACGGCGAACCCGCCGGCCCAGCACAGGAACGCGCGACGTGTCTCGTCCCAGTGCTTTGCCACGTAGACGAAGACTCCGAAGGGCAGGAAGAGCGATGCCAGCCCCCACCCCAGGCTCGTCTTGAAGGCGGAATTCAACACGAGCAGGTGGCCGACGAACGCTACGCACAGTCCCACGATGATCAGGATGCCGGTCACAGACGCTCCCTCGATTGTTTTGAGAAGTTGTGTAGTGAATCGTACGCCACTTTCTGCCTCTCCGGGGGTAGGGACGGGGCCGGCGGCGGGCACTCCCTCAGTGAGGAACTTCAGAGGGAAGGGGAAAGAGATGACCCGCATCGTTCAATGGAAGCAGTCGCCGGCAACCGCGCGCATCGAGGAGCGGAAAGAATGCGACGACGGCACGTATGCGTACGTGCTGGCCGGACACGGCATCACCGACGAGCATGGCGTGTATCGCATCAGCCTGCACGACATCGTCTGCGATCCGCCCGGCATCCGCCACGACTCGACACCGTCGATCACCGCGCTCACCACGTACGGCCGCCGGGGCGTGTCCGCGGACGCGCGCGTCGGGTTCGTCCCGCATCCGTTTCTGCTGTCGGCATTCGTGTTCGGGGATGAGGTGACGATTCACAGCTTTCACGTCGATGCGCGGACGCCGGCGCCGGACGTGCCGTTCTCATGGCACATGGTGTTCGAAGGGGAACTGGTCCAGTAATGCTCCTCACCCGGTCCCTCTCCCGCGTTTGCGGGGAGAGGGACTTGGGCGGCTGAATCTTCCGGAGATCAAACGCGAGATCGCCGCGCGTCTTGCCGGCATGTGACCTGACAACGGGGGCGGCGGCCGTCAACGTGTCAGAATCACGCCCGATGCGCTATGTGATGAAGCAGAAGCTGTTTGCGTGGGGCGACGATTTCTATATCCGCGATGCCGAAGGACGCGACGTCTTCTTCGTCGACAGCAAAGGCTTTTCCTTCGGCCATCAGTTGTCGTTCCGCGACCTTCAGGGGAATGAGCTTGCCTTCATCCGGCAGAAGGTGCTGTCGTGGGGGCCGACGTACGAGATCTACCGCAACGGTGCCCCGGCCGCCGTGGTCACGCAAGAGCTGTTCACGTTCTTCCGCTGCCGATTCAGCGTGGACGTCCCCGGCCCCGATGACCTGGAGGGAACCGGCGATTTCTGGGAGCAGGAGTACGAGCTCACGCGCGGCGGACGCCGCGTGGCGACCGTCTCCCGCCAATGGTTTTCCTGGTCGGATACCTACGGCGTCGACATCGCCGCCGGCGAAGACGACGTGCTCATTCTCGCCAGCACCGTGATCATCGACATGATCTGCCACGCGGAGCGGGGGAACTAAGTACAGCTTCCCGGAAGTGAGTGTCCATGTGGACCGATGTTGTCGGTTGTCAGTTGTCTGCGCCTCTTCGCGCTGCTGCGCAGACAACCGACAACCGACAACGGCTCCGGACACTCTTCTCCGGGAAGCTGTACTAAGCAGAACACTGTAGTTCCGCCCACGGTCCCATCTCCAGCGGAATCGAGGTCGAAGATCTCGCAGGAATGCACCGGCGCCGGCGTTTCCATCGGTAGAGATCCCGCGAATGAGCCATCGCCGCTCGCGGCTTTTCGTTTTCTAAATGACCGCGGAGCACCTTGCAAATGACCGCGGAGCACCTTGCAAATGACCGCGGAGCACCTTGCAAATGACCGCGGAGCACCTTCATCCCGCCCGCGGGAGCGTCGATCCCCACCGTGGGTCATTTGAGTGTCGACCGCGGGTCAGTTGCATGGCCTCTGCAATCATTTGCAAGGTGAGCGCGGATCACGCGGAAAGTCATCGCGGAGCACTTTCAAGTGACCTGCGGTCATTTTTCAGATGATCTGCGGTCATTTTCGGATCTGCACCGGTTCATTTACGCGAGTGCTGTCCGGAGATGCGTGGACGCCGATGGCTGATCGAAGCTCACCCCGTCGCAGGAGCCTGGCGGGCTGAAGCCACGCCACTCCACAGGCGCCGACCTGCTTGCCGCCGGTCTCCGTGCTCCCCCGAATGGGGGAGCACGTCCCCTCCACCGGCCCGATGTGCAATCTCCGCGATTCGTGAATTCTGACGACTCCTGAAGAAAGGAGTCTTATGAGACGAGATCGTGTGGTGATTGCAGCAATTTTCGTGAGTGTGCTGGCGGTGGGGGGCGCCGGCGCCGACAGCGTGGTGGCCTCGGTCAACGGGCGGGGGGTGACGCAGGAGGAGGTCGACGGCCCGATCGCCGGCAAGCTCCGCCTGCTCGAGCAGCAGATGTACGTCTTGCGCAAGAGCTCCGCAGACAACGCGATCGCCAGGATCGTGGTGGAGCAGGAAGCGGCGAAGCGCGGCCTTTCCGTCGACGCCCTGCGGCAGCAGCTTTCCACCGCAGGCGGAACGGTGGCCGAGACCGAGGTGGAGCGCGAGTATCTCGAGAACCTGGCCGCGTTCGCGTCGATGTCGCCGGAGGAGGCGCGCCACCGCATCCGCCTCGACCTGGAGACGAACCGGCGCATCACCGCTTACCGCGCGGCGGTCGAGAAGCTGATCGCCGCCGCGAAGATCGACTGGAGCCTGCCCGAGCCGCGGCTGAGCAGCGCGCAGGCCGCGCCGGCGGCATTCGTCCGCGGCCCGTCGGACGCGCGCGTGACGCTGACCGTGTTCTCCGACTTCGGCTGCACGTTCTGCAAACAGGTCCAGCCCGCGCTCGATCACATCCTGGCGGCGTACCCCGAGGGGGTGAAGCTGGTCTACCGGCATTTCCCCGCGCTCACGCAGCGGCGCAGCGTGGAGGCGGCCCGGGCGGCGCATTGTGCCGGCGCGCAGGGACGCTTCTGGCCCTACCACGACGCGTTGTATGCCGAGCCGCGGCTGGACCGCGATGCCGTGCAGCGCGCCGCGGCGGCCGCGGACCTCGACGGCGGGGTCTTTCAGTCGTGCCTCGCTGAAGAGGCCTCGATGCTCGCCGTCTTGAGCGACGTCGAAGCGGGCAAGCGGCTCGGCGTGTCCGGCACGCCGACGCTGCTCGTGAACGGGGCAGTACTTCCGGGCGCCTTCGATCGGACGGCGCTCCGCAGCGCGGTCGAGCGCGAGCTGCAACGGGTGCAGCTCGGCGCGGCCGCTCATTGACGTTCGTCGCAGGAGGAAACAATGCAGATTCGATCGTGGGTATCCGTGTGTCTTCTCATCCTCTCCACATTCGCCGCGGCGGCCGGGCCGCGCACCACTCCGGCGGAGCGCGTCTCCAGGATGTCGGCCGAGGAGCGGCTGATCCGCAGCGCGTACGCGAAGATGGCCATGTACAACCGCGCGGACTACGTCCATTCGCTGTTCGAGGAGAACGCGTGGCTGGCCGACAACATCGCGCTGAAGTTTCAGCTCTCCGACTTCCGGAGCGGCTCGCTGGACGACATCCGGCACGAGCTCTGGAGCGACTTCGTCACGCCGCCGACGGGGGACGTCATTCGCGGCGTGCTCCGGAACGCGAATTACGGCGGCCAGCGATTCTTCTCCTATCCGGCGGAGTGGCAGCCCGGCGTCTGGTCGCAGTACGACAGGGAGCCGCTGACGGTGGCCAACGTCGCCGCGCTGGAGGCGGAGGCGTTTCACGACGTCGCGAAATACACCGCCTACTCTGTGACGGTCACGTACCAGGGGCGCAGCCGCAGCTATCGCGCGCTGGCCGTGTACCACAATCGCTATGACGCGGCGAACGATCTCAATCCCGAGTTCGTCGACAACGTGGTCGGGGTCGCGGGCGAGCTGACGACGATCGCGGACGTCACCACATTGCCGCTCGACCGCGCGCCGCGGCGGGTGGTCGTGCAGAGCACGGGCGCAAAGGTGGCGGCGAATTCCCTGGGGTGCAGCGACGAGTTCTTCCACGCGTTCGATTCGAGCGACCACGTCGTGCCGCGAGATCAGTACGACCTGCAAATGCACGGCGCCGACTTCGTTTTTCAAAAGTGCTGCAAGGACACCGTCGACAACCGGCATGCCTGTGACGTCAACGTGATTTACACGCCGTTCACTGAACGAGGGACCGTGGCCACGCCCGGCGTGAAGCACGTCGGCGTGGCGACCGTGGAGCCGGGCCACGACGAAAAGCCCAAAACCATGGAGACGAAATGCGCTGGCGCCGCGGCCGTGGCCGTGCAGAGCTGCACCGTCACCTGCGGCCAGCTCTCCATCGCGGTGAAGGCGGAATGGAAGGGATTCGGCTTCTCCGCGGAATGGACGACGGCTCCCGCCAACGCGTTCTTCAGCGCGAAACAGGCCGCCGGCCTGACCTGTGCGGCGCAGCAGGACACGGATGGCGGCGACGACGATCCGTGCGAGGGGGAGACTCCCGGAACGGCTCTGGAGGCGAACTACTGGGACTCCAAGTGCGACCCGTTCGAGCCCTCCCCGATTCTCATCGATGTCGATGGTGACGGCTACGCGCTGACGGGCGCCGCGGACGGCGTCGCGTTCGATCTCGACAGCAACCGCACCGCGGAGCTCCTGTCGTGGACGGCGGCCGGCGCGGACGACGCCTTCCTGGCCTACGACCGCAACGGCGACGGCGCGATCACGACCGGCCGGGAACTGTTCGGGAATTACACGTGGCAGTCCGCCGCGGCCAACCGCAACGGCTTCATCGCCCTGGCCATGTACGACCGTCCCGAAAACGGCGGCAATGCCGATGGCCTGATGGATGCGCGCGACGCGCGCTTCGCCTCGTTCGTCCTCTGGACCGACGCGAATCACAACGGGGTCTCGGAAGCGTCCGAATTGCGCCCCCTCGCCTCCGCGGGCGTTCGCGCGATCGAGCTCGATTACAAAGAGTCGCAGCGCACGGACGAATACGGCAACGCGTTCCGCTACCGCGCCAAGGTGCATGGGACGAAGCACGACACCCTGGCCCGCTGGGCGTGGGACGTCTTCTTCGTGAACGCGGATTGAGGAGCATGCAATGAACCAGACCGCAATGCATCTGATCCTGCTCTCCTGCCTGCTGCTCGGCGCGACGGCGGCCTTCGCCGTGGACGGCTGTCAGCCGCTGCAGACGGACTCGAAGCCGGTGAGTGAAACGGCCACCATCAAGATCATCAAGTTCACCACGTACTGGCGCTGCCCGGGCGGCATCATCGTCGTCGAGGATTACAAGGTGATCACGAGCGACGGCGAGCCGGTGTCGTGGGGGCGCAACGAATGCGCGTACGACCAGCAGCAACAGACGAAAAGCAACTGCCAGGGAACCGAGGGAGGCGGCGCCGGCCCGCTGCCATCCACCGCCCCGTACATCTATCAACACGCCGTTCAGGAGGACACAGTCGGATGAGACACGACACGCTTGCGAAGCTGCTGCTGGCGTTGGCCGCGGTCGTGGCGATGGCCG
The DNA here is from genome assembly GCA_035627015.1 of Thermoanaerobaculia bacterium. GTDB lineage: Bacteria > Acidobacteriota > Thermoanaerobaculia > Gp7-AA8 > Gp7-AA8 > QHVT01. The sequence goes on along the minus strand of DASPMO010000004.1, from coordinate 53,418 downwards.
GCGCGGAGGATGCGCGCGCGCAGGCACAGCCGTGCCAGTGGCTGCGCACCGAAGCCCTTCCCATGTACGAAGACCTCCAGCACCGCTACATCCGGTACCGCACCATCTGGAATTGCGGCGGCATGGAGGTGGTGGTCGAGGACACGAAAGCGGTGAACCAGACCACCGGGGAGACCGATCGCTGGACGCGCGGCGAGCACAATACGGAGACGGACGAGCGCCAGACGGATCATGGAGCCGGCGGCGGACCGTCGCCTCTGGCGCCGCCGTACCTGGTGAAGGTGATCCCCCTGCGCGAAGAGACGGTGGGTTGAGCCGTACCGGAGCGGCAGGCGCGACTCGCGAGTCGCGCCTGCCGTTTTTCGCTTCAGCGCTGCAGCGGGAGCTCGACGGTGACCTCGTGTCCCGCCGTCCCCGCGGTCACGTGCAGCCGCGCCCCGATCTGCTCCGCGCGCTGGCGCATGGCCGTCACGCCCGATCCGGTCGCGCCGCGGCGCGCGTCGCTCTCCGCCGCGGTGCCGCGGCCGTCGTCGCGCACGGTCACCGTGAGCGCGTGCGCCGCGAATGCGAACTGCACGTCGATGCGTGTCGCGCCGGCGTGGCGGAGCGAGTTCGTCACCGCTTCCTGGACGATCCGGAAGAGCTGATTCTCCTGCTCGGCCGCGACCGCTCCCGGCTCGCCGGTGACCTGGACACCTGCCTCGACGGCCAGCCCTTCCGTCATCTGCCGCAGCATGTCGCGCACGGCATCGACGAGCGCCTCGCGCTCGAGGCGGAGAGGGCGCAGGCGGTTGAGCGTGCGCCGGGCGTCGAGGATGGTGGTCTGCAGGACCGCCTGCGCCTGGCGCAGGTTGTCGTAGGCCGCGCCGTGCTGCAGCTCGGCCATCGCCGCCTCGAGGTGCAGGGTCGCGCCGGTGAGGCCGTGGGCGAGATTGTCGTGAAAGTCGATGGCGATGCGGTCGCGCTCGTGATCGGCGGCGCCGCTCTGCCTGGCCTGGCAGTAGATGCCGTACCGCTTCAGCCACCATGCCGCGAGCGCGAGGACCAGCAGCGCGATCAGAAACGCAGTCATGCCTTCTCCCTTCCTGGACTCAGTCCATACCGATCATTCCTCGCTGCAGCGCTTTGCGGACGGCTTCCGTGCGCGTCCGGGCGCCGAGCTTGTCGAGGATGTTCTGCACGTGGCTTTTCACGGTCTGGTGGCCGATGCGCAGCCCCTCGGCGATGGCTTTGTTTTTCCTCCCCTGCGCGAGCAGGCCGAGGACCTCGAATTCGCGCGTGGTGAGACCGCTGTCCTCGAGCTGGTCGGCGAGGTGCCCGGCCACTTCCGGCGACACGTAGCGGCGGCCGCGGTACACGGCGCGAATGGCGGCCACGAGCTCGGTCGAGCTGCCGTTCTTCACGACGTAGCCGTGCACCCCGGCGGCGACGGCCGAGCAGACGTTTTCCGCGCCGGTGCAGGCCGTGTAGGCCACGATGCGGCAGCGCGAGCGCGAGCGCCGCAGCTCGTGGATGGCGCCGAGGGCGAGGCCGTCCTGCAGGCGGAGGTCGAGCACGGCGATGTCGGGAGTGAGGCTCTCGATGAGCTTCAGCGCGCCGCCGGCGTCGTCCGCGTCGCCGACGACTTCGAAGTCGGGATGGCGGCTGAGGACCGCGCGCAGCCCTTCGCGCACGACGACGTGGTCATCGATCACGACGATGGACACCCGCTCGAATCCCATATCGAAGAGGCGCCTCCCCGGCGTCGTTCGTACGTTCGTGAATAGTTATCCGTACCGTACCCGACGGGGAACGACGCCGCAATCGAGCCCTGTCAACTTTCGTCCAACTTCGCCCGGACGAGGCAGGGCGGCGCGCTGCCGCTGACGGCGGGAGGAGGCCGCTCCACGATCCACTGCCGCGGGTCGGTTGCGCGGGTTGGAGGGCGGCGGCGTGGCCAGGGCCATGAGGTGGACGATCGCCGCGTATGGAGTGCGGCAGCGCCAGCTGCCGCTTTTGATGCGGGAGGCGCCAGCCTCCCGCCCCCCGCCGCAGCTGGCGCTGCGGCATGGAAAGCGGCAGCTGGCGCTGCCGCACTCCATACGCAGAGCTCGTGCGGTCTTCTCATTGCAATTTCATCGACGGGTCACCGAAGAAGATCCAGCTCCGGCGCACGTCCCTATCCTGCGTGGCGGCCTTGGCGGCGAGGATGGCGTCGCCGGCGCGGGCGCCGGTGAAGAGGCGGCGATAGAGCTCGTGCGCCATCTCGAGCTGCGGCGGGGCGTCGGTCAGCGCGGATGAGGCCCACACCGCCACCGCACCGCCGTTCGGGTTGAGCATCAGCGACTCGGCCATGCTCACCTGGAAGACGTCGTGGTAGAAGCCGTTCAGGCAGGTCATGGCCGCCACGAACGGGCGTTGCGCGTTCTGCAGCGCCGCGGCGTTGCTGCCGCTGAAGAAGCCGGCGTTCCAGAGGTCGGTCGAGCCGTGGCCGACGTACGTCAGCACGAGCGAGTCGAAGGCCTCGGCATTCGGGGGCAGCACCTTCTTCGTGTACGACGCCGGCGCGAGCGCGTTCAGCGCCGCCGCGGCCGCGCCGAAGCCGGCGTCCGCCACCGCCACCACGTTGGTGGACGACGGTGAGTGCCCGACGATCTTGGCGATCATGGCTTCCGCCTCGGCCAGCGTGCGCGCGGGGAGGCGTCCGATGGCGATGGAGGGAATGCCGCTGCCGTCGAAGTCGGCCAGCGCGTCGTCGGAGGCGGTCTTGAGGTACGTCGTGTTCACGAGCTTCGTCGGCACGTAGTCGTACGTGCCGAGGCCCATGTAATTGCGCGGGTCGAAGCTCGCGTCGCCGAGGAGGATGGCGTAGCGCGGCGCACGCTTCCAGGAGCGCGTGCGGCTGAAGAGCTCGCGCAGCGCGTCGGGGCCGCGCTCGCCGTAGCCGAACTCGTCGTACAGGTCCTGCACGTCGACGATCTTCGTGACGATCCCCTCGGCATTGCGCTTCGCCGCCAGCATCTCGGCCGCGGGGGTGAAGGCGCGCGCCGTGACGATCACCAGGTCGGCGGCGTTGCCGCGGTCGTTCCACGCCGAGGCGCGGCTGGGGACGATCTGCGCCGGCGCGGCGATGCGCGACGCGCCGATGACGAGCACGTTGCGTGTCCCGTGGTCCGGCAGGGTGAACGTGGCCTTGTCGCCGCTGACCTTCACCTCGAGCACGATGGGATCGAAGGGATCGGTCACGTCGAAGGCGCGGACGCGGTCGCTGGTAAAGCCGGCCACGGTGGCCGAGGTGCCGCCGGTCCCCACGACGCGCAGCGCGTCGTCGTCCGCGCGCAGCGCGTGCGGATACGTCAGCTCGACCGACTCGATGCTGCTCACGTCACTGTCCCCTTCCAGGGCGGTGAGGGTGAGCGTGTTTGTGCCGTCGGCGACCAGCGAGAGCGGCACGCTGTACGTCCGCACCGGCCGCTCGCGGTCCTTGTAGACGATGGTGCCGAGGTCCGTGCCGTTGAAGGCGACGCGCACGCGGTGCGTGACGCGCGTGCCGCCCTGCAGGGTGATCTGCAGCGTGGCAGTCGCGCCGGAGCGGTCGACGTTGCGCGCCGTCAGTTGCTGCGTGAGCGGGGACGTGGTCACGAGCGGGCCGAAGAAGTTGTCGCGGTCGCCGTTGGTGGTGAGGGACGAGAAGAAGATCGCCCGCTCGACGCGGCGCACGGTGTGTGCTGTCGAGGCGGTGGTACCGCGGTCCTTCGTCTTGTCCGTCTTCACGCGCTGGTTGCGCCCCTTGTCGCGCACCAGCCAGTACGCGCGGGCGCCGCTCCACGGCGTGTCGTTGCCGAAGCCGTAGAACTCGATGGCCTCGCCGCTCTCGTCGACGAGCAGCGGCTGTTCCACGCCGCCGGTGTAGAGCGAGAGACGGCGGAAGTCGGTGCCGGGATCGAAGCCGGCCGCGATCATGGCGGCGCGCGTGACGCGCACCCATCCTTCTTCCGCGACCATGAACTTCACCGCTGGCTGCGCGGCGAGCTCCCACTGCTGCGCGAGCTGGCGTGCCGGCGCGTTCGGGCTCTTCGCCGCGCCGATGCCCGCCGCCGAGACGAACACGCCGCCCACGGATCCGAGGTCGGCCAGCGTGTCGGTGTTCGCCGCCTCGGGGACGTCCCCCACGAACGACGGCATGACCGGGCCGTGCAGCGTGCGCGTGCCGTCGAGATCGACGTCCTCGATGTAATACTGCGCGAGCTCGCCGTGCTTCAGATGGTCCTTGTAGCGGTAGCCGCGGCCCGAAGTGAGGGTGGTGGTATTGGAGAAGAGCGTCGAGCCGGCGAGGAGGTGCCTGTTGATCTTCTCGCGGCCGGAGGTGGTCTGGCGATAGACGTTGAAGCCGAGGTTGTCCGACTCGAAGGTCGTCGTCCAGCTCACCAGCACCTTCCCCTTGTGGTCCTGCACCGCCTCGAGCTTCAGCATCTCCACGGCCGTCGGCGCGAGGACGTTGATCGGCGCGTCGTCGCTGTCGTTGCCGGCGTTGGTGTCGGTCTCGCTGCGCGTGGCGCTGGCGGTGTTGGCGATCAGCGTCTGGCTGACGGCGATGGTGGCGCTGATGGTGACGTTGTTCGTCGCGCCGGGGTTCATCGCCGCGTACGTACACGTCACCGTGCCGCCGCCCTGCGTGCAGGTGGGGCCGCCGGGGACGACGCCGGTGAACGTCAGGCCCGCGGGGAGCGGGTCGGTCATGACCACGTTCGTCGCGCGCGACGGGCCGTTGTTGGTGATGGCGATCGTGTAGCTGACCGTCTCTCCCTGCGCGAAGGCGTTGTCCGGACCGGGATCGCTGGCCGTCTTCACGACCGCCACGTCGACGCGGCGGATGACGGTGGTCGTCGTCGACGCGCTGTTGTTCGCGGTATTCGGCTCGGGATTCGAGGTCGACGTGGAGACGGGCTGGGTGATGGTGGCGCCGTCGGCGAGGCCCGGATCGGTGGCCACGACGAAGGTGAAGTTGCCCGAGCCGGTGGCCGGCGCGAGCGGGTCGGTCTTCGTGCACGTGACCGTGCCGGTGCCGCCGATGGAGGGCGTGGTGCACGTCCAGCCGGCGGGCGGGGTCATGGAGACGAACGTCGTGCCGGGAGGCGTGGTCTGCGTGAGGACGACGGTCTGCGCCGGGACGATCGCGGAGTTGTTCGTCACGCTCTGGGTGAAGGTGAGCTGGTTGCCGGCGATGACGGGATCGGGGGAGTCGGAGGTGGCCACGGAGAGGTCGACGCAGCCCGAGCGGATGCCGGTGACCTGATTGTTGCTGGCGGTCGTGTCGATGGTGCCGGGACCGCCGGGCTGCGCGCCGAAGGTGTCGTTGGCGGTGGTGGTGATGCCGGAGTTGCCGCCCGTGACGCTGGAGGTACCGGGCGCGCCGCGGAGGGCGATGTAGCCGCCGCCGCCGCCGCCGCCGGGGCCGTGGCGCTCGCCGGGGAAGGCGCCGGGCGCCTGCGTGCGCCAGGCGTCGCCGCCGCGTCCGCCGTTCGCGCGGACCGTGAGGCCGCTGTAGCTGCCGCCGCGGGTCATGATGACGATCGAGCCACCTGCACCGCCGCCGCCGCCGCCGTCGTTGGCGGTGTCGTTGAACGCGTCCGCGCCGTTCGCGGTGATCGTGCCGGTGCCGGTGAGGCGTCCCGTGCGGATGAGGACGATGCCGCCGCCCGCGCCGCCCGCGGCCGCGATGCCGCTGGAGTTGTTGCGCGCGCCCGCGCCGCCGCCGCCGCCCATCACCACGCGGCCGGGCGAGTCATAGAACGGCGCGCCGCCGAAGCCTCCGCGCGGGAGGTTCGAGGCCCACGTGTTGCCGCCCTGGCCGCCGCGGCCCCAGTTGGAACCGCCGCCGCCGCCCGAATTGTCCTGGTTGGCCGCCGGCTCGCCGTCGGTGCCGCCGCCGCCGGCGGTGCCGGGCGCGCCGCGGGCGAAATCGCCGCCCGGATAACCAGCCGGACCGGCGTCGAGGTTGGCGCCCGAGTCGAGCACCCACTCCGGCGTGCCGGCGATTCCCTCGCCCTTGATGCCGTGGACGTTCGTGCCGATGACGTTGCGGTAGTCGTCGCTCGAGGCCGCGCCGCCGGCGCGCTGCAAGCCCGCGCCGCCGCGGAAGCCGAGACCGTTGACGTTGACGGTGATCGAGCCGAGAGCCAGGTCGCCGGCCACGTCGATGGCCAGGATGCCGCCCGTCGTGCCGTTCCACGCGGACGCCGTCAGGCTCGCGCCGAGAGTGGCGGTGGTGTACTGCGGCACGCGGATGACCTGATAGCGCCGCTGTCCCATCGTGGCCGTGGCGTTGGCGCTCGTGTACGCGTACACGAGGCCGTTGCCCGCGCCGACGGCGGTGAAGCTCAGTGTGCCGCCCCCCGCGCCGACCGTGTTCGTGGCCAGTACATACTCATAGCGGCCGCTGTTGTTCGCGCTGGTGTAGCCGGACCCGATGCCGTTGGCGCTGCCGGGAACGCCGTAGCCGTCGCCGTAGCGATCGTCGTTATTGCTGTCGATGGCGGCGTCCTGCATCTGGATGATGAGCACCAGGTCGCCGGGCGTGATGCTGGCGGCCGCTCCTCTCCGCGCGCCGACGGCGATCGACGTGGCGCCCACGGCGGCATTGGCCGTCCCCGGCCAATAGGAATTGACGACGCCCGCAAGCGTGCCGCCCGCGCCGTCCTTGCCCGGCTGCGTGCCACAGACCGTCGCCTGGACCAGCGAGTACGTCGTGGCCGTGGCGGTGTTGGGCGTGACCGGGTCGAACGTGGCCGCGGTCGCGGTGGCGGTGTTGCTGGCGATGAATCCGCCGGTCATCGGCGCCGTCACCAGAATGGAGATGGTGCCGGCCTGGCCGGCGGTCATCGGGTTGAGATTGCAGGTGATCGTGGTCGTGCCGCTGCAGGAGCCGAGCGCGGTGGAGACGCTGGACGCGGTCAGCCCGGCGGGGAGCGGATCGGTCACGGTGATGCCGGTGGCGGTCGATGGACCGTTGTTCTGGATGAAGAGCGTGTACGAGAACGTCGTGCCGGGCACCACCGGATCGGGAAAGGCAGCCTGCCGCAATTCGAGGTCCGCGGTGGCCTGGCGGACGCGCACGAGGACGTGCGTCCAGCGGCGGTTGTTGTTCAGCGTCCAGGTCATGGTGGTGTTCGGCACGTTGGCGGCGCGGCGGCTGGAGCGTGCTTCGATGTCGTCGGCGCTGTTGCCGGTGCTCTGGATGTAGCCGGCGGTCTGCCCGCCGCCGATGCTGGCGGTGACGCCTTCGCGCACCCCGACGAAGTCGATGACGGTGTCGGTGGCCGCGTTGCCGGTGATCTGCGTGGAGACGGGGCTGCCCTGATCGAAGTTGGCCACGCTGGGCGGTGCGCTCTGGTCGGCGTTGCTGAACGTGGTCGCGCCGACGACGGTCTCGACGTCCTGGCCCGGCGTGATGCCGCCGGCGGTGACCGTGACGGTTCCCGCCCCGACCGCGGGATTGAGCAGGTACCAGACCTCGGTGCGTGTCTCCGGCAGGGCGTCGCTGATGGCGTCCAGCAGGGTGAGCTGGTTTGCGCCGTACGTGACGGATGTGACCGTCGTGCCGGTAGCGTTGTTGATGTTCATCGACACCGACACGAGCAGCAGCCGGTTGGTGCCGGCGGCCGTGGTGTGCGCCAGTGTGGCTGTATTGGCCGCGCTGGTCAGGGTGTCGGTGGTCGACGTCTGCGCGCTGAAGGTAGCCTGCGCGTGCAGACGCACGCCCGCGCATATGAACAGCACTGCAATGAGGAGACGGCGCTGGATCATGGTAGCTCCCTCGAACCCTTGTGGGATGGAGCAAGCCTACAGAGGGTGCCGTTATGGGAAGCGGGAGGGAGCGTCAGGAATCAGTGCGCGGGGACGGGAGAAATCCGGGACGGGGTCGTCAGCGGGACGTGAGGCGTCTTGACAGGCACGGCCGTGAGGCTTACTTGTAGAGGGAATGCCGGGTTTCCCGGCGGAGAGATGTGACGAAACGACGCGGGACAGAGACGCGGCCCGACCGGAGCTTGCCGGAAGCCGACAGCGGCCGGGCCTGGGAACTGGTCCGCATCGCCTACGAGTCTCATTTCGAGCTGGCCCGGCACTATGCGTCGGCCATCTTCCAGGCGCGCATCGCCATCACGACGGTGATGGTGGTGGCCGTGACGCTCGGGTTCGGGTACCTCCCTCGGGGCGCTTCCGACAGCATCGAGCTCGCGGGAGTCCCGGCCCGCGGCCTGGTGGTGTATGCGGCCGCACTGTTCATCAACCTCCTCTATGCGATGGAGGTGAAGTATCTCGAGCGCTTCTATCGCATCGTGCGGAGCGGACGGCAAATCGAGCGCGAGTACCACGCGCCGGCGTACTTTGCCGACTATGAGCGCGCGGTATCGTGGCCGCTCTACTTCGCCTATCTGGGCGGGATCCTGATCCTCCTCGGACTGTTTCTCGGCGCGGCCTGGACGCCGCGGCAGGGCGCCGCGCGAGCGGCGGTGCTCGTGGTCATCGCCACCCTTCCGGTGGCGGCGTTCATCCGGTCCTACGCCATGCTCGTCCGGTCGGGCCGCCGCCTGTTGGAGTGATCCGTCAGGCGATGGCGATGGGCGGCGGATCACCGCGCCTCGTGCTCCATACAGCGAGCACCTCGATCCGCTGTGCCGGGCGATGAATGCGGTAGTAGATGTAATGCTGTGTACCGACGAGGAGCACACGCCGCACGCCTGCGAGCTCGACGTCTTCAGCGATTGCACCTGCCTCCGGGTATTCGGCAATGAGCGCGAAAGCTCTTCGCAGTTCCTCGCGGAAAAGGTTCGGGGCCTTCGTGCGGTTCCGTCGCCACCAAAGCGATTCGTTGCGAATCTGCTGCGCGGCGAGAACCGTCGGCTGTATGCGGAATACCACTTCGCTCAGTTCGACTTGTCCAATTCCGCGAGAAGGTCGTCCGCATCCACAAACTCGCCGCGGTCCGCTTGCGCGATCGACTCGAGCAGCAGGCGTTTCTCTTCCGAAGAGACACGGAATGGCTCGTCGGTCCCGTGGCTCAGGACCGTGACCCTCTCCCCCTCGGAGAAAGGCTGTCCTTCAACCACGATTGTTCCGTGCGGGGTTACCGTGCCGGTGGCGATCTTCATGTTGCTCATTCTACCGGCTCGGAGCAGGTGCAGCCCGGCGTGCTGATGTTGTTGCCGACGGTGCAGCCGGGGAAGTAGGGGAGCGGGAGCCATTCGGTTTTCCTCATGGCGGCAAAGCCTATGGGGGCAGCCGTAAGGCGACGCGAGGGAGAGCGTCAGCGATCGATGCGGAGGGATGGGAGAAAGTCGGGAGGAAGTCGTGAGCGGGGCGTGAGGAGGAATTTCCCCTCACGCCCCCGGAGACGTTACTGGATCTGCGTCGAGGTGATCATGACGCGGGGGAAGGGGATGTGCTTCGGTGGCCAGCAGTCGCCGGCGAGACAGGCGTCGTACCAGATCTCCTGCGTGCCCTGGGGGGAGACCTTGCCACCGACGACCACCGAGCCGTAGTAGGCGGCGTTGCCGGTCGACTCGTAGTCGCCCTCGTTGTAGACCACGCCTTCGATGGAGATCGGCTTGTGGCCGCCGCCTCCGTCGATCAAGGCCAGCGCGCCCTTGCCGTCCCAGGCGTTGGTGGCGCACTGTTCCTGCCCCTTCTTGGAGGCCACGGCGCTGGCCGAGCACGCGACCGGCGTGCCGGTGGGCTTCTCGTCGTTGGTGACTTTCGCAAAGACCGAGGAGCTCGCGGTCGGGTTGTCCCAGTAGGCCTCCAGGTCCTCCTTGTCGCCGGCGTAATGGATATTGATGTAGGGCTCGAACGGCTCGGAGCAGGTGCAGTTCGGCGTGCTGATGTTGTTGCCGAGGGTGCAGCCGGGGTAGTAGGGAAGGGGGACGTACTCGGTGACATCCGAGTTGTCGCTCTCGCGGCGGATGACCCTCTGTTGTACGCAAACGTCGAAGATGCCGTTCTTGCCGCTGCCGCCGTTGGCCCAGGGGAGGTCCTGCCAGTCCCACTTGTGGTTGAAAGCCTTGTCCTTGACGTAGTTGCCGGCGCCGTCGGTGGTGAAGTTCTTGGCGGCCTGCGAGCCGCTGCCGACCTCGTTGACCTTGCGGTAGCCGATGTCGCGGTACGGCTCGGGGGGCTGGTTGTACCAGCCGTCCTCGCCGTCGCAGCCGGCGCCGGTGGTCTTGAGTGACTCGACGTTCATGTAGACGACGCCCTTGGCGCCGCAAGGATTGCCGTCGCCCGGCACGAGCACGCCCGGGCCGTCGTTCTGCGGGTTCATGTTGTTCTTGGTCTCGAAGAAGAAGAAGCCCGAGTTGTTCTTGACCCAGTCCTGCATGGACTTGGTCTCGAGGCCGTTCGTGTAGTTCTCGCCGCTGACCCACTGCAGGTACCAGACGCCCTGCTGTCCGCGCCCGCCGAGGGCGGCCGCCTTCCAGAAGTCGTAATCGAACCGCGGAACGCGGACCTGTTTGAACTCGGGGCGGTTGTTGATGGTCTGGTTCTGGAAGTAGTGGTACGGTTTGTTGGCCGACGTGGAGAAATCGCCGGCGTTGGCAATGGCCTGGCTGGCGTAGGGGAATGGATGCGGGCCGGCGGGCGCGGTGCCGGTATCTTTCCCCTTGATGGTGCCCCGGGTGCGCACGTGGAACCAGGGGTCGGTTACGGGCCGGTGCAGCATCTCCACGATCCAGTTGTGATTGTTGTAGCCCGGATAGGGGGCGCCGGTGCCGGTGGAGATCGGATAGGCGGTCGGGGGCACTTCCTTGTAGGTAACGTTGCCGCCGTAGTTGTTGGTATTGCCGGGAGTGACGTCCCACGCCGGCTCGGTCCCGCCGGAGGGACCGGTGGCCGAGACGATGCGGTATTCGTGCTTCGCGGCGATGGTAGCGTCGGTGGGCCGCACGACCAGTCCCCACTGCGGATGGGCGTACGGGGCGTAGTTCTTGTTCTTCTCCCAGACCACCGAGGAGTCGAGACCGTACTCGACGTAGGGGTGGTCGTAGGCGTCGAACCACGGGAGGGCCGTGACCTCGCGCTTGATGAAGAGCTCCTGCACTTTCTCGGACTCGATGGCGCCCCAGTGCACTTCGTAGGCACCGTTGGTGTCGACGCTGCCGAGGGCCTGAATGGCGCCGGAAGGACCGGGCAGGGGGAACGGCGCCAGCACGAGGCGGCAGATCGACTGCGCGACCACGTTGTCGAGGCTGTTGCGCTTCTCGGCCGTGACGGCGATGGTGGCCACGCCGTAGCGCTGGCCGGCCACCCAGAAGCCGTTGATCAGGGAGCCGCCGACGTTCGGCGGCGCGTAGATGCGGATGGCGGTCACACGCCCCGCGTCGGTGCCGTAGAACATGTTGTCGTTGAAGTCCTTGATGAACTTCGTCGAGGCGTCGTTGCGCTTATCGATGATGAGGATGTCGGCGTGCGCCTCGTCGCCGAAGAACATGTCCGACTCCTGCGGCCCGTACGGGAGGTCGAAGAGCAGGCCCTCGGGCTTGTAGACGCCGCTGTAGGCGTTGACCTGACGGTTGTTCTTGAAGCTGGGGTCGTTGTCCGGCAGGAGCTTGCGCTCCTTCATTTTCTCCGGGTCTTGGAACCACTGCACGACGGCCTTGGCTCCCGCCTCGGCCAGCGCCGCGGTCTGGGCCTTGTTGCGCTCGTTGACCGAGATGGCGTTCTCCGTCTCCGAGATGGCGACGAAGCTGAGGCCGAGGAGGGAGAGGCCCACCATGACCATCAGCGAAACCAGAAGGGCCGAGCCGCGGTCGCGGCCACGGCGGACTTTCCGGTGGGTGCGCTTTGCGTTCTGCTTCATCATCTTCTTCACCTTACCTGGCCTTGCAGACCAGCACGGTCGGCGCTGAGGTCGGAGTGGTGTACGACATGTACACGGTTCCGACGTTGCCTTGCAGCGTCGGCGGTTTCTTGGCCGTGCCTTCCATGTTCATGGCAATGTTCAGGGTTGCCCCCGGCGAGACGGTCACGTCGGTCGGCTTGAAGGTGTGCGTCGCGGCCGACGTGGCGGGCGTGGCGAGGTTGATGGTGGTGGTGTCGGCGGTGATGCCGTTCCACTGCCAGTTCGTCTGCCCCGTCCACGCGATCTGGAGCTCGGTGACGGTCAGCGTCTCTCCGGTGTTGTTCTTGATGGCCACGATGATCTGCGGCTCGGTGACCGAGATGGTGGCGGTCACGCCGCAGGCGGCCAGTTGCGTGCTGCAGCCGAACTGCGTGTCGTTGCCGGCCTCGTGGTAGTCGACCGACACGGCGCCGATGGTGCCGGGCACCGGGGTGCCGCCGGTGAAGGTGAGGGTCATGACGTACGTCGTCCGCTTCTTCACCGTCTTGTCGGTGGCGTTGCCGGGAACGATCCTGACCGTGCGCGGGCTGGCCGCGGTCGCGGGCGCGGTGAACCCGGCCGTGACGACGGTACCGCTCGGGAGGCGTACGTTCTGCCAGGAGAGGCCGCTCTGGCCGAGCCAGCGGATGTCGAACGAGTCGAGCGAGACGTCGACGTCCGAGGTGTTGGTCAGCGTGAGCTGCACGCGCGAGTTGTCGCCCACGATGTTGGAGACGCTCGCGCTCAGCCTGCAGTCGGCCGGATCGGACAGCACGTAGAAGGGCAGGATCTCGGTGCACTTCTCGATCACGACCTTGAAGGCCACGCGGTGCACTTCCCCGTCGACGATGTCCCAGTCGAAGTTGAACGGCGGATCGAGCTTCTGGTACGCGGCGCCGTCGACGGAGACGGAGGCTTCCTTGATCGGCTGGCCCGGGTATTCCGCCACGCCGAGGCTGGTGACGTTCTGGAGCGGATCGTCCTGCGTGCCCGATCCCGGTCCGTCGGCGTCGGCGACGACCTTCGCGCCGGTGACGCACGCGCCCGGATAGGTCAGCGTGGCCGCTTCGCCCTGCACATTGCACTGCTCGGCCTGCACCTGGTACTCGTACAAGAACTTCATCGTCTCGAGGGCCGGGTTGTGCTCGAGGAGCTTGTCGTTGTCGGTGAAGGTCGTGGTGCCGTCGGTGACGGTGCCGAGCTCCTTGGTGTCGACGGTCGCGTTGTTCAGCTTCGTCACGCGCGTGACCTTGTAGCGCATGACTTCGATCTCGGCCTCCGTGACGTCGCGGGTGACCTTGTCCCAGAGGAGGGTCACGGGGTCGCAGCGATTGGCGACCGGATCGCAGACGCTGGTGACGTGCGGCTTGAGGTTGGTCGGCTTCTTCGGCTTCTCGGTGGAGACGGCCCTGGCCGCCGTGGCGTTGGCCGCGGAGAAGTCGCTGAGCGCGCTGGTGGCGCTGCCGGAGGTGTTGTACTCACCCTTGACGTTGCACCATTCGACCGTGGCCACCTTGTAGTAGTAATCCTGGCAGTTGGCCACCTTCGTGTCGGTGAAGACGAAGCCGCCGGCGCCGGTGGAGGAGAGGCCGGGGGTGTTCTCGTCGAGCACGAGCGTCCCCTCGTCCGCGTTCGGGTCGAAGTCGGCCTCGGTGTGGCGATAGATGCGATAGCCCTTGATCTCGGCCGGCGCGGTCTGGAACGGAGGCGCGCCGCTCGAGCAGCTCGGCGCGCCGGTAGCGTTGCCGCCGCCCGGGGAGAAGGTGACGCGGATGGCGTTCTTCTGGTCCGTGCTGACGGCGCTGATGCTCGGCGCGTTCGGCTTGGTGACGTTCTTGAGGTTCAGCGCCAACGCCGAGCCGGTGGAGACGGTCGTTCCGGCGGCGTTCGTGGCGGCCACGCGGAAGTAGTAGGTCTTGGAGAGGTCGAGCTGCGTGAGGTCGACCGCGTAGTACGTTTGCGTTCCGGCGGGGATCACGCCGCTGAAGGAGCCGGACGGCGACGTGTCGTAGAGGATCGTGTACGTCTCGTCTCCGCTGTTCGGGGCGGGCGCCCAGGTCAGATAGGCCACGCCGCAATAGCCGTTGCACGAGTTCTTGATCGTGGGCGGGCCGGGAGGATTGGTGTTGCTCTGGGGCATGCCGCGCAAGCCGAGGTTGCGGCCGACGATCGTGCTCTGGAGGGTGTACTGGCGGTAGTTCTTGGCCACCGTGTCGGTGGCGCTGGTGTAGTCGTAGTCGGCCTGCGGGCTCATGCCGACGATGGTGGCCGTGACGGCGCGGACCTTGCCGCGGATCAGGCGCGGGCCGACGATGGCGTTCGGGTCGTTCGGATCGTACTGGCCGAGGCCGGCCACGGTGGTGAAGTCGGTGATCTTCTTCTCGGTGAGGTCGCGCAGCGCGGTCTTCGCGGAGGCGTCTTCCCAGTACTTGAACTCGATGCTGCGGATGTTGTCCGCCAGCGCGGTGGTGACTACCTCGCCCGCGGCGTTGAGCGTGTAGCGCATCAGCGTGTACGGGGGGTACTTGTTGGTCAGGTCGACGCCGGTGATGGTGATCTCGCGCTCCGGGCTGCCGCCCGGATAGGCGTTGCGCGACGGCGTGCCGCCGTTGTTGACGTCGGCGAAGAAGGTGATCTTGTCCTTGTTCGCGGAGGCGTTGCCGGAGCGCGAGACGAGCGCGTACGTCACGATCTCGTCGTTGCCGGTGGTGACGACGGGGAAGTGCCCCTTGCTGGCCGTCTCCAGGTCGGTCTCGCGTCCCTGGTTCGGCGTGGTCGGATCTTCGTAGTCGAAGTTCGCCCGGATGGTGATGGCCTTGTCGTGGGCGAACTCGATCTGCTCGTCGGGCTGTTCGTAGGTGGGTGCGCCGGCTTCCTGCCACTGCACGGTGCCGTCGTCGACGATGTCGCCGGTGCCGGTCTTCCACGCCGGTCCGCCGCCGCTCTTGCCGGCCGTGATCACTTTGTAGACGTGACCGTTGGGGGGGGAGGGGGTGACCATGGTGCCGACGCTGTAGTCGGTGTTGGCCTTCCACTCCTGCACGGTGCCGCCCGGGGGCGCGCCGGCGCGCTTGTAGTCGAAACCGGCCATGCGCAGATCGGCCACGACCTTCTCGAAAGCCACGCGCGTGTTCTGCTGCATCTCGGCCGACTCGTTGGCCTGCTTGAACACGCGGTTGCTCTGGTCGTACAGGAGCAGCGCCACGATCATGACCGTGGCGAAGATGGCCACGGCCACGAGGATCTCGATGAGCGTGTAGCCGCGCTGCCGCTGAATGCTGCTGAAGGTACGTGTCTGCATCGTGATCTCCGGTGCTACTGCGCCTTGACGGTGTCGAGGATGACTTCGCGGTGGCGGCGGTTCTCCAGCCACGACACCACGACGCGGATCTGCATCACCGCGGCGGAGCCGAACTTGGCGGGAGTCTCTTCACCCGCGCGGGGCATGAGGATGACGGTGACGTGTCCGTCGTCGAGCAGCGGTTTCTTGGTGGTGCCGTCGGACTGCGTCTGCTCGAGCTGGTCCTTCCACCCTTTGGTGAGGAACATCGGCCCGTTCGGGTTTTGCTTCTGCACGTCGGTATAGCCGCTCAGGGCCTTGGTGGAGCGGATGGCGGCGTTGGTGTAGTCCTTGGACGGGTTGCCGAACTTGAAGTTGGTGCCGCCCACGGAGTCGCTGATCTGGAAGAGTCCCTCGTAGATGTCTTCCTTGGTCAGCGGCTGGAGGTCTTCCATGACGCGCGTGCCGACGGCGATGGCCGTGGTCATCTGCTTGCCGCTGTAGACGTTCTTGCGCCCCCAGAGGAAGAGGCTGAGGATCGACAGCAGCACCACGCCGAGGATGGCGATGGCCACCAGGAGCTCGATGAGGTTGTAGCCGCGTTGATTCTGCTTCGTCATTTACGTCCTGCTCTCCGTCGTCTTGATCTGCCCGGTGGTGGACATGTCGACCACGACCTGGTTGATGATGTGCGCCCATTCGGTGCGGAGGGTGATCTTGCCGGCCGTCACGCTGCCGCCGTTGTAGTCGCCGGCCGTGCCGTCGGGACGGAAGTCGATGTCCGGCTTCTGGTCGACCGGGTTGTCGCTGTCGTTGTAGGTGTTGGCGGAGAAGCGCAGGGTCTCCGGCAGGGTGCGGATGTTGCGGCCGCCGTCGTTGGCCGCGGTGCCCATGTTCAGCCGCTGCCAGGTCTGCCCGAAGTCGCGCGACTGGAAGACCTCGTACTCCCGCTCGCTGCGGAACTGTACCCGCACGTACGCGTTCTTGGTGATGGCGTGCTGGCGGAAGCCGCGCAGGTCGGCGGTGAAGGACCGCAGCGCCGAGCGCACCTGGTTGCGCCGCTGGAAGTTGATGAACGAGGGGATGGTGACCAGGCTGAGCACCCCGATGATCGCCACGACGACCAGCATCTCCATCACCGAGTATCCGCGGCTGCTGCGCATGTTCATGGGCGGCCTCCTTGAGCGAGCGATGTGCCACGCGGTCAAGTGGTTGATGGGGCGGGGGTTGGGGGATGATCGTGCTTCAGGCGATGCACGCTTGTGATACAAAAGGTAACAAGAGGTACGAGGTACGAGGTACGAGTTGTCTCGGGCGCGAAGCGCGCTACTCGTCCCTCGTCCCTCGTCCCTCGTCCCTCCCCCCCGGTAACTCGATCGTCGCCACCGCCCCCACCCCTTTCTCTCCCGTGAGCCGCATCGAGCCTCCATGCAGCAGCACGATCTTCCGCGCCAGCGGGAGGCCGAGCCCGTAGCCGGACGGCTTCTGCGACTGGAAGGGGAGCAGGAGGCGCGGGACGTCGGCGGCGTCGATGCCGACGCCGTCGTCTTCGACGCGCACGTGGGGCGGGTCGCCATCGGCGACGACGACGCGCACGCCGCCGCTCCCTTTCTCGCGCACGGAGTCGACGGCGTTGCGCACGAGGTTGTCGAGCGCGCGCACGAGCAGGGCGCGGTCGCCGTGGACGTCCACCGCCTCGCCGCCGCAGGTGAGCGGGACCGCGCCGGCGTCGATGCGCTCGCACACTTCGCGCGTCAGCTCGAGGAGGTCGATGCGGTGCCGGTCGATCTTCATCGGCCGCGCGAAGGCGAGCAGCCGGTCGACGGCCTCGGCCAGCAGCGCGGCTTCCCGCTCGGACTTTTCGATGGCCCGCGAGGTGTCCTCGAGCGTCCCCGCCCGCCGCGCGAGCTTGAGGTAGCCGAGCATGGTGGACAGGGAGTTGCGGAACTCGTGGGCGATGCCGGCCGAGATCTCGCCGAGGTCGGCCAGCGTCTGCAGGTCGCGCACGCGCGCCTCGAGCTCGCGGTACGGGGTGAGGTCGGTGAAGAGCGCGAGCAACGCCAGGAAGCGCTGGCCGGCGTCGATCAGAGGGACGGTGGTCAGCCCGATGAGCTGCGTGCCCACCGCCACCTCGGCGCGCGTGAGCGCCGCGCGGTCGCGCACCGCGGCCAGCAGCGCGCTCGTGAAGCCGTTCGTGCCCAGCGCCTCGTCGACCGGCACGCCGGCCAGCGAGGCGTCGCCGGCGCGGAGGATCTCCCGCGCCGAGGCATTGAGGTCGACGATCCTGCCGTCCGGGTCGAGCGCCAGGAAGCCGGAGGTGAGGCTGCGCGTCAGCGCGGAGGTGATGCGCTCCAGGTCGTCGGCGCGGATCTTCTGCGCGTCGTGCAGCGCTTGCAGTTCTTGCTTTTGCGCCTTGAGCAGGTCGATGGAGGCGCGGAAGGTGTCGATGAGGTACTCCTGCTCGTCGACGTGCGGCGCGCGCTCGCGGATCTCGGCCGCGGAGTCGAGCATCTGTTCGATGGGACGGGTGATGCGCGGCAGGTACAGCCAGAGCAGCAGGGCCCCCGCGGCCACGGCGGCCAGCGACACGGCCGCGGTGAGGAAGAAGGTGCCGCGCAGCGTGCGCACGCGTCCTTCGTCGAAGACCAGGACGAGGGTGCCGGCCGGCGTGGCGCGCCGCACGACGGCCACGCCCTCGGTCTCGGGAACCACGCCCGTGGTGACGCGGCGGCCGTCCGGCATCAGCATGGCGGTGCCGGCCACGCCGTAGCGCGCGCGGATGGCGGAGAGCTGCAGCTCGGCGACGTTGCGGTCGAAGCCGTCGGCGATGTCGCCCGCGGCCACGTTGGCGATGGTCTGCCGCTCGGCGGCGATGGAGTCGGTGGTGTGCTCGAGGAAGCTGCGCAGGAAGAGGAGCAGCAGGACGATGAGGATGCCCAGAAAGCCGACCAGGGCGCCGAGGAAGAGGCGCACGTCGCGGCGGAAGCTGAGCTTCGTCAGCCGCCGAGGAGCAGTGTCATCCACAGGTCCCACAGTGTAGAGCCGAAGAAGAGGACCACCAAAAAGGCGAGGCCGAGGAAGACGCCGAACGGCACGGCCACCTGCATCCGCGCCTCGCTCCTGGCGGCCACGAAGAGTCCGACCAGCGCGCCCGTGACGGAGGCGATGAGGAAGAGCGGAAAGAGCGGCTCCCAGCCGATGACGGCGCCGAGCATGGCCATCATCTTCACGTCGCCCATCCCCATCCCTTCGATTTTGCGAATGAGCTTGTAGGCCAGGGCGATGGCCAGCAGCACGCCCGCTCCCACGGCCGCCCCGACCATGGACTCGAGGAGGGTCTTGGAGAGCATGAGGTCGGGATAGAGGGCGCCGAGATGGGTGGCCCCGATGATCAGCCCGATGGCGACGCCGGGGAGGTCGATGACGTCGGGGAGGATCTGGATGTCGAGGTCGATGTAGATGAGGACGATGGTCATCGACACGAGCGCGGCGACGGCGAGGAAGCCGGGCGTGAGCCCGGTGCGCTGGAAGGCGGCGGCGTAGAAGAGGGCGTTGGCCAGCTCGACGAGGGGATAGCGCGCGGTGATCGGCTCCCGGCACGCGCGGCACCGCCCCCGCAGCCAGAGCCAGGCCAGGATGGGCACGTTGTCGTACGGCTTGATCTGCGTGCCGCAGTGCGGGCAGCGGCTGGGCGGGAAGACGATCGACTCCTCGCGCGGATAGCGATGGATGACGACGTTGAGGAAGGACCCCACGATGGCGCCGAGGACGGCGGCGAGCCAGATCATTGGCGGCGAATGTTATCCTTGCGCGCCTTTTTGAGGAGGCGAATGGGGTCTGGTGGCCTCCGCGGTCTTCAAAACCGTTGTTTCGGCGCGGAAGCGTCGAAAGGTTGGTTCGATTCCGACACGCCTCCGCCATATGGAGTGCGGCAGCGCCAGCTGCCGCTCTCTATGCCGCAGCGCAAGCTGCGGCGGGGGCGGAGGCTTGCGCCTCCGCATGGAAAGCGGCGGCTGGCGCCGCCGCACTCCAGATCACCGCTTCGGCGCGTCCGTCAAAAACCCCACCTTCTGCGCCCCGGCCGAGTGCGCGGCGTCCATCGCCTGCACGGCCCGTTCGAACTGCAGGTTGTCCTCGGAGTTGATGAACACGACGCGCTCGTCGGCCGGCCGCGACAGCATCTGCCGCGCCACCATGTCCCGGAGCTGCTTGAGGTCGGTCATCTTCTGCGTGTTCAGGTAGACGCCGTCGCCCTTGATGGTGATGACGATCTGGGTCTGCTCGCTCGGGGGCCGCGGCGTGGCCAGCTCCACCTTCGGCGGCACTTCCACGTCGAGCCCCATCTGCAGGATCGGCGTGGCCACCATGAAGATGATCAGCAGCACGAGCACAACGTCCACCAGCGGGGTGATGTTGATCTCGGAGCGGAGGCCGGCGCCGCCGCCTGTACTCATGCCCATGGGCTACATCCTCCCCTTGGCCATCTCCACCCCGGCCTGCTTTGTCTCGGTGAGGATGGCCACGCGCGTGAACTCGGCCTCGTTTGCCGCGCGCATGACCAGCCGCACCTTGCCGAAGTTGATGCGCTTGTCCGCCTTCAGCATCACCGCGCGCGACGGGTCCTTCTGATATTCGGCGCGGAGATACGTCGGCAGGTCCTTGTCGGGGATCCAGTTCTGCCCGACGAACACCGTGCCGTCGTTCTTGATGGAGATGATCAGGTCGCCCGACTGCCCCGGCTTCTTCTCCGAGTGCGGCCCCTGCGGCAGGAGCACGTCCACGCCCGACTGCAGCATCGGCGTGACGACCATGAAGATGATCAGGAGCACCAGGCAGACGTCGACGAGCGGGGTGACGTTGATGTCGCCCTTGACTTCTTCGGGACTGCCGCCACCTGCACCGAATGCCATCGCGGCCTCCGTCTTAGACGCGCGTCCGCGCGCGCGCCTCGTTCTTGATGAAGTAGTCGATGAGCTGCGACGAGGAGTTCGACATCTCCACCTGGAAGCGCTCGATCTTGCCGAGGAAGTAGTTGTACATCCACACCGCGGGGACTGCCACGGCGAGGCCGAGCGCGGTCGCGCCGAGCGCTTCCGCGATGCCGGCCGACACGGCGCCGAGGCCGCCCGACCCGGAGAGGGCCATGCCGCGGAACGAGTTGATGATGCCGACGACCGTGCCGAAGAGGCCGACGAACGGTGCGGTGGTGGAGATGGTGGCCAGGTTGCCGAGCCCTTTCTTCATCTCCGCCGTGGTCATCAGCGTCTCGCGCTCGATGGCCCGCTTGCCCGATTCGACGATGTCGAAGTCCTCGGGCAAAGCCTGTGTCGATTCGTATTGAAACTCCGTCAGCCCCGCGGCGAGCACGCGCGCGAGATGGCTGTGCTTGAACTTCTTGTCCCTGGCCAGCGCGATGGCCTGTTCGAGCTTGTGCTCGCGCAGCAGCGGCGTGACGCCGAGCGCCACCTGCAGCGATTCCTTCTTCGCCCTCTGGAAACGCCACAGGCGCTCCACGGCGATGGTCAGCGACCAGATGGACATGATGAGGAGAATGATGACCACGGCCTTGCCGGCCCACGTCATCGATGCCCACATGCCTTGGATCGTGAAATGGGCTTCCATCCCTTCCATGCGACTTCTCTCCTATTGCAGCTGAAAATTGACGGTGAGGTTGTAGTACACCGGGACCGGCTGTCCGTTGAGTGTGCCCGGCCGGAACTTCCATTTCTTGACTGCCTCGAGCGCGGCCAGGTCGAGCCCGAGGGGGAGCGGCTTGAGCACGCGCGCCTCGGTCACGTTTCCCTGCCGGTCGATGACGGCTTCGATGATCACTAATCCCTGGATGCGCGCCCGCCGCGCGGGCTCGTTGTAGATGGGGTCGACGCGCGTGATGGTCACGGGTGCCTTGACGTTCCCGCCGACGCGCACCGGCGTGTTGCCCGTGCCTGTGCCCGTGCCGCCGATCTCGCCGCCGATCTGCCCGCCCAGCGTGCCGCCGATCTGGCCGCCGATCTGCCCGCCTACGACACCGCCGATCTGGCCGCCCTTCACCCCGCCGACCTGTCCCCCTTCGACCGCACCCGAGTCTTCGTCCTGCGGCACGTCGGCGACCTGCGGGACTTCCCGCGGCGTCTCGGTGGGCTGGCGGAACTCCTGGCGCGGCCGCTCCTGCGGCGTCTCGACTCTGGTGACCTGCGGACGGCTGCCGGCATTGCTCGCGGGCGGTGGCGGCGGGGGAGGCGGCGGAGGCGCCGAGACGGCGATGAAGGCCGCCATCGGCTTCTCGATGACCTCCGGATTCTCCTTGACGTACATGCCGGCCGCGATGATTGCGCCGACGATGCCGAGGTGAATGACGGCGGAGATCAAGGCCGTGACCCAGCCGCCTTTCTGCTTGTCTTTCCCCGCGGATTCGATGAGGACGTCGTCGAACATCTCGAGCCCCTCTTTCGCCGAGCACGAGTCGGACTCTGCCGAAGTAGTGCCAACTGTGCGGTCGCTGTGTTGCCGGTTCGTGGTGCGTCGTCAGTGATCGGTTGTCTGTGCTATCTGGTTGGACGCACATCACAGGCAACTGATAACCGAGTGGCTCAGTTCTGTGTCTGGAGGAAGACGTCGTAATACTTTTCTTCCGACCCCGTTGCCGTACGCCAGCGCGCGGCGAATCGATACGCGTTCCCCCACTGGTCCCGCCGGCCGATCGTCTTGAATTCAGTTTCCAACGCCGACACGCTACTGGTGACGATCGGCTGCAACTCGTCACTCGTGGACATGCCGTCGTGATTGCGGTCCGTCCACAGGAGAAGCTGCTCCCACGCGAGGTCACCGGAGTCGACCACACCGTCCTGGTTCTCATCCAGCTCCGCCAGCGCGACGAATCCATTGGAGGCGGTCCCTCCGGACCGGAGCGGGGTATGGTCGCCGAACAGCTCCGCGCCGCTGTCGATGCGGGCGTTGCCGTTGCGGTCGAGCGCGAGAAACGCGTTCTCGACGCCGAGACGCGTCCACGCGATCTGCATCGGGGTGCCGTCGTTCCGGATGTCGAAACGCACACCTTGCGCAACGGACGTGAACCGGTATCCCGCGACTCCGACGTCGATCACGAGCGGCGTGTGGCCCCCAGGGAATTGGCCCTCGTCGTCCGGCGGCTCCGGCTCAGGATCCTTCGGAGTCACAGGCGGCAGCGGCTCGTCGGGGTTTGGGCAGCCAAGGTCATAGGTGAACGAGTCGCATTTCGTCCCTGTCTCGGTGCCTTCCTGGCCGAGGTCTTTGACGATGCAACCGGCTCCGACGTCCGGCTGGTTCATGGCGTAACCGCCCTCACACGGTGCGGGGCAACAGATCGCCTCGTACGCAGTCTTGTCGTCACCGTTCTCAACGTACTTCCACCACTTCTGCAGGCAATCCATGCAGTTGTTGGTGAATTGCGCATCGACTTGTACGACGACCGCTGCAGCGACCACCGTGGCAAGAACAGCCGTCTTTCCGATCATCACGAGCCCTTTCATGTTTTCAGTGGCTTCATCGATGCACCGGTACCCGCGTTGTCCTCCCCGGCTGCACGTCGAATGTGCGGATCGCGGGCAGGCTCGCACCGCGACCCGTCAGCACTGCGGCGAGCTCGCGCGGATGCCGCGTCCGCACGTAGGTCCAGCGCCCTGCCGACAGCTTCCGGAAGACCTTTGCGGTCTCGCCAACCCCTTCGGGCTCGCTGATGGCGTAGAACCCGACGGCACAGCCTTCGGAGGACACCAGCCATCCCTGGTCGTGCGGCCCTCCGCTCCACTGCGGCGCGATGAGTCGCAACTCGCCCGTTGCCGCCGGTATGGCGACTGTCTGATCCGCATCGAGCTTGCGGATCGCACAGGCCAGGCGGCCGTCCGGCGTCCGGATCACGAGATTCGTCGGCATCGTCTGTTGCCATGGCGCAAGGCGAAAGAGCGTGGAGAGTCGATCGCCTCGGGAAAATGCCACCTGCACTTTCGGCTCGGAGGCGCCCGGTGGCAGAAACTCGGCCAGCACGGATGCCTCCCGAATGGGCGCGCCGCTTTGATCCACGACCCGGACGGCGATCTCCTCGATGGGATCGAGGATCAAGGTGACGTCTTCCAGGTCTCCGTCGCCTGCCGTGATCATGACCGACTCGCTCCGCGCGTTCTTCGACTCGGCCACGACTTCCCATCGTCCCGGGGAGACGAAGTCGAGAATGAACCGGCCGTCCGCGGGTACGCGGGCGCCGGCCGACGCTCTCGGCTCGGCGGTGAGCCGCGTCGCCGAAACGAAGACGTCCCTGACCGGCGCTCCCGTAGAGTCGATGACCTGACCCAGAATGCGTCCGGTCGGCAGCTCGATCGCCACTTCCTCGTTTGCGTCTTCGAAGGCAACGGGGTGATCGTGCCGCGTCGATGAGCCGCTCGGCAATTTCTGGACGAACACTGTGTAGCTGCCGGGCTTTTCGAGAAGGACCTGGAACGTCCCATCCGCGGCCAGAGTGGCCACGGCCGTCCGTCCCCGCCCCACAGGCTTCAGGTTGATGACCCCGGCCACCGGCTCGCCACGGTGCGTCACGCGTCCATGAAACAGCGAGTCTGTGATGGTGAGCGTCACCTGCTGATCGACTCCGGACAGAACTTCGATCTCCCGCGAAGCCGCACTCAAGGCAAACCCGTTTTTGAGCCGCCCCACGACGCGTACGTTCCACTTGCCCGGGGGAACGTCCGCGATCTCTGCCCCGGACGCGGTGAGCTCGCCGGTGATGGGGGACATCTGCGGCCAGTGACTATGCCCCGCCGGCGTCAGCTCCGCCGCGAACAACTGCACGGCGTCGCGCAGCGCGTCGGGAATCACCACGTTGACGAACAGAGTCGAAGGCACCTCGAGCGTGACGTCATCGAGCACGGTCTCCTCGCCCGGCTTCAACGCATACGGCTCGGTGATCTGCGGAAGCGCCCGGCCCTGCGCGCGGAGCAGAAACACCACCTTCTCCTCCGGCAGTCCTTCGAGCCGCGCCCATCCTGAGGCATCCGTGACCCCACTGGCGATTGCAAGCCGATCGAAATCGAGGTCGCGCCGCATCGTGGCCAGCTCGTGCGCGCGGACGGCGGTGATCCGCACTCCGGGCCGCGGCTCGGCATCGCGCGCGGAGCGCACCTGCATCGAAACGGCCGCTCCCCGCGATAGAGCAATCGCGCCGAGCTCGCGCGTTTCTCCAGTCTTCAATGGCGGCGGCGGAATCGTTGCCGGTGCGAACCCTCCGGCGCGCAACGACATCTCCTCGCATCCCGCCATCACGGTTGCGTGCAGACGCGATTCCTGCACGGCCACGGGGATCTCGATCTCCGGCCGTCCGGCAATGCACTTCGCCAGGCGCAGAGACGCCGATGATGGCGCTCTCACTCCGGCCGGCACGGTCACGCGCGCGATGACTTTCGCCGCGGGCAGCAACGGCATGCGCAACACGTCGTTGCATGTGCCGTCGAGTACCGCAATGCCGATGGCCGTGCCGGTCTCCAGCATCACCGAGCTTCCCGGCACGCACGGTGCCCGAGCCACTGAAAGCATGCCTCCGGATGCTCGTTCCGTCGTCGCCGTCAGCCGGTGAACGCCACCCGACCGCCGTTGGGACAGGACAAAGCTGCTGCCCGCGCTCGAGGTATCCGGGACGAAGATGCGAAGGTCGACAGGTTCTCTCACCGGTTCCGCGGACGGAATGGGAGGCAGCACCATCTGCAGAATCGCATGCCCTCCTGCGGAGAGCACGACCTCGCTGATCTCGACCGGCGGCAGCGCATCGCTCCCGGAGTGGTCATGGCGAAGAACGAGACGATACGTTCCAGCCGGCAGGGAGCTCCATTCAGCCTCTCCTCCGGCGATCGGACGTGTCCAGAGCCGAATCGCGCCTTGACGCGTCAATCCCTCGGGGAGCGTGACATCGACTGGCAGCAGAGACAGATTCCCGGGCCGGTCCTTCGCTCCAGCCCAGCGAAGGCGAAGCGATGCTCCTCCGGCGATCGGCATCGCGATCCACAGTACGGCGAGAGCGAGCAGCGTACGCATCGACCAGTACCAACCTGGGTGTCGGTGATCGGTTGTCTGTGCTATCTGGTTGGACGCACATCACAGGCAACTGATAACCGACCACTGACAACGAACCGACAACACAGCAACCAGCAACCGCTTTATCTCATCCGGATCTCCGCCTCGATCCGATGCCTTCCCTCGGGCCACGTCTTGATGAAGGCGCGCCACATGGCGGGGGTGTTCGTGGCGGAGGCGAGCTCGAAGTCGAGGGCTTCCTGGCGGCAACTGCGGGCCTCGGCCAGGCGTGGCGATTCGGGGTGGACGGCGAGGTAGCGGTCCCACGCCGCGGAGGTGCCGCTCTCCCACGCCTTCTCGAAGTCCGCGGGCTCTTTGGCGCGGGCGGCGTCGGCGGCCGCTTTCTTCAGCGCGGCCACGCGCTGGCGGACTTCGTCGGCGTGCGCGCCGGCGGGATAGGCGGTGAGGTAGAGCTCCCAGGCGCTGAGCGTGTTGCGCGCGCGGGCATCGTCGAAGGCGCGCTGCTCCGCGGCGCGCTGCTTGAGCTTCGCCAGGAGGATGCCCGCCTCGAGGTGATGCCGCGCATCGGGCCAGGCCTGCAGGAACTGGCGGACGGAGGTCTCCGAGTCGCTCGCGCTGGCGCGCTCGAAGGACTCCGCTTCCTCGACCAGCCGGCGCGCCTCCTCGGCGCGCGCGGAGTCGCCGTGCCTGGCCAGGAAATCGCGCCACGCGGAGCTGCGCCCGTCCTCCCAGGCCCGCTGGAAGGCCAGCTCCGCCTCGGCCGCGCGATCCTGCTGCGCCACGACGCGCGCCAGCGCCTCGCGCGCCGCGTCGCCGACGGCCGAGCCGCGCGGATGCCCCTCGCCGAGGCGCTGCAAGCCGGAGCGATCGCCGTTCTTCTCGCGCTCCTTCACTTCCTCGAGCAGCGACTGCTCGAACGCGCGCGCCTTCGCCGTCGTCGTCGACGGCAGGTCCGCCACCATCGTCGGGATCGGCACCACCGCGGTCGTCTCGGGGCCGACGCGGCGCAGGCGGTTGACGTCGGCGTGAGTGAGCGTCCCGGCCGGCGCCTCGAGGAAGGGCGCCAGCGCGGCGGCGAGCTCGCGCGCGTTGGCGAAGCGCTTCGAGCGGTCCTTTTCCAGCGCGCGGAAGACCACATGCTGCAGCGGCTCGGGGATCGCCTCGTGCGGCCGCGGCGGCTGCGTGAGGTGCTTCATGATGTAGCCGTGCGAGGTGTCGCTGAGGAACGGCGGCACGCCGGCCACGATCTCGTACAGCACGACGGCCAGGGAGTAGAGATCCGTGCGCCCGTCGATCTGTTCGCCGTCATTCAGCAGGCCGAGCTGCTCGGGCGACATGTACTTCGGGTTGCCGATCAGCACGCCCGCCTGCGTCGTGTCGGCCGACGCCGTGCTGGCCAGGTCCTTGGCGATGCCGAGGTCGATGATCTTGGCCACGCAGCGCTCGTCCTGGTCGAACGAGAGCATCACGTTGTCGGGCGAGATGTCGCGGTGGAGCAGGCCGCGGCGGTGGATGTGGTCGAGGCCGGCCAGCACCTGCGAGGCCACGTCCGCCGCCAGCGGAAGCGGGAAGGGGCCGTGCTGCGCGGACCACTGCCGCAGCGTGCGCCCCTCGATGAACTCCGTGACCATGTAGTTGCCGCCCTCGCCGACGAAGAAGTCGTGCACGACGGCGATGTTCGGATGGTGGATCTGCGTGGCCAGCCGCGCCTCGCGCAGGAAGCGCGAGCGGAACACCTCGTC
This sequence comes from Thermoanaerobaculia bacterium, assembly GCA_035627015.1. Taxonomy (GTDB): domain Bacteria; phylum Acidobacteriota; class Thermoanaerobaculia; order Gp7-AA8; family Gp7-AA8; genus QHVT01. The sequence goes on along the minus strand of DASPMO010000004.1, from coordinate 26,486 downwards.
GACGAGCAGCTCCTGCTTCATCACCTTGATGCAGCGGAAGGTGTCGAGGTGGAGGTGCCGGGCCTTGAAGACCTCCCCCATGCCGCCCGCACCGATGCGGCTCAGGATCTCGTACTTGCCGTCGAGCACCGTTCCGGGCCCGAGGCCGGACGACCCGACCGCACGCAGGTTATCGCTGGGCATAGCGAGGACCGAAAAGCATAACGCAGGCGAGGAGCGCCAGCGTGCCGATCGTGATCCCCGCGCCCCAGGCGAACGTGCGCGGCCAGTACTCGAGGCGCACCCGGTGCCGTCCCCGCGGCACGGGCACGCCGACGAAGGCGTGGTTGGCGATGGCGGTGTCGACCGGCTTTCCGTCGAGCGTGGCCCGCCAGCCGGGCCAGTTCGGAATCGAGGTGACGATCCAGCCGGCGGCGTCCATGTCGGCGTCGAGGAGGTAGCCGAGTCTCGCCTCGCGGGTGGTGACGCGGCCGGTCGCCTCGACGGTCTGTTGCGGCGCGCGAGTCTCGATCCAGGCGCGCGCGGCAAAGTCCGTCTCCTTCAAAAGGTCGGAGAGGTTCCAGAGCCGCGGATAGCCGACGCTGACGCTGCGCGGCACGAAGGCGCGCGGCAGGACGCGCGTGTTCTCGTGCAGGTACGTGCCGCGGTCGCGCGCGACCTCGCGCCAGCCCGGCGGCGCGGGGCGGTCCGAGAGCGCGTAGCGGACGTGCAGGAACGAGAGGAACGGCCGCGTGAGGTCGTCCACGCGCTGGAACCAGACCGGTTGCGGCGTGCACCAGAGCGCGTACGTTTCGGCGTAGGCACGCAGCGTCAGCGACGGCACGCCGCGGATGTCTTCGAGGCCGTACATCGACGCGGTCTGCGGGATGAGCAGGTTGCCCGTGGCCACCATGCGGCCGCCTTCGATCTTCGCCAGGAGCGGCACGGGCGGATACGCCTGCCGCCGCGTGAAGGAGTGATAGAGGCCGCCGTCCGAGGCGACGCGCTGCCCGACGATCAATGCGACGAGCAAGGCCGCGCGCGGTTTGATGATGACGACCGCGATGGCGAGCAGCAGCCCCGCGATCTCAGCGAGGACTTTATACTGTCCGAACTTCAGCGGCCCGTGTGCGACGAGTGGCGTGTGCGTGGCCCACCAGTTGCCGGCGGCGATGAGCACGAGCACGGCGCCCATCACCATCCACGCGCGGCGGTCGAGTGTTTGGACGCCGAGTGCCGCCAGCAGCGCGGCGCAGAGTGCAAAGGCGAACGACAGCCGGTCCGTGAGCGCGAGCTCGACCACGGGGATCGCGCGCAGCAGCATCACCAGCGGCTTCCACTCCGCGTGGGCGAGCAGCGAGAAGACGGCCAGCCCGCCCAGGAACCACGTCGTGGCGGTGCGCACGCGCACCAGCGCGTAGGCGGCCAGGGCCAGGATGATGCTCCCCACCGCCCCGATCTCCAGCTCCGCGCTCTGCCGCTCGTGCAGGTAGGGGAAGAGCGACGTGGCCACGCGGATGAGCGAGTCCTGCATCGTGATCAGCGGACGGGCGTCGACGAAGTTCGCCTCGCGCAGGGAGTACTCCGCCGAGGCGCGCAACGCCTCCACGAACGGCAGCAGATGAATCGCCGAGAGCAGCAGCGCCACGACTCCCGCGCCGGCAGCATAGCCGATCGAACGCAGGGCGGGCTTCAGCCCGCCTCGGATCAGGCGAAACACCCCCCAGATCATCCCCACCATCACGCACAACACCACCGACTCCGGATGCCCCGAATAGAGGATCGCCGTGAACGCGAACGTCAACAGTCCCGCGTTGCGCAGCGCCGGCGCCTCGACCAGCCGGTGCACGGCCAGCAGCAGCAGCGGACACCAGGCCCACGTCTGCCCCATGGTCACGAGGAGAAAGAGCGTGATCGGTGTCGCGAACGCCCATCCCGCCGCGGCGACGAACGACGGCGCCTCGCCGCATCCCAGCTCCCGCGCCAGCAGGAACGCGCACAGCGCCGCGATGAAGAACGTGATGGCCGCGGTGTAGGTGAAGCTGAGCGCGACCGGCATGAGGCAGGCGATGAGGGTGAAGGGCGAGTAGACGGCCGTCTGCTGGCTGCCGAGGAGCACGTCGCCCGACATGGCGAACGGATTCCAGAGCCCCCATTCGCCGCGCGCCAGCGAGCGGCGCACCGCGTGCCGCCACGGGATGAACTCCGTGTACACATCGGTGTGCATGCCGGTGCTGACGTTCTCGACTCCGTACTCCCCCTTCAGCGCCCGCAGCGGCTCGCTCTCGTACGGCAGGTCGACCGGCGCGTACACGCGGTTCGTCAGCAGCGCGAAGCCGCAGAACGCGAACGGGATCAGCAGCAGCACCACCGCCGCCGTGCGGGAGAGCGTGCGCACGAAACGGTGCGCGAGACCCAGCAGCAGCGCCGCGGTCAGGAGATAAAGGAGGAGGGGCATGCTCGCGGCGCGAGGATACACTCCCCTCAATGAGACGCCTGATGCTGAGACGCCTGCTGCTCCTCCTGCTCGCGACGTTCGCGGCGCACGCGGAACCGCTGACGATCGGCGAGACCTTCACCATCCGCTCCGCGATCCTCGGCGAGGAACGGCGCATCAACGTCTATCGGCCGCCGGCCGATCCCGCGTCGCCGCTGCCGGTGCTCTACAACGCCGCCGCTCTGCGCGGCACGGTGCGCCTGCATTACGAGCCGATGCCGCGGGAGCGGCACGCGACGATCTATCACCCCGCGGCGCTGCGCGCGTTCCGCACGGTGCCGGCGAAATGATGCGCGAGGCCATCCGCAGGCTGTCGGACCGCGCGGAGCTGCTGCTCGTTACGGCGCTCTGCTTCTCCTGGTTCATCGTCTCTTCGCTGCTGGTGCTGCTGGCCGGGCACCGCCGGTTCGAGATGACGTCCGGCGCCGCGGCGGGGGCGATCGCCCTGGAACTGCTGCTCCTGGCCCTGTCGTTTTTCATCCTCCGGACGCGCGGCTGGACGCTGGACCGCCTCGGCCTGCGGTTCTCCTGGAAGGCGGCGGCCGCGGGCATCCCGCTGTTCATCCTGTACCTGCTGATCTATCTGGTCACGGCCACGCTGCTGCTGCAGGTGTGGCCGGGCGCGCGCTACGCGCTGACGTTCCGCTTCGCGAACAGCGCGCCGTTCTGGCTGCTGCTGCTGTTCATCGTGGTGAACTCGTTCTTCGAGGAGACGGTGGTGACGGCGTACGTGGTCACGGCGCTGTCGCGCAACGGCGCGGCGATGGCCATCACCGCCAGCACGCTGCTCCGCTTTACCTATCACCTCTACCAGGGCCCGCTCGCCTCGATCAGTATCCTGCCCCTCGGCCTGCTCTTCGGGACGATGTTCTGGCGCTGGCGCAATGTCTGGCCGCTGATCGTGGCGCACACGGTCGCGAACGTGGTGGCGCTCGCGGTGATGCCGCAGGGGTAGCCCTACGCCAGCGCCGCGATCACCGCGTCCACCTGCGCGTCCGTCATGTCGGGCCACAAAGGGAGGCGCAGCAGACGGCGGCTGATATCGTCCGTCACGGTCATCGGTCCGGCCACGCGGCCGAACCTCTGACCGGCCGCGGAGCTGTGCAGCGGGACGTAATGCAACGCGGCGGCGATCCCTTGCGCGGCGAGCCGCGCGATCGTCTGCCGGCGCGCCTCCTCCGACTCCAGCAGCACGTAATAGAGGTGGCCGTTGCCCGCCGCGGCCTGAGGGCCGTGCAGCGCGGCGTGGTAGCGGTTCCAGATCGCCACGCGGCGTGCCGTGATCTCGTGCGCGCGCTCGAGCTGGGCAAGGAGGAACGCCGCCGCGAGCTCGCCCGGCGCGTACGACGACCCGACGTCGACCCACGTGTACGCCTCCACCTCGCCGCGCAGGAACGCCGCGCGGTCGGTGCCTTTCTCCCGCACGCGCTCGGCGCGCTCGATGAAGCGCGGGTCGTTGACCAGGAGCGCGCCTCCCTCGCCGGCGGAGACGTTCTTCGTCTCGTGAAAGCTGACCGCGGCCAGCGGCGCGGCCGGCGGCGTGGCCAGCAGCGACTGCGCCGCGTCCTCGACGAGCAGCAGGCCGTGCGCGCGCAGGGCTTCGACGTCCGGCGCCGTGCCGCCGTAATGCACCGGCACGATGACCCGCGTGCGCGGCGTGACGGCCGCGGCCACGCGTTGCGGGTCGATCGTCAGCGTGTCCGCGGCGACGTCGACGAACACCGGCGTCGCACCGCGGAGGACGAAGGCGTTGGCCGTCGATGGAAACGTGAACGACGGCAGGATCACCTCGTCGCCCGGCTGCACGTCCGCGAGGATGGCCGCCATCTCCAGCGCGCCCGTGCCGGAGTGGGTGAGGAACGCCTTCGCGCAGCCGGTGTTGGCCTCGAGCCACGCCTCGCAGCGGCGCGTGAACGGACCGTCGCCGCCGAGGCAGCCGCTGTCGATGGCCTCGCGCACGTAGTCGAGCTCGCGGCCGGTGAGGTGCAGGCGGCGGAACGGAATGCTCATCGCCGGCGCGCGCTCCTCAGCAGCCGCCGGAGCGTGTACGCGCTCCGCCCGTGGAAGCGCCGCCCGTGCTCGACGTCCACCGTGCGATAGGCGCGCTCGATGATGACCAGGAGATACGGCTCTCCCGCGCGCCGCACCACTTCCTGCGCCACGTGGCGGTGAATGACCGAGAAGTTGCCGAGGCCCCGCTCGATGCCGGCGTACGCCTGCCACGCGCGCGAGGCAATGCGACGAAACGCGGAGTCCTTGCGATTCACGCGGCGCGCGATCACGACGTCCAGCTCTTCGCGCGCGGCGTAGAGTTGCGGGATCGCCTCCGGCGGATCCTGGAGGTCGCAGTCCATGACCACGATCCATTCGCCCGCCGCGTGCTTCAGTCCCTCGGCGATGGCGCGCTGCTGCCCCACGTTGCTTTGGAGCAGGATCGATTTCACGGGCAGTCTCGCCACCTCCTCGGCCGAGCCGTCGTCGCTGCCGTCGTCGACGAGCACGATCTCGTAGTCGACGTGCATCGCCTCGAGCGTGGCCACGAGGCGCCGGTGCAACTCGGCCACACACCCCGCGGCACGATAGACCGGGCTGACCACAGAGATCACGCTTTTACCCTTCCCGTGATCAGCATCCCGTCCGGGACGTCGTGCAGGATGATCGCGCCCGCGCCGATGACGCAGTCCTCGCCGATCGTGATGCCGTCGCGGACCGTGGCGTTGGTGCCGACGAAGGTGCGTGCGCCGACGCGGCAGTTGCCGGAGATCACCGCGCCCGGGGCGAGGAAGACGTGATCCTCGAGCACCGTATCATGTGCGACGTGCGCGCCGCTCCAGAGCACCGCGTCCGCGCCGACGGTGGCGAAGGGCTCGACGATCGCGCCGTCGAAGACGACCGTGGCCTCACCGAGCGAGCCGTGAATGGTCGCCCGCGACGACACGTAGCCAGGCAGCGCGTAACCGTGCATCTTCGCCCGCTCGAACAGCGCCGCGCGGTTGCGGTTGCCGTTGCTGTAGCCGATGGCGGCGAAGAGCGCAAAGTCCGTGGATGGATGCGTGCGCACGACGCGCTCCCACGACAACACCGGACGGCCGAGCAGCTCGTTGGTGGTGCGGTGGGAATCGTCGACGACGAAGGCCTCAACGCGGTAGGGCGAGTCGCGCTCGAGATGGAAGGAAAGGACGCGCGCAAAGTCGCCGCTGCCGAAGACGATGGCGCGCGTTTTCATGCGCGAGAGGATAGCAAGCGGTTGTCCGTTGTCGGCTGTCGGTTGTCTGTGCTGCAGCGTCCATCAAGCTCGCGGCGCGAGAGCCGTGAGCCGAGGAATCGCAGACAACCGACCACCGACCACCGACAACAGCGCCCACGCGATCAGCGGCGAATCACGCCGTGCTACCTTGGGCGCCGTGCGATGCGCCATCGTCCAGCCCTCGTACATCCCCTGGCGCGGCTACTTCGACCTGATCTCGCGCGTCGACCGGTTCGTCTTCTATGACGACGTGCAGTACGACCATCGCGGATGGCGCAACCGCAACCGCATCAAGACACCGCGCGGGACGCAGTGGCTGACCGTTCCGGTCCACGCGCGGCGGATTCCCATTTGTGAGATCGAGACCGTGGACAGCGACTGGCCGCGCGAGCACCTCGCCGCGCTGACACGCTCGTATTTGCGCGCGCCGCACTTTGACGAGTTTCGGCCGTGGCTGGAGCGCGTGTATGCGAGTCCGCCTCGGCAGCTGGCGGACTTTACGATCGCGCTCACGCTGGACGTCGCGCGATTCCTTGGCATCACGACACCGACGTTGCGGTCCTCGTCGTTGCAGGTGCATGGGGCGAAGACGGAGCGATTGCTGGAAGTTCTGCGCGCGGTCGGCGCCACGCGGTATCTGAGCGGGCCGAGCGCGCGGGCGTATCTCGATGTGGAGTTGCTCGCGAGTGCGGGGATCGAAGTCGAATGGATGACGTACGACGTTCCGGAGTATGAGCAGCTCTATCCGCCGTTCGACCCGCACGTGACGGTGCTCGATTTTCTGTTCATGGCGGGTGCCGGCGGGCTGAAGCCCGCCCTACGTTCAGCATGCTCAACGTAGGGCGGGCTTCAGCCCGCCTCGCGCTACCATGCGGACGTGACTCGTCCGCGCTGGCTCGTCCTTCTGTTCGTGGCGGCGGGCGTCTGCGTGCTCGCGTATCTCGCCCTTACCGTGCATCGCCGCGCGGAACGCGATTTCGCCGCGAGCCCCGGCGCCGTGCGCACGCGCATCGAGCTCACGCAATGGGACGCACACGGCTACTTCGCCTCCTACGGCCTCCTCAGGCCCACCGACGATCCGAGCGTCCTCTATCGCTCCTCCACCGGCGCGTACCGCATCACCGCCTACCTCGTGGCGCTGGCCGGCTTCGACGCACACGCGCAGGCGGTCCACAACCAGGTCGTCTCGCTGCTGACGTCCGTGCTCCTGGCGCTGCTCGCCCTCCGGCTCGCGCTGCGCCTCGGCGTCGAGCCGCTGCACGCCGTCGCCCTGGCCCTCGCCGCGCAGCTCGTGTTCTTCACCTTCCCCGAGAACCTCGCCCTCTACTGGGACATGACCGCGCAGGCCTACTGGCTCGTACCGGCGCTGGCGTTCCTCCTCATCGAAGAGCGCGTCGTGGAAGGGCGCACGCGGCGCATGAACGTCGCGCAGGCGCTGGCGGTCTTCGCCATGACCTGGCTCGAATACGTCTGCGCCACCATGTTCCTGGCCGCGTACCTGCTCGCCGCGCTGTTCATGAGCGACGCGCGTCCGCCGCTGAAGCGCCTCCTGCTGATGCTCGGCGCGCCGTGGGTCGCGGCCATGGCCCTCTTCGGGCTGCAGCTCGCGCTGGCCGGCGCCGATCCCGAGGTGAAGCTCGTCGGCAGCCGCTTCCTCTACCGCACGGGACTGGACGGCGATGCGGAGCTGTACGGCACGCCGCTCGACATCGCCTTCGGCCGCGACATCGTCCGCGCGCAGCGGCCCGCCGCGCGCGAGCAGCTCTTCCGCTGGCCCATCCTCTTTCTCTCCGGCGCCGCCGCGGTGGTCCTCATGCTCATCGCCTACGTGCGCGGGAAGGTGCCGCGCATTGCCGTCGTCCCGCTGCTCGCGCTCCTCGGCGCGTACCTGCTCTACGCCGGCCTGTTCAGCCAAGCCGTGGCGCTGCATCCCTATCTCTATGACCTGCTGCTCGCGCCGGCGCTCGTCCTGGCGCTCTTCACGCTCCTGCCCGCGCTGGCCGAGGCCAGGACGCGCACGGGACTGGTCACCGTCGTCACCCTCCTGGCCGCGGCGTGGACGGCGCTGTTCCAGGTGCGGCTGTACGCGATGGCGTATCCGCTCCGGTAAAATCGAGCGCAATGTCCGCATCCCCGAGGCCCCCCATCTCCCTCACCTCACTCGTGGGGAGAGAGTCGGAGATTCGCGACCTCGGCGCGCTGATCGCGGCGCAGCGGCTGGTCACGCTCACCGGTGTCGGCGGCAGCGGCAAGACGCGGCTGGCGGCGGAGTTGGCCTTGCGCGTCGACTGGCAGCGCGCCGACAGCGTGGTGTGGGTCGAGCTCGGCCCGTGTACCCATCCGGAGCTCGTGGCGCAGCAGGTCGCGGCCGCGCTCGCGCTCCGCGACGCCACGGCGCTCGTCGACGCCCTGCGCGAGCGCGAGCTGCTGATCGTCCTCGACAACTGCGAGCACGTCGTGGCCGCGTGCGCGGAGCTGGCCACCACGCTGCTGCGCTGCTGCCCGAAGCTGCGCATCCTGGCCACCAGCCGCGAGCCGCTCGGCGTGGCGGGGGAGCGCGTCTGGCCCGTGCCGCCGATCGCGGAGTCGGAGGCCATCGAGCTGTTCGCCGAGCGCGCCGCTGCCGTCGATCCCTCGTTCGCATTGCATGATGCCAACCGCGCCGCCGTCGCGGAGATCTGCCGCCGCCTGGACGGCATCCCTCTGGCCATCGAGCTCGCCGCCGCGCGCGTGCGCGTGCTCACCCCCGAGCAGATGACGGCGCGCCTCGCCGACCGCTTCTCCATCCTCTCCGGCGGCGCACGGGACACGGTTCCGAGGCACCGCACGCTCCGCGCCGCCATCGACTGGAGCTTCGCCCTGCTGAACGAGCGCGAACAGACGCTGCTCGCGCAGCTTTCCGTCTTCCGCGGCAGCTTCTCGCTGGAGGCGGTGGAGGCGGTGTGCGCGGGAGACGTGCTCGATCTCCTCTCCGGCCTCGTCGACAAGTCTCTGGTCGTGGCGAACCGCCGCCGCGGCGCGGTGCGCTACTCGCTCCTCGAAACGATCCGCGAGTACGCGGCGGAGCGGCTCGGGAACGCCGCGGACGTGCGCCGCCGTCACGCCGAGGCCTTTCTGGCCATCGCGCGGGAGGCGGTGCCGGAGCTTTCCGTCGCCTCCGTCGAGCCGATGGAGCGTCTCGATCCCGATCACGACAACGTCCGCGCCGCGCTGGCGTGGAGCCTCGAGCACGAGCCGGACGCGCTCGCGCTGCCGCTTGCGGCGGCGTTCCGCTGGTACTGGTATTACCGCATTCTCTGGAGCGAAGGGCTGCGCTGGCTGACGCTGGCGCTGGAGCGCGCGGAGCGGGCTGAAGCCCGCCCTGCGTTTGCGGTCGCCCTTACGGGCGCCGGGGTCTTTTCTTCGTATCTCGGCGACCTGGCCGCGGGACGCGAGAAGCTGGAGGAAGCGGAGGCGCTGTGGCGCGCGCTCGGCGACGACCGCGAGCTGGCCTTCACGCTGGCCGCGCTGGCGCAGACGCTGGCCAGCGCGGACGAGCTCGACACCGCCGAGGTGCGTGCGGCCGAGGCGGTCGCGCTGGCCCGCAGCGCGGGGACGCCCTGGGACCTCGGCTACGCCCTGACCAACGGCGCGGCCTTCGTCGCGCAGCGGCGCGGCGAGCTCGAAGAAGCCGACCGCGCGCTCGAGGAGGCGGAGGCCATCTGGTCTCCCTCGAAGCATCCCCTCGGCCTGCCGTTCGTGCTGAACGCACGGGCCCTCCTGGCGCTCCGCCGCCGCGACGAAGCCGCCGCCGCGCGCTTCGCCCGCGCCGCCCTCGTCGAGACGCGCCCGCGCCGCGACCTCTGGTTCTCCGCCCGCTCGCTGCGCATCCTCGCCTTCACCAGTACGAACGACCTCCCGCGCGCCGCACGGCTCCTCGGCGCCGCCGACGCCATGCTCCGCGCCATCGGCACGAGAATGCTCGTCCACGAGAACATCGAGCACGAGCGCCTCATCCAGATGCTCGACAGCGAGGAACTGCAAAGCGCACTGAAAGAGGGCGCCACACTCACCTTCGACCAGGCCACCGAGCTGGCCCTGGCCGAAGAAACCCGCCAACCGTCAACCGTTAACCGCCAACCCATCCTCCTCCACATCTCCGACCTCGGCCCGCTGAAAATCGAGCTGAGCGGAAAACCTCTGGCCAGCGAAGGCCGCGCCTCGAATCGCGCGCGGGAGCTGCTCGTCTTCCTCGCCGTGCACCCGCCCGGGCCGACCAAAGAGGAAGTCGGCGTCGCCTTCTGGCCCGACGCGACGACCGAGCAGGTCAAGAACTCGTTCCACGTCACGCTGCACCGCCTGCGCAAGCTCCTCGGCGGCGCGGACGCGGTGGTCGCGGACGGGGCGCGCTACCTCATCGGCATCCCCCACATCGCCGACTCGCGCCGCTTCGAGACCGAGATGGCCGCCGCGCTGCGGAAGAACGACGTCCCGGCGCTCGAGGCCGCGCTCGCGCTCCATCACGGCGACTTTTTGCAGGGAGAGGACGCGGGGGAGTGGTGCCTCCCGATCCGCGCGCGCCTCCGCCAGCTCCACCTGCGCGGCCTGTTCGCGCTGGGGCAGGCGCACGAGGCGCGCGGCCGCTACACCGACGCCGCCGAGACCTACACGCGCGTCGTCACCCGCGACCCCTTCCACGAGCCCGCCGCCCGCCAGCTCATGATCTGCCGCGCCCGCCTCGGCGAGCGGAGCACGTCGCTCTCCGTCTACCGCGAGCTCGAGCAACGCCTCCGCGAAGACCTCCAGGCCGCTCCCGAGCCGGAGACGGCCACGCTGTACCGCCGCCTCCGCCAGAACGAAGCGGTGTGACGGCTGTTGCTGGTTGCTGGTTGTTGGTTCAAGGCAATTCGTCGCGACCGCCATGCACCGCCTTGAACCAGCAACCAGCAACCAGCAACAGTGTTACAAAACGATGAACGGTCTCGCGTAATCGCTCCGGTAAATCCCCGGTAATCGCCTCGTCCCATCTTGTGCCGCGGAGGACGACGATGACCAAACGAGAAATGCTCACCACCACCGTCGCGGCTCTCGTCGCGACCGTCGCCGTGATCGCCGCGGCCAATGCCTCGAAGCCGGCGCCGGCGCAGTACCCGATCAAGACCGTGACCAAAGCCGAGCAGGTCGCGCGCGGCAAGTACCTCGTCACGATCGGCGGCTGCCACGACTGCCACACCCCCTGGGTCATGCAGGCCAACGGACAGCCGGGCCCCGACATGAGCCGCGCGCTCTCGGGCCACCCCCAGGACTTCAAGATTGCCGCGCCGGCGAAGCACACGTCCGACCGCTTCACCGTCTCCATCGCGCCCACAAACACTTCCTATTCCGGCCCGTGGGGCGTCAGCTTCGCCGCCAACCTCACGCCCGACGAGCTGACCGGCACCGGCATCTGGACGTTCGACATCTTCAAGAACACGATCCGCAACGGCCGCCACTGGGGCGTGGGACGCCCGATCCTCCCGCCGATGCCGTGGTTCAACTATCGCGAGATGACCGACGAGGACCTGCTCGCCGTCTACACCTATCTCCGCACCCTCAAACCGATCCGCAACGAAGTCCCGCAACCGCTTCCGCCAGCCAACTCATAACGTGAAAGAAAGGACACCACGACCATGAAAACCATCCTCGTCTTCGGAGCCACCGGCGCGCAGGGAGGGAGCGTGGCCCGCAACCTCCTCGCCCGCGGCCAGTACGCCGTACGCGCCTTCACCCGCAACGCCTCGTCGCCCGCCGCGCAGGCGCTGCGCGAGCTCGGCGCGGAGGTCGTCGAAGGGAACCTCGACGACAAGACCTCCATCCGCAAAGCGCTCGAGGGCGTGTACGGCGTCTTCGGCGTGACCAACTTCTGGGAGCACTTCGACAGGGAAGAAGAGCAGGGGCGCAACATGATCCGCGCCATCGCCGGCTCGGACGTCGAGCACCTCGTCTACAGCTCCCTGCCGCCGATCGCCAAAGCCACCAACGGCCTGCTGCGCAGCCCGCACTTCGACATCAAGGCCGCGCACGAGGATCTGATCCGCACCCTCGGCATCCCGGCCACCTTCGTCCACGTGCCGTTCTACTACGAGAACTTCCTCTACTTCTTCCCGCCGCGGCCGGCCGGCGACGGCACGTACCAGTTCGGCTTCCCGCAGGGCGACCGTCCGCTGGCGGCGATGTCGGTGCAGGACGTCGGCCGCATCGTGGCCGTGCTGTTCGAGCAGCCGGCGACGTACGTCGGCAAGGTGCTGAAGCTCGCCGGCGACGAGCTGCCGGCCGCCCAGTACGCGGCGGCCATGAGCCGCGCCACCGGCGCCGACGTGCGCTTCACCCACGTGCCGCGCGAGACCTTCGCCGCCCTCGGCTTCCCCGGCGCGGCGGACCTGGCCGACATGTTCGAGTACTACCGCCTGCACATCCCCAGCCGCGTGCGCGACATCGAGACGTGCCGCGCCCTCGCCCCGGAGCTGCAGAGCTTCGACACCTGGCTGGCGGCGAACGCGGCCAGCCTCCGCAACGTGCTGGCCTGACCAAGTGGACCGCCGGCGTCCCGCCGGCTGTCTGTGCGGGCGTCTCGCCCGCACCGTGGCGGCGGGACGCCGCCACGGACAGCCGGCGGGGACGCCGGCGGTCCGCTCGGAGTAGAGTCCACCGGCGGTGGATTTCCATCGCGCGTTTACTTTCCATTCCGAGGGACTTGCGGACCGGCCGAGGCACGCGGAGTAGAGATTCGCCGGGGTCACAGACACACCGGGGGATGCTCTTCCGCGGAGGTACGATCCGATGAACGAGCTGCAATTCGAAGCGGAGATTCTGCGCGGCGAGGGAGTGCCCGCGGACGTGGTCAGCACCCGCCTGTACGGCAACGTCCGCGTCGACGCCGAATGGCCGGGAGAGCGCTCCACGCCGGAGATCCGCGTCACGCTGCACGTCCGCGGCGTCGCCGACCCGCGCAACGCGCCGGCCTACGTCGAGCTGTTCTTCCACGACATCTATCTGCTGCTCAACCTCTCCACGCCCGGATCGTTCGGCGGCACGGTCTCCGTCCTCGGCGGCGAGCTGCGCGTGCGCGAGCTGACGTTCAGCCCGCGCGTCTTCGAGTACGCCTCGGGACTGGAGCGCGTGCCGCTCGAGCAGGTCGTGCGCTGGTACGACGGCCTCGACCTCGGCACCCGGCAGGTCGCCCACAGCGCCGAGGCGGCGGCCCTCTTTCAGTTGCTGCACCTCGCGCGCGGCGAAGAGGACGAAGAGCAGGCCATTCTCCGGCTCGCGAATGCGGCCGAGGCCCTGAACGTCGCCCAGGCCTCGGCGCGGCTCTTCGACCTGCGCCATCTCATTGCCCAGCGGCGCGGACCGGTACTCCATCCGATGCACGACGACGGCCTCGATCCGAGCATCGAAGACTCGCTGCGGGAGTGGGTCGAAGTGGCCGATACGGCCGCCGGCATGGTCATCACGGAGCTTCAGAAAAGAATCAGAAAAGGCGGCTGAAAAAGCCCGAAGCGGCATGCTGGTGGCAATGGATCCATCCGGCCATATGCCGCTACAAAGTACTGATTTTCAAGGAGATCCCTCATGTCCCGCCTCGCGAGCAAGAGCCGCTTCCTGGCCTTGTTCTCCTGTTGTTTCTTCGCCGCGGCGGCGTTCGCCGTGAACGCTCCGTCCAACCTCGTGGCCACTGCCACTTCCAACAGCAGCATCACTCTCACGTGGACCGACAACTCCCCCGACGAGATCGGCTTCACGTTCATGTTCGATACGAACAGCGCCTTCACCAATCCCTCCTATGTCTGGACCGGTGGCGCCAACGTCACCTCCTACGTGCACAGCGGCCGGAGCACGGCCACCACGTACTACTACCGGATCAAAGCCGAGGGGTCGTCGGACCCGCTCGACTCCGGCTGGACCACCACGGCCAGCGCGACCACCACGCCGCCGGCGGCGGAGGCCATTTCGCCGCGTGTATTCGGCATCAATGCCTGGATGCCGTATCAGATCGGCGCACACATCTATTACGGCAGCCTCGATAACCATTGGAACAACATCGGCGCGAGCGGCGCGAAGAGCATGCGCTACGGCGGCAACGGCGTCGACCATTACGCCGACCCGTCGTGGGTCGACCCGAACGACGCGAACAAGTCGACACTCAAGCAATACCTCGCGCTCGTCAACAGCATGCAGGCCCAGGGCATCGAGCCGATCCTGCAGGTGCCGGTCTACGGCACGACCTACGACGCCAGCGACGCGGCCGCCATCGTCCAGTACGTCAACGTCACGCATGGGGAGAACGTCAAGTACTGGATCATCGGCAACGAGCCCGATCTTCAGGGCGGCGGATACGGCTACACCACCGCCGCGCAGGTGGCCTCGTACTTCAAGCCGATCGCCTCGGCCATGAAGGCCGTCGACCCGACCATCAAGATCATCGGACCGGAGACCGCCTGGTACAACGAGACCATCATCAACGGCCTCACCACCTGCGGCGGCGCCAGCGACATCACCGGCACCGACTCCAACGGCCGCTATTACGTCGACATCATCTCGTTCCACCTGTACGGCTTCGACGGCACGCAGAACCACGACGACGTCGTGGGCAATCTGATGGCGGCAGGCGGCTTCAATGACGACCTCGTGCAGCTGAAAGCGCGGATCGCGAACTGCAACAGTTACTGGAACCGCACCGGCACGAACGCGCTGAAGATGGCCGTCACGGAAGCGAACGTCAATTACACCAACAGCGGCACCGACAGTCTCACCGGCGCCGGCGCGATCAGCTTCGTCGGCGGACAGTGGTGGGCCGAAGCATTGGGCATCGCCATGAAGCACGGCGTCGACATCATGACGTTCTGGAGCACGATCGAAGGAAACCAGCTCGGCTACATCAGCTCGGACGGGACCACCAAACGGCCGTCCTGGTACCACTTCCAGATGACGGCCCAGAACTTCCGCGGCAACGCCGTCACGGCCTCGGACAATCAATCGGTGGCGAAAACATTCGCCGCCAAAGCGAGCGACCAGACCGCGGTGCTGATCATGAACCAGAGCAAGACCACCAGCTTCCCGTACACCGTGCGCCTCGACATCGCCTCGATCGCGGGATCGTCGACACTGAAGGTGAACGTCGACGCCGGCCTGGCCGTGGAGTCGAGCGGCACGATCTCCACGGAGTCGAGCCTCGTCCTCATCTTCGATGCCTCGGGCGTCCTGAAGAAGAAGATCGAGTACACGCGGAGCAACCACGCCGGCCCGAATCTGCCGCCGAGCGTGACCACGTATCCATGATGTGACTGTGTTGCTGGTGACTGGTTGCTGTGGCGGTTTTTCGCGAAGCCGCCACGAACACAGCCACCAGCAACACAGCAACTCGTCATCCGTTCCCCAGTTGCGCCCGCAGCCGCTCTTCCTGGGCGCGCGCTTCCGGCGTCAGCTCCTCGCCGAAGTCTTCCGTCTCGAAGACGGGACGGATCTCGACTTCACCGTCCTCGCCGTACGGATTCGGGCAGCGGCGCACCCACTCGACGGCCTCGTCCATCGACTTCACCTTCCAGAGCCAGAAGCCGGCGATCAGGTCGCCGGTGAAGGGGCCGGGGACGACGCTGGTCTGGTCGCCGGTGAAGCGGACGCGCACGCCTTTCGCGCTGGGTTGCAGTCCCTCGCCGGCCTGCATGATGCCGGCCTTCACCAGCTCCTCGTTGAAGTTGCCCATGTCGGTGAGGAGCTGCTCGCCCGGCATCACGCCGGCCTCGGAATTCGCGGTCGCCTTGATGATCACCATCACTCTCATCGTCGTGCTCTCCTTCAGCGCATCAGGTTGTGGCCGTTGACGGCCCACGGGGTGCCGAAACGGTCCCTGACCATCCCGAACCCTTCCGCCCAGAACGTCTTCTCGAACGGCATCGTCACCCTACCACCCTCGCTGAGAGCGTCGAAAACAGCGCGCGCCTCGGCGGCGGTGGGGTAGGTGATGGCCAGGGTGAAGCCCTGCATCGGCGAGTGCTGCCCGACCGGTGCATCGCCGGCCATGAGCACGAGCTCCCCGGCGGTGAGCATGGCGTGCATGATGCGGTCTTCATTGCCGGGCGGGAGCTGGTCGGCGGCCGGCGTGTCGGAGTTCTTCATCATCGCTTCGAGCTTCCCGTTCAGCACGCGCTCGTAGAAGCGCATCGCTTCCGCGCAGTTGCCGTCGAACGAGAGATAAGGGGCCAGTTGAGGCATGTTTGTGTTCTCCTTGATCCTCAATCTAAACTTACTAGTCCTAAAAAGCAACTATCAGGTTGTGCTAAGATACGAGTCGTGACAGGGAAGCGCACTTATGAAGACGGATGCGCGACCGCGCACGCGCTCGACCTCGTCGGCGAGCGCTGGGCGATCCTGGTCGTGCGCGAGCTGATCCTCGGACCGAAACGCTTCACCGATCTCCGCGCCGGGCTGCCGGGCATCAGTCCGAACGTGCTCACGCAGCGGCTGGAGGAACTGGAGAGTGCCGGCATCCTCCAGCGCCGCAAGCTCCCGCCGCCCGCGGCGGCGTGGGTGTACGAGCTGACGGAGTGGGGGCTGGAGCTGGAGCGCGTGATCATGGCCCTCGGCCGCTGGGGCGCGCGGTCGCCGAATCTGATGCAGGGCAATCCCCTCAGCCTCGACGCCGTCATCCTCTCCTTCCGGACGATGTTCTCCGGCGAGGCCGCGCGCGACTTCAGGGGAACGCTC
The DNA here is from genome assembly GCA_035627015.1 of Thermoanaerobaculia bacterium. Taxonomy (GTDB): domain Bacteria; phylum Acidobacteriota; class Thermoanaerobaculia; order Gp7-AA8; family Gp7-AA8; genus QHVT01. Next base: position 10,041 of record DASPMO010000004.1, on the reverse strand, counting down.
GAGATCCGCATCGGCGAGGAGCGTTTCCGCGCGAAGGTCGCCAAGGGGGAGCTCGACCTCACCCGCGGCTCCGCCGAGCGCCCGGATGCGATCCTCGACACCGACGCGAGCACGCTCGTCGCTGTGGCCTACGGCGGCCGCAGGTTCAACGACGCGGTCAAGGCGGGGGAGCTGAAGGTAGAGGGAGACAAGGCGCTGGCGCGCCAGTTCTTCACGCTCTTCCCGCTGCCGCCGCCGGCGGCGTAATTGCCGTCCCCCTCGGCCGTCTCCTGCAGATCGGCGACGATTGTCACGACTCTCTCGGCCCCGACGCCTCCGACTGGCGCACCTCCGCAGAACAACCACGCTCGACGAGCTCGCCGCGCCGCTCACACAATGGCGTCGTAAATCCTCTTCGCCACCTCAGGGTCATTCAGGTAGCCCGAGATGCCGTGCCGGTTCTCCGTCTGGTTCTTCACATTCCTCTTGTTCGTGATCGAGAACGGCGAGAGGTCGAAGTGCGGCTTCTGCAGCGGATAGAGCGCCACCACGTCCCGCTCGTCGTATGCGTTGAACCACGTCCCGACGCCCGGCAGCGCGGAGATCGGCGCCAGTGACTGGCGGATCTTCGTCACGCCGAGCGGCGAGCCGACGGTGACGAACGTCGGGATCTGCCAGCGCCGCGCCTTGGCTTCGCCGCGCACCAGGCTGTACGCCACGATGGTGCCGAGCGAATGGCTCACGACGACCGTCGGCTCGTCCGGGTTGATGGCCGCGCGCACGCCGTTGTTGATGTGCTCCCGCAGCGCGGTGTTGGTCAGGTACTGATAGACGTCGCGCGTGAAGAGGGCCACCGAGGCGCTGCTGCCGAACGGCACCTTCCGGTCGATCACCTTCAGGATGCCCTGCACCCACCCCCAGTTCAGCGGGCCTTTCTCGACGACCTCCGCGGGGATCTCTTCCTCGATCTCCTCCTCGGTGATGCCTGCTTTCTCCGCGATCTCCTTGATCACGTCCTGCATGAATTTCCGCTCGGCGGCGTCGGCCGGACCGGTGCCTTTCACGACGATCGCCGCCGCCGTGGCCGGGTCGACGCCCTGGGCGAGCTGGAACAGCGTGTCGCCGTAGTAGGGGAAGCGGATGTCGGTCTCGGGGATCGGCAGCTCCAGTCCGTTGCGCTCCAGCCCCTCGCGAAAGGAGGCGATCCATTCTTTCTTGAGCGCCGTGGCGTCTTTGTTCTGCTGCGCGCGGCCGTGGATGAACACCAGTTTCTTGGTCATGCGGTTCTCCCTCTCATTGCGGTGCGAAGCGCGGGAATCGCGGCGTGGTCGAAGACGGTCCAGAGCGAGGGACCGACGTGCTTTTTCAATCCCTCGGGAAGGGCGATGCCGAAGGCGTCCGCGAGCGACCAGCCTTGCGCGAGCATCGGCACGAGCGGGAAGGTCGCTTGCGGATCGATCTTCCGGTCGGCCAGCAGCGCGATGTCGAACAGCGTGACGCCGAGCTCTTCGCGCAGCGATTGCTGCAGGTCGCGGATCAGATCGCGCCGGCCGAGGTTGTGGCAGGTGTAGGCGGCGTAGAGTGCCAGGGTCGGGTCGAGCCCTCCGCCCATGCGGACCAGCTCGAGCGCTTCCCGTTCTTCCATGTGGAAGCCGCCGACGTGCGCGGACGCGGCCACGAGGTTGCGCAGCCTCGTGAGCGGTTCCCGCTTCTCGCCATCCGACGGCTCGTAGGCGACGTTGCGCAGCTCCCCCTCCTCGAAGGTGAGAGTGGCGAGGAAGCCATCCAGTACCGGCAGCAGCACGGCGCGGCCGTCCTCCAGCTCCAGCAGCACGTCGTGCGCGCGATCTTCCGGCCAGACGTGGACGAGCCTCGGCCGATGGATTTCGACGTCGATCCCCTCCGCGAATGCCGCGCGCACGTTTCCGCCCCGAAGTTCGAAGCCGCAGTGCGTGGCCTTGGAGGGGGCATCCCTGAGCGTGGTCCCTCGTACAGGGCCCTCCAACCACTCGCGCGTCGGCATTCCCACCGCGATCGCCCGTCGCACCGCCGCGCGCGCCTCTTCCGCGATCGACGGCGGCTGCGGCTCCGGCTCGTCGGAGAAGCCGAGCGACTCCAGCGCCGCCGGCGCGATCGGCGGCGTCTCGAAGCGCGCCAGCCAGGCCGTCTCCGGCGAGTTGATCCGCGCGTCCGGCTGCTGCTTCACCGCCACGCCGCCGAGGATCTCGCTGACGCGCATCGGGACGCGCTTGATCAGATGGTCGCGCAGCGGCCACGGGCGCAGGACGACGGCGGGCGGCGTCTCCGCCTCCTTGAGGATCTCCGGGTACGTGCCCTTCAGCGCGGCGATCAGCTCGTCGGTGAAGACGGCGTGGCGCTTCGCCGAGTCGTTCGGATCCTTGATCTCCAGCGACGGTGCGCCGAGGGTACAGGCCCAGAAGAGGTCGACCTTGTTCTCCAGCCCTTCCCAGTCGGAGTTCGGGAAGAGCGGATCGCCGTCGATCGACTGCCCCTGCGTGTCGGCCGGCGCGGTGCGGCAGGCATCCGACAGGAAAACCACGTGCGGCACGCCACAGTAGCGAGCCCGCGTCTCCGCCGCGGCCACGTTGATCGCCTCGTCGTCATCCGGTGCGCCGGAGAGGAGCCAGTACTCCTCGCGGCGGATGTTCACGCCGTGCCCGCTGAAGTAGATGATGAGCTGCTCGAGGTTCGACGGCGCGAGCAGCTCCTTGATCTTCGCGCGGAGCTGCTTCACGGTGACCGGCCCCTCGGCATCGGTGATGAGGTGCGAGTCGATCCCGCTGGCGAGCGCCCACTCGTGCACCTGCTCCGCGCCGCTGCGCGCAACCTTCAGTGTCGGCAGACCTCCGCCGGTTTTCGCGACGCCGATGCATACCGCCGCACGTGCCATGACTTTGTGGACCTCGGGGCGTCATTCTACGTCGATAATCTCGGCGTGGTCCGCACGCTCCTGGCCGTCTTCTTCGCCCTCGGCGCGCTCGCCGGCGGCCGTGCGGGCCTGGTGTCGTTCCGCCGCCTCCCCATCCCCGACGACGTGCCGGCGCATCTCTGCAGCGCGATCGCGCAGGATGCGCGCGGCTTCCTCTGGTTCGGCACGCAGGGCGGCCTGGTGCGCTACGACGGCTACGAGTGGCGCGTCTTCCGGTCGAATGCCGCCGATCCGTCGACCCTCGGCGGGAACTACGTCCGCGCGCTGCTGCCGTCGCGCGACGGCGGCTTGTGGGTCGGTACGTTCAGCGGCGGGCTGTCGCGATTCGATCCGAAGACGGAGACCTTCACGCGCTATCCGGTGGGCTACGGACGCGTCGAGGGGCTGGCCGAGGATGCGCGCGGGCGCGTCTGGATCGCCACGTCGGCGGGCCTCGAGCGTCTCGATCCGAAGACGCGCCGCATGGAGCGCTTCCGCCTCACGGATGACCGCGTGCGCGGACTGCTCATCGATCGCGCCGGCACGCTGGGGGTCGGCACGCGCGACGGATTGCACCGCTGGCTCGGCGAGGGCCGAGGCTTTGTGCGCGTGGCCCCGGAGCTGCCGCCGGGTCTCGCCGAGAAGCTCCGCGCCGCCGTGGCCGGCCATCCCTTCCCGCTCCCCGACGGCCCGCTTCTCCGCCGCACCTGCTCGATCGGCTACGCGGCGTGGCCGCTGGGGCACCTGACGTGGGAGCAGGTCATCGACCGCGCCGACGCCGCGCTCTACGCGGCCAAGCGCGGCGGGCGCGATGCGTGCGTGGGGGCGGAGACGCTCGTGGCATGAAGATCCTCCCCATCACCTCGAACGAGATTCACCTCTGGCTCGTCGACTACGAGACCGTCGCCGACGAGCGCCTGCACGCCGCCTACCGCGCCATGCTCAATCCGGCCGAGAAGGCGCAGCAGACGCGCTTCTACTTCGAGCGCGACCGGCGCCGCTATCTCGTGACGCGGGCCCTGGTGCGCACCGTCCTGTCGCGCTACGCGCCGGCCGTCGACCCCGCCGCCTGGACGTTCCCGACGAACGCCTACGGCTGCCCCGCCATCGGAAACGCGCAGGCGGAGGACCTGACCTTCAACCTGTCGCACACGCACAGCCTGATCGTGCTGGCCGTCAGCCGCGGGCGCGCGCTGGGGGTGGACGTGGAGAACGTCGTGGCCCGCGAAGTCTCGATCGACATCGCCGACCGCTACTTCGCCCCGCCGGAAGTGGCCGCCCTGAATCGCGTGCCGCCGCACGCCCAGCAGGACCGCTTCTTCGAGTACTGGACGTTCAAGGAGTCGTACATCAAGGCGCGAGGCATGGGCCTCTCCCTCCCCCTCCACAAATTCAGCTTCCACTTCCCCGGCGACCGCGGCGTCGAGCTGGCCATCGACCCCGAGCTGGGCGACGACCCGGCACGCTGGCAGCTCTGGCAGTTCCGCCCCACGCCCGAATACCTCGTGGCGCTCTGCGCCGAACGGGTGGGGGCGGGGCCGCCGGCCGTGACGCTCCGCCGGGCCGTCCCGATGCAGGGGGAGGAGATCCTCGCGCTCGAGCCGCTGCGGGGGTCGTGAGCCGCGCCTGAATGAAGCGTCCGAAAGAGAGGACGCCCGTGTGGTCGCGGAACCTCACGTTCGAAGTTCGCGACTTCACGCTTGAAGTCCGCGACTTCACGCTTGGAGTGCGCGCACTTCACGATCGGGATCGCACATGCCAACGTCGTGACCCACGGACGCCAAACTCAGGTCCCTTTGCGCCAAACGTGTGAACGTTGATGCCACGCCTGGCGTGCCGCATCTCAGACTGTGGCTGCTGGACCACACGTGAAGTCGCGAACTCCAAGCGTGAAGTCGCGGACTCCAAGCGTGAAGTCGTGGACTCCAAGCGTGAAGTCGCGAACTTCAAGCATGGGATCGTGAGCCGGGCGCTCCTGATTGGCTGCTAGCCTCGCTTGCAGCGTTTCGTCGACGACGACTTTGAAGGGCTTGCCGGAGCGGTGCGCAACCTGCTTCGGCAGCGGACTGCCGGCGTCCCGCCGGCTGTCGCGCAGGCGTCCCGCGCCTGCGCCTCGGGTGGGCGGAGGAGAGCGGGCGCTCGCGAGATCCGCGCGCGCGCCTGGCTCGCTACTGGTCGCCGGCCGATCCCGTTTCCTTTTGACGGATCGAGGCGATCAGATCCTCGAGCGCGAGATCCGCAAAGATTTCCCGACGTTCTTTCGTGTAATCGCCATGAGTTGGGTGCGTCCGTGCCCGTTCGTCGTTATCGGGCGTGGCATCGACGGATCGATCCGCTTTTGTACCGCCCACCGCATCATCATACGAGCTGGAACAAACAAAAAGCGCGACCTCTCGGTCGCGCTGGTTTGGGTCGGTTTGGTGGAGCGTCCTTCCCGATTATCGAACCGCCTTTCTCTCACGTCTTGCCGCCAGCCCTGATCTGATCCCGTCCGCGGAGGCGTACCGATGATCGGGCTCCTCCTCGCGGCCGCGGTGGGCCTCTTCGTCCTCAATCTTCCGCTGGCGCAGTCCTTCCTGCAGCGCGCGCTCGAAGAGGTAGAGTAGCGCGCGATGCCAGGAGACAAAGATCTCGTTCTGGTGCTCGCACGTGCTCGCCCCTTCGCCCTCTTCACCGTTGTGCAGCTCCTGGAAGAAGCGGTAGCTGTTGTAGGTCGGATCGGTCTTCGAGTCTTCGACGGATCCCGACTCTTGAGGATCGCGATGGCGCGCTCGTAAAGCGCGACGTCGAAGGATGGATCGTTGATGTCCACGCGCACCCGCGGCGGAGCCTGGGCGAGAGCAGCCGTCGTTGCGAACAAGAGCGGCAGAAGAAAAGCAGCAATGCGTCGCATGGGAAATGATGTCACCGGGAAGGGACATGGGGTAAAACGACCTCGATGACTGACGTGGAGGGCGAGATCACGGCGTTGATCGAGGGCATGCACCGACTCATCGAAGAAGGGCGGCACGAGGCGGTGCGCGAGGCGGCGACGCGACTTGAGGAGCTGACGCGCGGCTACGCGGCGGGGGACCTCGACACACTCGCAGCGGTTCTCGACCTGCTCGGAAAGGTCTACGCCGCAATCGGTGACACAGTGGCCGCAGCGCAGCATTTCCACGAGGAGCTCGAGATTCACGACCGCCTCGGCGCGGGAGACGCGGAACAGCTGGAGCGCCTCACGCGGCTGGCCATCCTCTACGGCGACGCGGGCAATGCACACGAGTCGGTGCCGTTCTGCCGCCGCGCCCTTGCCGTGCGCCGCGCCGCCCGCGATGGCGACGCCGAGGACCTGCGCGCCAACATCCGCTATCTCGCAATGATGGAGGAGCGGGTCGCGAATCTCGCCGAAGCGGAAGCGTTGTATCGCGAGCTCATCGCGCTGGTCGAACGCGACCTCGGCGGCGACGTGGCGGAGCTTGCGGCTTACAAAGCGGAACTCGCGAACGTGCTCCTTCAGCGCGGCGCACTGGCCGAAGCGGAGAATCTCGCCGCCGCGTCGCTGGAGCGCGATCGCCGGATCGAGGGCGGCGACCCACTGCAGACCGCGATGATCGCCGCGATCCTCGGCCTCGTTTACGACCGAATCGGACAGCCCGCGCGTTCGCTGCCGCTCTTCGAAGAGTGCCTGCGCATTCGCCGAGACGCACTCCCCGAGACTCACTCCGATCTCGCCGACGCCTACAACAACATGGGCCTGGCCTACGTCGGCCTCGGCGACTTTGCCGAGGCGGAGCGCCATCTCGTCCGGGCCGAGAAGTTGCTCGCGATGGCCGAAGACGCCGGCAAGACGTTCAGTCTCGTTCTGGCGCGGATCAATCTCGCCGACGTCTTTCGACAGAGCGGCAAACTCGCCGACGCCGAGGCCTATGCAAGGCCCGCTGTCGACGGCGCCGTCGCATTCTTCGGCGAGGATCATCCACACACCGCCGGCGCCCTCAACGTCCTCGCAATGGTTTGTCAGGCCACCGACCGTTACGACGAGGCGCTGCCGTTGATGCAGCGCGTGCAGCGCATTCGGCGCCTGCACGCGCCCGACGGCAGCGTCGAAGAGGTCTCCGCGGCGAACAACCTCGGTGTTCTGCAGCTGAGCCGCGGCACGTACTCCGACGCCATCGCCACGCTGACGAAGGCGCACGAGCGTGCCGTTGCCGCCATCGGCTCCGATCATCCGCTCACGGCGTTCACGCTCGACAACCTCGCCGAGGCCTACCGCCAGTGCGGCGAGCCGGAGCGCGGCCTTCCGCTGGCGGAGGAGGGACTCGCGATCCGGCGGCGCGTCCAGGGCGAGAGTCATCCGGATTTCGCGCATTCGCTGAGCACCATGGCGAAGCTGTTGATCGACATGCGTCGATACGCTGACGCCGAGCCTCTGCTGCTACGCGCGGTCGAACTCGAGCGCGAGACCCTCGGCGCTGCTCATCCCCGCTACGCCGTCGAGCTCTCCAACCTCGGATCTCTGTACAAGGAGACGGGGCGCCTCGAGCGCGCGGACGAGATCTACCGCGAGGCGTTGGAGGTCACGAAGGCTGCTCTCGGCCCGCGGCATGGACAGGTGGCGACGGTCGTCGGCAACCTCGCCAATGTCCGCTCCGAGATGGGGGACGTCGCGGGCGCGCTGGAGCTCGCGCGCGAAGCGCTCGACATCGACCGGGAAGCGTTTGGCGAGGATCACCCGAAAACCGCGGTCAGTCTTCACAACCTCGCCTACTTCCTGGTCGAGAGCGGCCGTTATCGCGAGGCGGCGCCGCTCAGCGTGCAGGCTCTCGACATCGCCCGCCGCGCCCTCGGCCCGCGTCATCCGGAGTACGCGAGCGTCCTCAGCAAAGCCGCGGACATCGAAACGGAAATGGGCAACTATCGTCGCGCGGAACGCCTTCTGCTCGAAGAGCTGGAGATTCAGCGCGGCAATGTCGGCGAGCAGCATCCGCGAATCGCGCACATCCTGACGATGCTCGCCGATCTCTATCGTCAATCGGGAAAACTCCCGGAGGCGGCGGAAACGATCGCGCGCTCGATCGAGATCCAGCGCGCCGCCGGACGCACAAATGGCGACCGCTACGCCGCCGCCCTCTCGAATCAGGCGTTGATCCTCATGGCCCAGGGGGAGTACTCGCGTGCCCGCGAGAACCTGCTGCAGACGATGGAGATCGAATCCCGGATCTTTCCGGACGACCATCCCGAGCACGCGCTGATGCTGATGAACCTCGGCACGCTGTACAGGGAGACCGGACGCCTCACCGAAGCCGCGGAGCTGTACGTGCGCGGCGTCGACATCCTGCGGCGGGCCGGCGGACGGAATCCGCGGCTCGGCGTGGCACTGAACAATCTCGCGCTCGTGCGCGCGGCACAGGGCGATGTCAACGAAGCCGAGCGCCTGCTCGCTGAGAGCCGCGACATCAAGCGCGAGATGCTCGGAGACGCGGGGCCGGACTTTGCGCTCGCTTTGAACAACCTTGCCGTCGTCTACAGCGATACCGGCGCCGACACGAATGCGCGGCGGCTGTTGGAGCAGGCGCTGTCGATCGCTCGCACGACGCTCGACGAGCCGCATCCGATGATCGCCCTCCTTCTCAGCACGCTCGCCACGATCCACGTACGTCACGAGGAATACGAGCCGGCGGAGCGGCTCCTCCGCGAATCGCTGGAGATGCGCCGGCGGATTTTCGGCGGCGCGCACCCGGAAATTGCGCGCACGCTTTCGAACATCGGCGCGCTGCATCTGTACCGCGACGAGCTGGACGACGCGGAGCGCTCCACGCTCGAAGCGCTGGAGATGTTCCGCCGGTTTCTCCCCGAGGAGCATCCGGAGATCGCCCGCGCGCTGAACAACCTCGCAGAGACCGTCCGGCGCCGCGGCGACTTCGCGGCCGCCGAAGAGCACCACCGCCGTGCGCTGGAGCTGTGGCGCCGCGCCCTCGGCGATGAACATCCCGGCCTGACGCTGTCGCTTCTGAACCTCGCCGGCGTCATCGCCGCGCGCGGGCGACCCGGCGAAGCGCTCGACGTAATGCTGCAACTGGAACGGATCAACGACCTCGCCATCGGGCGGACGCTGCCCGGCCTGCCGGAGTCTCGCAGCATGGCCTGGCTCGAGTCGATTCGCGTGTCGACCGATGCGTTCCTCTCCCTGGTCTTCGGCGAGTTGCGCGCTTCTCCGGCGGCGTTGCGGCATGCGTTCGACCTCGTGCTCCGCCGCAAGGCCATCGCGTTCGAAGTGCTGGCGTTTCAGAGCCGGTCGGCGCGTATGCAGGAGGAACGCATCGCCGCGCCGATGCGAGAGCTGCGCGAACAGCGGCGGCGGCTGGCCGAGGAGAGCCTGGTCGACGCGAGCCTCGAGGGAGCGGCCGCGCATCGGCAGAAAGTCGAGGCACTGCAGGTCGTGATCGAGGAGCTCGAGGCGCAACTCGCACAGAGCGTCCCGGCGGTCGGACTCGACCGGCGCCTGCAGTCCGCCAATCGGACCGCGGTCGCCGCGAGCCTCGGCGCGGACGAGGCCCTCGTGGAGTTCGTCCGCTTCGATTTCGCCGACTTCGCCGCCATTGCGCCGCGGAAGATGTCCGAGTCGGCGCGCTACGCCGCGTTCGTCGTTCGCGGTGAACGGCCCGACGATGTTCATGCGATCGACCTGGGCGATGCGGCAGCCATCGACCACAACATCGATGAGCTCCGCCATTCGATCGAGCACCGCGCGTCGTACGGCGGGGGAAGCGCGCTGCGCGTACGCGTCCTCGATCCGATTCTTCGCGCCGCGCCCGATTGTCGACGTCTCTTCATCGCGCCCGACGGCGCGCTCCACCGATTGCCGTTCGAGGCACTTCCGGGTCCTTCCGGCGGATACGTCCTCGACACGCATCACATCAGCTACGTCGTTGCCGGCCGCGATCTCGTCGAGCCCGCGAGCGGCCGGACGGCGCGCAGTCCGGGTCCGCCGCTCGTCGCGGCCGCGCCCGACTTCGACCTTTCCGCCGATGGCGCGAAACCACACAGGACGAGGCCATTCAAGCCGCTGCCGGGCGCGGAGGACGAGGGGATCGAGATCGCCGACACTCTCGGTGTCCGGCCTCTCCTCGGACGCGAGGTATTGAAGCAGA
>DASPMO010000003.1:0-95683 GCA_035627015.1 Thermoanaerobaculia bacterium | reverse complement strand
ATGCCGTCTGCTGCGCATTTTCTTTGACTTGATTTGCTTCCTGTTTCGAACACGCGGTCGCGAGAGCGAAGACCGCGGCGAGCACCACCGTCATTCTCTTCATGAGGCTGATACGTAGCGAGGGACGTGCCGAGGTACACTTTTCGGCGGGCTGAAGCCCGTCCTGCGTGATCACTTATCTCAAAGTTCGGAACCTCGCCATCGTCGAAGAGCTCGCCATCGAGCCCGGCCCCGGGCTCAACGTCCTGACCGGCGAGACCGGCGCGGGCAAATCGCTGCTGATCGACTCGCTGGAGTTCCTGCGCGGCGCACGCGGCTCGACAGAGATGATCCGCAGCGGCAGCGACAAAATGACGGCCGAGGCCGTGTTCCATCTGCCGAAGAGCGCGCGGGAGCAGCTCGACGAGCTCGGCATCGAGTGCGGCGACGAAGATGCGGTCGAGCTCATCGTGCGGCGCGAGATCGCCGCCGCCGGGCGCAGCCGCGTGCTCATCAACGGCTCGCCGCTGGCCGTGCGCGAGCTGGCCGAGGCCATGGACGCCGTGCTCGAGATCCACGGCCAGCACGAGTCCCACCAGCGCGTCGCGGGGCAGGGCTACCGCGAGCTGGTCGACGAATACGGCGGCCACGAGGCGCTGCTGCGGGACACGCGCGAGGCCTACCGCGAGTGGAAAGTCGCCGCGGACCAGCTCCGGGAGATGAGCGACGCGCAGCGGGACCGCACGCTACGTCTCGATCTCCTCAAATACCAGCTCGACGAGATCTCCGCGGCGAAGCTCGATCCCACGGAGAAAGAGACGCTGCGCGAGGAGAAAGCAGTGCTCAGCCACGCCCGCGAGCTGATCGAGGCGACCGCGGGGGCGTATCAGCTCATCGACGAAGACGAGAGCTCCGTCATCGCCCAGCTCGGCCGCGCGCTGCACCTGCTGCAGCCGCTGTCGCGGCAGATCGAGGAGGTGCGCCGCATCTCCGACGAGCTGCAGGACGCCCTCTATCGCGTGCAGGACCTCGGCCGCACGCTCGGCAACCTCAGCGAGAGCACGCGCCACGACCCTGCGCGCCTCGACCAGGTCGAAGACCGCCTGGTCACCATCGAGCGCCTGGAGAAAAAGTACGGCGGCTCGATCGAGGCCGTGCTCGAGCACCTCGGGCGCATCCAGGACGAATACGAGAGCCTCGTCGACTACGAGTCGTCGGTCGAGAAACTGGAGAAGGCCGAACAGACGCGCCTGGCGGCCTACCGCAAGTACGCCGACAAGCTCTCCACCGCGCGGAAGAAAGCGGGCCGCGCGTTCGAGCAGGCCATCCAGCAGGAGCTGAACGACCTGGCCATGGAGCGGACCACGGTGCGTGTGGTCATTGAAAAACAGGGGGAGCGGGAGGAGACGGCCCGCGAGCACGGCCTCGACCGGATCGACATCCTCATCGCGCCGAACCGGGGGGAGGAGCCGAAGGCGATGCAGCGCATCGCCTCGGGCGGCGAGCTCTCGCGCATCCAGCTGGCCATCGCCGCGGCGCTGTTCAAGGCCTCGCAGCACGCCGCCGCGGCCACGCTCGTCTTCGACGAGATCGACGCCGGCATCGGCGGCCGCGTGGCGGAAGTGGTCGGCCGCAAGCTGCAGGAGCTCAGCGCGCGCAACCAGGTCATCTGCGTCACGCACCTCCCGCAGATCGCCGGCTTCGGCAGCACGCACTTTTACGTCTGGAAAGAAGACGCCGGCGGCCACACCCGCGCCCGCATCCGCAGGCTCGACGACGCCGAGGAGCGCGTGCGGGAGATCGCGCGCATGCTCGGGGGAGAGAAGATCAGCGAGTCGGCGTTGCGGCACGCGCAGGAGTTGCTGGACGTAGGGCGGGCTTCAGCCCGCCCCCGGGAGCGGCGGGCTGAAGCCCGCCCTACATGACCCGCCGCTGGCACATCGACGACGCGCCGACGACGCTCCAGTTGAACGAGATCGCCAGCGCGCTCCTCGGCGGTGCGGTCGTGCTCATGCCGACGGACACGATCTACGGCCTGCACGCCGTGGCGTCGAACGAGGAGGCGGTAGCGCGCATCGCCGAACTGAAGGGGCGGGACGAGCAGCAGAAGCCGTTCATCGTCCTGGCCTCCTCCCCCCAGCAGTTGCCGGAGCTCGGGATCACCGCGAATGCAGAGACGCTCGCCGCGCTGGCGGAGCTCTGGCCGGCGCCGCTCACCGCCGTCCTGCCGCGGGGCGGCTCCACGCTGGCGGTACGCATCCCCGACGTCGACTGGCTGCGGGCGCTGATCGAGCGCACCGGACCGCTCGTCTCGACCAGCGCGAACCGCAGCGGCGAGCCGACCGTCGACCGCCCCTCTGCACTCGCACGAGACTTGCACGATGCCCTCGACATCGTCGACGGCGGCATCCGCGGCGGCGAACCTTCAGCGATTCTGGACCTTACCTCCGATGAACCGCGATTCATCAGGGAGCGCGACCGTTTCTTTACACAGAAAGTGTGGAAAACGCTGCGGAAATCGCTGTGAAAAACGCGGGAAGCCGCAAAAAACCGCGGCTTCTGAGCGCTTTGCACACATCCGTGGGCGAAGAGAATCAAACCACTGATTCCACGTCACTTAGCCTCAAACAAGCCTCGTCCGTAAAAAGACGTTTTTCGCTCTTGACAAGCGCGCGCCGATCTCTCTGCGTACGCTCGTGAACAAATTGTTTCCAGCAACCAGCGGTTTACCCGCCTTTTACGCGCTGTTGACCGATCACAGCCAGAAGTTCAACGCGAGGGTGGCCAGTCCGAGGAAGGAAAAAAAGCCCCCCACGTCAGTGCAGGTCGTGACGAAGATGGACGACGCCACGGCAGGGTCGAAGCCGAAGCGTTCGAGGATCAGGGGGACGAAGCCGCCGGCGACACCGGCGATGACGAGGTTCACCGTCATGGCCGCGAGGAGGATCCCGGCCAGGACCCACTGCCCCGTCCAGAGTCCGACGATGGCCGCGGTGATCGTGCCGATGGCCACACCGTTGCCGAGGCCGACCAGCAGCTCCTTCCAGATCGGCCGGAGGCCGCTGCGCCAGTCGACCTCGCCGAGGGCCAGGGCGCGCACGAAGACCGTGAGCGTCTGCGTCCCCGCGTTGCCGCCCATCCCTGCCACGATCGGCATGAAGGCGGCCAGGGCCGTCCAGCGCTCGATCGTCCCCTCGAAGTAGCGCACCACCGAGGCCGCGGCGAACGCGGTGACGAGATTCACCGCCAGCCAGGGGAAGCGCGTACGCCACGACTCGCGCGCGGGGGTGGTCACGCGCTCGCTGATGTCGACGCCGGCGAGGTGCAGCAGGTCTTCCTCGGCCTGTTCCTGGATCACGTCCAGCACGTCGTCGACCGTGACCACGCCGACGAGCGTGTTCTGCATGTCGACGACCGGCACGGAGAGGAGGTCGTATTTCGAGACCAGTTGCGCGACTTCCTCGGGGCTGGAGTCGATCTGGGTGCGCACCACGCTCTGGACCATGAGGGCCTTGAGCTGCATCGCGGCGTTGGCCAGGATCAGGCTGCGCAGCGAGAGCACGCCGACGAGGTGCTGGTCGGCGTCCACGCAATAGACGTAGAAGAACGATTCCTTGCGCGGGTACTGGCGGATGGCCTCGATGGCCTGGGCCACGGTGAGCTCCTCGTCGAGGGCGAGGAACTCGGTGTTCATCAGCGAGCCGGCGGTCTCCTCTTCCCCCTCGAGCAGCGACTCGAGCTTCGCGCCCTGGGTCGCGCCGAGGATCTCCAGGATGCGCGTGCGGCGCTCCTCGTCGAGCACGTCGAGCAGGTCGGCCGCGTCGTCGGGGGCGGAGGAGCTGCAGATGGACGCCAGCGTGGCGTCGTCGGTCGACTCGAGGATCTCCTCGAGGTCGCGGTCGTCGAGCTCGAACAGCGCGCGCGCCGCCTTGCCCGCCTCGATGAGCAGCGAGAGGATGCGCTTGCGGTCCTCTTCGAGCAGCAGCGGCAGCACCGGCGAGAGGTCCGCCGGCAGGGTCTTGTCGATGATCTTGCGGAGCTGCGGATACGCGCCGTGCCGCAGCAGCTTGGTCAGCAGCTGCTGGTACGAGCGTGCCTGCGGAGGCGACGCCGGGTGAGGCTGTGGTGCGCGCGGGGCCACGTCCGCATCGTAGCCCAATTGTGTTGTTGTCAGTTGCTGGTTGTCGGTTGTCTGCGATGCCTGGGTTGCAAGCCATGCCTCGCAGACAACGGACAACCGCCAACGCTTACTTGAAGTAGCCCGTGACGTCGATGATGAAGTGCAGCTCCGAGCCGGAATTCTTCATCGTGATCCGTCCGTCGCCGGAGAGCGGGATGACCGCGTTGTTCGCGCGCGTGCGATTCGCGCGGTAGTTGATCGTGCTCGTGCCCGGCCACGGGAGGTCGCTCGGGAACGCGCCCATCCAGCCGTCGGTGGGCGGCGCGATGATGGTGAGGTTCGCCGCGACGGCCTTCGCGCCCGCGGGGACGCCGCAGAGGCCGCCCACGGGGACGATGGGGTCCTGCCCATTGGCGATCGGCGACGAATCGCGCGTGTCGATCGCGCGGCAGGGCGTGAGGAGGTAGAGCATCGATGCGCCGGGAGCCGGCGTGAGGATCGCCGGCTCGGCGTGCGCGGAGCTCGGGCCGCTGCAGCCGTTCCCATTGACGGTGACGCCGAGCCCGACGGTGCCGCTCGCACCGGCGCTGTAGCGGATCGTGCGCGTTCCTGTCCCGAGAGGATAGTGCCGTTGGTGATCGTCCAGTCGTACCCGAAGATCCGTCCGGTCCGGCCGAGGCGAAGTTCTCGGTGGAATTCGCATAAACGCCGACGCCGGCGTTGATGAACACCTCCGGCATGTCGGTGATGGTCACCGGCACCGGCGCGGAGGTGATCGTCGAGCAGTTGCGTCATACCCATGGCCACGAGCCAGCGCGTGCCGGTGCCGCCGCCGAAGCTGGAGCCGTGGATGATCATGTTCGCGTCGCCACCCGCGAACGAGACGCGCGCCGTGCCGCCCGTGCCCGCGGTGCACGCACCGGCGCGGCCGGTGATCGCGACCGTTGCGACTCGAGCTCCGGACAGGTCTCCCCGCTCACGTGGATGACCCCGCTTCGACGTTCAGTCCCTGATTGGCGAACGTCTCCGTGATCGTGCCGGCCTGATTCGAGAGCGCGGTGAACGTCGCGTCGGGCGCCGCCATGATCACCGCCGGCGTGGTGAAGCCCGGGGCGATGGTGACGGAGAGGTAGCCGATGAGATCCTGGAACGGACCGTTGGTGAACGGCAGCGGGTCGGTGCTCTCGTCGCCGGCGGTCGGCGCGCCGTCGCCACAGAGGGAGCGGCTCAGTTCTCGGCCGAGGTCGACCTGGTCTCGTTCAGCAGCACCCCGCGCGGCGACGCCGACGGGCAGGTCCTCGATTCCGACCTCGACGCGGCGAGGCCTGCACGAAGTTCGAGGCACCGTTGAGCATCTGGATCTTCGCGTCGGTCGTGGCCACGAAGATCTCGCTGACCGCGTGGATTGTACGCGATATAGAATCGTCCATCATGACCACCGTCACCGCACCCGAGACCCAGCCTGCCTCCGAAGCCCGCGGCGCGAACGCCCGGCAGTTCGTCAACTTCATGTTCTTCAGCGTCGACCGCGCCTTTCGGGCGCTGCCCGAGGACGTGAAGGCGCAGGCGCGGCGCGAATTCGCGGACATCGTGACGAAGTATCAGGGGCCGATGTTCGTCCTCCCCTACTCGACGGTCGGCCTCAAGGCCGGCGTCGATTTCATGCTCTGGCGCATCGGCTTCGACATCGAGCCGTTCCAGCGCATGGCCGCGGACATCAACCGCTCCACCCTCGGCCGCTATCTCGACGTGCCGCAGTCGTTCCTGGCCATGACCAAGCACTCGCAGTACGTCGAGGAGCACGTGCACGAGGGACAGGAAGGACGCCGCCTGCGCATCGTGCCGGGCAAGCGTCCCTACCTGTTCGTCTATCCGTTCGTGAAGACGCGCGACTGGTACCTGCTGCCGATGTCCGAGCGGCAGCGCATCATGAACGAGCACATCGCCATCGGCCACAAGTACCCGCGGGTGAAGATCAACACCACGTACTCGTTCGGCCTGGACGACCAGGACTTCGTGGTGGCCTTCGAGTCCGACACCGCGGACGAGTTCCTCGATCTCGTGCAGGAGCTGCGCGAGACCGAGTCGTCGAAGTACACGGTGCGCGACACGCCGATGTACACCTGCCGGCGGTCGACGATGGAGGAGATCCTGGAGTCGCTCGGCTAAGCAGAACGCACCCATTCGACCCACAGTCCCCTCTCCCCACCGCGTGGGGAGAGGGTCAGGGTGAGGGGGACGTGCCCCGCTGCGAGGAACCGCCCCTCACCCTGGCCCTCTCCCCGCGCGCGGGGAGAGGGGACCGTGGGCGGAACCACTGCGTTCTGTTTAGCGGAGACGCGTCACCCGTCCCATCGCTACCCCGTCGTACGACGCGCTGAGATCGCGCAGCGTCACGATCATCGTCGCCGACACGCCGAGGCTCACCACGACCGCGAGCACGGCCAAGTGCATCGTCGCGCGCATGCGGAGCGCCAGCAGCGCGACCAGGATCGCCGCGGCGAAGCAGACGGCGGTGATGGCACTGGCCGACGTCAGATGCCCGAAGATGATCTCCGGGCGCGTGCCGGGCGGGAGCATCCCCTGGGTGATGAACGTCACGGCCTCGCGGAACACGAACACGGCGGCGATGCCGGCGCCGATGGCGACCGCCGCCAGCACGGCGCTGCGCATCGGGCGGTCCTTCGGCACATCGCGGCGCGCCAGCAGCAGCGCCAGGAGGCTGGCGGCCACCGCGACCCACGCGGCCACGAGCGGCCAGCGCGCCGCGGCCGAAACGCCCTCCGACCAGGTGTCGATGCCGCCACCCACCCGGACTATGTCGTCGAGGGCGCGGCTCAGACCGCGCACGGCCAGGAACGATGCCAGTGCGATGGCCGCGTGCGCGGCCGAGATCAACGTGATTGCGCTCTTCATGATGTTGCTCCTCCCTGCGGTTTCGCTAACGACGTCAGTCCTGCCAATCCGCCAAGCCCCATGGTCTCGACGGCACTCGACGGCACGATGACCATTGAGCCCTTCTCCTTCAGCGCCTCGTACAGCATGTTCATCGCGCGCAGATGCAGCGCGGCGGGATGGCTCTCGTACTCCGCCGCCGCGGCCACGAAGCGCGAGGCAATCTCGGTCTCGGCGGTGCCGAGGATGATGCGCGCCTGGCGCTCGCGCTCGGCCTGCGCCTGGCGGCTCATCGCATCCTCGAGCGCCTGCGGGATCTTCACGTCGCGGATCTCGACCGAGTGCACGGTGATGCCCCACGGATTCGTCTTCTCGTCGAGGATGCGGCGCAGCGAGTCGCCCAGCCGCTCCCGCTCGGTGATCATCTGCGCGAGCTCCGCGCGGCCGATGGCCTCCCGCAGCGCCGTCTGCGCGGAAAGGGCGATGGCCACGAAGTAATCGGAGACCTCGAGCACCGACTTCTGCGCGTCCCAGACCGTCCAGAAGACGATGGCGTCGACGTCGACGGGGACGGTGTCGCGCGTGAGGGTCGATTCCGCGGTGACGTCGGTGACGCGCACGCGCTGGTCGATGAGATGCGTGATCTCGTCGACGATGGGGATGACGAAGAAGAGCCCCGGCCCGCGCAGCGCCTGGAACTTGCCGAAGCGCAGCACCACCGCCTTCTCCCACTGGTCCGCGACCTTGATGCCGAAGAGCGCCATCACGGCCAGCACCCACAGGGTGATGGCGGCGAGCGGCATGAGGGCCACCCACAAGCCGATGCCCGCCAGCACCAGGATCGTGAAGACGGCCGCGCTGACGCCGTTGACGTACCGCCGTGCCCCTCCGCGCACCTCGGCATCGGCCGACGGCGCGGCGTCGCGTTTCACCACACTGGAAATCGGAATGATCATGCTTCCCTCCCTCGGGCCTGCTCGGCCCTCTCTACAAACGCTTCCACGAGGTCCTCGATGGGGATCCCCAGCGCCTCACCGTTGGCGATCGTGCGGTCGACGAGATCCTGCAGCGCCTTGCGCCTCTCGCGCGTCCGCGCGCCCTGGCGGGCGGCGATGAACGTGCCGGTGCCCTGCTGGGTCTGGACGATGCCCCGGATCTCCATCTCGCGATAGGCCTTGGCCACGGTGTTGAGATTCACCGAGAGGTCGACCGCGAGCTGGCGAACCGTGGGCAACTGCGTCCCCGGTTTCAGGCGCCCGTCCGCGACGGCGAGCAGGACCTGATCGATGATCTGCCGGTAGAACGGCACGCCCGTCGAGGAGTCGAGGCGGAAAATTTTCTGGGCCGTGGTCATGAGTCACCGCCGCTGTGCAACCGCCCGATCGACCGCGGCAACGAGGTCCGCGAAGGATTGGTCGCCGTAGCCGATAGTCTGATGAACGATCACGCCGGAGCGATCGATGACGTAGGTACGGGGGATCGAGTCATCACCGCCGAAGCGCCGCGAGATGGAGCCGCGCGGATCTTCCACCAGAGCAAAGGTCAGCTTCGCGCGCTGGTTGAAGGCGCGGACCTTCGCCGCGTCTTCTTTCCGTGCCACGGCCACCACCGCCACATCCGGCCGGAATCGCTGCCAGATCTCGCGCTCCACGCGAGGCAGCTCTTCCACGCACGGCGGACACCAGGTGGCCCAGACGCTGAGCACGACCACCCGTCCGCGCAGCGCGGCCGTGCCCGCGGCCCGGCCCTGCAGATCCACCGCGGTGAACGCGGGAGCGGTCCGGCCAACCAGGTTCACCTGGCGGCGCGGCTGCGGAAGCGGCCCGCCGAGCGACGGCCGCTCCACCACCATGGAGCGGTTGGCGAGGACGAAACTCACCGCCCCCGCCACGGCCACGAGGACCAGGAGAGCGTAAGGAACGATCCGGCATCGTACGCTTGTCATATACGACTAGTACAATAGATCTATGGGACGCACTTGTCAAGGCCCGGCTGGCGGTTGATGGAATCCGTTGTCAGTTGTCAGGAATGACGAGGTACGAGTGACGAGGTACGAGTGCTCTGCTGGGGCGCGCTCGACGCACGAGGCTCAGGCGCTGAGCGCGCCGAACGCGCGAGCGACTCGTACCTCGTACCTCGTCACTCGTACCTGGGAAGGCGGGGGGGGGGGCTACCGATTCGGCTCGTCCTCGCCCTTCTCGGTCCGCTCGATCACGGGGCGCTCGACTTCGTGGAAGCCGCCGTCGTAGGTGCCGCCGCCGCTGGTGCCGAAGACGCCGCCTTCGCCCTCGGGGACGCCGTAGACGCCCGGGCCGGTGCGGGCGGCCTCGTCGTAGCCTTCGTTGGTGGGGTCGTCCTTCTCGCGCGGAGGGGTGGAGCCTTCGGCGTCGTAGTTCATCTCGTCGTCTTTCGGAGTGGCCATAATGCCGGGTTCAGTGCAAGCCCCGCTCCCGGTCGACGCGCACGTCGACGCCATCGTCTCGCTCGTCCGCGCGCAACGCCGCGCGGTGATCCTGGCCCCGCCCGGCGCGGGGAAGACGACCCGCGTCCCGCCCGCCCTGACCGCCCTCGGGCGCACGATCCTGCTGCAGCCGCGGCGCGTGGCCGCGCGCACGCTGGCCCGCCGCATCGCCGCCGAGCGCAACTGGACCCTCGGCGAGGAGATCGGCTGGCAGATCCGCTTCGAGCGCCGCTTCTCGGCGCGCACCCGGCTCCTCGTGGCCACCGAGGGCATCCTCACCGCGCGGCTGCAGGCCGATCCGCTGCTGAGTGATTTCGCCGTCGTCATCCTCGACGAATTCCACGAGCGCAGCGTGCACGCCGACCTGGCCCTGGCGCTGGTGAAGCAGGCCGCCGACTCCCGCGACGACCTCGCGGTCGTGGTCATGTCGGCGACGATGGATCCCGAGCCGGTGGCGCGCTTCCTCGGCGGCGCGCCGGTGGTGGAGGTGCAGGCGCGCACGTTCCCCGTCGACGTACGCCATTCGCGGGCGTCGATGGCCGAGGCCATCCGCGACGTGGAAAAGGACGCCAGAGGCCACATCCTCTGCTTCCTCCCCGGCGCGCGGGAGATCGAAGATGTGGCGCGGGCTTTAGCCCGCGACGGCGGCCTGAAGGCCACCCCACATCTGCTCCACGGCTCGCTGCCCGTCGAGCAGCAGGAGCGGGCTCTCGCGTCATCCAGCCAGCGGAAGATCATCCTGGCCACCAACGTCGCGGAGACCTCGCTCACCGTCGAGGGAGTCACGGACGTCATCGACTCCGGTACGCAGAAAGTGCTGCGCTTCGACCCGGAGACGGCGGTCGATCACCTCGTCCTGGAGCAGATCTCGAAAGACTCCGCCGACCAGCGGGCCGGCCGCGCGGGGCGCACCGCGCCGGGACGGGCCACGCGGCTCTGGGACGAGCGGATGCTCCTCCGCCCGCAGCGGGAGCCGGAGGTGCGGCGGGTCGACCTCGCCTCTCCCGTCCTGGACATCCTGGCCTGGGGCGGAGACCCGCGCACGTTCGACTGGTTCGAGCGGCCGCCGGAGCATCGCATCGAGGCCGCGCTGGAGCTGCTGCGCCGCCTCGGCGCGCACGATCCGCGGGTGGCGGAGCGGCTGCGCGCAATGCCACTGCACCCGCGCCTCGCGCGCGTGCTGCTGGACGGCGGCGCGGCGGCGGTGCGCGTCTGCGCCCTCCTGTCCGAGGACATCCGCAACATCGGCAGCGGCGACGCCCTGGCGCTGGCCGACTCGCCGCGACTCGACCAGGCGGCGCGCGAGCTCTCGCGCTACGCGAAAGGCTCCGGCGACGTGCGCAAGGCGCTCCTGGCGGGCTATCCCGATCGCGTGGCCATGCGCCGCGAGCCCGGCTCGTTGCGGCTGCTCCTCTCCAGCGGCACCGGCGCGGTGCTGGCGAAGGAGAGCGGGATGCACGGCGGTGAGTTTCTCGTCGCGCTGGACGTCAGCGGCGGCAGCGAGTCGCTCGTGCGCATCGCCTCCGTCGTCGAGAAAGAGTGGCTCGTGCCGACGCACGAAGACGTCGTGCACACCCTGCGGGACGACGGCACCGTGCGCGCCACGAAGCGAGTCTGGTACGACAAGCTGCTGCTCAAGGAGTACGGCGTCGCGCCCGACCCGGAGGAAGCGGCGCGGCTCACGCCGAAAAAGCAGCATGCGCCGGAGCTGCAGCGGCGCCTCGCCTTCGCCGGGATGGAGGAGCCGGACAAGCGGCTCGACCGGCTCGCGCCGGAGCGCCTCGACCTCCCCAGCGGCCGCACGGCGAAGCTCGAGTATCAGGACGACGGCTCGGTCGTGGCCAGCGTGAAACTGCAGGAGCTCTTCGGTCTCGCCGACACGCCGAAGATCGGTCCGAAGAACGTGCCGGTCACCTTCGCGCTGCTCTCGCCGGCGGGGCGTCCCGTGCAGGTCACGCGCGACCTGCGCTCGTTCTGGAACGGCGCGTACAAAGAGGTGCGCAAAGAGCTGCGGGCGCGCTATCCGAGGCATCCGTGGCCGGAGGATCCGTGGACGGCGGAAGCGACGCATCGCACGACGAGGCGGAAAACGTAGGACGGACTTCAGTCCGTCCCGCCGCCCACGGAGGAGGCGGGCTGAAGCCCGCCCTACGTTTGGCGGCGGATAGAATGCGCCGTCGAAAGGAGCCGCCTGTGTCCCGAACCTTCGCCGCCGTCGCACTGGCTTTCACTCTCGCCGCGCCGGCGCTCGCACAGCAACCCGACTGGATGAAAGACTCGATGCAGAAGCTGGAGACGGAGCTCGTCGCGAAGTACGGAGAGAGCCAGCGCGCGCGGCTGCAGCGCGGCATGCGGCAGGTGGCCGACTTCTGGCGCGCCGAGGACGGCGACCGGGCGGCGTTCGAAGAGCTGGTGCGCACGCACTACGCCGGCGACCCGGCCATGCGCGATGCCCTCTTCAACCGCATGCAGTTCATCCTGGAGTCGGTCTACGGACACATGACCGAGATCGGGCGCGACCTGCAGTGGCAGTCGGACCTCGACCTCGGCACGGTCTATCCCTTCGACGAGATCCTGGCCGGCTACTCCCCCGGCGCGCACATCACGGACGACTTCTTCAAGAACAAGATCGCCTTCGTGGTGCTGCTGAACTTCCCCATCACCACCCTCGAGCAGCGGCTGACCGAGGGAGAGAAGTGGTCGCGGCGCGAGTGGGCGGAGGCGGCCCTGGCGCTCAACTTCTCCAAGCGCGTGCCGTCCGAGGTCAACCTGGCCGTGGGGCGCGCCACCGCGGACGCCTCGCAGTACGTGGCCACGTACAACATCTGGATGCACCACCTGCTCGACGACAAGGGCAACCGCCTCTTCCCCGCGAAGATGCGCCTGCTCGAGCACTGGAACCTGCGCGACGAGATCAAGGCCAGCTACTCGCTCGATCCCAAAGTCGGGCTGCCCAAGCAGCGCATGATCCAGCGGGTCATGGAGCGCATCGTCGACCAGACCATCCCCGAGGTCGTGGTCGACAATCCGAACGTCGACTGGAACCCGTACACGAACGAGGTCAAGGCCGCGGCGGTCGAGGACGCGGACGAGGGGGAAGGGCGTCCGGCGCCGGCGAAGCTGACCAACGCGCGCGAGCCGGACACGCGCTACGCGAAGATCCTCGGCACGTTCAAGGCGGCGAAGCTGGTCGATCCCTACTCCCCCACCGCGCCGACGCACATCCAGCGCAGCTTCGAGGAATGGCGGCAGATGCTGGAGTCGCGCGTCGAAGGGATGCTCAAGGACGTCGTCACGTCGCCGCTGGTGCCGCGCGTGGCGAAGGTGATCGAGAAGCGCCTGGGCCGCAAGCTGGAGCCGTTCGACCTCTGGTACAACGGCTTCCGCAGGAGCGGGGCGTACAGCGAGGCCGAGCTCGACGCCATCACGCGCAAGCGCTATCCGACCGCCGAGGCCTACAAGAAGGACATGGCCAACCTCCTGGTGAAGCTCGGCTTCGCGAAGGAGCGCGCGGAGTACCTGGCGGCGAACATCGAGGTCGATCCGGCCCGCGGCTCCGGCCACGCCCTCGGCGCGGGCCGCCGCGGCGACAACCCCCGCCTGCGCACGCGCGTCGGCAAGGAGGGGATGGACTACAAGGGCTTCAACATCGCCGTCCACGAGATGGGCCACAACGTGGAGCAGGTCTTCTCGCTGAAGGACATCGATTACTACACGCTGCAGGGCGTGCCGAACACCGCCTTCACGGAGGCGCTGGCGTTCGTGTTCCAGGCCCGCGACCTGGAGCTCCTCGGGCTGGCCTCACCGAGCGCCGAGTCGCGCGCGCTGCAGACCCTCAACGATTTCTGGGGAACGTACGAGATCGCCGGTGTGGCGCTGGTGGACATGGCCATGTGGCACTGGATGTACGACCACCCGAACGCCACTCCCGAGGAACTGAAGAAGGCCACGGTGCAGATCTCGAAAGACATCTGGAACCGCTACTACGCGCCGGTGTTCGGGAAGAAGGACGTGTCGCTCCTCGGCGTCTACGCGCACATGGTCAACAACTTCCTCTACCTGCCGAACTACCCGATCGGGCACCTGATCGCGTTCCAGATCGAGGAGCAGATGGAGAAGGCGGGCGACGTGGGGAAAGAGTTCGAGCGCATGGCGCGCTACGGCTCGCTGCCCCCGGATCAGTGGATGAAGCACGCCACGGGCGCGCCGGTGGGCGCGAGCGCGCTGTTGCATGCGACGGAGAGGGCGCTGGGGGTGGTGAAGTAGGTTGCTGGTTGCTGTGTTGCTGGTTCGTTGCGCTGCCTGGGTTTCAGGCCATGCAGCACAACGAACCAGCAACCAGCAACCCAGTCACTATTTCTTCTTGGTCAGCTGCAGCTCGATGTCCACCTTTACCTCGTCGCCGAGGAGGACGCCGCCCTCGTCGAGGATGCGGTTCCAGGTGATGCCGTAGTCCTTACGGTCGAGGGTGGTCTCGATCCCGAAGCCGGCGCGGTCGTTGCGGCCGTCATTCATGAAGCCGCGGAACTCGACGGGGAGCGTGACGCGCTTGGTGACGCCGTGCATGGTGAGGTTGCCCGTGACGTCGAACTTCGTCGGCGACTTCGCCACCACCTTCTCGCTCTTGAACGAGATGGTCGGGTACTTCGAGGCCTCGAAAAAGTCGGGGCTGCGGAGGTGCTCGTCGCGGCTGGCCTCGCCCGTGTCGATGCTGGCCGCCTGGATGGTGAACTCGACGGACGAGTTGGCGGGGGTGGCGCGGTCGATCATCACCGTGGCGTCGAAGTCGCGGAAGCGGCCGGACATGGGCGACATGAGGTGGCGGATCTTGAACTCCGCCCGCGAGTGCACCTTGTCGACGACCCAGGTCTCGCGCGCGGGCGGCGGCGGGGCCTGCGCCAGCAGCGGTGCGGCGACGGCCACGGCGAACAGCAGATTACGGACGTATCTCATGGGCCTCCTGTGCGGTGACACCCGGTGAATGTACGTGCGAATGGATGACCGGTCAACGGAAGGAGCGCCGACGTGACCGGGACAAAGACTGACACGGCGTGGCCAAAATCCTGACACGCCGCCAGCGGACCGCCGGCGTCCTCGCCGGCTGTCTGGGCGGGCGTCCCGCCCGCCCCGCACAGTGGCGGCGGGACGCCGCCACAGACAGCCGGCGGTCCACCAAAAGTCAGGCCCTCACCCGCGTCGCCGCCCTGGCCACCGTCGCGCGTGGTGTGCACGGCGTTGTCGAAACGGGCCCGGTCGGAGCGCATCGAACTGTTACCTGTGCAACGACCGCGCAGCATGTTCGCCGGCGAGCTTCCCGCTGGCCCACGCCCACTGGAAGTTGTAGCCGCCGATGCGTCCGTCGACGTCGAGGATCTCGCCGCAGAGGTAGAGCCCGTCGCATTTCCGCGAGTGCATGGTGGAGAGGTCGACCTCGCTCAGCGGCACCCCTCCCGCCGTGACCTCGGCGTAGTCGAACCCGCGGTCGCGCACGACCGGGACCGGCGTCTCGACCAGCGCCCGGACGATGCGCCGCCGCTCTTCTTTGGTGAGCTGGTGCATCTTCGCCTCGCCGAGCAGCACGTCCAGCAATCGCTGCGGCAGCCGCCCGCGGAGGAGGTTGCCGCGCACCTGCGTGAGCTGCCGGTCGAGCGACTCGAAGGTCTCGCCGGGGAGGAAGTTGACGAAGAGCTCTCCTTTCGCGGCGATCCAGTGGCGGGAGATGTCGAGCGTCACGGGGCCGCTGATGCCGAAGTGGGTGAAGAGCATCGAGCCGCGATGGCGCGCCAGGACCTTGCCCCTCTCCCCCTTCACGGTCAGCTCGACCTCGGCGCTCGTGCCGCTGAGGGAGGTCATCCAGTGGCCCGGCTCGAGGATCAGCGGCACGAGCGCGGGGAAGGTCTCCGTGACCGTGTGTCCGAGGGCGCGGGCGAGGGCGTAGCCGCCGCCGTCGCTGCCCGTCTTCGGGACGCTGCGGCCGCCGGTGGCGAGGATGACACATGTGGCGCGGGCTTCAGCCCGCGTCGTCTGAATCGTGAATCGCGGGCTGAAGCCCGCGCCACATTCGATCGCCGTCACGCGCGTGCCGGTGCGGATCTCCACCCTTTCGCACGCCCGCAGCAGCGCGTCGACCACCGTGCGCGCGCGGTCAGTGGTGGGGAAGAGCTTCCCCGTCTCCTCGCGCTTGAGCGTCACCCCCATCTCCGCGAACCAGGCCGCCGTCTGCTCGACCGTGAACGTGCGCAGCACCCGGGCCACCGCGTTGCGGTTGCCGTTGAAGTCGTCCGGCGTGACGACATCGTGCGTCACGTTGCAGCGGCCGCCGCCGGAGATGAGGATCTTGGCGCCGATCTTCGGCGCGCCGTCGAGGGCGACGATGCGCGCCTCGGGCGCCGCCCGCCGCGCGAAGATCGCCGCCGTCAGTCCGGCCGCGCCGGCGCCGACGACCGCGATGTCGTAACTCTGCTGATCCACTCCGCGATCGTCTCCAGCGCGACCGGTGCCACCGTCTCCTCGATCGTAGCGTATTCGCTCACCGCTCCCGTCGTGGCCCTCTGCAGCAGATGATTGAGCTCCGGCAGCTCCACGGTGCGGACGCGCTGCGCCGCTTCCGCGATCGCGGCCAGGTTCTCCTTCGCCCCGACCTGCACGTCCTTGCCGCCGTTGACAGCCAGGATCGGCACGGCCACCTCGCGCAGCACCGGGCGCGGATCGTAGGCGAGCATCCAGCGGTACCACGGCGAGTGGAGCTGCTTCAGCTGCGCGTCCGGCAGGGGCGTCGGCAGGAGTGCCTGCAGCTTCGCGCGCAGGGCCGCCTCGCCGGGGGTCTCCTTGACGGCGTTGACGATCTGCCGCTGCAGCCCCGCGGCAAGCGCGGCGTGCTCGCGGCTGGCGCCGGCCGCCGCGGCTCCCCTCTCCACCTGCCGCACGATGATCTCATCGCCCGGCAGCCCGGGGGCGGCGATGAGGACCAGGAAGGCGACGTCCTTGGAGAGCTTCGCCACCATCGGGGCGATGAGGCCTCCTTCACTGTGGCCGATCAGCCCGATCTGCCCGACGTCCTTGCGCGCGCGGAGGAGCTTCACGGCCGCGAGCGTGTCGCCCGCGAGGTCCTCGGTGGTCACGGAGGCGAGGCTGCCGGTCGACTTCCCGGTGCCGCGGTCGTCGAGGCGCAGCACGGCGAGCCCGCGCCGCGTGAGGTGGTCGGCGAGCACGAGGAACGGCTTGTGCCCGAAGACCGTCTCGTCGCGGTCCTGGGCGCCGGAGCCGGAGATCAGCACGACCGCGTGGAACGGCGGCTCGCCGCGCGGCAGCGTCAGCGTCCCGGCCAGCTTCACGTCGCCGTTCGTGACGACCACTTCCTCCTCGGCGTACGGATACGGCTTCTTCGGCTCCTGCGGCCGGCGCGCGGCCGGCACCGCCGCGACGCGCGCGAGCGTGAGCGGCAGCGCCATCCCTCCCTGCGAGAACGTGCCGGCGATCGCGTCGCCGGCGAGCGTCCCCGAGTAGGAGACGCCGAGGGCGGGCAGGGTGAAGGTGAGCTTCCCGTCGCGGAACGCCACGTTCTGGAGCGGCAGCTCGCCGCTGCCCTGGTCGAGGCTGTTCAGCGTGCCCGCCAGCGCCATCCCGCTGCGCGTCAGCGTCACGGAGAGGCGCAGCTTCTGCGCGCCGGCGTCGAGCGTCCCCAGCCAGGTGCCTTCGACGGGCGATTGCGCGGAGAGAGCGACCGTCAGGAGGAGGGAGAGAAGAGTCAGCGCATGTCGCATGCGCGACTAGTGTACGTGTCATCCTGAGCCCCGTAGAGGACGAAGGATCCCCTGCGATGGAACGAGTACTGGGTTCCAGCGGGGGGTCCTTCGCCCTCTGCGGGGCTCAGGATGACAGTGGGGGCGGGTTTACTTCGTGGCCGGGGCGGCGGCCGCCGCGGGGGCCGGAACCTTCTTGTCCACCTCGAGGTTGATGGTGACCTTCACGTCCTCGCTGAGCATGAAGCCACCCTCGTCGAGGGCGCGGTTCCAGGTGATGCCGTAGTCCTTGCGGTTCAGGGTGGTCTCGATCTCGAAGCCCGCCTTCTCGCCGCGCGGGTGCTTCATGAAGCCGAGGAACGTGACGGGGAGCGTCACGCGCTTGGTCACGCCGTGCATGGTCAGGTCGCCGGTCACGTCGAAGACGTCCTTCGACTTCGGGGCCACCGCGGTGCTCTTGAAGGTGATGGTCGGGAACTTCTCGACGTCGAAGAAGTCGGCCCCGCGGAGGTGGTTGTCGCGGCGCTCGCTGCCCGTGTCGATGCTCTTCGCCTGGATGGTGAACTCGACGCTCGACTTCGCGGGGTTGGCGCGGTCGATGTTGATCGAGCCCTCGAAGTCGCGGAACTGTCCGACGGTGTTGGCCGTGAAGTGGCGGATCTTGAACGTGGCGGTGGAGTGACCCTTGTCCACGGTCCACGCCTCGGGCGCGGCGTCCTGGGCGAAGAGGGGGAGAGCTGTCAGGGCGAGAACGAGCAGCGAGCGGGTGATCTTCATGGAGGCGGTGAACCGGGCAGGGCGGGGGGTGAATTCCGGAGAGGCTCACAGGCACATAGGCTCACAGGCTCATAGCAGATCCGTAACAAGGCTGTGAGCCTATGAGCCTATGAGCCTCTGTGCCTATGAGACTATTCGCGCCGCATGCGTCGCCTGTCCGTCCTCCTGCTCACGCTCGCCCTCGCCTGCTCCGCCGCCGCCAGGGACGCCGCCCAGCTCCGCCTCGCCCTCCGCCGCCTCGGCGTGGTCGGCGGGGCGCTCTACGTCGCGGCCCATCCGGACGACGAGAACACGGCCATGCTCTCGTGGCTGGCCAGCGAGCGGCTGCTGCGCACGGCCTATCTCTCCGTCACCCGCGGCGACGGCGGGCAGAACCTGATCGGCGAGGAGACGGGCGCGCTCCTCGGCGTGATCCGCACGCACGAGCTGCTGCAGGCGCGGCGCATCGACGGCGCGGAGCAGATGTTCACCCGTGCCATCGACTTCGGCTACTCCAAGAACCCCGAGGAGACGCTGCGCATCTGGGGCCGCGAGGCGGTCCTCGGCGACGTCGTGTGGGCCATCCGCAGATTCCAGCCCGACGTCATCGTCACCCGCTTCCCCACCACCGGCGAAGGGGGCCACGGACACCACACCGCCTCGGCCATCCTGGCCGAGGAAGCCTTCGCCGCCGCCGGCGACCCGGCGAAGTATCCCGAACAGCTCAGGTACGTCAGCATCTGGAAGCCGAGGCGCATCTTCTGGAACCGCTTCTCCTTCGGCCGCCAGCTCGACCCGAACGACCCCGCGCTGGCGAAGTCGCTGCGCGTCGACCTCGGCACCTACAACCCGCTCCTCGGCCGCGCCTACACCGAGATCGCCGCCGAGAGCCGCAGCCAGCACAAGAGCCAGGGCTTCGGCTCGGCCGAGCGCCGCGGCTCGATCCTCAACTTCTACGAGCCGCGCGGCGGCGACCCCGCCACGGCGGACCTCTTCGAAGGCGTCGACACGAGCTGGTCGCGCTATCCCGGCGGCGCCATCGTGGGCGACATCCTGAAACGGGCCGTCGACACCTTCGATCCGAACAAGCCCGCCAACACGGTGCCGCTGCTGATCGACGCGCTGAACGCGCTGGCGCGGCTGCGGGCCACGCCGGAGTGGTCGGACCAGGCCAAGCCGTGGCTGGAGACGAAGGAACAGGACATCCTGAACGCCATCCGCGACGCGGCCGGCATCGCCATCGACGTCGCCGCCACCGACTCCACCGTCACCCCCGAGGGGGAGCTGCCGGTGAGCGTGACCGTCGTCAACCGCAGCGACTACCCCTTCCGCCTCTCCATGGTCGGCTCGCTCTTCGCCAGTCCGAGCAAGGCGCCGGGCGTCCCGCTGGAGAACAACAAGCCGGTCAAGACCGACCTCGTGCTGAAGATCCCGCCGAAGTTCGAGTACTCGCAGCCGTACTGGCTCACGCGCGATCCGCAGAGTCAGGGACTCTTCCACGTCGCCGACCCGGCCCTGATCGGCCGTCCCGACAACGAGGCGCAGCTCCCCATCAAGGTCACGCTCGACGACCCGAAGACCAACACGCTCGTCTTTACCGTCCCCGCGGTCTTCCGCTGGACCGATCCGGTGAAGGGGGAGCAGATCCGCGACGTCGACGTCGTGCCGCCGGTCTCGGTGAAGCTCAGCTCGAACGTCTACGTCTTCCCCGACGCCAAGCCGAAGCCGGTCACGGTCTGGATGCGCAGCTACGGCGCGAAGGACGGGAAGGTGTGGCTGCTGCTGCCCGAGGGGTGGAAGAGCGAGCCGCCGCTGGCGCAGGTGAAGCTGGCCGGCAAGGGCGACGAGACGCGGGCCACGTTCATGGTCACTCCCCCCGCGGGAGAGAGCACGGCGGCGATCCGCGCGGAGTTCGCCACCGGCGGCGACCAGGGCGGCTGGGGGGTGCTGACGGGCATCGTCGACATCGACTATCCGCACATCCCCGCCCAGCGCGTCCTCGGGCCGGCGGCGGCGAAAGTGGTCCGCGCCGACATCAAGAAGCGCGGCACGCGCGTCGGCTACATCATGGGCTCGGGCGACGACGTCCCGAACATCCTCCGTCAGGTCGGCTACGAGGTCACGCCATTGACGGATGCCGACCTCGATCGCGGCGATTTCTCCGCGTATGACGCCATCGTCACCGGCATCCGCGCCTACAACACACGGAAGCGCCTGCGCCTCGCCCACGAGAAGCTGATGCAGTACGTCGAGAACGGCGGCACGATGGTCGTGCAGTACAACACCAGCGGCGACGACCTGGCCGTGCCCGCGCCGGGACCGTATCCGTTCAAGATCTCCCGCGACCGGGTCACGGTCGAGGAGGCGCCGGTGAAACTCCTCGCCGCGACGCATCCCGTGCTGACCACCCCGAACAAGATCACCGAGGCCGACTTCAAAGGGTGGATCCAGGAGCGCGGCCTCTACTTCACCAGCGAATGGGACCCGCGCTACACCGCGGTGCTCTCCTCGAACGACCCCGGCGAGCCGGAAAAGCCGGGCGGCCAGCTCGTGGCCAAGCATGGGAAGGGGACGTTCATCTATACCAGCTACGCCTGGTGGCGGCAGTTGCCGGCGGGTGTGCCGGGCGCAATCAAGGCGTTCGTGAACCTGGTGTCCGCGAAATGAGGGGATCGATCCCCAACTTCTGGACACGACTCCCCAACTTCTGGGCATCAATGCCCAACTACCGGGCACTGAAGCCATGATCGATCCGCCGCCCATCCTCAAGACCTGGCCGCGTCTCTACGGCGCCGTCCTCCTCGCGCTGGTCGTGGAGACGGTCCTCTTCTACCTCCTCACGAGGTCGTTCCATTGAGGCCGGCCGACTGGGCCGTCCTCGTGGCCACGCTGGCGGCGATCGTCATCTACGGCGTCTGGAAGGGGCGGCGGCAGAAGCGGCTCGCGCAGTACCTCCTCGCCGACCGGCAACTGCAGTGGTACACGGTCGCGCTGTCGGTCATGGCCACGCAGGCCAGCGCCATCACCTTTCTCTCCACTCCCGGGCAGGCCTACACCGACGGCATGCGCTTCGTGCAGTTCTACCTCGGCCTGCCGATCGCGATGGTGATCCTGGCCATCACCGCTGTCCCGATTTATCACCGCCTGAAGGTCTTCACCGCCTACGAGTATCTGGAGACGCGCTTCGGCCTGCCGACGCGCGCGCTCCTGGCGGGCATCTTCCTCCTGCAGCGCGGACTGGGCACGGCCATGACCCTCTACGCGCCGGCGCTCATCGTCTCCCTGGTCCTCGGCTGGAACATCCACATCACCACGCTGGTCATCGGCGTGCTGGTCATCATCTACACCTCGTCGGGCGGCACGAAGGCGGTGTCGTGGACGCAGACGCACCAGCTCCTGATCGCCCTCGGCGGGATGGCAGTGGCCATGGTCGTGGCCGTGCGCTCGCTCCCGGAAGGGGTCGGCTTCACCGACGCCGTGCGCGTGGCCGGTCACATGAACCGGATGAACGTCATCGACTTCAAGTTCGACTTCTCAACCCCATTCAACTTCTGGTCGGGACTGTTCGGAGGGCTCTTCGTCGCGCTGGCGTACTTCGGGACCGACCAGTCGCAGGTGCAGCGCTACCTCACCGGCGAGACGGTCACGCAGAGCCGCCTCGGCCTGCTCTTCAACGGGCTGGTCAAGGTGCCGATGCAGTTCTTCATCCTCTTCGTCGGCGCGATGGTGTTCGTCTTCTACCAGTTCGTCGCCCCGCCGCTCTTCTTCAATCCCGTGCAGAGCAAGAGCGTGCGCGCCGGCGCCCTGGCCGGCGAGTACCGCCAGCTGGAGACGACGCACGAGGCCACGTTCGCGGCCAAGCGCGCCGCCGCGTCGCAGCTCGTGGCGGCCATGGAGTCGGGCGACGGCGCGGCCGCGGCGCAGAAGAAGCGCGAGCTGCAGGAGCTGCAGCAGCGCGACGCCGAGACGCGCAAGGCCGCCTCGGCGCTCATCCGGAAGAACGACCCGCGCGCCGACAAGACCGACACCGACTACGTCTTCCTCACCTTCATCATGCAGAACCTCCCCACGGGGCTGGTGGGGCTGCTCCTGGCGGCGATCTTCTGCGCGGCCATGTCGGCCACGGCCTCGGGTCTGAATGCGCTGGCCTCGACGAGCGTGATCGACGTCTGGAAGCGCCTCATCCAGCGCGACCTCGACGATCACACCTACGTGCGCATCTCCAAGGGGATGACCATCTTCTGGGGCGTCTTCTGCATCGTTTTCGCGCTCTTCGCCAACCGCCTCGGGTCGCTGATCGTGGTGGTGAACCAGGTCGGCTCGCTTTTCTACGGGACGATGCTGGCCACCTTCCTGATCGCCTTCTACTTCAAGCACGTCGGCGGCAAGGCGATGTTCACGGCCGCCCTGATCTCGCAGGCCACCGTGTTCGTCTGCGCCGCGACGCTGAACGTGGCCTGGCTCTGGTGGAACGTGATCGGCTGCACCGTGGGCGTGGCCGCGGCGCTGCTGCTGCAAACATTCCTGCCGCCGGCGCGTACACCGGTGCATGCGGAATGACCTGTTCGGACGCTCTCTAGGCGCGCGCACGCTGGGGATCTACACGCTCTCCCTGTCGCGCTACGAGCGCGGCTCGGACATCGCCCCGCACGTGCACGACGCCGCGTTCGCGACGGTGGTCCTGGACGGCGGCTACCGCGAGACGGTGCAGCACGAGACGCGCGACTGCGGGCCGCACTCGATCGTCGTGCACGCTCCCGGCGAGCGCCACGCCGACGCCTTCGCCCGCCGCACGACCTGCCTGAGCGTGCACGGCGCGGCCTTCGAGCGCAGCGCGCACCTGGCCACTCCCGCCACCGCGGCCATCGCCGTGAAGCTGCGGAGCGAGTTCCGCGCGCCCGACGCCTTCTCGCCGATGGTGGTCGAGGCGCTGATGCTGGAGTTGTTCGTGGCCAGCGCGCGCCAGCGCTCCGGCTCCACGGCGCCGCTCTGGCTGCGCCACGTCCGGGCCACGCTCGAGGAGCGCTTCCGCGAGCCGCTGCTGCTCTCCGCGCTGGCCGAGGAAGCCGACGTGCAGCCGGCGCACCTCGCGCGCACCTTCCGCCGCCACTACGGCACGACCGTCGGCGAGCTGCTGCGCGAGCTGCGCGTCGCGTACGCAAAGCAGCGCCTGGCCTTGCGCGACCCGCTCGCACAGATCGCGCTCGACGCCGGCTTCGCCGACCAGAGCCACTTCACGAGGACGTTCCGCAAGGCCACGGGCATGACCCCCGCTGCGTTCCAACGCTCTGGAGTGCGGCAGCGCCAGCTGCCGCTCTAATTGCGGAGGCGCCAGCCTCCGCCCGCCCGCGCGGCAGCTGGCGCTGCCGCATGGAGAGCGCGAGCTGGCGCTCGCGCACTCCAAAACATCACGTGCGTTCAAGACGCGCTTGCGCCTGAAACGTAACGTGAGGAGCATGAAGCTCCTTCTCCCCCTCCTCCTCGTCTTCGCCTGCGCGGCGGCGAAGCCGCCGTTCGACGAGGCCGAAGCGCTCCAGAACGGCCAGCAGCAGGACCGCGTGCGCGATCTCTACCGCGCCGCGGCGAAGAGCGATCCCGACCCGCTGCGCCGCGAGAAGGCCGCGCTCCGCGCCGCGGACCTGGAGTGGCGCGTCTTCCGGAACGCCGCCGCCGCGCGCGAGCTCCTCGGCACGCTCGACACGACCGACGCCTGGCTCCAGCGCGCGCGCATGGACCGCGATTTCGCCTCCGTGCAGAAGGCGCTCGCCGCCGCAAAGACGAACGAGGACCGCCGCAACGCGCACGTCGGCTTCGCCAAGTTGGCCGTCGAGCAGCGCCGCGAGCTGCCGCGGGCCATCGCGCTGCTGGAAGCCGTCATCGCCGAGGCCGGGCCGCGCGTCGAGACCTCCCGGCTGCTCCTGAACGCGGCCCTCCTCGCCGGCGACCACGCCACCGCGTTGCGCGCGTTCCGCTGGTACTACGCCGACCTCCCCTCGCTCGTCCCCGCGGACCCCAAAGACCTCGGCCCGGCGCTGGCGAAGGGGCGGCTGTACGAAGAGGCAGCGCTCCTCCTGAAAGGCGATGCCGACGTCGCCGCCTGCGCCGGCGCCATCAAGCGCCTCCGTGAGATCGCCGACGACCACTTCCGCAAAGCCGCCACCGGCGACGAGAGCGTGCGCGCCTTCCACAAAGCCGTGCGCGCCGCGGTCCCGAAGGACGCTGAGCGCCGCTGCGGCGTCGTCTACACGCTCGGCGAGACGGACGACATCCCAGGCATGCACTACGGCCATCGCGTGCTCGACGAGCGCCGCACCGTCGAGCAGTACGGCCGCAAGGGAAGCGTGCGGTTCGTCCTCCTCGACAACATGGTCGCCAACGGCTTCATGGCCTGGATCCGCGAGAACCGGAGCGGCGCGGGTGGCTGGAACGAGAAGGACGTGATCTACCAGGTGCGGCCGATGTACGCCAACGGCCCGGTCAGCGCCTGGCTGCGACTCACCGACCCGGAGCGCCGCGCCAAGGACGACCGCGAGATCGCCGACGAGACGCGGCACAGGTCGCTCCGCGGCGTCGAGCTGCGCATGGAGCGGCAGTACCTCGAGACGCTGCCGCGCGAGCGCGAGGCCTTCATCGAGCGCTATCGCCGCGAGGAATTCGACCACTCCATCTGGGCCCACGAGGGGCGCCACGCCATCGACCACACGCAATTCGGGATCGACGACGCCGAGGAGCTGGAGTACCGGGCCAAGCTGTCGGAGATCGCCTTCGCCGCGTCGCCGCGCATGCCGTTCGCGGGCGGCATTCTCTCCCTCGGCGACACACCGCACGGGAAGGCGAACCAGCGCGTGCTGGAGGGGATCCAGAAGGTGACGGGACTGAAGGACCTCACGCAACTGGACACGCTGACGGACGAGCAACTGCGCGCGGCCGCGCGGGCGCTCGACCCGCTGGCAAACGCAGGGCGGGCTTCAGCCCGCCCCTGAGGTCGCACGTTTGGGCGGGCTGAAGCCCGCCCTGCGTTCGGCTACTTCTTCCAGCTATCCACCGTGCGCCGCACCTCGGACGCAAAGTCCGCCTGCTGCGGCGTGGCGGCGGCGATGGCCTGCTCGCCGTAGCGGATCGCGTCGGCGCGGTTGCCGGCGCGCTCGGCCATGCGGGCCCGCAGCCAGAGGTTGGCGATGTTCTGGTTCACCTTCAGCGACTGGTCCACCCACGCGGTCATCTCCGCGTCCGTGGCCGCGCCCTTGTTGTTGAACGCAAAGTCGGCGGCCATGTACGGCGTGCGCCAGTCGGGATTCATGGCGTTGCGGAGGGCGGTCATGGTCCGCTCGGTCGACTTCGTGTCCACCGTGAACGGCACGGCGATCTTCTCCCAGCGCAGGACGATCTTGGCCGTGTCCGTGGTCATCTCCGGGATCTCGAACGTCATCCACTCCCGGTGCTCGGCCGTCTGCGGCGTGACTTTCACGCGCAGCGCGTCCTTCGCCTCGGTGTAGCTGTAGCTCCCCCACTGCTCGGCCACGCTGTTGAAGATGACCGTCCAGTCGCCCGTCGTGGGGATGGTGTGCAGGCTGTAGAGCCCCTTGGCCAGCTTCTGGCCGTTGATCCAGACGTCGTCGCTGAACTGGATCGTGGTGGCCTCGTTCGCGCCGGTGCGCCAGACCTTGTCGTACGGCACGAGCGCGCCCCAGATCTGACGCCCCTTCACGCCGGGGCGGTTGTAGTTGATGGTGATGTCGGTCAGGCCGACGCTCTGCATGAGGCTCGACTTCGGGCTGGGACGCGGCGTCCGCACCTGCCCGTAAGCGGCCGTCGCCGCCAGGAGAATCGCTGCAATCATCGATGTTTTTCGCATAGTGGGGCGATCCTATCCAACTCACTCCCACGAAATCCACCGGCTCTCGAAGACCGCCGTCTGGCCGCGGCGGTCGGTGACCTCCACCTGCACGTCCGTCGTCTCGCGCACGTCCCCCGGCCGCGACGGGAAAACGCGCTCAAAGCGCACCGCCGGCGGTCCCGGGCAGCGCCGGTCATTGAGCGGGGTCAGCCGCGCCGGATAGCGCACGCGGCGGTTCTCGAACCAGAAGTCGACCCTGGCGATCCCGTGCGGCGAGAAGGCCCAGCCGTAGAGCTCCGCCCGCCCGCGGTATGGATGCCCGCCCGGCGGGAAGAGCAGCGCGCCGGCCACCGACTGGATGCAGGTCGGGCCGCCGTAGAGGAAGACGTTCAGGTCGTGCGGCCGCGGCCCCTTCCCGCCGCGCGTCGAGAAGACCCAGTCCGCGCCCGTCTTCGCGTCGAAGCGCGCCACGTAGCGCAGGCGTCCGCGCTCCAACTCCCGGTGCACCCAGTCGCGCATCTGCACCGCCGGCTCGCCGCCGTAGCGGTCGGAGTGGACGATCACCAGCTCGACCGGGGCCTTGTCGAGGAACGCATCCGTGTGCTGCAGCCGCGACAGCTCGTCGCGCAGCGGCGGCGAGAAGCCGGAGACGCCATTGACCATGCGCTGGTGGTGCGCCGTCGCGTGGAGCATGTACTCGTACTCGCTGGAGAGCGTGTCCATCGGCAGCTCC
Organism: Thermoanaerobaculia bacterium; assembly: GCA_035627015.1. Lineage (GTDB taxonomy): Bacteria > Acidobacteriota > Thermoanaerobaculia > Gp7-AA8 > Gp7-AA8 > QHVT01. The sequence goes on along the minus strand of DASPMO010000003.1, from coordinate 69,160 downwards.
ACGATGGCGGAAACCTTCTGCTTCGCCAGCCACTCGTACACGGGCGGCGTCTGCGGATCGAGGAGAAACCAGCGCACCGGCGCGCTCCAGAGCGCCACCGCGAACGCGGCCGGCACGAGCCAGCCGAACCGGCGCAGCGTGGCCGTGAAAAGTGCGATCAGGATGGCCATGCCGATGTAGGCGATCACCGCCCAGCGCGACGGCGCGCGGATGGCCCGGAATCCCGGCACCGCGCCGAAGAGAAACTCGTGGAAGACGAAGTGCAGCCCCAGCGATCCCATGAAGCCGATGGCGATCCAGAGCAGCCCCAGCCCCACCCTGGCCCGGGAGCGAACGAATAGCGCCAGCGCACAGACGAGATACGCCAGCAACCCCGGATCGAGCCGCCTCTCCGGGTCGGTGCTCGACGTAGGGCGGGCTTCAGCCCGCCCACCGGAGAGGCGGGCTGAAGCCCGCCCTACGTCGGGCAGCCAATCCGCGGGCATGGCCGAGTAGCGCAGCACCTCCTCCGCCGTGCGCTGCATCCCCACCTGCGTGTACGGATAGAGAAACGGCAGCAGCGCCAGCACCGCCACGAACATCGTCACCATCAGCGGCCGCCAGTGCGCGCGCGGGATCAGCAGCGCCGCGGTGACGGCGAGGGCCAGCGCGCCGAAGAGGAGATAGTGGATGTTCGTCAGCCCGTTCATCACGAACACCGCCGCCAGCAGCCAGCCGCGCTTCCACGACGGCCGCTCGTGATACGCCAGCAGCGCCACGAGCAGCAGCGGCAGCCAGCCGCCCCACACGTGCTGCACGTGGGAGAGGTGCACGAAGCGGAACGGCACGAAGGCGTAGAACACCCCCGCCGCCATCCCCGCCGCGAACGAGCGCGTCAGCCGGAAGCCGAGCAGGTACGCCGCGAAGCCGCAGAACGCGAACCCCGCCAGCATGGCCGCGTTGTACGCCGCCACCGGCCCCACGCCGAGGGCGCGCAGGGGGAAGAGCAGCACCGCCACGCCGTACAGGTTCTCGCTCAGCGCCAGCGTATAGCGCGCGGGATGAAACACGTTCGCGTGGAAGAGCGACAGCGGCTGATGGAGCGTCGCCCACCAGTCCCAGTCGAGGATCCAGATGTTGATCAGCGGGTCGCCGGGATCGGCCACGGCCCGGTCGAGGTTCGGCGCCAGCGGCCAGGTGAAGGCGATCGAAAGGATGGCGAACACGATCGCCGCACCGAAATGTTGCCTCCGCATCAGCGGCCGATGATAATTCGGCCCATGCCCTCGATTCCGTTTACCGGCAATTACGAAGACCTCTCCACCGACCGCGGCTACCAGTTCAAGTTCTATTGCGAGAAGTGCCACAACGGCTACATGTCGTCCTTCCAGACCTCGAAGATGGGGATGCTCGGATCGGCGGCGCGCGTGGCCGGTGGGCTCTTCGGCGGCGTCTTCGGGCGCGTGGCCGACAGCGCGTACGAGGTGCAGCGCGCGGTCGGCGGGCCAGCCCACGACTCGGCGCTGAAGGACGCGGTGCAGGAGATCTCCCCGACCTTCAAGCAGTGCAACCGCTGCGGCAACTGGGTCTGCGAGCCGATCTGCTGGAACAGGAAGGCCGGCCTCTGCGAGAACTGCGCGCCCGACCTCGACGAGGAGATGGCCGCCGCGCAGGCCGAGGCCGCGCGCGAGCAGATTCACGAAAAGGCGCGCACCGTCGACTGGACCAAGCAGCGCGACATCCGCAACGTCGCCGGCGCGGTCTGCAAAAAGTGCGGCGCCAAGACGCAGGGCGGCAAGTTCTGTCACGACTGCGGCGAGCCCCTCAACGCCAAACGCGGCTGCCAGCAGTGCGGCCACGAGGCGGAGGGGAGCCCGAAGTTCTGCCCCGAGTGCGGGCAGAAGTACTGACAAACGTAGGACGGGCTTCAGCCCGTCCCCCCGGGGGAGGCGGGCTGAAGCCCGCCCTACGTTTCGTTTAACGGTAGCCGAGGGCGCCCCGCGTCAGGCGTTGCGGCGTGCCGCCGGCGGAGTCGATGGCGTAGATCTCCTCGTGCGCGGCTTCCGCGCCGGAGAAGAGGATGCGCTGCCCGTCGGGCGACCAGTGGGGCTGCGACCGGACGGCGATGCCGGTCGTCAGTTGCGTGACGGCGCGGGAGGCGACGTCGCGGCGATGAAGATCGCCGCTCGGCGAGACGAACGCCATCGACTTTCGGTCGGGGGAGTACGCGGTCTCCTTCCCCTCCGATGAAGGCGCCGGCACCATCCGCACCGGTTCCTGCCCATCCGCGCGCATGACGTACGGGTCGCTCTCCTCGGCGGACGCGTAATCGCGCGACGACTCGAACGTGATCCGCGCGCCGTCGGCCGTGAACGCCGGATTCGCGTCGCGGCCGGGGCTCCACGTCAGCCGCGCGGGGGCGGAGCCGTCCGCGCTCATGCGGTAGATCTCCCAGTCGCCGTCGCGGTCGGATGCGAAGACGATGCTCCTGCCGTCCGGCGACCAGCGCGGCGCCGCGTTCTGATAGCCGCCGTCCGTCAGCCGGCGGCGGCCCGTGCCGTCCGCGTTCATCACGTACAGCTCGAACCGTCCGCTGTCGTCGCTGTAGTACGCCAGCCGCGCGCCGTCCGGCGACCAGGCGTGCTCGTAGCTCGTGAACGCATCGCCGGTGAGATTGCGCGGCGACGAGCCGTCGCGATGCATCACCCAGAGATCGGGCTTGCCGCCCTCCTGCGACGCCGAGTACGCGATGCGACGCCCGTCCGCCGAGACCTTCGGCGCGCCGCCGCGCGCGGCGATCTGCCGCACATTCGTGCCGTCGAGATCCATGCTCTGCATGCCGCCGGTCCGCGACCCCCACAGCACCTTGCCGTCCGGCGCGCACGACGCGTGGCTGTCGCGGCCTTCGTTGTTCGTCAGCCGCCGCTGCTCCGTCCCGTCGGCGTTCATGATGTAGATCTCCTCGTTGCCGTCGCGGTCCGAATCGAACACGATCTTCGTGCCGCCGGCGCACCAGGCCGGATGCCGCGCGAACGCCGCGGCGTTGCTCGCGCCGCGCCGCGTGAGCCTCCGCTCGCCGGTGCCGTCCGGACGGATGACATACAGATTCCAGGTGCCGTCGCGGTCGGAGTCGAAGAGGATCCACTGCCCGTCGGGCGACCAGACCGGATGCGTGTCGCTGGCGCCGTGCGTCGTCAGGCGCCGCTCGTTCGTGCCGTCCGCGCCGATGAGGTAGAGCTGGGTGTTCACGCCGTTGCGGTCGCTCTGGAACACGAGCCGGCGGCCGTCCGGCGACCACGAGGGATTGATGTTCAGGAAAGGGGCCTCCGCGGCGAGCGGGAGAGCGGCGAGGAGGACGAGGAGCAGTCGCGCAACCATGGCGCCGAGTGTAGGCTGGACGCTACCGCCATACGCAACACCCCGGCAACGCCCTTGCACCCACGCCGAAAACGTGACCATCATTGTCCTCTTCGGCGGCCCCTCGGACGAGCGCCATGTCTCCGTCGCCTCGGCGCAGAACGTCGTGCGCACGCTGCGGCAGACGCTGGCGTGGTTCTGGACCCCGGAAGGTGCCATTCACGACGTCGCGCCCGCCGACCTGCTCGCGCACCAGCGTCCGTTCGAGCTCGACTTCGTCCCGGCGCGCCCTGCGATTTTCCCGACACTCGAGCAGGCCCTGGACACGCTTCCGGTCGACGATCCCCTCTTCTTCCTGGCCCTCCACGGCGGCCCCGGCGAGGACGGCACCGTGCAACGCCTGTTCGAGGAGCGCGGCATCCCCTTCACCGGCTCGAACGCCGAGGCCAGCGCCGCGGCATTCGACAAGGAGCGGGCCAAAGAGCTCGTGCGCGAGCGCGTGCTCACCGCCGAGTCGCGCGTCGTGCGCACGCAGTCCGAGTTGCGCGGCACCGTCGACGACCTGCTCTCGCGCCACGAGCGCATCGTCCTCAAGCCGCTGGCCGGCGGCTCCAGCCGCGGCCTCTACTTCCTCGGGCGCGACGACGAGCTGCCCGATGATCTGCGCCTTCCCTACATCCTCGAGCAGTTCGTCTCCGGCCGCGAGCTCACCTGCGGCGTGTTCGACCGCGACGGCCGTCCGTACGCGCTGCCGGTGATCGAGATCGAGGTCGAGCAGAACCGCACCTTCGACTACGCGGGCAAGTACCTCGGCGCCGGCACGCGCGAGATCTGCCCGGCCAACATCCCCGAGGAGATGGCCCACGCCGCGCAGGCCACCGCGCTGGCCGCGCACGAGGCCCTCGGCTGCGAGGGGTATTCGCGCACCGACCTCATCGCCGCGCGGGACGGCATCTACTTCCTCGAGACGAACACCCTGCCGGGGCTGACCACCAGCTCGCTCGTGCCGCAGGAGCTGGCCGCGGTGGGGATCTCGTTCCGTGAATTTCTGGAGCGGCAGTTGGAGCTTGCCGTGAGCAGGCTTACCATCAGCCGATGAGCGCGACGGAAATCTTCCTGGGCCTGCTCCTCGGCCTCGGCCTTTCGGCCTCGACGGGGCTCAACACCTTCCTGCCGCTGCTGCTGCTCTCCGCGGCGGCGCGCTGGCACATCGCCGGGATCGAGCTCGGCTCGAAGTTCGAGTGGCTGACCTCCGACGCCGCGATGATCACGCTCATCATCGCCTGCGTCGTCGAGCTCATCGCCGACAAAGTCCCGGCCGTCGACCATTTCCTCGACAGCGCGGGGACGTTCATCCGCCCCGTCGCCGGCGCGGTGGCCAGCGCCTCCGTGCTCACCGGCATCGACCCGATGGTGGCCGCGCTGCTCGGCATCATCGTCGGCGCGCCGACGTCCCTCGGCATGCACACGCTGAAGGCGGGGACGCGCATCGCCTCCTCGGCCGCCACCTTCGGCTGCGCGAACCCGGTCATCTCGATCGTCGAGGATATCCTCTCGTTCGCGCTCTCGGTGCTCGCGATCTTCATCCCCATCCTCGTGCCCATCGCACTCGCGCTGCTCGTGCTCGTGCTGTGGCGGGTGATGAAGCGTATCCGACAGCGGACCGCTCCAGCCCCCCAAACGTAGGGCGGGCTTCAGCCCGCCTCTCGGGCGGGGTGGTCGGGGCTGAAGCCCGACCTACATCATGGCGCGTTCAGGATCGTGATTCGCCCTTCCACCCGAGGCTCCAGCGGCTGCGGCTTCTTCGCCCACACCTCCACCAGCACGTCGCGGATCGGACGGGCGTAGGAGATGTTGATGCGGTCGCGGGGAATGGCGCTCATCACCGACTCCGTGTTATCGCCGCCGGCGGCGACGAAGTCGGGCATGGCCACGGTATAGAGCGCGTCCGGGTCGAGCGGCGTACCGTCGGTGCGGGTCACGCTGACGATGCGGTTGCGCTCCCCGGCCGGCTTGTCGTTGTCCCTGGCCGCGTCGACCGTGTAGCGCAGCCCGCTCACCTGCATGATCCCGCGCACGCCGGTCGAGGTCAGCCGCAGCGTCTCCACGACCTGCGCGCCGGTCATGGTCACGATGGTCGGGTAGTTGTCGAACGGGCTGACGGCGAAGATGTCCGCGTAGGTGAGGTTCTTGGCCGGCAGGTCGGCACGGATGCCGCCCGAGTTCACGATCGCGAAGTCGGTGGCCGCGTATTCGCGCAGCGCGTCCGCGATCATGTCGCCGAGGGCCGTCTCGCCGAAGGAGCGCCGGAACGGTTTGGCCACGCGGATGTGCACGTCCTCCTCGCGCTTGGCCGCCACGCGGCGCAGGAACGGGTCGATGGTGCGCCCCACCCGCGCGTCCGGGGTGATGGTCGAGCCGCCGTACACGCGCGGGACGAGCTTCGCCCCCGCCGGGGCGTTGCTCGGGTCGCAACGCTCGGTCCCTTCGTACACGAACGTGCAGATCGCCGTGGGCGGACGGATGTCGCTCTTCGTGACGCGCCTGGCCTCGGTATCGATCCAGAGGTCGATGGTCGAGAACTCGCGGCTGTACGGCCCGCTCTGCGCCGCCGGCACGCCGTTCACGTAGTGGCGCATCTGCGCGTGCGTGTGTCCCGCAAAGTACGCGTCGACCGTGCCGGCCGGCAGCTTCTCGAGGAGCTGCCAGGCTTCCTGGCTCGCGTCGCAGGCCGAGGCGTCGTTCGGGTCATGCGTGCTCGTGCAGCGGCCGCCCATGTGCGCCACGACCACGATCGCGTCGACGCGCTGCGCCCGCAGCTCGCGCGCGGCGGCGACGGTGGCCGCCACCGGGTCGGTGAAGGAGAGGCTGACCACGTTCGCGGCCATGGTCACCTTCGGCGTGTCGGGCGTGGAGAGGCCGATGATGCCGATCCGCGCGTTGCCCGCGCGGACGATGGTGTAGCGCTTCGCCCAGGCGGGCGTCTGCCCGGACGACTTCTCGACCATGTTCGCCGAGAGGAACGGGAAGGACGCGATCGAGGCGTTGCGCTTCACCGCGCCGAGGGCGTCCTGGCCGGCCGTGCGGGCAATGGCGTCCGGGCCGGCCGGGCCGAAGTCGAACTCGTGGTTCCCGACGGCGGCCGCGGCGTAGCCGATGACGTTGTAGCCGCGCACCATGGCCTCCCCCTCGAACATGTTCGACTCGAGGGTGCCCTGCCACATGTCGCCCGCGTCGACCACCACCACCCGCCCCGGGTTGGCCGCGCGCAGCGTCTCGACGTACGACGCCAGCGCCGGCAGCCCGCCCCAGACCACCCCCTCGCCGCCGCCCGGCGGCGTCTCCACGTGCCCCGCGAACCAGCCGTGGACGTCAGTCGTCCCGACCAGCACCACGTGCTCCGGCCCGGCCGGTTTCGGCGGCGCCGATGCGCAGGCCGAGGCCAGCAGGAAGAGAACCAGGGGGAAAGACCGTTTCATTGGCAGCGCATTATACGGACGCGGCCGCGCCGCATCCGTGTTGCTGTGTTACTGGTTGCTGGTTGCTCGTGACGGATCGCCTGGGCGACACTGCACCACGAACCAGCAACACAGCAACCAGCAACAAACCGTGAAAACGCGCATGCTCTACCAAGCCGCCGCGACCGCGATCGCGCTCCTCCACCTCGCCTTCATCGTCTTCGTCCTCCTCGGCGGCCTGCTGGTGCTGCGGTGGCCGAAGGTGGCCTGGCTGCATCTGCCGGCGGCGGTGTGGGGCGTGCTGATCGAGTTCTTCGGCTGGTGGTGCCCTCTCACGAAGTGGGAGAACCACTTCCTCCGGCTGGCCGGGCGCGCCGGGTACGACGGCGGATTCGTCGCCCACTACATCATGCCGATCATTTATCCTGCCGGACTGACCCGGGGCATGGAGATCGCGATCGGCATCCTCGTGCTGATCATCAACGTGAGTGTTTATATGAAAGTCTTTCGATAGATGTACTCAGGAGCCATTCCGCAGCATCCCGTCCCTACCATCGACAAATCGTTCTCCGAGCTCGGCCTCAGCCCGGAGATCAGGAGCACGATCGACAAGATCGGTTTCGTGCATCCGACGCCCATCCAGGCCGCGGTCATCCCGACCGCGCTGACGGGGAAGGACGTAATCGGCCTGGCCCAGACCGGCTCCGGCAAGACCGCGGCCTTCGTCCTGCCGATGGCCGAGAGGCTCGTCCACGGCCGCGGCGTGCGCGGCCTGATCCTCTCGCCGACGCGCGAGATCGCCCTGCAGACCAAGGCCTTCCTCGACCTCTTCGGCAAGCACCACGAGCTGGCCACGGCCTGCCTGATCGGCGGCGTGAAGATGAAGCCGCAGCTCGACGCCCTGCGCGAGCAGCCGGACATCATCGTGGCCACGCCCGGCCGCCTGCTCGATCACGTGAAGCGGCGCAGCACGTCGCTCGACAAGATCGAGATGCTGGTCCTCGACGAGGCCGACCACATGCTCGACCTCGGCTTCCTGCCGCAGATGCGCGACATCCTCAAGCGCCTCCCGCGCGACCGCCAGACCATGATGTTCTCGGCGACCATGCCCGACTCGATCGAGATGATCGCCCGCGACTTCATGCGCGAGCCGGTGCGCACCGACATCACCCCGGTCGGGGCCGCGGAGGGGATCACCCACCGCGTCTACGTGGTGAAGCTGGAGGACAAGCGCGCCGCCCTGGTGGCGCTGCTGGGGCAGGAGCTCGGCTCGACGCTCGTCTTCACGCGCCGCAAGATCGACGCGGAGTGGCTCTACTCCGTGCTGGAGCGGCAGGGACACCCGGTGGCGCGCATCCACGCCGACCAGTCGCAGAACAAGCGCGTCAGCGCGCTGAAGACGTTCCGCGAGGGGCAGCACCGTATCCTCGTGGCCACCGACATCGCCGGCCGCGGCATCGACATCCCCGGTATCGAGCACATCATCAACTTCGACATCCCCGAGAACGTGGAGGACTACATCCACCGCGCCGGCCGCACCGCCCGCGGCGAGGCGGTGGGCATCGTCTCGACGATCGTGACCTGGCAGGACCTGCCGATGGTGCGCAAGATCGAGGAGACGCTCGGCGAGAAGATCCCCCGCTGCGCCGTGGCCGGCGTGGAGGCGTGGGAGGAGATGGAGAAGAAGCCGTCCACGACGCGGCGGCGGCTCTGATCAGCGCCGTCGCAGCAGCGCGACCGGCAACTGCTCGAGCTGCTGCGGCATGGCGTTGACGTAGCGGTCGCGCACGAACCTGTCGAGCTGCGGCGCGTAGTCGTGCAGCCCGTCGACCTGATAGTCGTACCGCCCCGTGAAGGGGATGCGCACGATGTACTCGGGCGGCCTCCGCGCGAACGCGTCGACGATGGCGCGTTCGCCGAACATCGCCACCTCGGGTGGCAGGACGGTGACGTAAGGCGTGCTGTTGCGGCGCTGGATCAAAAAGTTCAGCCACGCGCCCTGTTCGAGGACGGCCACCGTCGAATCTGGTGGCGTCCGCGCGCTGAGGTACCCGGCCAGCAGGGACATGGCCTCGTCCAGCGTGCGGGAGCGGGCCCGGTAACTGTCCGCCGTGCCGGCGTTCACCAGTTGCGTGAGCTCCGCGGTGCGGTGCGCGTGCACGAGGAGCAGCATCGGCAGGGTTGCGGCCCAGACGCCGAGGACCACCGCGCGCAACGGCCAGCCAGAGGTGCCGCGTGCCTCCAGCCCCTCCGGCAGCCATGCCAAGCCTGCCAGCGTCAGCACCATCGCGCCGGGCATGGCCAGCGCGAACCCGTAATGCTGCGGCCCGGCAGTCAGGGCGATTTTCACCAGCAACACCGACGCGACGATGGCGAGCGCGAGACGTGCCAGCGTGATGGCCTCGTGCGCCCGCCACCACCGCCATCCCAGCACGCCCACGGCCACGGGCAGGAGCAACGGCGCACCGCGCACGACGAACAGGAAGAGGAAGGGGGACGGAACGAGCAGGAGCAGCCCCGCCGCGACCGCGATCCCCACCATGACGGCGGTGACGCTCCGGCGCCGCACGCGGCCCGCGGCGATTCCGATGGCGAGCAACGCCAGCTCGACCAGCGTCACGGTCACCGCGATGGCGATGGACTCCCGTACGTCGCTGCCGAGCATGACCTGGCGGTAGAACGGCTGGTCCCGTACGGAGGCGGAAAGGGCATAGCGGAATGGCGCGGTGACTCCGGCCAAGGCCTCCGCGGCGGAGAGTTTGCTGAGCAACGCCGCGAATGCCAGCGCCACCGGGATCGACGTGACGGCGAGGGCCAGAAGGACGTCGCGAAGCCGCGCGAGGGCCAGCGGGATCAGCAAACCAGCCAGTGCCGCCGCCGCCACTTCCGGCTTCGTCAGGCAGGCCAGGCCCGCGCAGACGCTCGCCGCGATGAGGGCGGTGCGCGAGCCGCTCAGGAGGTATCTCGTGAGCCCGAGCAGCATCGACAGCAGCAGCAGCGTGCCGTGCGTCAGCTCGTGTGCGTAGGGGGTGACGAACGTGTAATTGCCGATCCCGAGGAGCCGGAGCATGGCAAAGCCGACGACGAACACCACTGTGGCCGAGGTCGCGGCCAAACGGTCGGAGAGCATGCGCAGCAGGCGATACAGCACCAGGACGATCGCGACGAGAATCAGCCCGTTGGTGAGCATGATGGCGTCGAGAGACGGGCCGAGCACCAGCATGGCGGCGGCATTGACGTACGGCGACAGCGGCCCGTTGAACCAGGCGACGTCACGATAGAGAGCGTCGCCCTCCATCAGGCGCCAGGCCGTGTACAGCTCGCGGCCGGTATCGATGAGCGGGTCCGGCCAGGTGCGCCAGGTGAACGCCAGCATGGCCACCAGCGCCGCGCCGATGAGGAGCGCCGGCGCATGCCTCTTCAACACGGGGCGATCCCGAACGTTTCTCGCAGGACGCGCTCCCACTCCTCCGCCGCCACGGGCGTCTCCGTCCGCACGCCGTGCCGCGTGACGATCAGTTTCGCGTCAGTCAGCGAGACTCTCCCCACGGGTGTGGCGATGCTGCAGATCCGCCTCTTCGTGAAATGCGAGCGCGGGTCGTACTGCTGGTAATCACACATCGGCGCGAACTCGTGCAACTCGTGCGGCTCGAGCGTGAAGCGGTACTCGGTCTCCCCGTTGCGCCGCACTTCCCACTCATCGCCCTTCACGATCTCGAACGCGCCGTTGTCGCCGTCCAGGTTCAGCGGATGCAGCGCAAAGTCTCCGAACCCGACGTCGGCCAGCCAGCGCACCCCTTCGATCGTGACCAGCAGCGCCATGTGATCGAACGGCGGCCCCAGCCCCCCGTCCGCCGTCGGCACGCGCCCCGACAGGTACTGCACGTCGAAGCCGAGCTCCCGCAGCAGCCACGCGAATGCCCCGTTCAGCTCGTAGCAGAAGCCGCCCCGCCGCTCGTGGACGATCTTGTGGAGGAAGCGCTCCGTGTCGACCACGATCGGCCGCTTCCAGTGAATGTCCAGGTTCTCGAACGGGACGGAGAGCAGGTGCCGCTCCTGCAGCGCGCGGAGCACCTCCGCGCTCGGCGCGCGCGGGCCGTCATAGGCGATGCGGGCGAGGTAGGCGTCAGGAAGCATCGGGATCGCGGAAGAGCAGCAGCGACGCCGCGGCGGCAGCGAGGGTGTCGCGGTCGGCGGCATCCGGATCGATCCAGACCCGCCCGCGGTTGATGGTCTCGACGGCGGCCACGCGCCGGCCGTCGCGCAGAATCTCGTACCCGAACGGTTCGGACGACGGCAGCGAGCCGCCGGCGTTGCGATGCACGGAGCGCACTTCGTACGCCGCGGCGCCGTTCGCCTCCCGCAGTTCGCCGCGCAGTGACGGCTCCGCACCGCCGGTGCGCGAGAGCGCGAGCACCGATCGCGCGCCTCCGCGGTCGTAGCCGCAGACGAGCAGCGGCTCGCGCCCCAGCGAGGCATCGACGAAGAAGCCCGCGCGTCCGATGACCAGCTCGCGCGTATGGCACTCGACCGCCACGCCGTTCAAGGTGAGGCGATAACCCTGATCGGCCTTGCCGACCTGCACGACCTCGAGGTCCGCCAGCCACGATCGCGTCGTCCCCTCGTTCACGGCCGCCGTTCGATACGGCCCGAAGGCGAGCGGCTGATTCCAGCGCCGCGGATTGGCCCCTTCGACGGCGTAGGCATCATCGGGAAGGTCGATCCGGGCGGTGGTGCATGCGGCAAGGAGGAGCAGGATCGGGAGAAGACGGTTCATGGACCGGAGCATAGCCAATTCGCGGCGCGATTTGCTCGCGCCAGCACCACCACGCCGAGATAGCAGAGGGCCAGCTCCCAGCGCGGCCAGCTCATACGCGGAAGCAGCGACGGCGTTTGCCTGCGCTTCGGCTATCGACACGCGAAGGCCGTCATTGACGAACCACGGCCCTACTCGGGTGCGATCGTGGCCAACCGGGAGCACGTCCGCGCGTATTCACGATTTTCTTCATCGACGTGCTGATCATCGCGGCTTCTTCTCTCTCTCGGGAATTTGCTGTTGCATCACTTTCTGCCGACGCAGCGAGCACTGCAACAGCACGTCCAGCGCATGCTCGAACATGAACACGTGCCCGGTCTCGTGCTTCGAGCCAGTCTGAAAAAGGGCGGGCTCTCCGTCGCCTTCACCGTCGTAGCGCACACCTCGATTGAACGAGTCGATGTCTTGAAAGTAGACCCGATCCTCATCACCCGGTTCGAGGTTTTCTCCGATGTACACCACGGTATCCATTGTGGGGATCAACATCTCCTCATCCACGAAGTTGACGAAGAAGTAGATCACCCCCTCCTTCAACTCGCCCGCGGAGATCGGCTTCGCATACGTCTTCAGCTCTCGTGCTTCAAAGCGCATCGTCATCAGGCGTCCCGTCCCGCCGCCACAGAGGCTCGAATTCAGCCAGCAAGGGTTGATGAAGAACGGCGGGAAGCGGATGCCGTGGCGGGCTCGGATCCGGCAGCATGTCATCGGGATCCCCCCATCGTTTTTTTCGATCGCTGGTCATTTCCACTGTCCTCCAGGCGAGATTCATTCGATCGCCGGTCGGATAAAAGTGATCGCGCGTCGCTTTCACGAGACGGGCGCGCTACTTCGCCACTGCGGTCGTCTCCCAGACATGCTCACCGACTCCGCTGATCCGATAACGCTCACCTGACTCGAAGCGGAACGGCGATTCCACTCGGCCGAACGTGATGTCGTACTCCGCCGGAACCTTCCTCACGTCGATCTCGCCGAGCTGCGGGAACGATTCGCTGAGACGACGCATCATCGCCATCGAATCAAACGCAGCGAAGCTCGCTCCGTCACCGGCTCCCGCCGCAGAAGCGGGAACCCGCGTCTTGCTGACGAGCTTCATGTCGTTCACCTCGACGCCGCCGGCCGGGAACATCCGCAGGCACAAGCCGTGATCTTCGCTCGTCACCTCCAGCATCAGCAGACGCTGTGGCGGTTCGAGCGTAATCGTGTGTTGCGACAACTCGACTCTCGTCATGGTTTGATCAACGGCGGTGACCACGCCGACCACGGCGGCATGTTGAAGCAGATCGTCGGCCCATTCGGAATGGAAGGTTCAAGCTTCCTGATGTGTGACCAACTCCAGACGTTCATCGATTGACACTGGTGTCAAGAATACACGGCCGAAGCTGTTCGCAATGATCATCAGGCCACCTTCAGGATGCTGTTCAAGATGCCAGTCCAAGGTCGGGTCACCAACCCTTTCCAGAACGACGAATTCGACCGTTCCATCTTCACCGTGGAACCGTATTCGATCGCCGGCCCGTACTTCGTCGCCGGACAAGTATCTGAGCGGGCTCACCAGAACCCTCCTCCAGCGGCGGGCGTAATTGGAACGGTGCCGGGCGGCGGCGGACTCGGGCCGAAGCCGCCGCGGTTATCAGGAATGTCATCCCAGAAGCACTGACAATTGAGCGGATTCTGGCTCATTTTGTACAGCTTCCAGTGAGGCGGCGGAACACCCCGATGCGGACGCGAACGGGGATTTGTGTCCTCGCGATATGCAATGGTTCCGACGGGAGGAATGCACGGCCTGCACTTACGAGGCTCGTCATCGCAAACGACGCATTCCCCTCGGCCTTCCTCGAATTCGACCGGATTTGCGTCGCTTGCAGCGAAGATCATTGTGATCAATCCCAACGCACGGCCTGCGGCACCTGCGATTCCCCTCGCGCCTCTAGTACACACATCTCGAAATACCGGCCGACGTAATGCGACGCCGGTATCACGCAGTCCGAGCATGTCGGTGTGAAGAATCGGATTGTTCGAAGCGTAGGGGTACTCTCGGCCAACAAGTCCGATCGGATCAGCTTGTGTGTACCGCCCCCACCCCGCCCGATACCACCGAAAGATGTTGTACGCCACCTCGGTGCCGGGGTCGTGCTCCTGGCCGGGGAAGGAGAGGGGCTGGTGGCGGGCGAGGCCGGTGCGGGTGGTGGCGATGGGGCCGTAGGGCTCGCGTTCGACGCGCCAGTCGATGGTGGCGGTGGCGTTCGTGGTCAGGAGCGGGGTGCCGAGGTGGTCGTTGAAGTACCAGTGGATGGTGCTGGTGGCGGTCTCGATCTGGGCGGCGGGCTCGCCGTTGAACCAGAGGTATTCGTACGCCACGGCCGGGTGGGGCGCGGTCGTCAGTTCCGTTTCGGCGAGGAGGTGGGCTTCGGGGGTGTAGAGCGAGTGGCGGCGGAGTGTGGGCTCGGCATCGGCCGCCGGGACGGCGCTGGTCATCGGGGCGTTGGCGCTGCTGCCGGAGGACTCGAGGCCGGCGAGGTCGAACCATACGCGTCCGCCGTGGACGGAGAACGCGATGCCGCCGATCGACTGGCCCGTCGCGCCGAGCAGGCTCGCCGGCACTTCCAGACGGACCCATTGACCGGCCGCGGGGATGTCGCCCATGCGCGTGCGCGGGCCGTACGGGAACAGGTCCTCGCCCCAATAGAACCGCGGCCAGCCGCCGTTGTTGAAGCCGAGCATGATCTGGCGTGGCGGCGCGCAGGGGTCAATGAGCATATGGACGAAGAGCGTGTCGGTAGTGGCGGGCTGCAGCGGAGCGGACGCTCCCGTGAAATAGAACTCGCGCGTGCCGGTCCATGCCGGACCGGCCATCGACTGCGTGCCGCCCGCCTTCTGTGACGTGTCCCAGCTCCAGGAGCCGTAGAGACTCGCGCCGGCCGGCGGCGCGTCATCGATCCAGATCGAGTCCGCACTGCCGAGGGTCGGGGCGGCAGGTAGCGGGAACGTGCAGGCGGTCACGCCGGCGCGGTCGAACCAGACCCGCCCTCCGTAAACGTCGAAGGCCATGCCGTCAATGGTACGGCCGGACAGCTGGACGGTCGATGCCGGAACGGACAGCTTCACCCATCCACCCGCCTGTGGCACATCGCCGATGCGCACGCGGGCCGCCGAGTACGAAAAGAGATCTTCGCCCCAGTAGGCGCGATGGTCCCAGCTGCCGTCGTGCCATCCAAGCATGATCTCGCGCGGCGGGTTGCACGGGTCGATGTACGCGTAGACGAACAGCGAGTCGTTGGGGCCGGTGGTGATCTGCGACGTCGCGCCGTAAAACCAGTGCCCCGCGCCCTGCACCGCGGGCGGGTCCACGTGCGATCGGGTACCGCTCGCTTTCACGGCGGTGTCCCATGTCCAGCTGCCCTGCAGTTGCGCGCCCGGCGGCGGCGCGTCGTCGAACCAGACCGTTTCATCCGCCGGGAACGTCAGCGACGGCGCGGCATCGGGCAACGCGCAGGCTCGCTTTCCGGCGCGATCGAACCAGACACGCCCCTCCCGCACCGACAGAGCCATGCCGTTCACGGTCTGGGCACCGATCCCCGCCTGATAGGAGGGGACTTCCAGGCGCACCCACCGGCCCACGGGCGGCAGATCGCCGGCACGAACGCGAGGCGAGTACGGGAAAAGATCTTCACCCCAATAGACGCGGGGCCAGTGCCCGGCGTGCCAGCCGAGCATCACCTCGCGCGGCGGATTGCAGGGGTCGAGCAGCGCATAGACGAACAACCGGTCGGAGGCGAGCGTCGCCATCGTCGCGGCCGCCCCGTCGAACCATTGCTCGTGCGCGCCAGCGATGGTGCGGTCCACGAGCGACTTCGTGCCGCTTGCGTACAGAGTAGTGTCCCAGTTCCAGTCGCCGAACAGCGAGGCACCGGCCGGTGGCGCGTCGTCCCACCAGATCACTTCTCCTGACGCAAACGACGGCAGCGCGGGCGCGGCGCCGCAGCGCAGCACGCTCAGCGTTGCCGAGGCGGTCGTGTCGTTCACCGCCGCAGTCAGCACGGCGGAGGAGTCCTGCGTGCGAATCGTCGTCGTCACCGGCACTGTCGCGGCGGTCGTGCCGCCGGCGATCGTCACCTGCGACGGCAGCGCGGCGATGGACGCGTCGGAGCTCGCCAGCGCCACGGCAACCCCTCCGGCCGGGGCGGGAGCCGTCAGCGACACCGTGGCCGACGTCGTGCCGCCGCCGACGATCGCGGCCGGATCGAGAGAAAGCGAGAGGTCGAGCGGCGGAGTCACCGCCAGCGCCGCGCTCACCGGGCCGCACGAGCCGGCGGTGATCGTGACTACCGTCCGGTTGGCGACCGCCGACGTGGCGATCGTGAACGGCACCGACATGGCGCCGGCGGGAACGAGCACCGATACAGGGACGCCGGCGATGGAGGAATCGCTGCTCGCGAGCGTCAGCGTGTGCTCCGCGGGTGCAGCCGCGCGGAGGATGACCGTGCCCGTGACCGCGGCGCCGCCGGTGACACTCGCCGGCGTCAGCTCGAGCCGGTCGAGCTGCACCGGGCAGGAGCTCGCGAGCGAAACCGTGGCCACCTCCTCGCGGCCGTAGGCCGCGCGAACGGCGATGGTCCGGTCCACCGTGCTCGTTTGTGTCGCGATCGTGAACGTTGCCGACGTCGCGCCTGCCGGAACCGTGACCGTCTCCGGGAGCGTGACCGGTCCCGCGGAGGCGGTCAGCCGCACGCGTGCGCCGCCGGATGGCGCGAGCCCCATGAGCGTCACCGTCCCCTGGAGGGAGGTGCCCGAGGTGGCCGACACCGGCGTGACGGCCAGTGACGCCAGCGGCGCGGCATCGAAGAAAGTCGTGGTCCGGATTCCGCGGCCGTCGTAGGCGAACGAGAGCTCGTCCGCGCCGGCGAGCAGATTGCGCGGCGAATACAGATACGCCGCGGCGCCCGCCTGCCGCTCGTTCCCCGCCGCGTCGTAGAGCACCGTGCGGGTGATGCCGTCCTCGACGACGGACGAGAGTCGCGGCGTGGTGCCGTCATAGGCCAAAGTCGCGGACCTGCCGCTCCCCAGTTGGAGGGCAGTCAGGTTGCCCATGGCGTCGTAGCCGTACGTGCCGCTCCCCCACAGCGCGCTGCCGCTGTTCGCCGCGGTGAGGCGATGGAGGTCGTCGTAGGCAAACGTGCGGTTGTAGCGGGGATCGAGCGTGTCGTCGATCCGGGTCACGTTGCCGGCCGCGTCATACCCATAGGCGTAGGAGGCGAGCGTGCCGGACGGCCCTGTCAGTGCGTTCGTGGAGACGCGATACCGCGCGTCATGGGTCATGCGGCGGGTCGTCCCGTTGCCGAAGACGATCTCCGTCATCGGCCCGAACGGGAGATACGACGCCGACTGGACGAGCGCGGTCGTGCCGCTGCTCGCGCCGACCGGCCTGCCGGCGTAGTCGTGGGTGAAATCGACGATGCGGCCGCTCGGGTAGACGAGGCGCGAGCGGTTGCCGTCGGCGTCGTGCCGATACGCCGTCACGTAGACCGCGCCGCCGATCGTCTTCTCTTCCCGCCGCAGCAGGCCGCGGCGGTCGTAGCTGTAGCTGGTCGAGCCGGTCGGGTCGCTCATCGTGGCCAGGCGGCCGATGCCGAACGTGCCGCTGTCGAACGCCCACGTCTGCGACTCCGTGGTGCCGTTCACGGTCGACGTGCTCGTGACGGCGCGCCCCAGCGCGTCGTACGTGCGCGTCGTCAGCGCGCCGCGGGCGTCCGTCGTGGTCAGCAGGTTCCCGGTTGCGTCGTAGGTGTACGTCGTCACCCCGCTGACCGGACTCTCCTGCCGCAGCAACTGGCCGAAGTCGTCGTAGACGTAGCGGGTGAGGTTGCCGTTGGGATCGGTGACCGCGGTGAGGTTGCCGTGCAGGTCATAGCCATAAGTCGTGATGGCGAATCCGGAGCCGAGCTTCTGCTTCACTTCGCGCAGGCGCCCTGCCGGGTCGTAGGCGTACAGCGTGTTCGGCGCCGCGTGGTTCTCGTCGCGCTGCGACGTGATCCGTCCCGCCGGATCGTATTGATACGCGACAGACGCATTCCCGGCATAGGTGACGGAGCTGAGCTCCTCGGCCAGGTTGTACGCGTACGAGACGCCGCGTTTCTCGACCCATGCGCCGTTCTCACGCGCGAGATGACGCTCAGCGCTCTTGTTGCCGTTGTTCGGGTCGTACATGGTGTCGATCCGTTCGCGCAGGTCGGTGGCCGCCGGACCGCGCGAGACGGTGGCCACGCGGCCGCGCGCATCATATGTAGTTGCGGTGACGCCGCCCCCCGGACTGCGCTGCGTCGCGAGCGGACCGGCACCGCTGTAGGTCCACGTCGACGTGAGATCGGTCGCGCAGAGCGGATCGGCGGTGGTGTCGCAGCCGGCGACGGCGCGGACCGTCGATCCGGTCCTGCGGCCGAGGGCGTCGAAGGTCGATTCGGTGACGACGCCGTTCGGATCGACGACCCGGCGCGCGTTGCCGAACGCGTCGTAGTCCTCGTAGCGCGTGATGTGGCCGTGGGCGTTGCGCGTGGCGGCGAGCTGACCGCGCAGCCCCGCGGGGACGGCGGGGTCGATCGGGTAGTAGACGAACGTCGCGACGTCGCTGACGTCGGCGCGCGCGCCGTCGGTTGCTTTCGGCCGGACGGGCTGCGGCAGCGACAGCCAGGCCGTGGCGAACGCCCCGCCGGGCGCGAATGCCGCGCCTTCGGTCCCGTCGTAGAACAGCGTGGTGGTGATGCGCGTCTCGTGGCGTGCGGGGATGCCGGTCCAGCCGGTCACCGTCCGCGTCAGCACCTCCCCGTTCGCCGGATGGAACGTGACGCTCTCCAGGCGCGACTGCCCCGGCACGAGCACGCTCGCGGTGGTGGTCCGCGTGACGCGGTCGGGCCAGTGCGTGTCCTCGTACGCGTACGCGATCGCCTGCGTCGCGGTGGTGGCGGTGAGCGTGACCGTTGCCAGTGCGTCCACCGAGAGGTGACAGCGGTCCGTCGCGGTCGCCGGGTCGCACGTCTCCGGACGCTGCGCCGTCGTGGTCGACAGCTCGCGCAGGCCGGCGCCGTCGTACGTGTGCGTGGTGATGTATCCATCCGCCCCCTGCACGCGAATGATGTTCCCCCAGCCGTCGTAGACGAACGCCCGCTCGCGCTCACCGCACGAGCCGCATGTATCGCTGATCTCGACGGTCCGCCACTGCCCGGCCACGCGGCGCTTGTAGTGCACCTCGGTGCGTCCGTTCCGGTAGCGGATCGTGGAGGTCATCTCGCGCGCGATCCGGCCGCTGCCGGAGACGAACGAATCGATCTCCCCTCGCGGACCGTACGACGACAGCGTGCGCCCGCTGTCGTTGTGGTATGCGTGCATCTCGATCACATTCCCCGCGCCGTCGCGGGCGACGGTGAGCCGGTAGAGGTGGGACGCGACGTGCGGCATGTCGTATTCGTACGTGCGCCAGACGCCGAGGGGCGCGTCGACGCGCAGAAGCTGATAGTCGTGCGTGTAGCGCCACGCCAGATCGGGCCGCCCCTCGGGCGCGATCTCGGTAATGCGCCGTGTGGTGGTATCCGTGATGACGTTCAGCGCCCAGTTGCCCCAGGAGTCCTCGATGCGCGCCGGGAGGTCGCCGCTCCAGACGAACCACGTCTCGCGGCCGCTGCCCACGTCGCGAATGGCGATGAGCCTGCCGGCGGTGTTGAACTCGCGTACTTCACGTCCGCCGGGCAGCGTCTGGCGCCACCTTCCGTCGGCCAGTTGCACGAGCCGGGCGTCGCGCTCGCGGCCCGGGCCGATCTGGCGATACGTCCCGGCGCTCCCTTCGAACATCATCCACGAACGATCGGGAGCCGTTACGGTCACATAGCGCAGCCCGTCGATGTCGATGAAGCTCACGAGCCTGGCGTCGAACGCGGAGAACCAGCGCGCGCCGAAGAAACCCACCTCGTTCGTGCGGCTGTCGTACGTGCGCCGCAACGCGTAGCCCGGTAGAGGATCGACGTCCTCGTACCGCATGTTCTCGCTGCCGGTGTTGACCGGATCGCCCGGGCACTCCTTGCACTCCCTGGGCTCGATGGGACAGTTCTTTTCGCCGCCGACCGTCACCGTGTCGGTGGCGTATTTCGCCTCGCACGCGATCGCCTTGATCAGCACGGGACCGGATGTGCCGGCGCCGCTCGCCTGCGTGCTGCCGTCGAACTCCGTTCCGCCGATGCTCATGTTCATCGTCGGGGTGCCGTCCGGCAGAAGCACGCGAATGCGGCGCTGGCCCGTCGCATTCGGCATCGAGAAGTAGATATCGATGCTGTCGTGAAACGGCGGGAGGGTCTCGGCGCTCACCGTCGGCTGCGTGTTCGGCGGCGAGATCGTGATCGTGTGCGGCCGGCCGGGGACGCCGCACTTGGACGGCGTGACGGTGAGGACCTCCGGCTCCAGCAGGCAGCCGAGGTCGAGATAGATCTCGTGCGGATCGTACGACGGATAGAAGCCGCGTGATCCCCCCTTCCACTCGACGACCGTGTAGCCCATCCGGGAGTACCCGTCGGGCTCGTGGAGGTCGTCCATGATGACGATGCCCGGGTGGCCGGGTGCCTGCGCGAGTGAGATGTCGCTCTCGCAACCGGGAGGGGGATTCTGCGCGGACAGCGGCGACGCGATGAAGGCGAACATCACGACAATGCCCAAGCGGTGCGCCATGAGCCGGGTCTCCTGCGAATCCTGCCGCAGGACGCGTCATGCCGCTCCCGTGCCGCGCTCACTCCTCGCCGAGCATGAACCCCGTCGCGCCGATCGGCTCGGGCGGCTCTTTCGGTGTCGCCCCGCGCGCGCGGCTGGCCTCGATCAGCGCCTCGCCGTCCGCGGGGACGGTGTACTCCTTCGCCATCTGCGCGCGGGCGCTGGCGAGATAGACCTTGCGGCCCTTCTCCGCGTACACGCGCTCGATCTCGGCCGCGTCGGCGTCGATGATCACATAGTCCTTCAGCCGCGTGGAGAAGACGGCGTATTTACCGTTGGACTGCCGTTCTATGCGCCAAGCCATCGAAACGCAGGACGGGCTTCAGCCCGTCCCTCCCGTGGTAGGCGGGCTGAAGCCCGCCCTACGTTCAGCGAGCGTAGCGCAGGCCGATGCGAATTGCGCGCGGCTGCCCCAGCGTCACCACCGGCGTCGCGCTCACTTCCACCTTCTCGTCGAAGAGATTCTCGACGGCCAGCGTCACGTCGAAGCCCTTGCGGAACGGGAACGCGGTGAACGCATCGACGACGAAGTAGCCCGCCAGCGGCAGCTCGTTGCGGTCGTCGTCGAACTGCATCGCCGACCAGCGCGCCTGCACCCCGGAGTGGCGCCACGACGCCTGCGCCGTGGCCTGGTGCCGCGGCACCTGCGGCACGCGCAGGCCGCTCCCCTCGACCTTCGCGTCGACGTAGAGCCACGAGCCGGAGAAACGCCAGTCGCGGCGCACGCGCCATTCGCCGTCGAGCTCCGCGCCGCGCGAGCGCGTGGCGCCGAGGTTCTGCCGTTGCCTCGTGATGAGCGACGGAGTGACCGAGAGCGTCACGTTGGCGATCGTGTCGTCGACGTGCATGTCGAAGAGCGTCAGCCGCGCGTTGCGGAAGCGCGCGCCGAGCTCGTAGCCGGTCAGGAGCTCCGAGCGCAGCTCCGCATTCGGGAGCGTGTTGATGTTGCCGACGCGGAAGCCGCGGTGCAGCTCGTTGAGGGTCGGCGCGCGGAAGCCGCGGTACGCGGCGGCGGAGAACGCCAGCGACGGGTTGGCGCGCCAGAGCATGGAGAGGCGCGGGCTCAGCTCCGTCTCGCGCCACCGGTCGGCGCGCAGGCCGGCGGTGATGCTGAGCGCCGGCGTCACGGCGAAGAGGTCCTCGAGGTAAAGCGCGCCGGTCTCCTGCGTCCCGCCCGCGGAGACGAACGCCGCGCCGCGCTCTTCGTCGCTGCGTCCTTTCGCGTAGCGCCCCTCCACGCCGGCGAGCAGCACGTGGCGCGCGCCGAAGGTCCGCGTCCATTGCGCCGTGGCGCCTGCGCCGCGCGACGGCACGCGCTGCACCACCGTCAGGCGCTCGGAGTTGCGGTCGTCGGCGACGGCGGTGAAGGTCTGGTAGTAATCCTGGTCGCTCGCGTACGCGCGGAGCGTGAGCGGGCCGCGGTCGAAGCCGCCCGCGAGCTGGCGGATCTTCGTGTCGTTGACCTGCAGCGGCGTGCCGTTGTCGCGCGACTCGTCGTAGTACGACGCGCGCACGAACGCCCCCGCGCCGCGAAGCGTTGCGTCGATCGAGGCGTGATGCGAATCCGCCGGCACGTCCACCGCGCCGCGCTGCGACGGGCGGACCAGCACGTAGCCGCCGGTGGTGAGGAGGTCCGCCGCCACGCTGAGGTTCCGCCCCGCGGCGAAGAGCGACGCGGTGCCCGTCTCCTGCGAGCCGGCCGACGTCTCCACGCGCAGCGCCGGCGACCTGCCGCCGCGCACGAACTGGATCACGCCGCCCATGGCCGCGTTGCCGTAGAGATCGGAGGCCCCGCCGCGCAGCACTTCCACGCGATCGACGGCCACGCGCGGCACGCGCCCCCAGTACACCCAGCCGCCGAAGGGATCGTTGAGCGGCACGCCGTCGTCCAGCACCAGCGCCCGCGAGGCCCCGGACGCGCCGACGCCGCGCAGCGTCACCCCCTGCGCCGTCGGATTCGCGACACGGCTCCCCGCCCGGCGGAAGAGCGTGAAACCCGCCACCTGCCGCAGCGCGTCGTCCAGCGTCGGCGCCGCCGTCGCCCGCAGCGTCTCCTGCGACAGCACGACCACGCTCGCCGGCGTGTCGGCCACCCGCGTCTCCGTGCGCGTGGCGGTGACGGTGATGGAGTCGCTGGCGGTTGCGGTTGGCGGTTGGCGGTTGGCGGTTGGCGGGAGAGGCTGCTCGGCAACTTGCGCGCTCGCGGCGACGGTGACCGGTTCCCCCGCCAACCGCCAACCGCCAACCGCCAACCCGATCATCGCCAACCCGATCATCGCCTTCACGTCCCGCATCATAATCCGCAGCGTGACCGAGTTCGCCCCCGCCTGGTTCCTCCCCGGCCCGCACCTGCAGACGGTGTGGGGGCGCATCACCCGTCCGCGCCGCGCGGTGGCGTTCCGGCGCGAGTCGCTGACCACGCCCGACGGCGACGAGCTGCTGCTCGATCACCTCGACGGCAACCGCACCGGCCTCCACTTCGTCCTCCTGCACGGGCTCGAGGGGAGCTCCTACTCCGTCTACATGCAGGGCATCCTGCGCGTGATTGCACGGCATGGCTTCTCCGCCACGGCGATGAACTTCCGCTCCTGCGCGCGCGACCCGCGCGACATCAACCGGATGATCCCGAACCGGCGGCCGCGCTTCTATCACTCCGGCGAGACGGGCGACCTGGACTTCGTCCTGGGCACGCTCACCTCGCGGCTCCCAGGCACGCGCTTTCTCGCCTTCGGCGCCTCCCTCGGCGGCAACGTGCTCCTGAAATGGCTCGGCGAGCACGCCGGCGACAGGCGCATCGCCGCCGCGGCCACGATGTCCGTCCCCTACGACCTCGGCGCCGGCGCCGATCACCTCGACCGCACGTCCATCGGCCGCTTCTACGTGAACGGCTTCCTGCGGACGCTGAAGAAGAAGTGCACGCGCCCCGAGATCGCCGAGCGTCTGGACATGCCGCGCGTCCTCCGCGCGCGGAACTTCCGCGAGCTCGATGACGCCGCCACCGCGCCGCTGCACGGCTTCGCCGACGCGAACGACTACTACACGCGCTCCAGCTCCCTCCATTACGTCGGCCGCATCACCACGCCGACGCTCGCCCTCAGCGCCGAAGATGATCCCTTCGTGCCGCCGCACGTCCTGCCGCGCGTGCGCGAGGCGGCGTCGCAGGCCTTCGACATGCGCACGACGCCGTGCGGCGGACACGTCGGCTTCATCGGCGGCAGCGCGCCGTGGCGCTGCGAGTACTGGGCGGAAGAGCTGATCGTGCGCTGGCTGCTCGAGAAGGCGGACGCGCGTTGAAGCCGTCGCGCCGCGAGCTCGTCCTGTCCGCCGCATTCGCGTTGTGGGGGCTGGCCATCGCCATCTCCCTCATCACCGTCTTCCGGCAACCGGCTCCCCCCGGCCAGACGCCGGGCGCGGCGACGGTGGCCGGCTTCGATGCGCACGGACCGATGCGCTGGATGTTCGCGCTGATGCTCCTGCCGCTGCTCGTCCCGCTCGTGCTGCGGCCTTTGACCCGCATCATTCACGCGGCCTGGGCGCGCAACGCCATCGTCGCCACGTCGCTGGCCACGCTCTGGCTCGTCAGCGTGCACCAGAGCTGGCGCGTGGCCGTCGTTCCGTTCGCACTCGTGCTGGCGATCGCGGTCGCGGTGCGCCGGCCGCTGCACTTCACGCGGCGCGACGCCGTGCTGCTGCCGGTCTTCCTGACCACACTCATCGCGCTCGTCGATCTCTTCCCGAAGACCTCGGTCTTCGATCTCGTTCCGTACGCGGCGCTGCTCGTGCTCGCGCTGCGCATCGCCGTCGCGTTTATCCCTTCGCCGCTGCCGCCGGCGCTCGCCTTCCTCATCGCACCCCTCGGCCTCGTGCTGCAGACCGGCTTCTTCGCCCGCGACCAGCGCTACTTCGGGTGGCACGCGCTGGCGCTCGCGATCGTCACGCCGTTCGTGCTGCGCTTCGTGCTGCGCAACCGGCGGCGCGCGGTGCTCATCCTGACGATGGTCGTCTACCCGCTGTCGCTCTACGCGTATTGGAACGCGCTGAGCCGCACCACGGCCGAGGGGAAACCGAAGGTCAACTACTTCGAGGACGGACACGCGCTGCTCCCCGCGTCGGAGTACCTGCGCGGCGAGCGCGCGTACCGCCACATCCTGCCCGCGCACGGCCTCGTCGAGGACGGCTTCTTCGATTACCTCGTCTTCCAGACCGGCGACGTGACCGTCGGCCGCACGCTGAAGGCGCGCGAGGTCGTGGCCGGGCTGATGGCCATCGCGCTCTTCTTCCTGGCGTGGGCGCTGATCGGCTCCGCGGAAGGGGCGCTGCTGGCGGTCTTCCTCAGCATCATGATGGGCGTCTTCACGCCGACCATCCGCATGCTCCCGGCCATCGCCACGCTGGCGCTCATCGCCGGGGCGGTGCGCTGGCGGCGGCCGCGCTGGTTTGCGTACGCCGCGTTCGGCTGCGTCGTCTGCGGAATCACGAGCCTCGACTTTGCAGCCTACACATTCGCGACACTGATCGCGGCAGTGGCCAAACGTAGGACGGGCTTCAGCCCGTCCCTCCTCGGCCTCACCGCGGGAGTCGTCCCCCTCTTCCTCACCTTCGCCATCCTCGGCATCCTCGACGACTTTTTCCGCGGCACCTTCATTGAGGTCCTCGGCGCCGGCCCGGCGTACACGCTCGGCTTCTTCGTGCCGCCGGAGGCGTTGAGCGCGCGGCGGTTCTTTCCCGAGGTGCTGGCGGTGGCGCTCGAGCCGCGGGTATTCGCGTATCTCTTCTGGCCGGCCATGGCCGTCTTCACGGGCGTGACGATCGCGCGCCGCTGGCCGCGGCGCTTCGAGCCGCTCGTGCTGGTCGCGCTCTGGGGCGTGCTCACCGGCATCTCGTACGCGGAGCGCTTCCACCTCTACTTCGGGATGATCGCCGCGCTGCTCATCGCCGCCTGGATCGTGCGCACCCGGTCGCTCGTGCTGCTCGGCATCGCCATCGTGCTGGCCAGTCCCACCACGCACTTCGCGGTCATCGGCATCAACCGCATCACCCGCGCCCCGTCGGCGGAGTGGGTGGAAGTGCCCGAGGTCCCCCGCGCGCGGGGCGCGCTCTGGCGCGCCAGCGACGCCGCCGCCATCCGCTCCGTGCAGAAGTACGTCACGCTGTCGCTGAAGCCCGACGAGACCTTCCTCGACTTCGCCAACAGCGGCATCCTCTACTTCCTCTTCCGCCGCGACTGCCCCATCCGCCAGTACGAGGTGGCCTTCTTCCAGAGCGAGGAGGCACAGCGCGAGGTCATCCGCCGCATCGAGTCCAACCCGAAGATCCGCGCCGTGCTGGTCACGCACACGCCCGGCGGCAGGATCATCGTCGACATCCCGAACGCGTGGCGCGCCCCGCTCGTGCAGCAGTACCTCGAGACGCACTTCGAGCCCGACTTCGAGGAAGGGGAGATCGCGTTCTGGCGGCGCAAGTGACTATGATCCGCGCCGCATGAACCCGTCCCTGGTCGCCTTCGTCCTGGAGAAGTTCCCCTTCGCCGCACCGGTCGCGGCGCGCGTCGACGACCTCGAGGCCTTCCGCCGCGCGCTGGAGATGTGGGGCGGGCTTCAGCCCGCCGACCTCCCCGAGACCACCCCACGCGTTTCCGCCGCCGACCGCGCCCGCCACGCCATCGACGAGATCGTCGACGCCTGTCAAGGTTTTCTACGCCGTGAGGAGATCGCCGCCTCACTCACCGCCGAGGAGAAGCGGGAGATCCTCCGCGGGATGATGCTCACCCGCGCCACCGACAACCGCCTCAAGCAGTTCTTCACCGGCGGCGAGGTGCGCTGGGGCAACGCTTCGTTCCAGGGGAAGGGCTTCCGCTCCCTCGGCCAGGAAGCGATCTACGCCGCCGTGATCCGCCTGAAGCGCGAGCCGTTCGGCGACGTGGTCTCCCCGATGATCCGCGACCTCGGCGCGGTCCTCGGCATGCACCACTCGCCCGATACCGTGCGCATGGTCCTCAACGCGCAGATGGGCAAGGACGGGCCGCCGATGCGCGGCCGCGACCTGCACGTCGGCGACTGGGAGCACGGCGTGCTCCCCGCCATGGCCCCCCTCGGCAGCCCCGCACTCACCATCGCCGGCATCGCCATGGCCTTCCAGTTGCGCAAGGAAGCGCGCGTGGCCGTGTCGTTCATTGGCGAGGGAGCGACGTCCCTCGGCGAATGGCACGAGGCCATCAACGCCTGCGCCGCGCGCAAACTCCCCGCCGTGTTCTGTATCCAGAACAATCAGACCGCACTCTCGACGCCCGTGCGTGACAACGCCGCGGTGCGCGTCTTCGCGGACAAGGGTCCCGGCTACGGCATCCCGTCGATCACCATCGACGGCACTGATCCCGAGGCCATCGCCGCCGCCTTCGCCTGGGCCGCGGAACGCGCGCGAGCCGGCCACGGACCGGCGCTGATCGAGCTCGTGGCCATGCGCATGTGCGGCCACGCGCATCACGACGACATGCTCTACCTCGGCAAGGACCCGCAGCCGTCGTGGACGTATCCCCAGCTCACCGAGGCCGGCTACGCGGACCGCGAGCTGTACGACTACTGGTGCGCGCGCGATCCCATCGCCACGTACGCGTCGAAGCTCGAGTCTTCCGGCGTCATCGCGCCCGGCGACGCCGACGCCTGGAAACGCGAGATCGAGGCGCTCGTCGAAGCCGAGGCGCGCAAAGTCGTCGAGGCGCCGTGGCCCGAGGGTGCGTCGGCCGGCGACGGCGTCTTCGCGGAGGAGCCGCGGCGCGCGCACATCGAGGTGCTCGACGAATCGTGGCGGCAGCGTCAGTCGTCCATGCCCCTGCAGGTCGAAGAAGCGCCGCCTTTCGACCCGAAGGGCAAGACCTTCCTCGAAGCGGTCATGCTCGGCGTCGGCGACGTCCTCCGCGCCGACGAGCGGACGTTCGTCTACGGTGAGGACGTCGGCGGCAAGTACGGCAACGCCTTCCTGCTCCTGCGCCCGCTGCTGAAAGAGTTCGGCGACCGCATCCTCAACTCCGTGTTGTCCGAGGCGGCCACGATCGGCGTGTGCGTCGGCGCGTCGCTGGCGGGGCTGCGTCCCATCGGCGAAATGCAGTTCAACGACTTCGTGGCCACCGGGTTCAATCAGCTCGTCAACAATGCGGCCAAGTTGCGCTATCGCTGGGGCGCCGAGTTGCCGTTCGTCCTGCGCATGCCGTGGGGCGGCCTGCGCCACGCCGGCCCGTACCACTCCCAGAACACCGAGGCGTGGTTCTACCGGACGCCGGGACTGAAGATCGTCGTACCGTCGACGCCGCACGATGCCCGCGCCTTGATGGTCTCCGCCGTCGCCGACCCCGACCCAGTCCTCTACTACGAGCACATCGCCCTCTACCGCGACCCGAAGATCAAGCAACTCCTGTCCGAGGACGCTCCGGCGCCGGTGCCCCTCGGCAAAGCGGCCCTGCGCCGTTCCGGCTCCGCTCTGGCGATCATTTCCTACGGCGCGTACGTGCACACGGCCATGCGCGTCGCCGAGACGCTCTCCCGCGAGGGCCACGAATGCGCCGTCCTCGACCTGCGCACCCTCGCCCCTCTCGACCGCCCCGCCATCCTCGCCCTGGCCCGCCAATGCAACCGCGTGCTGATCGTGCACGAAGACACCCGCACCGGCGGCCTCGGCGAATCCATCGCCGCGATCATCCAGGAAGAAGCCTTCGAATACCTCGACGCCCCCATCCGCATCCTCGGCGCCCTCGACACCCCCGTCCCCTATTCACCCCCCCTCGAGGAAGTATTCCTCGTGAGCGAAGAGCAGGTGGAGCGCGCCGCACGCCTGCTGCTGGCGTATTGAACGCGCAGCGTCTGGACTGCGGCAGCGCCAGCTGCCGCTCTCCTTTGCCGCGACGCCAGTCGCGGCAGCTGGCGCTGCCGCTATTGAGAGCGGCGACTGGCGTCGCCGCACTCCAGACGCTGTGCGTAATGGCGTATTGATCAGCCGATCGGGCTGTCTTCGACGTGGTCTGCGTCGATGAGATCCTGCGGCCGTCCCGTCGCACGCTTGTTTCGTACGAACTCGCGCTTGCCAATGACGGGATAGATGACGCCGCCGATTTGCACGGATGTGCGGTTCGCCCACGCCTCATCGAACGTCACGCCCGTGAGCTCAGTCAGGATGTCGATGCGGTACGGCGGGACACCCAGTTGAAACGTGATTCCCGGCCGCGAGAGATCCTCGAGAGCGAGGTCTGTCATTGGCGCGCCGAAAGCCGCCAGCGCCGACCACACGCATCGCGCGTTCGCTTCATCGGCACGAACCCAGATGTCGAGATCTTTCGTGGCGCGCGGCTCGCCGTAGACAGCGCGCGCGTGCGCGCCGACGATGAGGAAATCAGCGCCCGCGTCGGATAACGCGTGCAACATCTCGACGAAGTCGCGATTCACGGAAGGTCGGCTCCTTGAAGGTCCACGCGGTCTTCGTGATCTCCCACACCATCTCGAGCCGCTCGCCGGGCGACAGGGCCATCGTGTCGGGGTCGTACTCCGGCTCTTCGCCGAGTTTGTACTTGCGCACAGTCCAGTTGCGGCGATCGGTCACACTGTAAGTTTAGCCCTGATATAAGCCGCACCCATACTGTCCTGTGGCTGCTGCTGGCGTATTGATTTGGAGTGCGGCAGCGCGAGCTGCCGCTCTCCTTTGCCGCGACGCCAGTCGCGGCAGCTGGCGCTGCCGCTATTGAGAGCGGCGACTGGCGTCGCCGCACTCCAGACGCTATGCGTGATAGAGGCTGCGCACCCAGGCGGCGTCCTCGGGGGACAGCGCCTCCCCCGCCCCCGCGGCGGCTTCGACCTGGCGGGGGTTGCGTTGGCCGAGCAGGACGCAGGCCGTCGGGTTGCCGGTCAACAACGCGCCGGTCACGGCGTTCAGGACGGGCATGCGGGGCGAGATGACGGAGGCGGCGTGTTTGTAGCGGGCGATGGCGGCGGGGTCGCGGAAGTCGGCGATGCCGCTGCGGAAGTCGCCTTCGCCGAACTCGACGGGCTGGTCGTATTTGCCCAGCAATAGCCCATGTTTCAGCGGGGAGAAGAAGGCCACGCCGAGGTCGTGGGTGTCGACCCAGGACTTCAGGCCGCTCGACTCGTAGGCGTCGTCGACGAGGTTGCGGTAGGGCTGCACGACGTCGGGGTCGACGCGCTCGATGTACTGCATGATCTTCGAGGCGTCCCAGTCGGAGAGGCCGATGAAGCGCACCTTCCCTTCCTCGCGCAGGCGGTGCATGACCTCCAGCACTTCGTCGAAGCGGGAGCCGAAGTCGCAGTGGTGAAAGTAGTAGAGGTCGATGACGTCCGTGCGCATCAGGCGCAGCGAGCGCTCGGCCTGCTCGCGCATGAAGGCGGGGTCGTAGAAATGCGCGTGCGGGCCTTTCAGCCAGCCGAACTTCGTCGCCAGGAAGATCTCGCCGCGCGGCACCTCGGCGAACACCTCGCCGATCAGCTCCTCCGCGTGGCCGTTGCCGTATGCGTCGGCGGTGTCCCAGTGCGTCATGCCGGCGCGGTACGCGGCGACGAGTGCCTCCTTCGCCAGCCGGTCGTCGTGACCCGTCCAGCCGACCGACGCGCCGTCGTTCACGTTCGGACCCCCGTGACCCCACGTACCGAGGGAGATGGCGGAGACCTGAGCGTTCGTGCGGCCGAAGCGGAGGGTGCGCATGGCGCGCGATTATAGTGACGGCATGAGTTGCGTCTTCTGCAACAACGTCCACGACGCCGGAACGCTGCTGAGTGAGGACGAGCACACCTGGGTCGTGCGCCATCCCGAGGGGCAGACCATGATCGTCGCGAAGCGCCACGTCGAGAACGTCTCCGACCTCGACGAAGACGAATGGCTGCACGTCGCGCGCGTCTGGCATCGCGTCGAGCGCGAAATGCAGGCCGAGCGGGTCATCGTCCTGAAGCTCGGCGTCCAGACGCCGCACCTGCACATCCACCTGCATCCCTTCTCCCGGGACACTTCGCGACAGGAGATTTTCTTGACTCTGACCGGGCGGTGAATGACGATTCAGCCGCCCATGGCGCGTCACCAGCCGTCCCCCGCCACCACCCAGGAGAGTGACGCGTTCCGCGGCACGGACAAGCGCCAGCGCATCCTCCGCGCCGCCGTCGACGTCTTCGCCGAGCACGGCTACTTCAACGCCAAAGTGGCGCAGATCGCCAAGGCGGCCGGCGTCGCGGACGGCACGATCTACCTCTACTTCCAGGGGAAGGAAGACCTGCTCATCACGATCTTCCGGGAGCACACGCGCAGCTACCTCGAGGCGCTGGAGCTGCGCATGGCCGACGTGGAGCCGGCCGAGGACCGGCTGCGCACCGCCGTGCGCCACCACCTCGAGACCCTCGGCCGCGACCGCGCCCTGGCCGTCGTCTCGCAGGTCGAGCTCCGCCACAGCCTCAAGTTCCTCAGCCTCTTCTCGCAGCAGGAAGTGGCCGACTACCTGAACGTGATCCGCAAGATCGTCGAGCACGGACAGGAGTCGGGCGCCTTCCGCCGCAACGTGCATCCGCAGCTCGCGGCAAAAGCCATCTTCGGCGTCCTCGACGAGATGGTCACTTCCTGGATGCTCTCCGAGAAGGACTACGACCTCCCGGCGCAGAGCGAGCAGGTCGCGGACCTCATCCTCACGGGACTGCTGTGATGATGTTGCTGGTGGCTGTGTTGCTGGTTGCTCGTGGCTCCCAGTATGAAGCGACGGGACCGCGATGAGCCACCAGGAACCAGCAACCAGCAACCAGCAACGCTTCACCAGCCGCGACTGGCGCCTCATCGCTCTCTGCCTCGTCCTGGCCGCGGTCAGCGTGGCCGTGGTGGCGCGCTACTTCAGCTCCGCGTTCCCCGAGGCCTCCATCGACTTCCGCTTCGACCGCGACACCTCGCGCGCCATCGCCGTGCAGACCCTCGGCGCGCAGGGCGTGAGCGTGGTGGGTCTCGAGCACGCGGTGCGCTTCGACTCGGACGACACGGCCCGCGTCTTCCTCGAGCGCAGCCTCGGCCTCGACCGCGCCAAGCACGTCCTGCGCAACGACGTCCGCGTCTGGACGTGGCACCACCGCTGGTTCCAGCCGCTGCGCGAGGAAGAATTCAGCGTCGACGTCGCCCCGACCGGCGAGATCGTCGGCTACAGGCACATCCTCCCCGAGGACCGGCCGGCGCCGGGAGTGCGCCCGCCGCTGCCGTTCCTCCGCTCCGTCGGCGTGCGCACGGAAGACCTCGTGCTCGTCTCGACGAGCGAGCGGATGCTGCCGCAGCGCATCCAGCGCATCTACACGTACGAGTCGAAGAGCGTCCGCCCGGCCGGTGCGCCGTACCGCCACGTGGTCACCATCGACGGCCCGATCGTGACGAGCTACACGCAGGGCGTGAAGGTGCCGGACGCGTGGCTGCGCTCGTACCGCGAGCTGCGCTCGAAGAACTCCGCGGCGGGACAGGTCGACCAGATCTTCATGGCCGCGCTGATGCTGGGCGTGCTGGTGGTGTTCGTCATCCGCCTGCGCCGCGGGGACCTGCCGATCAAGTTCCTCCTGCTCATCGGCGCGGCCAGCGTGCTGCTCGTCGGCGCGGTGACGCTCAACTCGATCCCCTCCCAGATCGCGTATTACGAGACCTCGACGTCGTACCCGGCGTTTCTCGGCAACCTGATTTTCTGGGGCGTGATGCAGAGCGTCGGCACGGCCATGCTGCTGATCGTGATCTGCGGCGCGGGCGAGGTGCTGTACCGCGAGCGCCTGCCGCGGCAACTGGCCATTCCGCGGCTCTGGAATCGCAAGTCGCTGCAGTCGAAGCGCGTCTTTCTCTCGCTGATCCTCGGCTACGCGCTGGTGCCGATGTTCATCGCCTACCAGGTCGTGTTCTACCTCGTGGCGCAGCGCTACGGCGCGTGGTCGCCGGCCGAGGTGCCGTACGACGACACGCTGAACACGGCCATCCCGTGGGTGACGGTGCTCTTCGCGGGCTTCTTCCCGGCGTTCTCGGAGGAGTTCCTGTCGCGCGCGTTCGCCATCCCGTTCCTGCAGCGCTTCGTGCGCTCGCGCTGGTTCGCGATCATCCTGGCGGGCTTCATCTGGGGCTTCGGCCACGCGGGCTATCCGCAGCAGCCGTTCTGGATCCGCGGCGTGGAGGTGGGGATCGCCGGCGTCATCGCGGGACTGCTGTTCGACCGCGTGGGCCTGCTGCCGCTGCTGATCTGGCACTACACGATCGACGCGGTGTACACGGCCACGCTGCTGTTCGCCTCGGGGAACACGTACTACGTGGTCTCGGCGGCGATCTCGAGCCTGATCTTCGCGGTGCCGCTGGTCGCCTCGATCGCGCTGTACGTGCGCAACCGCGGGTTCGTGCCGGACGAGGAACTGTCGAACGCGACGATTCCGGTGCATCCACCGGAGCCGAATGTAGAGACGGGCTTCAGCCCGTCTGCCGACACGGACGGGCTGAAGCCCGTCCCTACATTGACTCGCACGCGGGTGCTGGTGTGCATCGCGCTGGTTGCCATCGCCGCGCTGGCCGTCGCGTTCAAGCCCGCCTCTCCCTCCGACGCCATCGACTACCGCATCTCCAAAGAGCGGGCGAAGGAGATCGCGCGGCGGCACGTGCGGCGGCCGTTCGAGCACGTCATCGCCGTCCCCACCGAGGGCTTCCGCTCGTGGGACGAGAGCGACGGGCGGGAGGAGGGCGGCGCGCCCGGCGGGTTCGACGATATCGCGGCGACGTACCTCGTGCAGCAGGGCACCTCCATCGCCGGGCTGGCGGACATCTTCCGCCACCGCATCGAGGCCGGCACGTGGACGGTGCGCTTCTTCACGCCGCTGCAGAAAGAGGAGATCTACGTCGAGGTCGACCCGCGCACGGAGCGCGTGGTCGGGTATCACAAGTACCAGGATGAGGAAGTGGCCGGCCCGGCGCTCGTGCAGCCGCAGGCGCAGGCCATCGCGCTGCGGGCCTTCCGGCCGTTCGGCCTCGAGCCGGGAGCTTTCGAGCTGAAGGAAGCGCTCACGTTCGTGCAGCCGCGCCGGCGCGACTGGCTGTTCCACTTCGACGAGCGCACGCCCCTCGGCCCGCGCGCGTCGCGGCGCGTGACGGTGCGGGTCGCGGGCGCCGAGGTCACGCAGTTCAACAAGACCATCAAAGTGCCGGACATCGTCTACCGCGAGGCCACCACGAAGACGCTGATGAACGTGATCCTGCTGGTGATGAAGATCATCGGCATGGTGGCGCTGCTGTCGCTGGTCATCGCCGGGCTGGTGATCGCCACGCGCAAGCACGGCCTGCCGTGGAAACGCGCCCTGCGCTGGACGCTCGTGCTGTCGGCGATCCCGCTGCTGAACATCGCTGCGCGCTACGAGATGCTGCTGGCCGGCTACTCGACCAGTGTGGCGTGGGAGACGTTCCGCGTCAGCGTGCTGACCAGCGTGGTCATGCAGTTCGGCCTGCAGATCGGGCTCCTCTTCCTGGCCATCGCCGGGCTGGAGGCAGCGATGCCCCACGTCCCCGGCCTGATCCAGCGCGAGGGACGCGGACGCTACGGCCGCGCCGCCGTCGTGGCGGCCATCACGGCCATCGCGCTGCTGGTGATCATGGACGTCGGGGCGCGCTTCGCCGCGCACGCGGTGCCGGCGGCGGCCGTGGTCGGCATCAGCGTGCCGAGCGAGGTGGCGGTGCCCTTCCCCGGCATCATCGAGGCGCTGCGCGGCATTCCCATGGCCATCATCCTCTCGGCCGCGGTGGCGCTGCTCGCGCTGACGCTGCGCCGCTACCGCGCGGCATTCATCATCATCGCCGTCTTCTGCGCGACGCTCGATCCCTCGGCCACGCCGTCGCAGGCGCCGATGATGCTCGCCGGCGCCGCGGTGCTGGCCGTGCTGGCGTGGATCATCGCGCGCTACGTGCTGAACGGCAATCCGCTGGCCTGGCCGCTCTTCGTCTTCATCGGCAGCGCGCTGCAGACCGCGAGCACACTGCTGCAGAACCAGCGGCCCGACCTCACCGCGAACGCCATCGCGCTGTTCGTCTTCGCGCTCCTGGCCGCGGCCTGGGCATGGAGAGGGCCTGCGCGCCGAACCGCACCTACAATGTCGCCGCGATCATGAACCTCGGCATCGACGGCTTTACCTGGCAGGATCTCTCTTCCCTCCCCCGCCTGAACGACCTGGCGCTCGCCTTCGACCGTTTCGTCGAAGAGCACGATGCGGAGCTCTTCCGCCGCTTCGAGGCCTACCGGCTTCGTCCGGCCGACCTCCCCGCACCCGAGGAATCGGCGCTGCTGATCGCGGTCGGGCGGCACCTCTCGGCGTTCGTCGCGCGGATGTTCAACCTCGAGTCGCAGCTCGCCGCGCAGCAGCAGCGCGCACGGCGCGACGCCGAGGTCGCGCGCTTCAAGAAAGAGTTCGTGGCCAAGCGCGTGGCGAAAGTCACGGCTCCGGCCGACGCCCCGGCGGCGGAGATGCTGATCGGCACGATCGCACCGCCGGATGCCGATCCCGAGCTCGCGCTGGCCCTCACCGCCAACCGCCTCCTCGACCTGGAGAAGGACTACCCGCGCGGCGCGAAGGAGCTCGCCCCCTCGGCCCACGCCCGCGAGGCGCTCTCGCAGCTCCGCGAGCACCTCGGTGCCGGCTTCAGCGAGACCGTGCGCAAGCGCGAGCGCGTCACGTCTCCCGAGGCCGTCGTGCGGGAGGCCGCGGCACTGCACGAGCTCAGCGACATGCTCGTGAACTGGACCGCCGCGCGCTGGAAGGAAGGACGGTTCGAGGGGTGGACGTCGTTTCGCCTGCCGCGGCCGCTCGTCTTCGACAAGCTCGTGCCGACGGAGCGCGTCGACGAGCTGCGCTTCGGCGGCGAGCATCACGAGTTTCGCCGCCGCGACGCCTTCCACCTGACCGACCACCGCATGACGCCGCGCGAGGTCGCGGACGAGGCGCATTACTGCATCTACTGCCACGAGCGGAAGAAAGACTCCTGCTCGAAAGGCTTCCTGCAGCCGAACAACACCTACAAACCGAATCCGCTGGGAATGGCGCTGGAGGGGTGTCCGCTCGACGAGAAGATCGGCGAGATGAACTTCCTGCGCGCCGACGGCGATGCCATCGGCGCGCTGGCGATCGTCATGATCGACAACCCGATGTGCCCGGGCACGGGCCACCGCATCTGCAACGACTGCATGCGCTCGTGCATCTTCCAGAAGCAGGACCCGGTCAACATTCCGCAGATCGAGACGGGCGCACTCACCGACGTCCTGTTCCTCCCCTACGGCTTCGAGATCTACTCGCTGCTGACGCTGTGGAACCCGCTGAACGTGCGCCGTCCCATGGCGCTGCCGTACAACGGGCGGAACGTGCTCGTGGTGGGCCTCGGGCCGGCGGGATACACGCTCGCGCACTACCTCGCCAACGAAGGCTTCGGCGTCGTGGCCATCGATGGACTGAAGATCGAGCCGGTGCATGACGTAGGTCGGGCTTCAGCCCGACCCGCAGATGGTCGGGCTGAAGCCCGACCTACGTTTGGTCCCATTCGCGACGCACGGACGCTCTGGGAAGACCTCGACGATCGCCTGCTGGCCGGCTTCGGCGGCGTGTCGGAGTACGGCATCACCGTGCGCTGGGACAAGAACTTCCTCAAGGTCATGCGCCTGGCGCTGGAGCGGAAGCAGAACCTGAAGATGTACGGCGGCGTGCGCTTCGGCGGCACGCTCACCATCGAAGAGGCGTTCGACGAGCTCGGGTTCGACCACATCGCCATCGCCGCCGGGGCGGGGACGCCGACCATCGTGCGCATGAAGAACAACCTCGTGCGCGGCATGCGTCAGGCGTCCGATTTCCTGATGGCGCTGCAGCTCACGGGCGCGTTCAAGAAAAACTCGCTCGCCAACCTGCAGGTGCGCCTGCCGGCCGTCGTCATCGGCGGCGGCCTCACCGCCATCGACACCGCCACGGAGCTCTTCGCCTACTACCCCGTGCAGGTGGAGAAGGTGCTGGAGCGCTACGAGACGATGTGCGCGGAGCTGGCGGAGGAGGTGGTGCGCGCCGGCTACGACGCCGAGGAGCTGTCCATCCTCGACGAATTCCTCGGCCACGGACGCGCGGTGCGGGCGGAGCGCGAGCGCGCCGCCGCCGCGGGCGAGGCACCGAACTTCATCCCGCTCGTGCGCGCGTGGGGCGGCGTGACCATCGCGTACCGCAAGTCGATGCTCGACTCCCCGGCGTACCGGCTGAACTTCGAAGAGATCGAGAAGGCGTTCGAGGAAGGGATCGCGTACGCGGACATGCTCTCCCCCGTCGAGGCGGTGGCGGACGAGTTCGGGCACGTGCAGTCGCTCCTCTTCGAGAAGCAGGTCGTCGAGGATGGGCGCTGGAAAGACTCCGGCGAGATCGTCGAGCTCGGGGCGCGCACGGTCATGATCGCCGCCGGCACCGCGCCGAACGTCATCTACGAGAAAGAGCATCCCGGCACGTTCAAGCTCGACAAGTGGAAGCAGTTCTTCCAGTCGTACTCCCTCGGACCGGATCGCGAACTGATCGAGGACGACGAGGCGTCGCGCAGCCGCGGCTTCTTCACCTCTTATCAGCATCCATCGCGGCGGGAGAAGCTGATCTCGTTCTACGGCGACAACCATCCGACTTTCGCGGGCAATGTCGTCAAGGCCATGGCCTCGGCGAAGCGCGGCTATCCGCACGTCGTCTCGATCTTCGCCGGCGAGACCGCGCCCGCCGACGACTCCGCGTGGCGCGCGCTGGTGGCCCGTCTCGATGAGGGTCTGATCGCGCGCGTGCACGAGGTCAACCGCCTCACACCGACGATCGTGGAAGTCGTCGTGCGCGCCCCGTTCGCGTCGCGCCACTTCCTCCCGGGGCAGTTCTTCCGCCTCCAGAACTTCGAGACCTACGCGCCGTCGCTGAACGGCACCACGCTGGCGATGGAGGGACTGGCACTCACCGGCGCTT
The DNA here is from genome assembly GCA_035627015.1 of Thermoanaerobaculia bacterium. Lineage (GTDB taxonomy): Bacteria > Acidobacteriota > Thermoanaerobaculia > Gp7-AA8 > Gp7-AA8 > QHVT01. The sequence goes on along the minus strand of DASPMO010000003.1, from coordinate 31,826 downwards.
CCACCGACCCGTCGCGCGGACTGCTCTCAGTGATCGTGCTGGAGATGGGCGGCTCGTCACGCCTCTGCGCCATGCTGAAGAAGGACGAGCCAGTCGTGCTCATGGGACCCACCGGCGCGTCGACGGAGATCCCGCGCGGCGAGACGGTGCTGCTCGCGGGCGGAGGCCTCGGCAACGCGGTCCTCTTCTCGATCGCCAAAGCACTGAAGGACCACGGCAACCGCGTCGTCTACTTCGCCGGCTACAAGAAAGCGGCGGACGTCTTCAAGCGCGACGAGATCGAGGCCGGCACCGATCAGGTCATCTGGTCCGTCGACGCCGGCGAGCCCATCCCGCCCCGCCGCCCGCAGGACCTCGCCTTCACCGGCAACATCGTGCAGGCCATGCTCTGGTACGCGAGCGAGCCGCGCGCCTTCGCACTCAGCGACGTCCAGCGCCTCATCGCCATCGGCTCCGACGGCATGATGCGCGCCGTCAAGGACGCGCGGCACGGCGTCCTCGCGCCATTTCTGAATCCACAGCACGTAGGCATCGGCAGCATCAACTCCCCGATGCAATGCATGATGAAACAGGTCTGCGCCCAATGCCTCCAGCGCCACGTCGACCCCGCCACGGGCAAGGAATCCTTCGTCTTCTCCTGCTTCAACCAGGACCAGCACCTCGACCACGTCGACTTCACGAATCTCCGCGCCAGGCTCCGCCAGAACACCGTCCTCGAAAAGCTCACCAACCTCTGGCTGACCCGCGCCCTCGCGGGGGAGAGCCGAGGTACGATGGTGGTGTGACGGGCAAGGACGAAGAGGTTTACGTTCCGACGCCCGAGGAAGCCGCCGAGATCGACGCCGGATTCGCGGAGATCGCGCGGGGCGAATGGGTGGATGGTGACGAGTTCCTGCGCGATCTGCGGCAGCGGCTCGAACGCGGCGCAGCGCGGCGCCACGCGTAGCGTCTGGAGTGCGGCAGCGGTCAGCTGCCGCTTTCTATGCGGAGGCGCCAGCCTCCGCCCGCCCGCGGCAGCTGGCGCTGCCGCACTCCAAACCTTACCGAGGTACGATGGTCGTATGCCGTTCATCATTCGGGATAAAGGCAGGGACGAGCCCGAGTACGACCTGACGGAAGAGCAGGAGGCGGAGCTCGAGGATCGGATTGCGGAGATCGAGCGCGGGGAGTGGATCGACGGTGACTGGGTGCAGCAGGAGCTCCGTCGCCGTATCGAGGGCAAGTGAAGCGTCATGTCCGCTTCTCGCCGCGAGCGTGGCGGGAGATTGAGCGCGGGGCTGCATGGTGGCGCCGGAATCGTGACAAGGCGCCCGACGCATTCGATGCCGATACCAACGCCGCGATCGACCTGATTCGCTCCGAGCCGCACATCGGAACACCGATCCGCGCGAGGCGCGTTGGCGTGCGTGCCGTCTGGATCGAGCGGATCGGCTACTACATGTATTACGTCGAGATCTCTGACGAAGTCGTCGAGATCCTCGCGCTCTGGCACGCCTCGCGCGGCTCACGTCCGAAGTTGTAGGGCGTCTGGAGTGCGGCAGCGGTCAGCTGCCGCTTTCTATGCGGAGGCGCCAGCCTCCGCGCCCGCCCGCGGCAGCTGCGGCTGCCGCATAGAGAGCGGCAGCTAGGCGCTGCCGCACTCCAGACTGTCGGCCACTTCTTTGGGGTGGGAGAAGACGCAGGCGTGGGCGCCTGGGACTTCGCGCAGGGGGGTGAGCGAACGGTCGGGGAGGGGGTCGCGGGTGCCGGCGAGGAAGGTGCCGGTGGGTGGGGGGGTGGGCAGGTCGGGGATGAAGCGGCGCCAGGTACGCCACCATCTTGCGATGCCGACTCGCCAGTACGCCGGGAGGACGTAGCGGTAGAGGGAGAGAGGCTCGCGCAGGGCGTCGAGGGCGAGCATGAACATGACACGCGTCCAGTGTCTGCGGGTCCAGAGCGGGCCGACGTAGAGGGGGTGGCGGACGAGGTCCGGGCGCGTGGCGGCGAGGTGGGCGACGGCGTTGCAGCCGATGGAGTGGCCGAGCCAGACGGCGTCGCGGATGCCGAGAGTGTCGGCCCAGGAGGCGAGCAGCGACGCGTGAGCGGCAGGACCGGAAGCGGCGGCGTTGTCGCTCTCGCCGAAGCCGGGGATGTCGGGAGCGATGGGGTTCCAGCCGCGGGCGAACAGCTCCTGCGCGAGATGCACAAAGTACGCGCTCGACATCCCGAGGCCGTGCACGAGGACGATGTCGCGGCGGCGGCCGGCCTGGCGGTGCGCGACACCCGCGGTGAAGCCGGAGATGCCCCACGAGAACGCCGGCGGTGCCGGCACGAACGGCGACGACTCCACCTCGGAGAGAAACGACAACGCAATCTCATTGAACTCGCGAGGCCGGTCCCACATCGCCACGTGCGCGGCGCCGGCGATCGCCACCAGCCGCGAGCCGGCGATCTCGCGCTGCATCGCCTGGCCGTAGACCAGCGGCACGAGCGGGTCGTTCTCCCCCCACACCAGCAGCGTCGGGACGCGGATCGCGTGCATGCGGTCGCGCATGTCGCCGCGCACCACCCGCGCGCTGGCCACCGCCACCGAGGCCGGACCGGCGCGGAAAAAGTCCGGCACCAGCACGCGCGCGATCCCGATCCCGCCGTAGGGCGGCTTCGGCACGGCGCGCATGTGCGGCCGGGGGTCGAGATGGAACGGCATCCCCGCGGCGTTGACGAGGATGAGCGAGCGCACGAGGTCCGGCCGCTCCGCCGTCAGCGCGATCGCGATCTGCCCGCCCATCGAGTGGCCGATCAGGTGCACCGGCTCGCCGAACGTCTCCAGCCAGCGCGCCAGCAGCGACGTCGTCTCGGAGAACGAGGGCAGGAAGAGAGGAAGACCAAAAAAGCGGCGGTTGTGCCCGAAGCCGACCAGGTCGACGGCGGCGACGAGGTGCCGCTCCGCCAGCGCCTCGACGTTCCGCGACCACCAGCGCGACGATCCGCTCAGCCCGTGCAGCAGCGCCACCGGCGTGCCGGCGCCGGTGCGCGTCTCCCAGAGGGAGTACGGCGGAAAGCGGAGGAGTGCGCTCACGAACTACCGCATGCGGCCCTGCTCCACCATCAGACAGCGGTCCTGCACGACCTTGATCCCCGCCTCGGCCAGGCGCTGCGCCGCCTCGTCGTTGCGGATGCCGAGCTGGAACCAGACGTACTTCGGCTTCGCCGCCAGGATGTCGTCCAGGTGCGGCGGGATGTCCTGCGGGCGGCGGAAGACGTTCACCATGTCGATGGGACGTCCGATCGCCGCCAGCGTGCGGAACACCGGCCGGCCGAAGATCTCCGTGATGTCCGGGTAGTACGTCGGCACGGGGATGACGTCGTACCCCTCGGCGAGCATGTGCGCGGGAACGTAGTGCGCCGCCTGCGACGCGTGCGACTCCGGCTTGATGCCGAGGACCGCGATCGTCTTCGTATCGCGGAGCATCGCCGCGATGCCTTTGGAGTCGTTGATGAGGTTCTCTTTCCAGTCAGACATAGGACGCGTACGGTATCAGACGTTCCTCTCAGCAGAGCCCCCACTCCCGGAATTTGTTATTCGGTGTTAGTCTTTCGAAGTCCATCACCGTTCCGGACTCGGGAGATTTGATGAAGCGCACCGCCCTTGGGGCACTCGTTGTACTGATTGCCGTGTCTGCCTTCGGGGCCGAGACGCAGAGATACCTCGTCGGGACGAAGCGCAGCGCGCGCATCGGCTCCCTTTCCAAAGAGTTGAGCAATCCGGCCGAGCGCCGGGTACGGACCTTCTCGGTCATCGACGGCTTCGCCGCCGACCTCACGCCGGAGGAAGCGAGCGCGCTGCGCCGCTCCCCGGACGTGCGCTGGGTCGAGCCGGTGGTCGAGCGGTGGATCTCCGCCACGGCCTCGATCCCGGGCGCGCAAATGGTCCCGTACGGCGTCGCGCAGGTCCACGCGCCGGAAACGTGGCTCGGCCGCCGCACCGGTGAGGTGAACGTGGTCATCGTCGACTCGGGGATCGATGCCACGCATCCCGAGCTCGCCGCCAGCTATGCCGGCGGCTATCACGTCTTCGAGGACGCGGAGCCGATCGACGACATCGGCCACGGCACCCACGTGGCCGGGATCGTCGGCGCGGCCAACAACGCGTTCGGCGTCGTCGGCATCGCGCCGGGCGTGCGCCTCTGGGCGATGAAGGTCGTCGACGAAAGCGGCCGCGGCACGATGGACGACGTCATCACCGCCGTGGAATGGGTCATCGACCAGAAGAAAGAGACCGGCGGGCACTGGGTCGTGAACATGTCCCTCGGCGGCACGTCGCCCAGCATCGGCGAGCAGGAAGTGTTCACCGAGGCGGCGGAGGCGGGAGTGATCCTCGTCGCGTCGTCGGGCAACACGTCCACCTTCTCCAACCCGGCGGCGGTCGAGTTCCCGGCCGCGTATCCCGAGGTCGTGGCCGTGGGCGCGGTGGGCGAGGAGAAAGTACACGCGAACTTCTCGAACTCCGGTCCGGAGCTCGACTTCGTCGCGCCGGGCGTGCGCATCCTGTCGACGGTGCTCAGCGGCGACTACTGGATGTCGTACGCGCGTGCGGACGAGAAGGTGATCATCACCAAGCCGCTGGTCGGGGCGAAGATCGGCAACGTCGCCGGCGACTACATCTACTGCGGCCTCGGCGGCCCGAACGACTTCCCCCCCTCGGTGCGCGGCAAAATCGCGCTGATCAAGCGCGGCGGCGACACCTTCGCCGACAAGACGCGCCGCGCGGTCGAAGCAGGCGCCGTGGCGGTGGCGTTCTTCAATCACGACGACACGAATTACGCCTGGACCCTCCTCCCCCCCGAGGATCCGGAGGCGCAGAACTATCCGTGGCCGATCGCCGTGGGCATGAGCAAGGCCGACGGCGACGTGCTCGCCGCGCGCGGCTCGGGCCGCATGAACCTCGTCTACGAGCCGGACGACTACGACATGAAGAGCGGCACCTCGATGGCGGCGCCGCACGTGGCCGGCGCGATCGCGCTGCTCTGGTCGCTGGCGCCGGATGCCACTCCCTCGCAGATCACCAATGCCCTGATCACGACCGCGATCGACCTCGGCCCGCCCGGCCGCGACGACCTGTACGGCCACGGACAGATCGATGTCTTCGCCGCGGCGAAGATGCTCGTCCCCAGCGCCTTCGGGCCGACCACCGGCCGCCGCATCCTCACCCGCCGCAGAAACTGAGACACACACCAGGAGACCTCATGACCCGACGCCTGACCGCCGTCGCCGCAGTTCTCGTCCTGACCGCGCTCTCCGCGCGTGCCGCCGATCCCGCGCGCTCGCGCGACGCGGCGCTGCCGCTCGCCGAGCGCGAGAGCCTTCGCGCGTTGTTCGACCTGGCACCGGGAGTGATCGAGACGGACGATGGCGAGACCGTGACCGCATTCGCGATGGAAGTGGTCGTCGCGCGCATCGGTCCCGACGGGGAGCTGATCAAGGGCTGCGTCGGCAGCGCGGAAGAGGCGCGGAAGTTCTTCGCGGCGCCGATCGAGAAGCTTCAGAAAGCGGAAGGACACGACCACTGATGCGCCGTCTTCTTCTGCTCTCTCTTCTCGCCGCCTCGACGACCCTGTCGGCCGGCACCGGCCGCATGGTGATCGTGAACACCGACGGGCCGGGCGTGGGCCTCAACGATCCGACGCCCGTGGCGCCGGTCGGCGGCAATCCCGGCACGACCCGCGGGCAGCAGCGGCGCAACGTCGTCGAGCTGGCGGCCCAGCGCTGGACGGCCCTGCTCGACACGAACGTGGACATCCGCGTCCGCACCGGCTTCTCGGCGATGGACTGCGATGACACGGGCGTCGTCCTGGCGGCGGCGAACTCGGTGACCTGGAGCGCCAACTTCACCGGCGCACCGCGCCAGAACATCTGGTATCCGTCGGCGCTGGCGAACAAATTCGCCAACCGCGACCTCAACCCGAACGACGACGACATCTTCGTCCAGTTCAACCTCGAGCTCGACAAGTCCACCTGCCGCGGCGACCAGGGGTGGTATTACGGCCTCAACGTCGACGAAGGCAACAACGAGTCGATGCTGACGGTGGCGCTCCACGAGATCGGCCACGGCCTGGGCATGGCCGGCCGCGGCGTCGATTTCTTCCAGAACCGTCCGACGATCTACGAAGTGCACATGCTCGACCTCACCGCCGGCCGCACGTGGGACCAGATGACCCTCGAGCAGCGCCGCGTCTCGTCGACGAACACGGGCAAGCTCGTGTGGAACGGCGCGAACGTGACCGCGAAGGCCGCGCTGCTGCTCAACCGCCCGCCGGTCCTGACCGTCGGGGTGAAGAACTACGACGTCGGCACGGCCAGCTTCGGCCCGGCGCTCAACAGGACCTCGATGAGCGGCCAGGTCGTCCCGGCTCGCGACGCCAACAACGAGGAAGGCCCGTCGACGCTCGACGGCTGTACGCCATACGAGAATGCGGCGGACATGGCGGGCAAGGTCGCGCTCGTCGACCGCGGCACGTGTACGTTCGTGCAGAAGGCGCTCATGGCGCAGGCGGCCGGCGCGACCGGCCTCGTCATCGCCGACAACCGCGCCGAGACCGGCTGCGTGAACGTGCCGCCGGGCATGAGCGGCTCCAATCCGGAGGTGCGCATCCCGGTCATGAGTCTCAACCAGGCGGACGGCGCGGAGCTGCGCGGGCAGGCCACCGACGCCAGCGTCAACGCGCTGCTGCGCCTCGACCCGAGCCGCATGGCCGGTGCGTCGGCGGAAGGGTACGTACGGCTCTACGCGCCGTGCACGTTCTCGGCCGGGTCGTCGCTGTACCACTGGGACACCGCAGCCTCGCCGAATCTGCTCATGGAGCCGTTCATCTCGGGCGACCTGCTCGACTCGGTCGACCTGACGATTTACCAGCTCATGGACCTCGGCTGGACGCAGTGGCCGCGTACGGGACGGCGGGGGCTCCGTCGCTGACGGGCACATTCGTTCTTTCGTTTCCCTGATTTCTGCATAAAATAACTGCGACCGTCCTCACGGAACCGAAAAAGAATGAATCGAATCCTTGTCGTCATGGCCGTTCTCGGCCTCGCTCTTCCCTCGCTCGCCGCGGAGCGGCAGCGTTACACGATCTCGACCGACGGCGCGCCTCGCGCCGCCGCGTTGAGCATCGCCACCCATGCCGCGAAGGGCGAGGGATCGCCGCGCGTGCGCACGTTCCGCAACCTGAGCGGCTTCGCCGCCGACCTCACGCCCGAAGAGGCTGAGGCCCTGCGCGCCACCACGGGCGTAGAGGCCGTCGAGCCGGTCGTCGAGCGCCGGGCCACGTCGACACTCGACGACGTCGTCCCGATGAATCTCGCCAGCTACGCCAGGCAGGTCCGTCCCTGGGGACTCGACGCCATCCGCGGCAGCGAGGTGTGGCCCGTCACGCGCGGCGGCGGCATCAACGTCGTCGTGCTCGACAGCGGCATCGACTACGAACATCCCGACCTGAAGCCGGTGTACGCCGGCGGGGCGAACTTCATTGACTCCACCAAGCCGCCGCTCGACGACTACTTCCATGGCACGCACGTCGCCGGCACGATCGCGGCGACGAACAACGAGTTCGGCGTGGTCGGCATCGCCCCCGACGTGAAGCTGTGGTCGGTGAAGGTGCTGGACCAGCAGGGCAAGGGCTTCGACGAGCAGATCGCCGCGGGACTCGACTGGGTCATGAGCAAGGCGCAGGAGCTCGGCGGACGCTGGGTGGTGAACATGTCCTTCGGCGCCTCGGCCGAGGGAGGAAAGCTGGAGCGCGAAGCGATCGCCAAGGCGCTCGAGCGGAACATCGTCCTCATCGCCGCGACGGGCAACAACGGCTCGGCGAACCTCGACTACCCGGCCAAGTTCACCGGCGTCATCCCCGTCGGCGCCGTCGATGCCGAGGGGCATCGCGCCAGCTTCTCCGCGTACGGCGGGCACATGGCCCTCGTCGCGCCGGGTGTCGGACTGCCGTCCACGCTGCCGACGAACTTCCTCGAAGAGTCGGACATCCTCCTCGGCGACCAGACCTTCGCCTCGCGCGGCACGATCGGCTCGCCGAAAGGCTCCGTCACGGCCACCCTGGTCAACTGCAGCCTCGGCCGCCCCGGCGAGTTTCCGGCGAACGTGCGGGGCAACATCGCCCTGATCGCCCGCGGCGACAACGCCTTCCGCGAGAAATCGCGCAACGCCAAGGAGGCCGGCGCGCTGGCGGTGGTGATCTTCGACAACGAGCCGGAAGTGGGCCTGAAGCCGTTCACGCTCCTGCCGCGCGGCTGCCCCGGTCCCGATTGCGGCGCGGAGTGGAACGACTACAAGTTCCCGCTCACCGTGAACGTGACGTACGAGGACGGCCAGAAGCTCCTGGCGCTGACGAACCGCCAGGCCACCGTGGCCTTCGAGTTCGCGCGCTACGGACTCTCCAGCGGCACGTCGATGGCGGCGCCGCACGCCAGCGCCGCGGCGGCGATGGTGCTGGCCCTCGATCCGACGCTCACGCCGAGCGAGCTCCAGAAGATCCTGCGCAACACGGCGTCGGACGCCGGCGTCCCCGGCTGGGACCATGAGACCGGGTGGGGAATGATCGACGCGCTGGCCGCCGCGCATTACGTCGCGCCGGAAAAATTCGGCGTGCAGCCGCCGCCGATCCAGACCACGCGGCGGCGCGCCGCGCGGCCCTGACCTCCCATCACGTAGGGCGGGCTGAAGCCCGCCCTACGTGTGGTTAAATACGCCGCCGCTGACGCGCGCCCTCCGCGCGGAACTTCATCAGCGAGATGGGAGACGCACCACCATGCGGATCGGCGTACCGACCGAGATCAAAAACAACGAATATCGCGTAGGCATGACCCCGGGCGGGGCCCGCGACCTCACCGGCGACGGCCACCAGGTTTACGTGCAGAAAGGCGCCGGCGACGGCAGCGGCTTCGCCGACGAGGAGTACATCGCCGCCGGCGCGACCATCCTCCCCGATGCCGACTCGGTCTACGGCGAGGCGGACATGATCGTGAAGGTGAAGGAGCCGGTCGCTCCCGATCTGAAGCGCCTCAAGGACGGCCAGCTCCTCTTCACCTACCTGCACCTGGCGCCGGTTCCGGACCTCACCGAGGAACTGCTCAGGAAGAAGATCGTCGGCGTCGCGTACGAGACCATCACCGACGACCGGAAGCGCACGCTGCCGCTGCTCACGCCGATGTCCGAGGTGGCGGGACGCATGTCCGTGCACGTCGGCGCGTACTACCTGCACCGTCCGAACAACGGACGGGGCGTGCTCCTCGGCGGCGTGCCGGGGACGCTCCCCGCGGACGTGATCATCATCGGCGGCGGCGTGGTGGGCACGAACGCGGCGAAGATGGCCGTGGGCCTCGGCGCGCGCGTGACCATCCTCGACGTCAGCCTCGACCGCCTGCGCCAGCTCGACGACATCTTCCGCGGCGACGTGCAGACGCTGGCCTCCAGCCGCGCGCACATCGAGGACGCCGTGCGCCGCGCCGACCTGCTCATCGGCGGCGTGCTCATCCCCGGCGCGGCCGCGCCGAAGCTCGTCACGCGGGCCATGGTCGGCACGATGAAGAAAGGCTCCGTGATCGTCGACGTGGCCATCGACCAGGGCGGCTGCGTCGAGACCGCACATCCGACCACGCACTCCGACCCGGTGTACGAGGTCGACGGCGTGGTGCACTACTGCGTCGCCAACATGCCCGGCGCGGTGCCGCGCACCTCGACCATCGCGCTGACCAACGCCACCCTCCCCTACACGCGCATGCTCGCCAGCATGGGCTTCGAGAAAGCGGTGCGCGCGAACTCCGGCCTGGCCGAGGGAGTGAACGTGTACCAGGGACAGATCACATACGAGGCCGTGGCCACCTCGCAGAGCCGCCCGTACACCGCGCTGTCGGATCTGCTGTGATCCCGTGACCACCATCCGCGTCTCGCTGCTTCAGGGCGGCGTCCTTCGTCAGGGGGACGCCGCCCTCATCGACGACTGGAACCGCGAGTCGGAAGACAAGCTGTGGGTCGACGTGCAGGGGGCGGACAACGAGATCATCGAGCCGCTGCTCGAGACGCGCTTCGGCTTCCACGAGCTGGCGGCGGAAGACACGATGTCGCCGAACACGCTGCCGAAGTACGACTCGTTCTCGCAGTACGACTTCTTCATCTTCCGCACGGTCGACGTGAACGTCTCCGAGCATCAGTCGGAGACCTTCAAGATCGCCGCGTTCCTGGGGAAGAACTTCCTCGTCACGGCGCACCGCCGGCCGCTGCGCACCGTGGACGCGGTCTGCAACCGCCTCGGCAACGGCGACCGCAGGCTCCTCGAGCGCGGCACCGACTTCCTCCTCTACTCCATCGTCGACGCCATGGTCGACGCGCACTTTCCGCTCATCGAGCAGATCGAGGAAGCGGTCGACGACCTGCAGGACCGCATCTTCGCGAACGCCGACAACACCCATCTCGACGAGCTGCTGCACCTCAAGCGCGACATCAACGTGCTGCGCCGCCACTCCCTGCCGCAGCGCGAGCTGCTCAACCAGATCTCCCGCGGCGATGCGCGCTTCATCCAGCGCGAGCACCTCATCTACTTCCGCGACGTCTACGACCACATGTTCCGCATCAGCGAGACCATCGACGTCGACCGCGACCTGATGACCGGCACCATGGACGCGTACCTGTCGGTGGTGGCCAACCGCACCAACGACATCATGAAGGTGCTGACCATCTTCTCGGCCATCATGCTGCCGCTGTCGCTCATCGCCGGCATCTACGGCATGAACTTCGAGCACATGCCGGAGCTGAAGTGGCTGCACGGCTATCCGTTCGCCCTCGGCCTGATGCTCGGCGTGACCGTGATCATGCTCGGCCTCTTCGTGCGCCGGGGCTGGATCGGGATGCCCAAACGCCTGCGCCGCCACACCCGCGTGTAGTGGACCGCCGGCGTCCCGCCGGCTGTCCGTGCGGGCGTCTCGCCCGCACGCCGGGTGGCGGCGGGACGCCGCCACAGACAGCCGGCGGGGACGCCGGCGGTCCACTATGGTTTGGCCAGCACGACGTAGTTCCCATCCACCGCACCGTCGACCAAAGCCTCCAACTCATATCCATGCTCGCGCAGCAGCTCGCCGCACCGCTCGTGCTGCTCGTACCCATGCGCCGAAAGCAGCAGCAGCGGACGATCCTCGCGCAGCACCCTGGCCGCGCCGGTGAGCGCGGCGTACTCGCCTCCCTCGATGTCCATCTTGATGAACGACGGCGCCGGAAGCGTGGCGCGGAGCGCGTCGAGCGTCGTCGTCTCCACCTCGATGCCGCCGCTCGCGGAGAGGCCGCCCATGGCGGGATTCTCCGCGGCCGCGAAGCGCGCAGTGCCGGCGCGGTCCGACACGGCCAGGGGCAGCACGTGCACGTTCGCGGCGGCGTTCCTCCGCACGTGCTCGCGCAGGTACTCGAGATTGCGCGGCAGCGGCTCGAACGCGTACACCTCTTTGGCCAGCTTCGCGGCCAGCAGCGTGAAGAAGCCGGCGTTCGCGCCGACGTCGTACACGACGTCCCCGGGACGGAGGCAGCGCGCGAACACGCGCTGGGCGTCGCGCTCGTACGTCCCGAGCCAGCAGCCGTGCGTGGCCGCGCCGGCGATCCAACGCCGTCCGCGCAGAGGTCCGGAGAGCACGGGCAGGACCGCGCGCTTCGGAATCAGCCGCAGCGGAAGGCGGATCAGGCGGGAGAGCATCGGACGGCATCATAAGATCTCCGCGTGCGCATTCTGATGATGGCGAACGTGCCGGCCGATCCGGATCGCGGCGCGGCAGGCACGGAGGTGCAGACCGCGCGCGCGCTGCGCCTCCTCGGCCACGAGGTCGACAACGTCTGGGCGGACGACCTCGGCCGCCGTATCCAGCACGGCAATCTGCACATCCTCTTCGAGCTGCCGCGCGCGTACGAGCGCGCCGCGCTGCGCGCGCTGCGGACGAAGGCCTATGACGTGGTGCACGTGAACCAGCCGCACGGCTACCGCGCCGCGAAGGCGGTGCATCGCCTCGCCCCGGGAACGGTGTTCATTCACCGCTCGCACGGCTTCGAGCTCCACGTCGAGGCGACCATGGCGCGGTGGAACGCGCAGTACGGACAGGACCGGCGCGGCATCGCGCGGCGACTCGCCTCGCGCACGCTCGCGCCGCTGCTCGCCCGGCACTCGCACGCCATCGCGCGCGAGGCGGACGGGCACGTCGTCTCCTCCACCCTCGACGCCGACTTTCTCGCCGAGCGCCTGCACGTCGACCGCGCGAAGATCGCGGTCATCCCGCAGGCCGCGCCGGACGGCTATCTCCGCACCGAGCCCCTGCCGATGACGAGAGAGCGCCTGCGCCGCGTGCTCTACGTCGGGCAGTTCGCGTTCGTGAAGGCGCCGATGATCGTGGCCGAGGCCATGAACCGCATCGCGGCCGCGGAGCCCGGCGTAAGCTTCACGTGGGTGTGCGACCAGAGTCACCACCATGCGGTGCGCTCGTTGCTCTCCGCGCCCGTGGAGCTGCTGCACTGGACGTCGCAGGAAGCATTGCGCGCGATCTACGACGCGCACGGCCTCTTTCTCTTTCCCTCCTTCTTCGAGGGGTTCGGGAAGGCGTTCCTCGAGGCCATGAGCCGCGGCCTCTGCGTCGTCGCCAGCGACGCCGGCGGGATGCACGACCTCATCGACCACGGCCGCAACGGCTGCCTCGTGCCGCCGGGCGATGCGGAGGCGGTGGCGGATGCGGCGCTGGCCATCATGCGCGATCCCGACCGCGCGGAGAGGATGAGCGCCGCGGCCATCGCCACCGGGCGCGAGCACACGTGGGAGCGCGTGGCCCGCGAGCTGACCGCATTCTACGAGGCGCGGCGATGAAGCGCCTGGCCATCCTCGCCTCGCACGTGATCCAGTACCAGGATCCCTTCTTCAGACGCCTGGCAGCCGATCCTGAGGTCGACCTCACGGTCTACTACTGCTCGCGCGCCGGCGCGGAGGTCTACCGCGACGAGGACATGGGCACGTCGCTGCGGTGGGACATCGAGCTGCTGCAGGGCTACCGGCACGCGTTCCTGCGCAACTTCGGCTGGGGCGACGGCTACACGCGGCTGATCAATCCCGGGATCGTGACGAAGGTCGCGGGCCATGACGCGCTGCTGCTGTTCCTCGGGTGGGGAACAATCACGTCGCTGCTGGCCATCGCCGCGTGCCGCGTCACCGGGACGCCGTTCTTCCTGTACGGCGACAGCAGCTTCCCTCCCGCGGTGAAAAACTGGAAAGACCGGCTGCGGGCGATGTTCCTGCGCGGGATCTTCCGGCTGGCCTCGGGCTTCATGGTCTCGGGCGTGCTGAACGCCGCGTACTACGCGCACTACGGCGCCGACCCGACGCGCTTCTTCCTCCTGCCGTGGGCGATCGACAACGAGCGCTTCGCCGGGGCGGGGGGGGACCGCGAGGCCATGCGGGCGCGGTTTGGCATCGGCAACGGGCAGATCGCCTTCGTCTTCTCCGCCAAGCTCGTGGCGCGCAAGGACCCGATGACGCTCCTGCGCGCCCTGGCCCGCATGCGGCAGCGCGACCGCGCGGTGGTGGTCTTCCTCGGGCACGGCGAGCTGCGCGAGCCGCTCGAATCGTTCGCACGGGAGCAGAATCTGAACGTGCGATTCGCCGGCTTCGTCAACCAGGCCGACCTCCCCGAGCATTACGCGATGTGCGACGTCTTCGTCCTCCCCTCGACCTACGAGCCGCGCGGCGCGGTCATCAACGAGGCCATGGCCTGCGGCCTCCCCGTCGTCGTCACCGATCGCTGCGGCTCGCTGGGGGACATCGTCCTCGAAGGAGAGAACGCCTTCGTCTATCCCGCCGGCGACGACGCCGCGCTGGCGCGCGCCATGGACGCGCTGATGGACGACGCGCTCCGCGCGCGCATGGCCCGGCGCTCCCGCGAGATCATCGCCACCTGGGACTACGCCCGCGGCGTGGAGGGAGTGAAGGAAGCGCTGCGATGACCCTGACCATCGCCATCCCGACCTACAACCGCGGCGCGATCCTCGTCGAGACGATCGAGCGCCTCCTCGCGCTCCAACCGCGCGCGGACGCGATCCTCATCGCCGACCAGACCAAGGAGCACGACCCCGCCGTCGAAGCGCGGCTGAGCGCGTGGCACCAACGCGGCCACATCTGCTGGCTCAGACTCGAGACGCCGTCCATCCCGAAGGCCATGAACGACGCCCTCGAAGCCGCGACCACCCCGCTGGTCCTCTTCTTCGACGACGACATCATCCCGAACGCCGACATCGTCGGCGCGCACGTGAATGCGCACGCAAGCAACGACGTCTGGGCCGTCGCCGGCCAGGTGTTACAACCCGGACAGGAGCCAGACGTAGGGCGGGCTTCAGCCCGCCTCCCCCGGGGGGGACGGGCTGAAGCCCGTCCTACGTTGAGCGACCTTTCGTTCCGCTTCAACAGCAGCGAGCCCGCCTACGTCAACAACGTCATGGCCGGCAACCTCTCCGTCAAACGCGACCAAGCCCTCCGGATCGGCGGCTTCGACGAGAACTTCGTCGGTGCCGCGTACCGCTTCGAGACCGACTTTGCCATGCGGGTCACCGCCGCCGGCGGGAAGATCCTCTTCGAGCCGCGCGCCTCGCTGCGGCACCTCCAGCTCTCCACCGGCGGCCTGCGCAGTTACGGCGACCATCGCACCGCCCCCATCCCCGCCCATTCGGCCGGCGACTACTACTTCGCGCTCCAGCACATGCCGCGCTTCTGGCCCTACGCGGCGCGGCGGGTCGTGCAGAACGTGGCCACGCGCTACCTGGCCGCGCATCCGTGGCGGATTCCAGGCAAACTCATCGGAGAGTTGCGGGGACTCCTCCTGGCGCGGCGGCTCCATCGGAAGGGACGCCGCCTGCGGGTTGTTCCGGCCGGGGAATCGTCATGATCACCCTGCTCTTCGCAGCAATCCTGCTCGCCTCGATGGCCGTCGCGCTGTCGAACTGGCGTCACGGCTGGCTGGCCGCGGTCCTCTGCGGCATCCTGCAGGACCCGGTGCGCAAGCTGACCCCGGGGACGCCGGCGATGCTGACGATGAGCATCGTGGCGGTCTACGCGGTGATCCTCTTCGCCGCCCTCGGCGCGCTGCAGCGCAACCGCGCCGACTTCGCGCGCCGCTTCCCCAACCTCTACTCCACCATCGCCCTCTTCCTGGTCATGCTCACCTTCGCGGCCATGAACGGCCTGGCCACGTTCGGCCTCTCCAACTGGAAAGTGCCGGCGCTGAGCATGCTGATCTATCTCCTCCCCATCCCGGCCGTGCTCCTCGGCTATTCGTGGCTGACGCGCGAGGAGCAGCTCATCCGCTTTTTCCAGTTCTACGCCGTCATCACCTCGGTGGCCATGATCGGCACGCTGCTCGAGTACTTCTGGGTGCGCTCGCCGGTGCTGGGGATGGTAGCCATGCCGTGGGGCTACATCCGCCACCTGCCGGGCATCGAGATCCGCGTGCTCTCCGGCATCTACCGCGCCCCCGACATCATGGGATGGCACGCGGCCATGCTCACCGCCATCGGCATCACCCTGGCCGTGCGCGCGCGCGTGCTGACGCGAGCCTGGCCGTGGATCGCCGTGGCCGCGTGGGGCTTCCTCAACTGCATCATCAGCGGACGCCGCAAGGCGCTGTACATGGTCCTCATCTTCGGCCTGGCGTTCCTCTGGCGCTACCTGCGCCGCCTGACCACCGCGCAGGTGGCGCTGATCGTGATCCTCGGCGCGACCCTCGGCCTGGTGGTCAACGAGATCCGCTCCTCCGCGCAGTCGGAGGTCTACGCGCGCGGCGCGCGCACGACGCCGGGCGAAGTGCTGCAGCGGCTGGAGGGTGGTCTCATCGGCACCCTGCAGCAGGGCTCGGTCCTCGGCCAGGGCCTCGGCGCCGCAACGCAGGGCATCCGCCACATCAGCGGCCGCGAGTCGGATTTCGGCTGGCAGGAAGGAGGCCTCGGCAAGCTCACCGCGGAGCTCGGCCTCCCCGGCCTCCTCGTGGCGGCGATGCTGGCCTGGGCCATCCTGCGGATGATGATGCGCATCAGCGCGGTGGGGGACATCCCCGGCACCTCGCAACTGATCCGCGTGGCGCTCTTCGCCATGGTCGTGGCCAACATCGGCAACTTCCTGGCGTCGGCACAGGCATACTCCGATCCGGTGCTGACGCTGATGACGGCCTTCATCGCGGGATGCCTCTTCGCCACGGCAACGCTGGACGAGAAGGTCGCGCAGGAGAGCGCGGCGCCGGCCCTTCCCGCACCGCAAACCGCGTGAAGATTCTCCACGTCGTGCCCACCTACTTCCCGGCGCGGCGGTACGGCGGGCCGATCGTGGCCGTCCACGGACTCTGCAAGGCACTGGTCGCGCGCGGGCACGAGGTGCACGTGTTCACGACCAACGTCGACGGCGGCGGGACACTGGACGTGCCGGTGGCGACGCCGGTGGACGTCGACGGGGTGCAGGTGCGCTACTTCCCCTCGCCGCAGCCGCGGCTCTACTGGTCGCCGGAGATGCGGCGCGCGCTGGCGCGCGAGAGCCGGACGTTCGACCTCGTGCACACGCACGCGGTCTATCTCTGGCCCGGCGTGGCCGCGGCGCGGGCCGCGCGCGCGGCAAAGGTGCCGTACGTCATCTCCCCCCGAGGAATGCTCGTGCCGGAGCTGATCGCGCGGAAGAGCCGCATCGCCAAGATGCTCTGGCTGCGGCTCATGGAGCGGCGCGGCTTCGCGCACGCCGCCGCGGTTCACTTCACGTCGGCCCTCGAGCTCCAGGATGCGCAGCGCGTCGGGCTGCCCCTGCCGTCGCCGCTGGTGATCCCGAACGGAGTCGAGCTGCCGGCGCGGCCCGATGTGCCGCGCGACGAGCGGACGCTGCTCTTCCTCGGCCGCGTGAACTGGAAGAAAGGGCTCGACCGCGTCATTGAGGCTCTGCCCGGTCTCGGTGCGAGGCTGCTCGTGGCGGGCAATGACGAAGAGCAGCTCACGCCGCGGCTCCGCGAGCTCGCGTCGAGCGTGGGGGCGGACGTCGAGTTCCTCGGCCCCGTCTACGGCGCGGCGAAGGACGAGCTGCTCGCGCGCGCCACGCTCTTCGTCCTGCTCTCCACGTCCGAGAATTTCGGCAACGCCGTGCTGGAAGCGCTGGCCATGGAGACGCCGGCCGTCCTCTCCGCGGGCGTCGGTCTGGCGGAAGATGTGGTGGGTGCGAACGCGGGCGTGATCGGACTCGACGACGTGCCGGCACTGCTGGCGGATCCCGCGCGCCGCGCGGAGATGGGACGCAACGGACGCGCGCTCGTGGAGTCGCGCTTCGCCTGGCCGCGCGTGGCGCAGGAGATGGAGGAGGCGTATTGCTCGATCAGATCACGCCGCTGATCCTGACCAAGGACGAGGCTCCGAACATCGAGCGCACGCTGCGCCAGCTTGCGTGGGCGCGCGAGGTGATCGTCGTCGACAGCTTCTCGTCCGACGCGACGGTCGAGATCGCGCGCCGCTTCCCCAACGTGCGCGTGCTGCAGCGCGCGTTCGACGACCACGCCGCGCAGTGGACGTACGGGCAGCAGCAGGTGCGCACGCCGTGGTTCCTGGCCCTCGATGCCGACTACTTCGTCCCCGAGGCGCTCGTGCAGGAGCTTTCTGACCTGGTGCCCGGCACGGCGCGCGCGTATCGCGCGTCCTTCCGCTACGCCGTCAACGGCCGTGTCCTGCGCGCGTCGCTCTACCCGCCGCGGGTCGTCCTGACCACGACCGCGCATTCCAGCTTCTGGCTCGACGGCCACACGCAGCGCATCGCCGTCGACGGCGACATCGCCGACCTCCGCACCCCGATCGTCCACGACGACCGCAAAAGCTTCCGCTCCTTCGTCGCGCGGCAGAAACGCTACATGCGCCAGGAGGCGGAGAAGCTGCGCCTGGCCGACCCGCGCTCCCTCGGCATCGCCGGCCGCATCCGCAAGCTCGTCGTCGTCGCACCGTTCGCCGTCGTGGTGCACACGCTCTTCGTCAAAGGCCTGATCCTCGACGGGCGGGCCGGCCTGCGCTACGCGTGGGAGCGCTTCGTCGCCGAGCTGATCCTGTCCCGCGAGCTCCTCTATGGAGTGCGGCAGCGCTAGCTGCCGCTCTCAATTGCGGCGGCGCCAGCCGCCGCAGCTGGCGCTGCGGCATCGAGAGCGGCAGCTGGCGCTGCCGCACTCCAGATCAGCGTTGGATCATCAGATCCCCCATCACCAGCAGATCCATCTTCGTCCTCAGGAAACAATCCAGCGCCTCGGCCGGGGTATTCACGACCGGCTCGTTCTCGTTGAAGCTGGTGTTGAGGACGATGGGCACTCCGGTGAGGTCGCGGAAGGCCTGGATGAGGTGGTGGTAGCGCGGGTTCTGCGCCTCGGTCACGGACTGCAGCCGCCCCGAACCATTCACGTGCGTCACCGCCGGGATCCGGGCGCGCTTCTCCTCGCGGATCTGGTAGACCTGCAGCATGAACGGCACGTCGTAGTCGGTCTCGAACCACTCCCCCACCGCCTCGCGCATGACTGACGGCGCGAACGGCCGGAACGACTCGCGGCGCTTGATCTTGTGGTTCAGGATGTCCTTCATGTCGGCGCGGCGCGGATCGCAGACGATGGAGCGGTTGCCGAGCGCGCGCGGCCCCCACTCCATCCGCCCCTGGAACCAGCCGACGACGTTTCCCTTCGCGATCTGTTCGGCCGTGCGCATGCAGAGGTCGCGCTCTTCCTGCACCCGGTGCAGCACGCAGTGCGCCTCGTCCAGGTCCGCGCGCCGCGCCAGGACCGCCTTGTCGACCTCCCCCGCGCTGTACTGCGGACCCCAGTACGCGTGGTCCATCACGAACGAGCGCGGGTTCTGCAGCTCCTCGTTCCACACCCAGTACGCCGCGCCGATCGCGCCGCCGGCATCGCCCGCCGCGGCCTGGATGTACTGCTCGCGGTACGGCGAGCGCTGGAACACCAGGCCGTTGGCGACGCTGTTGTAGCCGCAGCCGCCGGCCAGGCAGAAGTTGTCGAGCTTCGTCTTCGCGTGCAGCGCGTTGGCGAGCTCGAAGTACGCCTCCTCGAACATGGCCTGCATCGACGCGGCGAGATCCTTGTGCCGCTGCTCCATCGGGTCGCTGGCCGCGCGCGCCGGGCCGAGCTTCTCCACGAGCTTCTCCGAGTACACCGGCCCGATGACCGGCGAGCCCCCCTGCCAGACCATGTCCAGCCCGACGTTGTGGTGCGTGAAGTAGTCGAGGTTCAGCGCGAAGCGGCCGTCCTTCACGTGCACGATGTCGCGCATCTCGTCCAGGAACACCGGCTTCCCATACGGCGCCAGCCCCATGACCTTGTACTCGTCGCCGTAGTGCGGGAAGCCGAGGTACTGCGTCATGGCGGTGTAGAAAATGCCGAGGGAGTGCGGGAAGCCGATCTCCCCGAGCACCTCGATGTGATTGCCGCGGGCCACGCCCCACATCGAGCTGACGAAATCGCCGAAGCCGTCGATGGAGAGCACGGCCGACTCCTCGAACGGCGCCACGAAGGCCGCCGAGGCGAGGTGCGCGCGGTGATGCTCGACGTGGTGCAGCTTCGGCTTCAGCGAGTCGAGCCGGAACGTCTCCACGATCTCGGTGCGGAGGTCCTTGATCTTCGAGCGGTTCTCGAGCCTGCGCTTGATGGCCGCGACCGAGGGGCGTTTGGCGAGGATGAACTTCATCCGCTGCATGAGCCGCGCGTTGGGATCGCGGTTGACGGCGATGTGGTCGACGTCGTTCAGCGAGACGCCCGCCTCGTCGAGGCAGTACTTCACGGCCGCGGAGGGGAAGCCGGCCCAGTGTTTGACGCGGCGGAAGCGCTCTTCCTCGGCGGCGGCGACGAGCTTCCCGTCGACGACGATACAGGCGGAGGCGTCGGCGTGGTGCGCGTTGAGTCCTAGAATGATCATGCTTGCGTCGCGTGCTCTTCGTGAATCGCTACTTCCATCCGGACCATTCTGCAACAAGTCAGATCGCGACCGACCTCGCCTTTCATCTGGCAGCGCGCGGGTGGGAGGTCGGAGCCATCACCAGCCGGCAGCGTTATGACGACGCGCGTGCGCGGCTCGCAGCGCGGGAGGTTGCGAATGGCGTGCACATCGAGCGCGTCTGGTCGACGCGCTTCGGCCGCGCGGGGCTGGTCGGACGCGCGCTCGACTACCTGACGTTCTACCTCTCCGCGTTCCTGGCCATGCGGCGGAACCGCGACGCCATCGTGATCGCCATGACCGATCCGCCGCTGCTTTCCGTGGTCGCGGCCTTCGCGTCGAAGCGCGTCGTGAACTGGGTGCAGGACCTCTTCCCCGAGGTGGCCGAGGCCTTGGGGATCCGCATCCCGCTGGCCCGGAGGCTGCGCGACTGGTCGCTGCGGCGGGCGCGCGCGAACGTGGTGCTCGGGGAGTTGATGAGCGCGCGGGTGCCGCGCGGGGTGGTGATTCACAACTGGGCGGATGCGGATCTGCATCCGATCGAGCGTGGCGGAGCCTTCTCCGTCGGCTACTCCGGAAACCTCGGCCGCGCGCATGACTTCACCACCATCCTGGGGGCCATGCAGCGGCTGCCCGAGGTGCGGTTCGTCTTCACCGGCGGCGGGGCGCAGCTTGCCCGGGTGAAAGGGGAGGCGCCGGCGAATGCGGAGTTCCGCGACTACGTGCCGCGGGAGCGGCTCACCGAAAGCCTCTCCTCGGTCGACGCGCACCTGGTGACGCTCCGTCCCGCGCTCGAGGGGCTGATCGTGCCGAGCAAGTTCTACGGCATCCTGGCCGTGGCCCGGCCGGTGATCTTCATCGGCGCGCGCGACGGCGAGCTGGCGCGCCTCATCGACGCGTACCATTGCGGCGTGGTGGTCGAGGAGGGAGACGTGGACGGGCTGGTCCGGGCGATCGATACCCTCGCGCGCGACCGCAACGCCGCCGCGGCCATGGGCGCGCGCGGGCGCGAGCTGTATCTGCAGCGCTTCGCGCCGCGGCATGCGTTCGCGGCGTGGGAAAAGGTGCTCGAGGAGGCC
Organism: Thermoanaerobaculia bacterium; assembly: GCA_035627015.1. Lineage (GTDB taxonomy): Bacteria > Acidobacteriota > Thermoanaerobaculia > Gp7-AA8 > Gp7-AA8 > QHVT01. Next base: position 10,760 of record DASPMO010000003.1, on the reverse strand, counting down.
GCGCGATGACGCGGCGATCGCGGCAGGTGATGCTGGGGGTGGTCGCGGGGTTGTGTGCTGCGCTGCTCCTCGTCGAGCTCTCCGGACGGGCTGAAGCCCGTCCTGCGTTGAGCACCAGTCCCGCGGATTGGTTGATGGCCAGCGGGATTGTCGATGAGGCGCTGGATTCGGATTCGCCGCGGCGGGTGGAGCTTTGGCGGGCGGCGTATGCGCATGCAAAGTTGCTGGCGCCGCACCGGCCGAATGCCAACGCGGCGTTCGTCCGGGGCGGGCTGTTTCACTGGTACGAGCTCGGGGAAGAGGATCGCGCGCGGGTACTGAATGCGGCGGCGCCGCTGATGCGCGATCCAGGCTTCTTCGACCGCATGCACGTGCCGCTGCTGCAGCTCACGGGCGACTTCGCGTGGCTGCGCACGCACGCGCCGCCGACGATGAACGCACGCACGGCGCTGCGCAACCTGGCGTTGTCGCGCGGGCTCTTCCGCGACTACCAGATCCTGCGCGAAGAGATCCGCGAGGCGCGGCTGCAGGCCTTCGCGGCGCGGCGGCGCACCGACGATCCGGCCGCGCTCCTGGGCCTCCTCCCCGAGCGTCTCGACAGACGCGACGAGCGGCTCGTGCGGGGACTGCTCGAGGAAATGGACCGGCAGGCCTTCGATCCGGCGCAGGTCTCCGGGCGCGTGGAAGAAGTGGTCGACTACGCGCTGCGGCACGACCTGCAGCCGCTGACCGGCGTGGCCGCGATGCTCGCGCCGCCGAGCAAGCTGCGCGCGGTCACGCGCGCGCGGGTGGCGCTGAAGCTCGATCAAGGGAGCATCGCCTCGCGCATCGAGACGACCTCCCGCGGGGCGAACGACGCGGAGTGGCAGCCGTATTACCTCGACCGGGCACGCTTCGAGGCACGGCGCCGCGACCCCGAGGCCGCGAACGCGTATCTCGCCCGCGCCGCCGCCGGCGGCATGACCGTCCCGGTCCTCGGTGCGGCCATCGACGTCGCGCGCGTCCTCCACAGGCCGGAGGACGAGCAGCGCTACCGTGCCCGGCTCGCGGCCATGCCGCGCGTCTGGCAGCGCCTCTGCGGCATCGACGAGATCTGCAGCCAGGCCGTCACGCAGGGCTGGGCGGCGGAGCGGCGCAAGGAGAGCATCACGCTCACCAACGCGCAGAGCGACGAGACCCCGCCGTATGTCGAGATCTATGTCGACGACATGCCCATGGCCGAGGGAGAAGTGCGCGACACGCGCACCTTCCAGGTGCCGGTTCCGCCGGGCACGCACGAGATCGAGATCCGCCTCGTCAACACGCACACCCGCAACGGCGCCCAGCGCCGCCTGCGCCTGTAAGCGGACCGCCGGCGTCCTCGCCGGCTGTCTGTGGCGGCGTCCCGCCGCCACCCACCCGGAGCGCAGGCGGGACGCCTGCGCAGACAGTCGGCGGGACGCCGGCGGTCCGCTTGCTCAGCGGCGGGTGCGTTTGTCGTGATCGACCGACGCCACCGCGGCCCCCACGATGGCCGCGAGGGTGGCGGGGTTGGCGGGGATGAAGAAGTTGAAGTCGAAGAGCGCGTGCACGGCGGCGATGGCCAGGCTGGCCAGCGCGGCGGTCTGATACGCGCGGCGCACCCAGGTCAGCTCGCGCGCGCCGCGGCCGAACGTCATGCGCGCCAGGGCCACGGCGCCGCCGAGCAGCGTCACCAGCGCGATGACGAGGCCGAGCGTACCCGAGGTCGCGGCAAGCTCCGCGTAATCATTGTGGGCATGGTTGTAGATCCGGCCGAGGTCGCGGTCCTGCTCCATCGAGACCACGGTCTGGAACGTCCCGTGGCCGCTGCCGGCGATCGAGAACCGCTGCCAGAGGCGCAGCGCCGCGGCGATGGTGTCGCGGCGTCCGCCGGCCTGCTCGCCCACTTCCGCGAAACGCCCCACCGTCCGTTCCGGGCCGAGGAAGATCGCCAGCGCGGCGACGAGCGCGAGCCCCGCGATCGAGGCGAAGACCATGCGCGCGAGGCGGCGTCCGGGAAGCAGCGCCGCCACGCCGACCAGCCCCGCCGCCAGCGCCAGCAGCGCGCCGCGCGACTGCGCCAGCAGCATCCCGGAGAGGCAGGCCACCGCGGCCAGAATGGCGAAGCCCGCCAGCAGGATGTGACGCTCGATCAGGAGCGCGATCCGGGTGGGGACCGGCAGGTCGGGCGTCCCCGACTTGTGCCAGAGCGCCGCGCCGAGGAAAAGCGCCAGCGGCAGGATGATGGCGATGTAGTGCGCGAAATGGTTCGGGTTCACGAACGTGCCGGTGACGCGGTGGAACACCAGCCGGTTCACCCATCCCCAGATCTCGTACTTTTGCAGCGCGGCCTGGCGGAGGCCGTACAGCGCCTCGAACGTCGCGCCGGCGCAGAGCACGACGGCCAGCGTGCGGCGGCGCGCGTGACTGCGCACCAGCAGCGCCGCGGTCGTGAACGTGGCGAAGAGCGCGGCCAGGCGCAGCAGCTCCGCGGCCGTCGCGCGCGGGGCCACGCTCAGCGGCCAGGACGTGCGCACCGTTTCGCCGGCCAGCGCGGCTACGCGCGACGCGCCGCTCCAGATCGCATGGGCGTCGGGTGAGAGCGCGCCGACCACGCCGGGAGGAAGGGGCACGAGCTGCAGCGCGCCGGCGGCGAGGAAGAGCAGCGCCCCGATGCCGAAGATCGTCCAGGCGCGCGTCGGCTGCGCGGTGTTGGTGCGGTCGCGCGTGGCGTAGAGGCGCAGCAGCGACGCGGCGGTGCAGAGCGCGAGCGGCACGGCCACGAGCGGCAGTCGGGCATTGCTGACGACCGAGCCGAACGGAAGCGGAAGCCACAGCAGCCAGACGCAGAAAACCGTCAGGCAAACGCGCTCTGCGAAGGTGACCCAGCGGCTCGCCTGCATCGGATGCAGGCATTGTCGCGTGCTAAACTGCGCGCGGTCCAGCGCTTTGAAGATAGGGGTGGTTGCGGTGTACAAGCGCATCTTATTTATTGCCATCACGAGCCTGATCCCGCTGTTCGCGTCGGCGCAGCAGGATCAGCGTCTGCGCGATCGCGATCCCGACCTGGCGGCGGCGAAAAAACTGTGGGGCGACCTGCAGCAGGCGAACTTCCACACCGGTCCGTTCTACTGGATGTCGCGGCTGCGCATCTCCGACGCCGGCTACACCGAGACCGGCTATCTGCCGACCGGCAACCAGAGCGGCGGGTTGTCGCTGACCGTCGAGGCGCCGAACCGCTTCTACTTCGTGCCGCGCAAGAAGGTGATCTTCAGCGTCGACCTCAACCCGAGCTACAGCTTCTTCAGCGAGGGGGAGCGCGACCGGCAGTTCAACTACTCCGCGCGCGGCGACATGCACCTGCTGTTCAACCACCTCTATCTCGACGTCTACGCGCTGCGCGCCGACCAGCTCCGGGCGCACGTGGCCGACATCAACCGCCTGGCCACCGCGCGCGAGGACGAGGTCGGCGTCGGCGGCGAGTTCAAATACTCGAGCCGCACCAGCGCCCTGTTCAGCGTGCGCGCGAGCGAGATCCGCTATCCGGAGAACCGCTTCCAGCCCGATCCCGACCCGGAGCACATCCCCATCGAAGTGCTCGACCGCGAGGAGCGCAACGGCCGCCTGGCCCTGCACCACAAGACCTTCCCCCGCACGTCGCTGTTCGTGGCGGGCGAGCGGAGCGAGTACGACTTCCCGAACAAGGCCGACTACCGCAGCAGCCGGACCTACGGCGGCGGCGGCTTCGCCTACGACGCCGGGCGGACGCAGGTGCGCCTCGAGGTCGGCGCGACGCGTCTCGCGTTCGAAGACGTCTCCCAGCCCGACTTCCAGGGAGTGACCGCGCAGCTCAACGCCACGCGCGGCAACGGTCGCTGGACGTACTACCTGAACGCCGACCGCGACCTCGGCTTCAGCATCTTCCTCAACAACCCCTACTTCGTCGCCACCTCAGCCGCGGTCGGCGCGGACCTCGTCACCACCCGCCGCCTCACGCTGCACGCCCGCAGCGTCTTCGAGCGCGACGAGTACGAGCAGCCGGTCCTCGGGCGGACGCGCACCGACGACATCTCCTTCAGCAGCGTCGGCTTCACCTACGCCATCCGCCGCGCCCGCCTCGGCGCCGATGTCGGCTGGTACGAACGCGACAGTACTGCGTTTGGTGACACCGATTCCGGAATACGTTACGTGCTCAGGTTGTCCTTTACCCCGTAATCGTTATTTGTACCTTCTTGTAAGCCGCGTCCGAACGGCGAATTCACGAGGGAGTCACGGGGCTTTCCTGTGGCGGTCACATACGAGGTGTAACGTATGGGCCGGTCCAATAGTCAAGAGAGGGAGCCCCGTTCCTCGTGTGCGGTGGTCAACTGCTGTATTTTGGTGGGAGTCAGTCAACGCAATGAAGTCTCGTGGAGTGCTCGTCATCGCCCTGCTTCTCCTCGCGTCGATCGCGAGCGCACAGGAGCTCCCCATCCTTTCCTCGGATGCGCCGGTTGGGCCACGCGACGTTCTCGACATCAAGGTGCTCGAGGATGCGAACATGAGCGGGCGCACGGTCGTCAACGATGACGGTGTCGTGGCCCTGAACGTCATCGGCCGCGTGCAGGTGGCGGGGCTCACGTCCACGCAGATCGAAGCGAAGCTCAAGACGCTGCTCGAGGCGGACATCCTGGCCAAGGCCACGGTCTCGGTGCAGGTGGTCGAGTTCGCGAGCAAGCCCATCTCCGTCGTCGGCGCGGTGGTGCGTCCGGGACGCATCGGCGCCAGCGGCAGCACCACGCTCATCCAGGCCATCACGCAGGCAGGCGGCCTCACCGCCGGCCACGGCAAAGACATCTACGTGCTGCGCACCGCGCGCAACGGGCTCTCCGAACAGGTGGCGATCAACATCGACCAGCTCCTGGTCGAAGGGCGGCCGGAGCTGAACATCCCGCTCTCGCCGAACGACCTGGTGAACGTGCCGCTCGACACGCCGATCTCGATCTACATTGCCGGCGAAGTGATGAAGCCGGGCAAGGTCGAGTTCAAGAGCTCGCAGACGCCGACGCTGCTCCGCGCCATCATGGCCGCGGGCGGCCAGACCGACCGCGCCTCGCGCACGGCGCTCATCAACCGCATCGTCAACGGGCGCGAGCAGACCATCTCGGTCAACTACCGCGACATCATCAACGGCAAGCGCAAAGACGAGATCCTGCACGACAACGATACCGTCTTCATCAAAGAAGCGTTATTTTAGAGAGGCAAGGGGGCCCCTTCCCCCTCGCCCCTTTCCACGGCCATGGATCTCAACACTCATCAGGACGTTCATCTCTCTCACTACTGGAACGTCATCCGGAAGCGATGGAAAATCGCTTTCGCGATCCTCGTGGTGGTGATGCTGGGGACCTTCCTGGCGAGCTGGTTCCAGAAGCCGCTCTACCGCTCCACCATCCGCCTCCAGATCGACCGCGAGTCGAACCGCGCCACGATGGAGGACTTCTTCGGCGTCCCCGCCAACGAGCAGGAGTTCCTGCAGACGCAGTACGTCCTGCTCAAGAGCCGCGGCCTGGCGCTGCAGGTGGTCGAGGACCAGAAGCTGTGGAATGACGCCGAGCTCTACCCGCCCGGCACGGCGGGAAAGACGCCGAAGGAGATGGAGCCGATCAAGGAAGGGATCGCCAGCGGACTGCTGGGCAGCATCGACGTGACGCCGGTGCGCAACACGGCCCTGGTCGACATCTCGTACGTCGGCACCTCGCCGCGGCTGGCGCGGAAGATCACCGAGGCGTGGGGCGACTCGTTCATCCGCCAGAACATCGCCCGGAAAGTGAACGCGGTCCACGAGGCCAGCACGTTCCTCACCGACCAGATCGCGAGCGTGCGCAACGATCTCGAGCAGGCGCGCGAAGAGCTGTCCAATTACGGCCGCAGCCGCAACATCATCTCCGTCGACGAGGGGACCGAGAACGTGGAGATGTCCACGCTCAGTCAGGTGCAGCGCGACTACACCGACGCCCAGAACGAAGAGAGCCAGAAGTCGGCCGCGTACACGGCCCTGCAGCGCACGCCGCCCGACATCGCCGTCGCCGGCGACCTGACCGTCGGCCTGATCAACGAGCAGCTCAACCGGCAGGAGAACGAGTACAACCAGAAGCGCAGCACCTTCCTGGCAGGCCATCCCGAGATGCGCAAGCTCGCCGACGAGATGGCCAAGACGCGCGCGCGCAAGACCGCGGTGGTGCAGGAGGCGTACAGGAAGCGCCTCGACGCGGCGCGCGCGGAAATGAGCGCCGCCTCGTCGCGCGTGGCCACGCTGCGCGCCTCCTACGACCGCCAGCGCGGACAGGTGCAGCGCTCGAACGTCGACGCGGCCAAGTACCTCGACCTGCGCATGACCGTCGAGACGAAGCAGGCCCAGCTCGCCAACCTGCAGAAGCAGCTCAGCGAAGCCGAGGTCACGGCCCGCCTCAGCGGCTCGGCCACCTCGAACATCCACTGGGTCGACCACGCCCTCCCCGCCTATCGCTTCAACCTCTCGATGCAGAAGAACCTCCAGAGCGCCTTCCCGCTCGGGCTGGTCCTCGGCCTGGCCGCGATCTTCTTCCTCGAGTACATGGACCGCTCGGTCAAGACTCCCGAGGACCTCGAGCGCGTGACCAGGCTCGCCTCCCTCGGCGTCATCCCCGCGGCCGGCTCCATGTCCAAGCAGTACGGCTACAGCTACGGCTACGGCCGCACCACGCCGCGCCTGCGCGCCATCGAGGGGGGCGAGGAGAGGGAAGCCGGCATCGAGCTCATCCCGCACACCGATGCCCGCTCGCCGATCGCCGAGGCCTATCGCGCCTTCCGCACCTCGCTGCTGCTGGCCTCCGCGAACTCGCCGAAGGTCATCGTCATCACCTCCTCGTTCGCGCGCGAGGGAAAGACCACCACCTCGGTCAACCTGGCCACGGTGCTCGCGCAGATGGGCAAGCCGGTGCTGCTGCTCGACGCCGACCTCCGCCGCCCGCGCCTGCAGAAGGTCTTCACCGGCAAGATGAACCTCGGCCTGGTGAACTACCTGGCCGCGAACATCCCTCTCGACGACATCATCCAGCCGACCGACGTCACCAATCTCTCGGTCGTCCTCTCCGGCCCCATTCCGCCGAACCCGTCGGAGCTGCTCGCCTCCGACCGCATGAAGCACCTCATCGCCGAGATGCGCGCCAAGTACGCGTACGTGATCTTCGATTCGCCGCCGGTGCTGGCCGTGACGGATGCGATCGTCCTCGGCGCGGCCGCGGACGGCGTCGTGCTCACCGTGCACGGCGGCAAGACGCCGCGCGAGCTCGTGCAGCGCTCGGCCGAGCGGCTCCGCCAGGCCAACATCCCCGTCCTCGGCGCCCTGCTGAACAACCTCGACCTGCACCAGTACGGCTACACGTACAAGAAGGGCTACTACGAGTACTACGAGAGCGCGGACGACGAGGAGAAGCGCCGGAAGACGTCGTAGCCCTGTGTCATCCTGAGCCGCGCAGACGGCGAAGGACCCCCTGCTGGAACCCAGTGCTCGCTCCGTCGGCTGGGGATCCTTCGCCGTCTGCGCGGCTCAGGATGACAACCCGATGATCGACCTCCATCACCACTGCCTGCCGGACGTCGACGACGGCCCGCGTGAATGGGACGAGGCGGTGGAGATGTGCCGCACCGCCCTTGCCGAAGGCATCGACACGATCGTGGCCACGCCGCACGTGCTGCGCGGGCGGTGGCCGGCGTTCTCGATCCCCGAGCTGCAGTCGCGCCTCGACGGGCTGCAGAAACGGGTCGGCGACGCGCCGCGGCTCCTCCTCGGCTCGGAGTACTTTTTCTCCCACGACGCCGTGGAACTGCTCGCCGAGGGGACGGCCATCGTCCCGCTGGCGGGGTCGCGCTATGTGCTGATCGAGCTGGCCGCGAACAGCGTCCCGCCGATGTTCGAGCAGCCGCTCTACCGCATGCAGCTCGACGGCTGGACGCCCATCATCGCCCACCCCGAGCGCAACCTCGTCTTCCAGCACCATCCGGAGCTGCTGGCGTCGTACATCGGCCACGGGGCGAAGACGCAGCTCACGCTCTCGAGCCTCACCGGCGAGTTCGGACAGGAGGCGAAACGCGTCGCGCACGACCTCCTGAAGCGGCGCTGCGTGCACTTCGTGGCCACGGACGCGCACAACATGAGCAAGCGCGTTCCGCGCGTCACGGCCGCGGCCGCCGTGCTGCGCGAGCTGGCCGGGGAGAGCGTGGCCGAGGCGCTGATGACCGGAAATCCGCGCTGCGTGGTCGAAAAACGTCCGCTCCAGTACGATCCGGAGCCCGTTTCCGAGGAGAACGGCGGATTTTTGACGCGCCTGCGCTCGTTTTTCCAACGCTAGAACCCGTACAATCGACGCACGAGGACATCATGAAGATCCGCGCAATCGCAGTCGCCGCATTCGCCCTCGCCGCCCTCGCCGCGGTGGCCGAGGTCCGGAATGGCATCAACCACACGCCGCTGACCTGCGTCCGCGCCGGCGAGCTGCCGCTGCTGCAGGTCGACGCCGTCGGCAAGGGTGAGCTGCGCGGCTACTTCCGCCGCATCAACACCACCGACTGGTGCTCGGTCGAAGGGATGAATGACGGACCGCTGTCGCGCGTCGTCCTGCCGAAGTTCGAGAACGGCGACGAGATCGAGTACTTCTTCGTCCTCATCGACGGCGTGCGCGTCGTCGCCCGCAGCCCGCGCATCTACCGCGTGCGCGTGGCCAACGAGTGCGAGACCGCCTTCGCCCGCCACATCATCCGCATGACCATGAACTGCGGAGAGGACGCCCAGGCCGTTCCCTCCTCCCTCGGCGCCGGCTACATGGTCGGCGACAACATCGTGCAGGGGAGGCCACCCGTGGTGTCGCCCGACCGGCCGGAACCGCCGGAGCGGCCGGAACCGCCGCAGCAGTAAGTTGTTGCTGGTGGCTGGTGGCTGGTTCGTGGTGGCTTTTCGGGAGCCGCACGAGCATGCAACCCGCGCAACACCACCACGAACCAGCAACACAGCAACCAGCAACGGGCGCGCAGCGCTCTAACCCGGATTTCTCACCAAGGGGATATAAAAGCCGCCGCCCCGTGCTATTAAGTTGAGTGTCAACAACAACTTGGTAGCAAGGGAGGCGGCGGCGTGAGACAGACACAGTGTAACGGGGAACAGCTGAGTTTCCAAGGGGTGGGCAGGCGGCAGATCGTGGCTCGTTTCGACGGCGGGCAGCTCAGTTCTGATGGCGGCGGGCTGCTGTTGCGAGAGGTCGAGCGGCGGACTGGGTTGTTGAGTCAGTTCGCGGCCTGTTTTCGTGATCATCGCAACCCGCTGTTGGTCGAGCACACCGTGAAAAGCCTGATCGCCCAACGGGTAATGGGACTGGCGCTGGGCTACGAGGATCTGAACGACCATGACCAGCTCCGTCATGATCCGTTGATCGCGACGCTGGTGGAGAAGGCTGATCCGACGCGGACGCTGGCGGGCAAGAGCACGTTGAACCGGCTGGAGTTGACGCCGGAGGGCAACGGAGAGGATCGGTACAAGCGGATCGTTTACGACCCAGCAGCGATCGATCGATTCCTGGTCAGCGCCTTTCTGCAGTCACACGCGAAGGCGCCGGAACGGATTGTTCTCGATCTGGACACGACCGACGACGAGATTCATGGCGGCCAGGAAGGTCGCTTCTTTCACGGCTACTACGGGTCGTACTGCTACTTGCCGTTGTACATCTTTTCGGGCGAGCACTTGTTGTGTGCCCGGTTACGGCAGTCGAACGTCGGCCCTGCCGAGGGAACGGTCGAAGAGTTGGAGCGGATCGTCAGCCAGATTCGTGAGCAGTGGCCGAACGTGAAGATCGTGATCCGTGCGGATTCGGCATTCAGTCGCGACGACATCATGAGCTGGTGCGAGGAGCACGGGGTCGACTATGTGCTCGGACTGGCCCGGAACGCCCGGCTGGAGCGGATGATCGCCAGCGAGATGGATCAGGCATGTGCCGAGTCCCAACGCACCGGCCTGCCATTCCGCAGCTACAAGAACTTCGAGTATCAGACCCGCGAGAGTTGGAGTCGCGCGCGACGGGTGGTGGGCAAGGCAGAGTATCTGGTTGATAAGCCCAACGCGCGATTCGTGGTCACCTCGCTTCCTGTCGAGGAAGTTGCTGCACAGCCGCTCTACGAGAACGATTACTGCAGGCGGGGTGACATGGAGAACCGCATCAAAGAGCAGAAGACCTTTCTGTTCTCGGATCGCACCTCGGCAGCCACGATGCGCGCGAATCAACTGCGGCTCTGGTTCTCCTCGGTTGCCTACCTGCTGATGAGCGCTCTGCGCAGGCTGGGACTGAAGGACACGGATCTGGCCAAAGCGCAATGCGACACGATCCGGCTCAAGCTGTTCAAGATCGGAGCACGGATCACCGTCACCGCGCGAAAGATATGGATCTCGCTCTCGAGCAGCTATCCGTTGGCTAGTCTGTTCGCCCGGGTGTGCAGTAACCTCGCTCACGCCTCTCCCTGATCCGGTTCCAACCTCCTGCGATCACCGCTGCTCCCGGTTGTGATGGGTACACGTGTGTTCGGAATCGCCGCGTTCACATGCTTTTGCACAGTTGGGAGTGCCCACCACACCGCCAAACTGCACACAAGCATGTGCATGCTAGCCCGCGACCGCCTTCGACATCAGTCACCCGCTTCCCAAATCGCGTTTTCCACAGCTCCGGTGCGGATCATTTCAACGTGGTGAGAAATGCGGG
>DASPMO010000002.1:0-12271 GCA_035627015.1 Thermoanaerobaculia bacterium | reverse complement strand
CAGCCCGCCTGGGCGCCTTCGGCGCCTGTTGCACCGCCGGCATGTTCGCGAACTGAATGGACACCATCTTCGCCGGCGCCGGCGGGGAGGCATGCATGGCGCTGTAGATCACGGCGCCGGCGAGCCCGGCGTGCAGGACGACCGCCACGACCGCACCGGCGCCGATACCGCGGTCGAGCCGCCCCCGCTGCGCCAGCACGTCAGCGACGCGGTCGTGCACTCTTTTCCTCCGGTCGCGTGATCATGCCGAGTTGCTCCACACCCGCCCTGTTCATCACATCGAGCACCGCGACCACACGGCCGTACGGCACGCCTTCATCCGCCTCGAGCAGCGCGCGCTTGATGCGGCGCGAGCGCAGCATCGGCCCGAGGGTCAGATCGAGATCGGTCGAGCCGACGGAGGTGCCGTCGACGTAAACCGCTCCGGCGTTCGTGATCGTCACCTTGGCCGGGTTGTTCGAGGCCAGCTCGAAGCTTTTCCCCTCGGCCTGCGGCAACGCCACGTCCAGTCCCTGCGTGAGCATCGGCGCCGTGATCATGAAGATGATCAGCAGCACCAGCATGACGTCGACGAGCGGAGTGACGTTGATCTCCGCCATGTCGGTCATGTCATCCGATTCGCCGAGTCGCAGGGCCATGCATGCCTTTGACGCACGAGCGTCGCGCTAAGTAACGATCAAGTGACGAGGTACGAGGTACGAGGTACGAGTCCCGCCCGCCCAGGCGTAGAGCGTCCGGCCGCCCACTCGTACCTCGTCCCTCTCATGTGAAGTTCCGTTCGGTGAGGTTCATGAACTCCAGCGTGAAATCCTCCATCTCGCCCTTCGCGGATCGGAGGCGCTGCACGAATGCGTTGTAGGCGAGGAGGGCGGGAATGGCGGCGAAGAGTCCGGCCGCGGTGTTGATCAGCGCCTCGCTGATACCCGGCGCAACAGCGGTGATGGAGGTGGAGCCGGTCGCGCCGATGGTGCCGAAGGCGTCCATGATTCCCCACACGGTGCCGAAGAGACCGATGAACGGCGTGGCCGCCGCGGTGGTGGCGAGGAAGGGGAGGAACCGCGACAGGCGCGCGGACTCGATCCGGGTGGCACGGATGAGGGAGCGTTCGACGCTGTCGAGGGATTTCACGGTCTGCCGCCCACCTTCCGCGTGCGCGATCTGTGCCTCGATCTCGGCGTAGCCGGCACGGAAGAGCCCGACGAGCGCGGCGTAGGTGAGCGGCGCGATGGCGGCCTGCACGTCGGCGAGGCGCTTGGCTTTGCGGAAGATGCCGATGAAGCGCCGCGACGCGCGCTGGGAGCGCCGGAAGCGCATCAGGACCGCGATCATCACGGCCCAGGAGAGGATGGAGAAGATCAGAAGGATGGCGAGAACGGCTTTGCCCACCACCCCTGACTGCTGAAATGCCGTCCAGAGTTGCACGGCGCGGAGGATAGCATCCCGCCGCTCCCGCCCCACCCGTTGCTGGTTGCTGGTTGCTATGTTCGTGGCGCTGCAGCGCCTGAAATCGCATGCAGCACCACGAACCAGCAACCAGCAACCGACAACTGTTTACACGCGTCCGTCGTCGATGTTGCGGAGGTTGTCCTCGAGCTTCGCTTCCTTCTCCTTGAGGTCGCCGTAGGCTTCCTGGAGCTTGCCCTTCACCTTGTCCTTCGTGCCGCTGGCGTGCATCGAGTGATCGTCGGTGAGATCGCCGACCGCCTGTTTCACTTTCCCCTTGATCTGGTTGAGCGCGCCGCCGGTCTGGTTGGCGACGGCCTCTTCCGCGTCCGTACGTCCGTTCTTGTTGAACATCGGGCCTCCTTTTCAGCTACGAATAACTGCAATGGAGGTGCCCCGTACGTGTCAGGAATGGCGGAGGAACGGGTCCGGCGGACGCGGCGCCTCGATCTCCGGCCCGGACGGTTGCGGCGGCGGCGCATCGGGCTGGAGCGGCAGTTCCCCGGCTTCGGGCTGCGGAGGACGCTCGACGGGGCGGAGGTGCGGGGGAAGGTCGTGTCTGCTTTGCGGCATACGCAAGTATGGAGACAAGCAGCCGTTGCGCCAGAAACAAATTGGTGACCCCGAGAGGATTCGAACCTCCGACCAATGGTTTAGGAAACCACTGCTCTATCCGTGCTGAGCTACGGGGTCACGTCCGCCGAAACGGTACCACGCCAGACGGCGGAGTAATAGAACGCGACGACGAGGCTGGCAATGCCGACCACGACGAGATCGAGCTGCACGGCTCCCCACCGCGAAAGCTGCTCGATCGAGTGCACCTGCGCGTACTCCAGCACGCGATAGAGCCACATGCCGAGGAGCCCCCACGCCACGCCGCGGCCGATGAGGAGCATCGACACGGCCGCAATCGCGATGGCGCACGTCTCGACCCCGAGGGTCTTCGGTCTCGGTGCACTGGTCATGGTCGTCAGCCAGAACCCCGCGGTCATCGTGAGATAGAGGAGCACGCGCGAGCGGCTGTACGGACTGCGCCAGATCTTCTGGCCGTTCTCCAGCGCTTTTCCCGCCACTCTCTCGCCGAAGCTGAGGAAGGACGTCCACGCCGACCACCTGTAGTGATACGCCAGCGCCGCGCAGGCCACCGCAACCAGGGACAGAGCAAGGGCCGGTCTCTCGATCCGCGGCCACGCCAGCATGGCTAGTTTCACAATGCTCGCGAGCAGCCACAGATCCATGCACCACGCGAAGACTGGATGGGGAGTAGAAAGTCTAGTCATGGTTCCTCGTCATTCGGCGAGGCTGACCCGCTCCTCCCACGGTGTCGCCTTCTGCACGATTCCCCGCGCCTCGGCGGGACTCACCAGCGCGGCCCGCCAGAAGTGATCCGACGACCAGGAGCGCTCCCGGCCGCGCGGTGTGTAGCGCGTCACGAGGGTCCGCGGGCGCTCGTCGACGACGATCGGCCGCACGACGGTGACCTCCCCTTCTTTCGTCGCGGCGAAGCCGATGGCCGGAAGCACCTCGTCTGCTCCGCTGTCGCTGGTGTCGCTGACGGGGACGGTCCAGAGGTCGGTGACCCCGAAGCGCACTTTGTTCGAGCCGAGGGCCATGGCGCGCGGCTTTTCGGACGGCGCCGTTTTCTCGAATGCGCAATTCTCCGGCGCAAAGATGCGGAACGCGCCGACGCGCTGCGCCGCGGCGTCATAGACGGCGATCGACTGGTCGTCGAGCTGATGGAAACGCACGGCCGCGATGCGGTCGTTGGCGGCGGCGATATTCGCTGTTTCGAACGGTCCCCACGTACTCATCACCGTCCCGTTCGCGTTGATGATGGTGACCAGGTTCGTCTCGCCATTGTGCAGCGGATCGAGCGTGGCCACGACGGCCGAGTCCTGCGGGCCGGCGGCGATGGCGCGGGCCCCGGGAGCGGGAACGACGGCGTAATTCGTCAGCGTGCCGTCGCTCGCCTCGCGAAAGAAGACCACGGCATTCTTGGGCCGGCCGTCCCCATCGAACCAGCCGGCCGTCGCCGCGAACATGCCCGGTGTCGTGAGCGGCGTGATGGCGAAGACCAGCCCGACCTTGCCCGGCGCGACGAGGCCGCGCGGAAGGATGTCGGTCGCGAGATACGTGCGCGTGCTTCCATCGGGGCGCACCGCGGTCACCGCCGCGGCCATCGGGTCGTGCGGCAGCCCGGTGACCCCGTGGTAGATCCACGCCGTCCCCTTCAGATCGACGGAAGTCGAGCGTGCCTGCAGGAGCACCTGCACGTCACGCGCATCGGCAGAGCGTTCGTTGATGGCGTGCTTTACGGGCGCCGCCGCGGCGGAGAAGGCGGCGAGCGACAGCAGCATCCACTGCAACGATCGTTTCAGAGCATCGGACATGCGGTCACCTCCGTGGTGGACCAGTCGGGGGGCTGTTTCAGGTCGGATCTGGCGCAGCAATATGCGGTCGTCGTGACCGTACAGTTCGTGTTCCAGCAATCGTTGGGCTCACACCATTTCAGATCGCAGCGTGTCTCGCGCGAGCTCTCGGCACACAAATGCCAGTTGACCTGCGACCGTGACGTTGCGTGGCCGCACATGTATGCAGACGGATTCTGCACACAGCCCGTTCCGCCCGAGTTCGTCAATGGTGTGATTCGCAGAGCCGGCGGAGCCTGCAATGCTTCTACATACTGCTCACACTGGGTATCCGTCATCCACTCGGGGCAGGAAGGAGACGCTGCGCCGGAGAGGGATAGAAAAACCGACAATGACACGATGCCGATCCCGATGCGCATGTCACCAGTCTAGTAACTAAACATAGTGCCGTCAATCAGGAAGAGAGTAGTAGCGGATAGGAGTCAAGCGGCCGCGCGGCGTATTTCGTAATCGAACGCTGGAAAATGGTCAGGATGCGGCGGGCGCGCGGGTCCTCGAGGTGCGCGATTTCCTCCGCGGCATTCTGTAATGCAATGCAGGCGCGGGAGTGGGAGTCGCGGGTCCATTGTGCAACGTCCGCATTACGGGGGATGTTGACGAGGCCTTTGCGGAGGTCGTCGTCGAGGTCGCGGACGACGGAGCACCAGGCCAGGGCGGGGATCAGCGACGGCACGTCGGATGCGCGGGCGGTGCAGCCGGTGGTGATGAGCATCAGGTTGACCGAGTGGCGGAAGGTTGCTTCGTGATGTGCGTCGAGCTGGGCCTGCGTCCAGCGCTCGTGGTGAAGCACGCGCACGCGGTCGACACGCATGCAGCGGACGAGATCCATGAATTCATTCTGGGCGGGCTCGTCGAGATGCTCGAGAAATGCGGCGACCAGTCGGGAGAGAGCGTCATTGCCGAAGCGGCGGGCGAGGATTTCGTCGACGATCTCCAGTGGCTCGCGCTTTGAGGGGCGGTCGCCGTCGAGGAGGTCGTCGATCCATTGTGCGGCGCAAAAGCCGAGGCGCACGGGGCGGTAGCGGCGCCAGTGCAGGAGCGACGGGAGCCAGATGGCCAGGAAGATGACGAAGTAGCGGACGTGCCTGCGCGAAAAGTGTGCGCATTGCCAGAGGCATTGCAATTCGACGTGCACGCGCGGATAGACGAGCGGCATGACCAGCAGCGCCAGCGCGATGCCGCCGGCAATGTCGACGAGGTGGTGCTCCCACATCAGCCACGTAGATAGAGCCACCGCAATGCTCCAGAGCCACCACAGTGGCTTGCGCAGGGCACATGCCGCGGAGACGGCGAAGGCCACGTGTAATGACGGGAACTGGTTGTAGCTGAGGTTCATCGCATCCGCGATCGAGAAGGGGATCCGCGCCCATCCCGTGACCTCGGGGCGGGTCCAGGCCACGGTCTGCGGGAAGAGCAGAAAGCAGAACGTGGCCAGGAGGGTCTGCACGCAGAGAGCGATGGCGAAGCTCTTGTGCGTGCGCAAGAGCGCGACGAGGAGCGCCGGCGTGATGGTCAGGTAGACGACGGAGAGCGCGGGGACGAACGGCACGTGCTGTTCGAATGGCAAATCCCAGGCCGGCAGAGACGAGTATTGCGCGGTGAGCAGCGACGCGCCGCCGTAGCAGACGGCGAAGACGGCGGCGAAGAGGAGCGCGTATCTCATGGCAGCGGTTGCGGTCCGCGCCACATGCGGAGGTAGATCGACCAGAACGACGGCCGCGGCTCGCGGTCGTCGACATAATGGCCGAGATGGATCCAGGGGACCTGCGGGTGGCGGTGGTGGGCGAGGTGGTGGTGGTAATTGAGGAACAGCAGGCGCGTGAGTGGATTCACGCGCAGGTTCCAGGCGCCGTCGCGCACGTCGAGTTTGGAGAAGGCGTGGTCGGTGTATTGGAGCGAGCTCCAGTTGACGGCGAACGCGGCGTAGCAGAGCAGCCAGCCCGTGGCGTTGAGATCGAGCAGGAGAAACAGCGCTGCCTGCACGGCGATGGTAAAGAGCAGCTCCAGGCGGATGGTGAGCCGCGGCGCTTTGTCGAGCATGGCGAACAGCGACGCGGCGCCGGTCTGTATGGCCGTTGTATCGGAGCGCGCGCGCGTGAAGACGGACGGCACGACGAGATAGGCGAGGCCGCCCAGCGGGACGAAGAGCCAATAGAGCCCGGTGAGGATGGCGTACCACTGCGCGCGTTTGAGCCAGACGCGGTCGAACGGGCGGATGTAGTCGAACTGCTCGTCGACAGTGCGGTTGCGCGCGTGATGGGCGAGATGAAAGACGCGCTGCAGGGTGAGCGAGGTCGGGAAGAACGCGGCGGCGAAGCGGCCAATGGCCTCGTTGACGCGGCGGTTCTCATGGGCGATGCCGTGTACCGACTCGTGCAGCAGCGAGAACATCGTGTTGGCGACGAAGGAGAAGGCGATGGCGGCGGCGATGGCCGGCCACAGCGGCGCGTGCGACGCCGCCCGCAACGCGCCGCAGCACGCCGCCGCGGCGAGGAGCGTCAGCGCGGCATTGAGCGTTCCGGGGATGCGCATTACGTGCGGCGGCGGCGGGCCGTCATCCAGCCGAGGAAGCCGCCCACGAGGAGGCCGGCAATCGCGCCGCCGGCGCCGAGGGGCACCAGCAGCGAGCGGTAGCGGTCCAGGATCGGGTTCTCGAAGACGTTCGTCGAATAGTGAAAGCTGGCGATGACCCAGCGGTCGCCGCTCTTGACCATGGTGCAGCTCCAGCGTCCGCGGATGTTGAATTTGTCGCCGTTGGTGAGCTCGTACAGGTCGTTCGAGCTGCCGTAGGCGATGCCGGAGTCGCCGCCGTAGAGCGTCGTCAGCGCATCGGCCTCGAACGACACCTTCACGTCCTTGACCACGTGGCCGGGGGCGGTGAGCATCTCGTGAAAGTACGCGCGGATCTGGTCGGGGCCGCGGCGCACGTCGTTGTTCATGGTGGTGAAGACGACGTCGGGGGCGACGTTGGCGACGATGGTGTCGAGGTCGCGCTCGTTGAGCGCCTTCGTCATCGTCGCCTTCAGCCGGCGCAGGGCATTGTGGATGTCGGCGTCGGGCTCCTGGGCCGCCACGGGAAAAGCTGCGGCAAGGACCAGGGCCAGGATCGGCAGGACACGCTTCATGGACTCTCCTCGCATTCCGGAAGATCGCAGAGATAGCGGTAGCAGGCGTTGATGGTTGGGTCGTGATTGTCGAGAAAGCCGGCGGGGAAGCGGATGCCGCTCAGCGCCTGCACGTCGCGCGTGAGGAAGGCGGTGAAGAGCGAGGCCGCGACGCGCGCGTGCAGGGCGTGCAGGGCGCCGCGCGGGACGCCGAAGAGCGGCAGGATGGAGACGCCGTGCTCCGTGGGGCGCAGCGAGACCATCAGGTAGCCGCGCCGCTTGCGGATCAGCGACTCGACCATGATGATCGCCCCGCCCGAGCAGGTGACGCTCACGCGGATGTCGTTGCCGGACAGGGCGCGCATGGCCCGGTCGCTCCAGCCGTCGCCGGTGACGGTGGTCGTGTAGCGCACGTGAAAGGTGCGCGGGTCGGGATAGGTGATCTCGGGCGTGCTGGTGAGCGCGCGGCGATGGACGGTCTGCAGGTGTCCCATGTCGAAGGCATTGGCCACGGGGACGTACCAGGGGCAGGCGATCTCCACCGGCTTGCCGGCGCGGAAGTGCAGTTCCCCGTCGTCGACGCTGAAGCCGGGGACCGGCGCCGCGGGATTTGCGCCGGCGTGGACGAAGATCATCCCGAAGCGCTCGGCGGCGTGATAGCGGGCGAACGTGCGCGGCGGCCGCACCGTGCCGGGGATGCGCACGCAGCGGTTGGTGTACTCCCAGTGATGGAGGGGACAGCGGAGGACGTCGCCGACGACGGAGCCGTGGGCCAGGTCGACGCCTTGATGGTCGCAGTGCCCCGGCAACGCGTGGACGACGCCCTGGTCGCGGCCGCGGAAGAGCACGACCGCGCGGCCGGCGAGGTCGAAGCGCATGACGTGGCCGCGGCGCAGTGCGCGGCTCGGGCAGACCATGTACCAGCCGGGCACCAGCCGCGGCGGCCGATCGGGGCGTGCGATTGTTTCAGAAGGGACCGAGTGGATGCGGGGAGTATAGCGATACCTTTGGGTTGTGCGGCGACTCGTCTTTCTGTTGTTGTCAGTGGTCGGTTGTCAGTTGTCTGGGCAGCTTGTCGAGAATGTCTCCGCTCGGAGCGATCCGGCGCAGACGTACACGCTTTTTCTGCCGCGGTCGTATGACGGGAAGCGCGCGCATCCGGTGCTGCTGGTGTTCGATCCGCGCGGGCGGGGGACGGTAGCGGCGAAGATTTTCGAGGGGGCGGCGGAGGAGTACGGCTGGATCGTCATCAGCTCGAACCAGACGCGCAGCGACGGCTCGCACGAGCCGAACGAGCGCGCCATCCGGGCGCTGCTGCCGGAGCTCGGGCGCTACGCCATCCAGCCCGACCGGCTTTACGCGGCCGGGTTCTCCGGCACGGCCATGATGGCGTGGGGCGTGGGGATCGCCACGGGGAGGCTGGCGGGGGTGATCGGGGTCGGCGGGAGGCTCGTGGCCGAGGTGCCGCCGTCGAAGTTCAACTTCGCGCATTACGGCTTCGCCGGCGTCCGCGACTTCAACCACCGCGAGATGCGGCTCGTCGACGAGGCGCTGAAAGGACGCGTGCCGCACCGCTTCCAGTCGTTCGACGGCGACCATCGATGGATCACCCCCGCGCACGCCCGCGAGGCCCTCGGCTGGTTCGAGGCGCTGGCGGGGAACCGCGCCGCGTTCGCCGAGGATCTCGCCGCCGCCGACGCGCTGCAGGGCCTGGAGGCCTTGCGCCGCTACCGCGCCATCCTCCGCACCTATGGAAACGTAGGGCGGGCTTCAGCCCGCCTCGCCGCCCTCGAGAAAGACCCCTCCGTCCAACGCGAGCTGTCCGAGGAAAAGAAGTGGGACGAGCTCGAAGCCGGCTACGTGAATGGCGTCTTCGCCCGCTTGCCGTCGATCCTCGCGCAGGACGATCTCGTCAAGGCCTTCCGCGTGCCGGACCTCCGCCGCCGCGCCGCGCGTGGCGGTGCCGAGGGAGCGGCGGCGCGGCGTCTGCTCGAGGCGGTGTACGGGCAGACCTCCTTCTATCTGCGGAGCCACGCGCGCGCGGCCGCGCTCCTCGGCGTGGCCGTGGAGATCCATCCCGAGCGCTGGGACGCCTGGTACAACCTGGCCGCGGCGCACGCGCGCGCCGGTCACCGGAAGCAGGCTTTCGCGGCGCTGGAGAAGTCGGTCGCGGCCGGCTTCCGCGACGCGAAGCAGCTGGCTGCCGATGAAGACTTCGCCGCGCTGCGGGGCGAGAAGCGGTTCGAGGAGGTGCTGGCCTCGGCTTCGCAATAGTTATTCAGCGTGAAACTCTGGATCCTCGCAACCCTCTTTCTCGCAGCGCCGCTGACGGCGCAGATGACCGAAGAAGGACTCCCTCCCGAGGCGCCGCGCAGCGGCACCATCATCACCATCGACGTCTCCACCAATCAGGCCTACCTCTTCCGCGACGGCGTGCTGGTGCGCAAGTCGCCCGCGGCCACCGGCACGGACAAGGTCCTGCGCAAAGGGCGCAAAGTGTGGTGGTTCCGTACGCCGCGCGGGAAACACGCCGTGGTGCGCAAGATCGTCGATCCCGTCTGGACGAAGCCGGACTGGGCGTTCGTCGAGGAAGGGAAGCCCATCCCGCCGCCCGACTCGCCGCTGCGCAAGGAGCGCGGGACGATGGGCAAGTACGCCCTCGACCTCGGCGAGCGGGTGATGATCCACGGCACCAACGACCCGAAGTCGATCGGGCGGCGCGCCTCGCACGGCTGCATCCGCCTGCCGAGCGACATGCTCAAGCTGCTCTGGAAGGAAGTGGAGGTCGGCACCGAGGTCTACATCTTCGACAGCCAGCCGCGCTACGCGTCGGAGAAGGGGCTGAGCGACCTCGACCTGCAACTCGACGAGACGCGCTAGAAAGAAAAAGGGCGAGACCGGAGTCTCGCCCTTTTCCGTGACTGCTTCGAGAGCCGGACTATTAGCGGCGACGGCCGCCCTTTTCGATCTCGGCATGAGCGAACGGATCGACCGGGGCCCAGAAGACGTCGATGATCTCACCGTCGGTGATCTCGCCGTGGCTTCCGCCATGGTTCGGGCCGGTCTTCAGGAAGAAGGTGGTCGGACGGCCATCGGCGTCGAAGGCGATCGGCTCGCCCCACTGCTCGGCCTTGTTCAGGATCTCGACCATGGTCTCCGGACGGGTGGCGTCCTTGACCATCTCGTCGAAAGGCAGCGAGACAGCGGTGGCGCAGGCGTGACGGGTGTACTGGACTTCGAGCTGCGCGTAGTCGTGCGCGTTGGTGTACTCGTTGGAGAGCGTGCCGTTGGTGCCCTTGGTGCCGCTCGGGTCGTTCGTGTAGTCCATGCACGAGCCGGTGTTCAGGTCCGTGAAGGTCTCGTTGACGTGGCCGAGGCCGTAGTCGTGACCGACTTCCTGGCAGAACACCATGCGGCGCCACGCCGGGGTGTTGTAGGTCGCCGAGGCGTAGTACGTGTCGTTGAGCTTCGTGTAACCCTTGACGATGTGGCCGCCGCTGAGGGAGATGCCGGCGATGCCGAGCCAGCCGTTCTGACCGTAGGTGTTGTTGCAGACTTCAATCTTGCCGGTGGTCGAGGTGCAGCGCTTGGTGCTGGAGATCGCGCCGTAGCTCCACGGGCTCTCGATGTACTGGGAGGCGTTCCAGTCGGACATGACGCGCGAGGCGTAGGGCTGCCACGCACTGCTGATGTTCATGACGACCTGAGGAGCGACCTGACCGGAGGGACGGCTCCAGTGGTAGGTGCTCCAGGAGTGAGCGGCGAAAACGGGAACGGCGGCGAGAATCACGACGGCCATCAGGGCAAACGACACGGTTCTACGATGCATTCAGGCGACTCCTCTTTCCTCAGCGGTTGTTAGATGATTGAAGCTTGATCCACGGATAAGGCAATCCGGCGGCCAAATGGGCCAATTCTGGTAAGCGTTGAAGTATCAGCACCTTAGCTGTTGAGCGCGGTCTCGCGGAATGGGTCAGAAACTGGTCCTTTGAAACGAAACTGACCCTGTCACTGCGCAAGAGTTGACACTTTTGACTCCTGTTATTTACGACGCCCGCCCTTTTCGATCTCACGCTCGAACGGATCGACCGGCGCCCAGAAGACGTCGATGATCTCCCCGTCGGTGATCACGCCGTGGCTTCCGCCATGGTTCGGGCCGGTCTTGAGGAAGAAGGTGGTCGGACGGCCCTCGCCGTCCCACGCGATCGGCTCGCCCCACTGGCCGGCCTTGCTCAGGATCTCGCCGAGGGTCTCCGGACGGGTGGAGTCCTTGACCATCTCGTCGAACGGCAGCGAGGTCGCCGCCGGGTCGGTGTGGTTGTACTGGACGAGGAGCTGCGAGTAGTCGTGCGAGTTCGGGTACTCGTTCGAGAGCGTGCCGTTGGTGCCCTTGGTGCCGCTCGGGTCGTTCGTGTAGTCCATGCACGAGCCGGTGTTCAGGTCCGTGAAGGTCTCGTTGACGTGACCGAGGCCGTAGTCGTGGCCGACTTCCTGGCAGAACACCATGCGGCGCCAGGCCGGGGTGTTGTAGGTGGCCGAGGCGTAGTACGTGTCGTTGAGCTTCGTGTAACCCCTGACGATATGGCCGCTGCTGAGGGAAATGCCGGCGATGCCGAGCCAGCCGACCTGACCGTACGCGGCGTTGCAGACCTCGATCTTGCCGGTGGTCGAGGTGCAGCTGCTGCGGCTGGAGATCGCGCCGTAGCTCCACGGGCTCTGAATCACCGTCGAGGCATTCCAGTCGTCCATGACGCGCTGCGCGTATGGCTGCCACGCACTGCCGATGTTCATGACGACGGCCGGTGCGACCTGAGCGCTCGTACGGCGCCAGTGATACGTGCTCCATGAGTGAGCGGCGAAAACGGGGACGGCGGTGAGAGCGACGGCAAGCAGCACTGCACACGACACGGTCTTACGATGCATTCAGTGGACTCCTCTTTTTCCTCGGTGGTTTCGTTGATGAGGCTTATCCACACTTAAGGCAATGCATCGGCCAGAGAGTCTCTTCCTGCAAGCAGAGAAGAATCAGTACCTTAGCTGTCGAGCACGATTGGGAGGATGGGTCAGGAGCTATCCCTTTGGAGCGAAACTGACCCGCCGCTGCGCAATAGTTGACACTTTTGACCCGTCTCTCACCGCCCCTTGAACTTTGCCTTCTCCTGATCCTTCCGGTCGCGCAGGATGGTCGACAGAATCAGGTAGAAGGCGGCGGCGCTGGCGAGGAGGTAGCCGAGCACGGCCAGGCCGGGGTAGCCGAAGATCGTGAAGCTGGTCGGGACGCGCATCATCATGGAC
>DASPMO010000001.1:0-13390 GCA_035627015.1 Thermoanaerobaculia bacterium | reverse complement strand
CCAATGCTCTAACGGCGTCCGGCGATGCCCTTCCGACCTCACCTATGCGCCAAGCTCCCGCGCCCTCACCTTGAACGACCGCCCCCCGTCGGCTCCACGCGATTTCGTCCCGAAGCCGTTCTGCCGCGCAGACTCCTAGGGTGAGGGGCTCCCTTTCCCGAGCGCCACAACCCCTCACCCTGACCCTCTCCCCACTGCGGTGGGGAGAGGGGACTGGTCCCTCTGATCCTCCGCTTCCTCGCGTTGAGGTATTCTATTCGGCGATCCCCCATGAAACTCCGGTTGCCCCTGCTCCTGTTCGTCGGCGTTGCCGGTTTGCCCGCAATGGCGGCGCCGCCGCTCGTCCGCAATCCGTATCCGATCCGCGTGGACGGAAATCCGGGGCTGCTCGTCAAAGGAGACTTCGCCGGCGACGCGGCGGACGACCTGGTGGTCGTGCAGAGGCTGTTCGCGATCCAGACCGCGATCAACGTGGCCGGCGGACCGTTCGCGCCGGTGGTCGCGACGACGATCGGCAACGAGGACATCAACGCCGCGGCGCCGGGTCATTTCGATGCGGACGGCTTTCTCGATCTGGCCGTGGTCCTCGGGCCGTCGTCGAAGGTGGGGATCTATCACGGGAACGGCGACGGCACGTTTCGCCGCGGCGCGATGGTCAGCAGCGCGACGTACGGTACGTCAGTGGGGCAATCCATCGCCGTGGCCGATTTCAACGATGACGGCGACGCCGATGTGGCCGTGGCCAACGACTCCAACTCCGGCGTCTCCGTGCACCTCGGCGACGGCAACGGGAACCTCGGAACCGGGATCGTCACCGCGTTGTCCGACTCGCCGATGCATCTCCTCACCGCCGATTTCAACGGCGACGGCAAAGCCGACCTCGTGCTGAGCGACTACAATTCCACGACGGTCGCCCTCGGCCTGGGCGACGGCCGGTTCAGCGCGACCTTCACGAAGAGCGGCGGCAGCGGTGCCGTCACCGGCGATTTCGATGGCGACACGAAGCTCGATCTCTTCGTCGCCGCGGACCATCTCGGCGCCTTCCACCTGCACCGCGGGGCCGGCGACGGCACGTTCCTGGCGCCGGCCACCTACCGGCTCGTTCGCGATCCCGGCGCGCACCGCCTCGAGGCGGCCGACGTCGACGGCGACGGAAACCTGGACGTGCTCGGCGCCGCGCCGGGCGGAGTGCTGGGCGTGCTGCGCGGAAACGGCGACGGGACGCTCGACGCGCCGGAGTACTGGCTCACCGACTCCCTGGGCCGCTTTTTCACGGGTGACTTCGACCGCAACGGCACGAGCGACGTCCTCTACATGCACGTCCGCGACATCCATGACGGCGGATGGCTGTACCTGCTCCCCGGCACCGGCGGCGGCGCGTTCGACGGCCACCGTGCGTACAACGCCGTGTCGCCGTCCGTCCTGGCGACCTACGTCGCGGGGCTGGCGTCCGGCGACATGAACGGGGACGGCAAACCGGATGTCGTCACCACGACTGGCTCGTCGTCCTTCGACACGAGGGAACTGACCGTCTTCCTGAACGACGGCGCCGGCAACTTCGGCGCGCCGCTCGTCACCCAGCTCACGCAGACGTCGTTCGGCTCACCGCAACCCGTCATCGGCGACGTGAACGGCGACGGAAAGCTGGACGTCGTGGTGACGAGCGCCACTCACCTCGGTAACGGCGACGGGACGTTCCAGGCTCCGGTCCCGATCACCCCCACTCCCGGCTCCGGCCGCACGTTCCTGGCCGACATCACCGGCGAAGGCCATCCCGATCTGATCACTGCATGGGGCTCTCAGAGCTACGAGACCTACATCTACCACGGCTCGGGGACGGGCTCGTTCAGCCGCGTGGCCAGCCTGCCGCTGCGGGTCGACGTCGTGGCCGACTTCAACGAAGACGGACGGCCCGACATCGCCGGGCGGAGCTACTCCGACACCGCTACGCAGGTGGGCCTCAACAACGGCAGCGGCGGATTCGTCCTGAGCGACGCCGATCCGATGCACATCAACACCGTCGCCTCCGCGGGCGACTTCAACGGCGACGGCCACGCCGACCTGCTGCTGGCAAACGGCAACGACAGCCTCCGGGTCACGTTCGGCCGCGGCAACGGGACGTTCGGCGATCCCGTCTACCTGGTGACGAACTTTTCCCTCTGGGGAGCCTTCAACCACACCGCCGACATCGACGGCGACGGCGCGCTCGACGTCATCCGGGGCGGGAGCATGCTCCTGGGCGACGGGACGGGACGCTTCCGCTCCTACGCCTCGGTGCGCGGCGCGGGCGGGCTGCACGCCATCGCCGATTTCGACAGCGACGGCGACCTCGACCTGGTCGTCAACACAGGGGCGTTCGTATCGCTCGTGCGGCCGAGGGTCGGCCCCGATCCTCCGCTGGCGACGTCGATGACGCTCACCGCCGACCCGGCCGCCCCGCGGTACGGGGACAGCGTCACCCACGAGGGAGTGCTCTCGAGGCCCACCGCGCAGGGGAACGGCGGGGCCATCGTCCTCTCCGTCGATGGCGTTCGCCAGCGGCTGCAGGTGCTGGCGGGCGGCTACTGGCTGACCGATCACTTCAGGACGTTCCCGACCGGCACGCACTCCGTCACGATGGCCTACACCGGCGACACGCATCATGCGCCCGTCTCGCAGACGCTCGTCCACGAGGTTGCGCGCGGCTACACGGAGATCAGCGGCCCCGTGCTGCCCCGTGCGTGCGCCGCCGAGATCCACATCTGGATGGTGGTGGAGCACCGGAACACCGACCCGAACCAGCCGTATCCCACGGGAGGGCTGACGTTCCGCGTCGGCAACAGCGTGCTCCCGTCGCGGGAGCTTCCGGACTTCGGCGGCTATGCCGTCTCCGGCCTCGGCGTCGGCACGCACACCGTCATCGCGGAGTACGCGGGCGACGCCAACTACGCGCCGGCCAGCCGCACCTTCACGCAGGTCGTCAATCCGCCGTACAACGCCAGCCTCTCGGCCGGCAGCGCGGTCTATCGCAACGAGACGGGGAACATCGCCGGCATCGCCGGCAATGTGGACGGCGCCACCGTCACCTGGAGCATCGCCAACGGCACCATCGAGTCGGGGCAGGGGACGCCGCGCATCGTCTACACCGCCGGCGCGAGCGGCGCGGTCACGCTGCAGGCCACGATCGTTCCGCAGGGCGGCGGTGCGTGCTCGATGGTGGTGAACGCCACCGTGGCGATCATCGAGCGTCCCGCCGGCGCGTCGATGCTCTACACCGTCGGCCCGTGCCGTCTCCTCGACACGCGCGGCGGCGCGCCGCAGGGCGCGGTCGACACGAGCCTCCTCGTCGCGGGGAACTGCGGCGTGCCCGCGGGCGCGAAGAGCGTCGTCGCCAACATCACCGTCATCGCCCCGGCCGCGAGCGGCTGGATGTCGTTCTGGCCCGCCGGCCAGCCGTGGCCGGCCACGAGCACGATCAACTACCGGGCCGGGAAGACGCGCGCGAACAACAGCATCGTGCCGCTCTCGCCGGACGGACGGATCCATGTCCGGAGCTCCGGCCCCAACGTGCACTACCTGATCGACGTCTACGGCTACTTCCGCTGAGCAAGTGGAAACGTAGGACGGGCTTCAGCCCGTCGGGCGCTCGCGGCGAACGCGCCCCCCGCCCCGTCCGGGGGGCGGGCTGAAGCCGCGCCCTACGTTTGGAGCTCGGCATGCCGGGAAGACGGCACGGTTGATGTGAGTTATCCTCCTGTCCGTCCATGCGTCCCCTCCTGCTCGTGCTCTCTCTCACGGCCGCCGTGTCGGCCGCGGCCGCGCCGCCGCTCGTGCGCAATCCGCGACCGCTGCCCCTGCCGGTGACGCAAGCCGAGTTGCCGGTCGCGGTCTTCTCCGCAAACTTCGCCGGGGACTCGGCGAATGACGTCCTGACGGTGATGGCCGGCAACTCGATCCAGGTGCTCGTCAACGAGGCGGGCGGGCTGGCCGCCGCGCCGGTGGTCACCGCGAGCGGGGATGTGGGGATCATCAGCGCCGCCACGGGCGATCTCGACGGAGACGGCGATCTCGACGTCGCCTACAGCTCGTGGAGCCTGAAGAGGATCGTCACCCATCTCAACGCGGGGAACGGCACGTTCGTCCGCGGCACGACCATCAGCGGACAGCTCGCGGGGCAGGTCGGCATCGCCGACTTTACCGGCGACGGGCACGCCGACCTCTCGCTCGTACGGGATGGCGCGAGCGGAAACGGCGAGCTCCTGGTCTATGCGTGGACCGGCCCCGGAGTCTTCGCGGCGCCGGTCGTGACGCCGCTGGGCGCGGCTCCACGCCTCGCGCGGGTCCTCGACGCCAACGCCGACGGGAAGCCCGACCTGGTCGTGACCACGGCGGTTTCCATCGCCGTCGCCCTCGGCAACGGCGACGGCACGTTTGCCGTGTCGCCGTACAACGGCGATACGGGCCTGACCAACGACCTCGCCACGGGCGACTTCGACGGCGACGGCGACGTCGACCTGGTCGTCGCCACCCGCGCCTATCTGAAGGACGGCATCCTGCGCGTCTATCGCGGGTCGGGCACCGGCACGTTCACCGCCGCTGGCGACTATGCCGGTCTGTACTACGACAGCGTCATGGCCGCGGACGTCGACGCCGACGGCCATCTCGATCTCGTCGGAAGCTCGGGGAGCTTCGGCAACTTCGCCGTGCTCCGCGGAAACGGCGACGCCACGTTCGACGCGCCGGAGGTATGGCACAGCGCCGTCCGCGGTCAGTTCGCCGCCGGGGACTTCACCCGGGACGGCATCAGCGACCTGGTGTCGATCGGCGGCTGGAACGGCCGCCTGCAGCTCATCGCCGGGACGGGCGGCGGCGCGTTCGACGCGTACCGCGCCTTCCTTCCGAACGGCCCCATCCCCTATTTGAGCTCGCACGACCGTCGTGTCCGGCGCACCCTCTCCGCCGACATGAACAACGACGGCGCGCCCGACCTCGTGGTCCTCGCGGTCCGGGAGACGTACGGCGACCTCGACCTCGTGGTGATGCTCAACGCCAACGACGGCAAAGGGACGATGACGGCGCCGGTGGCGACGCAGACCGGCATCGAGGGCGGTGCCATCGACGTCGGGGACGTGAACGGCGATGGCAAGCAGGACGTCGTCATGATGGTCTACGACACCGGGACCGCGGTTCCCTCGCGGACGTACCTCGGCAACGGCGACGGCACGTTCGCCGCACCGGTCGAGTTCGCGCTCGGGAGGAACGGCGCCCCCATGCTGGCCGACGTGACCGGCGACGGGGTGCTCGACCTCATCGGCAGCGGCTCTTACGAGTCGACCCTCTCCCGCGGCTTGAACGACGGCACGTTCGCCGCGCCGGCGACGCTGCCGTTTCTCGTGCACCACATCGGCGACGTGAGCGGCGATGGCCGCGCGGACCTGGTCGGTCATCCCTTCCGCGACACGGTGATCGCGATCAACAACGGCGATGGCACGGCGTTCACCCAGACCACGCTGCCCGACGGCGACTACGCCAGGATCGCCGCGCTGTCCGATCTCGACGGCGACGGCGCGCTCGACCTCGTCTACGTCGCCTACTCCTACGGCGTCTTCACGCGCTTCGGCCACGGCGACGGCACGTTCGGCGCGCCGAAGTACTTCCCGCTGACTCCTTCCCTCTACGAAAGCGGATCGCTCGAGGAGGTGGCCACGGGCGATTTCGACGGCGACGGGGATCTCGACCTCGCCCAGGAAACGCGGTTCTACCTCGGCCGCGGCGATGGCACGTTCGACGGATACGCGAGCCTCTCCTCGCCGGCCATCCACACGTTCACCGTGGCCGACTTCGACGGCAACGGCACCGACGACGTGGCCGCCCTCACCGGAAACGAGGCGCTCTCGATCGTCCGCACCAGCCTCGGCACGGCCGGCACGCTCCCCGCGATCGTCGGCTTGACGGCCATGCCCGACCCGCCGCAGTACGCGACGGCGGGGATCTACACCGCCACGGTCACGGGTGGGGTCGTTCCGCTGACCGGGGCGGTCATCCTCGCCGCGGATGGTGTGCCGTTCGCGCTGCAGGAGATCGGCGCCCTCTCCGGTGTTTTTGGACCGGGCCTGCCGCTCGGTTCGCACACCATCACCGCGACCTATACGGGCGACGACAACTACTCCCCGGCGACCGTCACGCTGCAGCGCAACGTGGCCAGGGCGGAGACCTGGATCCCCACGCAGATGTCGCCCGATCCGGAGTTGTGTGGCACCGAGGTGCTCGTGTTTGCGATGGTGCAGGGGGCGCGCGATCCGAACCTGCCGGGACCGTCCACGGGGGTCACCTTCCGCGAAGGAAACACGCTGTTGCAGGTCCGTCCGGCGCCGCAGGGGGAGGACTGGTACCTGATCTCCGGCCTCGGAGCGGGGACGCACACGATCGTGGTGGAGTTCGCCGGCGACGCGAATTACGAGCCGTCGAGCGCGACGCTGGTCAAGCCGATCATCGCCTCCGTCAACGCCACCATCACGGCCGGCAGCGCCGTCTACGCGAACGGCACCGGCTACGCGAGCGCGCGCCTTTTCCCCGGGACGTACACCTGGACCGTGACCAACGGCACGATCGAGAGCGGCCAGGGAACCCCGAACCTCCGCTACACGGCCGGCCCGACGGGGGAAGTGACCATCGGCCTGACCATCACGCGCTCGTGGTGCAGCGACAGCAGGACCGTCACCATTCCGGTCCTCCAGCCCGAGCCGGGCGCGTCGATGTTCCACCTGCTCCGCGCGTGCCGCGTGGTCGACACGCGGGACGGCGAGCCGATCGGCAACGGCGAGCTGCGCGAGCTCGTCCTGGCCGGCGTCTGCGGCGTGCCGGCCGACGCGGAGAGCCTCGTCGTGAACGTGACCGTCGTCTCTCCCGCGGGGACGGGGTGGCTGTCGCTGTACGCGGCGGACGCGATCTGGACCGGCACGAGCACGGTCAACTACCGCCTCGGCCGGACGCGTGCGAACGGCGCCAT
This sequence comes from Thermoanaerobaculia bacterium, assembly GCA_035627015.1. Taxonomy (GTDB): domain Bacteria; phylum Acidobacteriota; class Thermoanaerobaculia; order Gp7-AA8; family Gp7-AA8; genus QHVT01. The sequence goes on along the minus strand of DASPMO010000001.1, from coordinate 6,402 downwards.
CGTCCCGGTGTCCCCCGGCGCGCGCCTGAACGTGCGCCACAGCGGCCCGCCCGCGCACTTTCTGATCGACGTCCTCGGCTTCTTCCGGTAGGCAGGACTCACACAGCGGACCGCCGGCGTCCTCGCCGGCTGTCTGTGCGGGCGTCTCGCCCGCACAGTGGCGGCGGGACGCCGCCACAGACAGCCGGCGGGACGCCGGCGGTCCGCCCCCCGGGAATCGCGCATGGATCTCGTTGTTTCGCCACGTGGTCCATGAATCTCCGAAACGTTGCGGTCCTCCTCGCGCTCGCCACCGGTCTGTGCGCGTACGCGGTGCCGCCGCTCGTCCGCAATCCGCGGCCGCTCCACCTCGATGAAGTCGTCGGCTTCTCCGTCGTCGGCGACTTTGCCGGCGATGCGGCGCCCGACCTGGCCATCGTCACCGGCACGCGGCACATCCAGGTCCTGACCAACGTGGCGGACGGACCGTTCGCCGCGCCGGTGACCACCCCGATCAACGACTACGCCCACTCCGCCGCCGGCGGGCATTTCGATCAGGACGGTTTCCTCGACCTCGCGGTGACCGTGCCGTGGAACAGCGTGAAGCTCTACCTCGGCAATGGCGACGGCACCTTCCGCGCCGGCCCGACCGTGCTGACCGGGCAAGGCCTGGCCGGCATCGCCGTGGCCGACGTGAACTCGGACGGCGACGCCGACGTCGTCACGGTCACTTCGAGCGAGGGCGTGACCGTGCACCACGGCGACGGCGACGGGCATCTCGGTGCCGGCATCAACACCGAGTCGCTTCGCGGGACGCGGGTCATGACCATCGAGCTCAATGCCGATGCCCAGCCCGACGTCGTCGTGACCGACGACGGCTCGCTGGAGGTGGGACTCGGACTCGGCGACGGCCGCTTCGCGGAAGGCTTCTCATCCTGGGGCTCCGGCGGCTCCGCCGTCGGTGACTTCGACCACGACACCACCATCGACCTCCTCGTCCCCTTCGGGAATCAGGGGCAGTACCAGCTCCATCGCGGCACCGGCGACGGCACGTACCTCGCGCCGACGCTGCACGTGCTGTTCGCCGATACGGCCGCGGGCAGCATGCGTGCCGTGGACGTCGACGGCGACGGCAAGCTCGACCTCATCGCCGCCACCCAGTCGGGCCCGATCGTCGTGCTGCGCGGCAACGGCAACGGCACGTTCGGCCCGCCCGAGGCGTGGCTCACCGACAGCGTGGGGTCGTTCCATGCCGCCGACTTCGACCGCGACGGCGTCATGGACCTCGTGTACGAGTCGTGGTTCCAGCAGGGGCACCGCTCGTTCCTCCGCGGCACCGGCGGCGGCGCGTTCGACGCGCATCGCGCGTTCGACGCCGCGCGCGCGACGAACCAGGGCGTGCGCGTGTTCGACCTGACGCCGGCCGACGTGAACGGCGACACGCATCCCGACCTCGTGGCCGTGACCCGGACCAGCAACGGTTACGCGGCCGACCTGGTCGTCTTCCTGAACGACGGCGCCGGCAACTGGTCCGCGCCGCTCTTCACCTCGCTCGCGGGCCCGAACGGCACGACACGGCTCTTCACCGGCGACCTGAACGGCGACGGCAAGCTCGATGCGATCGCCGGCGGCAGGGTGAGCCTCGGCAACGGCGACGGGACGTTCCAGAGCCTGGACACCGGCCCGTATGCTCCGCTGTTCGTGGCCGATTTCAATGGCGACACGCATCTCGACCTCGTCGGCGGGGCGGCCGGTGGCTCCACCATCATAGCCGGCTCCGGCACCGGTTCGTTCTCGCCTCTCGTCACCATCCCGATGACCGTCCAGGCCATCGCCGACTTCAACGGCGACGGCCGGCTCGATGTCGCGGGGCAGGGGACGTCGTCGAGCGCACCGCTGGTCGGCATCAACGGTCCCGGCACCGTCTTCACCATCAGCACCGCGCACGCGGGGCTCGTCCACGACGTCGTCACGACCGGGGACTTCACCGGCGACGGACATCCCGACATCCTGGCCAGCTACCAGTCCACGCACGTGTTTCCGGGCCGCGGCGACGGCACGTTCGGCGACCCGGTCGTCGTCATGACCAACGCGAGCCTGAACTGGCTCACGAAGACCGCCGACATCGACGGCGACGGCGCGCTCGACCTCCTCACCAGCGGCGAGATCCTCCTCGGCACCGGCAACGGGCGCTTCCGTTCCTACGCGGCCGTCCTCGGGGCTTCCGGCCCGAGCGCCGCGGCCGACTTCGACGGCGACGGCGATCCCGAGGTCGTCGTGGCCAACGGCTCGTTCGTCGCGCAGGTGCACACGTTCGCCGGACCCGATCCCGTGGCGCCGGTGCCGATGACGTTCGTCGGCGATCCGCCTGCGCCGCGCTACGCGGACCGGCTCAGCTACACTGCCACGCTCGGCGCGCCGGCGGTGCGGCGGAACGGCGGTGCGGTCGTTTTCTCCAGGGACGGCCAGCCGGTCGAGCTGACGGTGCTCGAGAACGCGCTCACCTTCCTGCACGAGGAGACGCTGCCCATGGGCACGCACACCGTGGCCGCTGCGTTCACCGGCGACTCGCACCACGCGCCGGTGACGCAGACGCTCACGCACGAAGTGCAGCGCGCCTACACCACCATCTGGTTCTTCGCCGGTGCGCGTACGTGCGCGGCCGAGGTGCTCGTGCGGGCCAATCTCGTCTCCTGGTATTACGGCGATCATCCCGGCCCGACCGGCGAGCTGACGTTCCGCAAGGGCGACACCGTGCTCCCATCGCGCCGCGTGCCCGGCTCGCTCGACTACTACGTCTCCGGCCTCGGCATCGGCTCGCACGCCATCACCGTCGACTACGCGGGCGACGCGAACTTCGAGCCGTCGACCGCGGTCGTCACCCAGGTCGTCGTCGCGCCGTGGACGCTGGCCCTCAACGCGAGCAGCAGCGTCTTCGCCGGCGAGTCGGACCACTTCGCCACGGTCACCGGCAGCGCGCCCGCGGGAGTCACGTACACGTGGACTGTCACCAACGGCACCATCGTCTCCGGCCAGGGGACGCGGCGCATCCAGTACACGGCCGGTGCGAGCGGGGAGGTCACGCTGCAGGTCGCGGTGTCGAGCGCGGGGACGGCCTGCGCCACCGCGCTCACCGCCACCGCGGCCATCGTCGAGCGCCAGGCCGGCGGATCGGCGTTCTACAGCATCACGCCGTGCCGTCTCCTCGACACGCGCTCCGGCGCGCCGCTCGCGCACGCCGCCGATGCGAGCACGCTCGTCGCCGGCTCGTGCGGGATCCCCGCGGGTGCGAAGAGCGTCGTCGCCAACGTCACCGTCGTCGCGCCGGCGGCGAGCGGCTGGCTCTCGCTCTTCCCGAGCGACCTGCCGTGGCCCGGCACGAGCACCATCAACTACCGCACCGGCAAGACCCGCGCGAACCAGGCCATCGTCCCGCTCTCCGCCGACGGACAGCTCACCGTGCGCAACTCCGGCGCGGACGTGCACTACCTCATCGACGTCACGGGTTACTTCAAGTAGGGCATAGAAGGTGGACCGCCGGCGTCCCGCCGGCTGTCGTGGCGGCGTCCCGCGCCGCCACCCCGGGCGGGCGGCGGGTGATCGAGAGAGCAGCGCTCCTCGCGATTCGACGATCAAACGTCTGCTGTGAGCGAGGGGGCGCCGGTACAAATCAATGAGAGAGTGGTAGTGTCGGTTCGGGAGTGTCGAGAGCTGATTCCATGAAACGCCAAAGGAGAAGGGAAGGAGACGTCGTAGCAATTGATCTGGGCGATGGCAGCCTGGCTTTCGGTCGTGTGTTGGAAGAGCCGCTACTGGCGTTTTACGATCTCCGAACCCGAAATGGGGAGATCCCCGGCCTTCCCGAAATTCTGGCCCACCCCATCCTGTGGCGAATATGGGTGATGAATCACGCCATTACCAGCGGTCGATGGAGGGTTCTGGGACACATTCCCTTAGAAGACTCCTTGAAACGTGAGCCTACGTTTTTTAAACAGGACCCGATCTCCGGGGAGTTGACACTGTATCGATCGCAAACCGAGTATCCGACCAGCGCTGAAGAGTGCGAACAGTTGGAACGGGCTGCTGTCTGGGAACCGGAGCATGCAGAGGACCGCCTTCGTGATCATTTCGATGGACGGCCGAACAAGTGGGTTGAATCTCTGCGAGTGAAGCCCTGACTGATCCCGCCCACCCACCCGTGCGGCCGCACGAATTGCGCGAGTCATCGCATGTCGCACCGCTTGCGGGCTGCGGCACCCGCGCGAACCAGGCCATCGTCCCGCTCTCCGCCGACGGACAGCTCACCGTGCGCAATGCCGGCGCGGCGGTGCACTACCTCATCGACGTCACCGGTTACTTCAAATAGGGCAGCGGGAAAGGTGGAGTACCATCCCTCCTGACGGAATGGAAGGAGTCTCGCCGGACCTCACGCCGCGGAAGGAGCCGTCAAGGCTGGGCACGCCCCCACCTGCGGACGGCGGTGGCTCGTCGTTCCATCACCTCTACCTTCAATACGCGCCGCTCCTGCGGCATCTGGCGATGCGGCGCTTCAATGTACCTGCCGCGGACGTCGACTCGCTCGTTCACGACGTGTTCGCCACGTATCTCACCGACCCGACACGCGTGACTTCCGTGCGGCCGTACCTGGTCGGCGGGATCTGTAACGCCTCGCGCCAGTACTGGAGACAGCGCGATCGGGACACCGAGCTGGTCGAGGGAGAGGAGACCCTCGTGGACGAGCGAACCCTCGAGAAGGTTGCCACACGCCTCGACATCGCCCGGGCGCTCGCCCGCATCGGCCTGCGCTGCCGGGAGGCACTGCGCCGCTATTACGTCGATGGTGAGTCGACGCCAACCATTGCCGCCAGCCTGGAGACCACCCCGGGAAACGTGAATTATCTGCTGCACATCTGCCGCAAGCGTGCGCGTGCCGTGTTCGAGACCTTGACGCGATGCATCTGACGGACGAGGAAGTCGAGGCTCTGGTCAACGGTGCGGACCTGCCGCCGCAACGGTCGGAGCATGCGGAGACCTGTGCCGATTGCGCGCGCCGCGTCGGGGAGAGCCGGGCTTTCGAGGAGATGCTCGCTCATGCGGAGACGTGGGTCGTCGTCGACGAGATCGAGACGGCGCGGCGATCTTCGCCGCTGCAGGATCTGGACGACCGTCTGCGCCGCGAAGACGCGGAGGCGGAGCGGCTGCTCGGCCGCCTGGCCGCGTCTCCCTACCGCTTCCTCTGGGCGATCCTGAACGTGCGCAAGCGGCGTTTTCGCACGGGGGGAGTGGTCCGCTTTCTGAACCGGGCCGCGCACGACGCCTGCGAGCGCGACCCGCTTCATGCGCGCAATCTCGCCGATGCGGCGATCGCCGTGGCCGAGGCTCTCCCGGACGATCTGTATCCCGCCAGCGGCGTCGAGCACCTGCGAGGGGTCGCCTACAAGGAGCGCGCGAACGCGTGCCGCTACCTGGGCGAGTTTGATGCGGCGCTGGCCGCGCTCGACCGCGCGGAGCGCTCGTTCCGTCGCGTGCTCACGCCCGATCTGCATCTGGCCATCGTCGACCACGTCCGCGCCACCGTCCTGATGAAGGCGGAGCGGCAGGACGAGGCCATGCGCTGTGCCCTCCGGGCGGCGGCGGTATTCGAGCGGTGCGGGGAGACCGCACGCTGGGCGCAAGCGCAATTCGTGATTGGCGGTATTCATTTCTGCGAAGGGCGTTATGAGGCTGCTCGAAGCGCCTTCGCCGATGTGCTTGCCGCGCACCTCGAGGATCGAGATCCGGTAGTGGCGAGAGTGCAGTACGACGTTGGAATCTGTGAGCTCGAGCTCGGGCAGCTCGACCAGGCGAGTGTCCGTCTGATCCAGGCACTGGCCATGTTTCAACAGCTCGATCTTCCGACCGAGGTCGTCCGCACGAGCTGGAGTCTCGGTCGCCTCGCCGTGCTGGCCGGCAATGCCGCGGAGGGCACACGCCGCCTCGTCGCCGCCCGCGTCGACGCGTTGCGTCTGCGCATGTCCGACGATGCAGCGAAGATCACGCTCGATCTCGTGCAAGGCCTGCTCGCCACCGGACAGGTGAAGGAGATCCCGCGGCTTCTGACGCAGGCGCTGCGGCATTTCCGGGATGCGGGCCAGTCAGCGGCCGTGCTGGATGCCGCCGCCTACCTGCGCCAGGCCGCCGCGGCCAGGAGCCTGACCCCCGCCCTCATCGACTCCGTCCGCCGCTTTATCGCCCGAGCCGAGCGCGACGCCGCGCTCGTCTTCATCCCCCCTTCGTAAACGCGCAAAGAAACCGCCGTACGCCCGCACACCGTCAGGCGAGGGCGCCCTCTCATCACAGCCGGCCAGACCGGACAAGGAGGGCTTATGCGAAGTGTGTTCAGCGGGATGCGCCGGGGGGTGGCGCTCGCCGTCGCCATGGTTC